>NZ_LFLT01000015.1 GCF_001189955.1 Herbaspirillum chlorophenolicum | reverse complement strand
TGAGTTGCTAATTCGTTGCATCAGGAAGATTGGCTCAATGCGCGTCAGGCTAGGCGCAAACCGCAGCGATAGCGGGACTATCGCGAGGATTTGCAACGACGCATGGCGCGCATTGAGCCAATCTTCCGCAGCGAATTAGCAACTCAGGACACTAGCTGCGCGGCGCGGTCAGGTAGCCGATCACGGCGGGCAGGATTTCCGGGCGCACGCTGCCTGCGGAGAGGCCGCCGGGGCCGGTCAGCACGACGGCGTTGATCAGCGCCTTGAGCATGCGTTGCAGGACGAAGGTCGCCACGTCCAGGTCGGGTGTGGTGATGCTGCCGCGATGCTTTTCCAGCACGCCGCGGATGGCGTCGAAGAAACGCTGGCGGATCTCGGTGGAGACCGGCAGGTTATAGGCGGGAAACTCTTCTTCCAGGATGCGGTTGAGTTCGGGCTCCACCAGGTGGGCCGCGACCAGCGCATCGATCAGCGCCTCGAAATCGCTGTTCAGCGAGCCGGCGCCGTCGATGTGCGCGGCCACGTCTTCGAACAGCGCCAGCATGCGCGTCACATGGCGTTCGCGCAGCGCGAAGATCAGCGCGTCCTTGTTGGGAAAGTATTGGTACAGCGAACCGACACTGATGCCGGCCGACTCGGCCACGAGGTTGGTATTGGTCTTGGCATAGCCGCGCTCCACCAGCACGCGCGACATGGCATCAAGGATAGTGTCGACCATCGCCCGGGAACGTGCCTGGCGAGGTTCTTTGCGAGGTTGCAGTTTCATTGTCAGCTTCAGTAAAGAATTCGCCGCTCTCCGACGCGAATTCGCAACATGAGTTATTGTTCGTGTCTCAGAGTATAATACAAAAATGAGTTTTTACTCGCCAGCCACACGGCGGCATGATGCAGCGGACTCGCATAACAGTGTGCAGGTGACCGGATTTCCCCGCCGGACCTGCCCTGACGCCCGATCCGGAAATGCCGTCGCCACGCGAGACAAACCCGCAGCAACGTATTAACGAGATCCCCAAAAAACTCGCATCGCCAAAATTTCAACGTGGAGAATTCTATGAAACGCACCATGTCGCCCGCCTTCCGGCCGCGGGCGATCGCCGCTTGCGTCGCCATGATCGGCCTGCTGGGCCTGTCCGGCTGCGCCAGTTTCAGCGGCATCGGCAGCGACAAGCACATTGCCCAGGCAAGCGATTTTGCCACGCAGCGCAGCTTGTCGGATCCACAGCAGCAAACCGCAGGCCAATGGCCCGGCAGCGACTGGGTCAAGCAGTTCGGCGATCCGCAGCTCAATGCCCTGATCGAAGAAGCGCTGGCCTCCAGCCCCAACCTGCAGCAGGCACAGGCGCGCATCGCTGCCGCCAGCGCCATGGCCGAGGCCAAGGGCGCGCCACTGCTGCCCACGGTCACCGCCGACGCCTCGCTGATCCGCAACCAGTTCTCCAACACCACGATCTATCCCGAGCCGTATGGCGGCAACTGGTTCAACGAGAAGAAGGCGATGATCAACATCGGCTACGAACTCGACCTGTGGAACAAGAACCATGCCGCGCTGGCGCAAGCCATCTCCAGCGAGAAGGCCGCCGAAGCCAGCGGGCAGGAAGCGCGCCTGGCGCTGACCGCCTCGATCGTCTCTGCCTACAGCCAGCTGGCGGCGCAATACGCGCTGCAAGATGTCCTGCAGCGCACCGTCGACCAGCGCGACGCGCTGCAAAAGATCACCATAGAGCGCGTACGCACCGGCCTGGATACCCAGATCGAGCGCAACCAATCGCGCAGCAGCAGCGCCGATGCCCGCGCCCAGCTTGAGCAAAGCCAAGGCCAGATCACGCTGACCCGCCAGCAGTTGGGCGCCCTCACCGGCCACGGTCCCGACCGCGGCCTGCAACTGGCCGCGCCGCAGATGACCCGGCTCGCCACACCCGGCCTGCCGGCCGACCTGCCCCTGAACCTGCTGGGCCGCCGCCCCGACATCGTGGCCGCACGCTGGCAGGTGGAGGCCGCGACCCAAGGCATCGACGTAGCCAAGTCGCGCTTTTATCCCGACATCAACCTGAGCGCGGCCATCGGTTTCGATACCCTGCTCAACACCAATCCGTTCACGGCGGCCAGCAAGTCGATCGCCTTCGGACCGGCCATCAGCTTGCCGATCTTCGAAGGCGGCGCCCTGCGCGCCGGCCTCAAGGGCGAATACGCCAATTACGACCTGGCCGTGGCGACCTACAACAAGACCGTCAACGACGCCTATGCGGACGTAGCGCGCCAGATCGCCTCGATCCACTCGACCGAGCGCCAGCTGCCGATCCGCCGTGAAGCGCTGGAAGCGGCCGAACGCGCCTACGACCTGGCCAAGGAGCGTTATCGCATCGGCCTGGTGTCGCAGCTCACGCTGCTGTCCGCCGAAACCGGGGTACTGGCGCAGCGCCAGGCCATGGTCAGCCTGGAAGCGGCGCGCCGCGACCAGCAGGTGGCGCTGTACAAGGCGCTGGGCGGCGGCTTCGAGGCCCAGCATGCCGGCCTCGCACTGGCCGACAAGCCCGGACAAGGACAGCCGAAACAGCCCTGAACGGATACCTGACATGGCCTGCCGCCGGACTCTCATCCATCCGGCCGGCGGCAGGCTCGCTGTGCCGGCCAAGGCGGCGCAGCCTGACAATCGCTACGAAAAAAATCAAACGGAGTAATCCATGAGTGAAAGCACTACCTCGAACGCCACGAGCGCTCCCAACCAAAACGCCAACGGAAATGGGAACGGCAAGCGCAAGCGCCAGCTGTTCCTGCTGACGCTGGCCCTGGTCATCATCGCTGCCGTCTGCTTCCTGTACTGGTTCCTGCACGGCCGCTTCTTCGAAGAGACCGACGATGCCTACGTCGGCGGCAACATCGTACAGATTTCCGCCCAGGTCGGCGGTACCGTCACGTCCATCAAGGCCGACGATACCCAGGTGGTCGCCGCGGGCCAGCAGCTCGTGACGCTGGATGCGGCCGATACCAAGCTGGCGCTGTCGCAGTCTGAAGCCGCGCTGGCCCAGGCCGTGCGCCAGACCCGCCAGCTGTTCCTCAACAACGACACGCTGGCCGCCAACGTCGCCGCAGCCGAATCGAACCTGGCGCGCGCCAAGGACGACCTGCAGCGCCGCCAGGCCGGCCTGGCCTCGGGCGCGGTATCGACCGAAGACGTCTCGCACGCCCGCGACGCCTTCAAGAGCGCCACCGCCGCTCTCGACCAGACGCGCGCCGCCGCCGCCGCCAACCGCGCGCTGACCGACCACACCAGCGTGACCGAGCACCCCAATGTGCAGCAAGCCGCCACCGCTGTGCGCAACGCCTACCTGAACTATGCCCGCGTCAACATCGTGGCGCCGGTGTCGGGCTTCGTCTCCAAGCGTTCGGTGCAAGTCGGTCAGCGTATCGCCGCCGGCAGCCCGCTGATGGCCATCGTGCCGCTGGAACAGATCTGGATCGACGCCAACTTCAAGGAAGGCCAGTTGAAACACATCCGCATCGGCCAGCCGGTTGAAGTGGTGGCCGATGTCTACGGCTCCGACGTGAAATACAAGGGCACCGTGGTCGGCTTCTCGGCCGGCACCGGCGGCGCGTTCTCGCTGCTGCCTGCACAGAATGCCACCGGCAACTGGATCAAGGTGGTGCAGCGCGTTCCGGTGCGCATCGCGCTCGACCCCGAGCAAGTGCGCGCGCATCCGCTGCGCATCGGCCTGTCCACCACCGCCACCGTCGATATCCATGGCGACGGCAAGCAGCTGGAAAACGCTCCGGTCAACTACCAGACCAACGTCTATGAGGATCTGGGCAAGCAGGCCGACGCCATTGTCGAACGCATCATCAGCGACAACGCCAGCGGACTGCCGATGCCGAAAAAGAGCAAGGCAGCCGCAGTCGTGGCCGTCCCGCATACCTGATCGCGATACCTGACCTGAATCCGTACAGAACCGTCTATGGCGAACAGCCCTACTCCTTACACACCGCCACCACCGCTGACCGGCGCCAACCTGGTGCTGGGCACGCTGTCGGTATCGCTGGCGGTGTTCATGAACGTGCTCGATTCGTCGATCGCGAACGTGGCGATCCCCACCATTTCGGGCAACCTCGGCGTCTCCGTCGACGAGGGCACGTGGGTGATCACTTCGTTCGCGGCGGCGAATGCGATTTCCATTCCTCTTACCGGCTGGCTGACCCAGCGCCTGGGCGCGGTGCGCCTGTTCGTCACCTCGGTGCTGCTGTTCGTGCTGGCCTCCTGGCTGTGCGGGTTGGCCCCCACCCTGCCGATCCTGCTGGCCGCACGCGTGCTGCAAGGCCTGGTGGCGGGACCGATGGTGCCGCTGTCGCAGTCGCTGCTGCTGGGGGCCTACCCCAAATCCAAGTCTTCGTTCGCGCTTGCGCTATGGGGCATGACGGCGGTGGTGGCGCCGGTGGCCGGCCCTGCCCTGGGCGGCTGGATTACCGATGCCTACAAGTGGCCGTGGATCTTCTACATCAACATCCCGGTGGGGCTGATCGCAGCCGGCGTCACGCTGGCCATCTACCGCTCGCGTGAAACCCCGACCCACAAGCTGCCGATCGACAAGATCGGGCTGGCGCTGCTGGTGACCTGGGTGGCGGCCTTCCAGATCATGCTCGACAAGGGCAAGGACCTGGACTGGTTCTCCTCATCCACCATCGTCACCCTGGCCATCATCGCTGCGGTAGCTTTCGCCTACTTCATCGTCTGGGAGCTCAACAACGACCACCCGGTGGTGGACCTGCGATTGTTCGGCCGGCGCAATTTCGCCGGCGGCACCATCGCGATCTCGATCGGCTACGGCGTGTTCTTCGGCAACCTGGTGATCCTGCCGCAGTGGCTGCAGCAATACCTGGGCTACCGTTCGATCGACTCGGGCCTATCGACCGCGCCGATCGGCATCTTCGCGGTGATCCTGATGCCGCTGATCGGGCGCTTCCTGCCGCTGGTCGATGCGCGCAAGGTTGCGACCGCCTCCTTCATCGGCTTCGCCCTGGTGTTCTGGCTGCGCTCGCGCTATAACCTCGATGTCGACCAATGGACGGTGATCGCCCCGACCCTGCTGCAGGGCATCCCGACGGCGATGTTCTTCGTGCCGCTGACGGTGCTGCTGCTGTCGGGCTTGCCGCCCGAACGCATTCCGGCCGCGGCCGGCCTGTCGAGCTTCGTGCGCGTGTTCTGCGGCGCGGTCGGCACCTCGATCTCGACCACTGCCTGGAACAACCGCACCATCATGCACCACGCGCAGTTGACCGAGCATGCCACGCCGTACAGCCCCTGGATGCAGCAGACCGTCAACAGCATCAGCAGCCTGCTGGGCCTGGACCAGCAGCAGACCGCCGGCATGATCGAGCGCACCATCACGTTCCAGGCGGCGATGCTGGGGATCAACGACATCTTCTATGTATCGGCCGTGATCTTCCTGGTGATCATCCCGCTGATCTGGATCATCAAGCCGTCCAAGGGCGGTGCAGGCGCCGCGGAAGCTTCTGCCGCACACTAAGAACCTGTTCATGGTCTCGCCGGCAGCATGAAAAAAGCGCCGGTCCTCGCGGATCGGCGCTTTTTCTTTGCAGTGTGATGCCTACGTCTTCAACCCGCCAAGATCCGGTGGTGGAAGCGCAAATGGTCCTCCATGAAGGTGGAGATGAAGTAATAGCCGTGGTCGTAGCCTTCATGCCGGCGCAGCGTGAGCGGCTGCGATGCGGCCTTGCAGGCTGCCTCGAACTCTTCCGGCAACAGTTGCTGCTCGGCCAGGAATTTGTCCGACAGCCCCTGGTCGACCAGAATGCCTTGCGGAAATGGCGAACGCAATCCGCGCATCAGCTCGCTGGCGTCGTACTGCTTCCAGGCCTCGCGCTTTTGGCCGAGGTAATTGCCGAGCGCCTTACGGCCCCAGGGACATTTGCCGGGCGCAGCAATCGGCGCGAACGCCGACACCGAACGGTAGATGTCGCGATTGCGCAGCGCCAGTGTCAGCGCGCCGTGGCCGCCCATCGAATGCCCGAAGATGCCGATGCGTTGCGGATCGGCCGGGAATTCGCGCAAGATGGCCTGGCGCAGGCCATGCACCACGTACGAATACATGCGGTAGTTCTTCTCCCACGGCGCCTGGGTGGCGTCGACGTAAAAACCTGCGCCCACGCCGAAATCCCAGCTATCGCTCTCGCCTTCGATGCCGGCGCCGCGCGGGCTGGTATCCGGCGCCACCAGGATGATCCCCAGCTCAGCCGCCACGCGCTGCGCGCCGGCCTTGATCATGAAGGTTTCCTCGGTGCAGGTCAGGCCGGCCAGGTAAAACAGCACCGGCAGCTTGTCGCCCGCCTTGGCCTGCGGCGGAACAAACACCGAGAAGCGCATCGGCAAGCCGATCTCCGCCGACTCGTGGCGGTAGTAGCCCTGGACGCCGCCGAAACAGCCATGCTCGCTGATGGTCTCCAGCATGCCCGTTCCTTTCATCAGAACTCGACCACCGAGCGGATCGACTCCCCGCTCTTCATCAGGTCGAAGCCTTCATTGATGCGCTCCAGCGGCAGCTTGTGGGTGATCAGGTCGTCGATGTTGAGCTTGCCTTCCATGTACCAGTCGACGATCTTGGGCACGTCGGTGCGTCCGCGCGCGCCGCCGAAAGCCGAACCCTTCCAGACGCGACCAGTCACCAGCTGGAACGGACGGGTCGAGATTTCCTGGCCGGCCGCCGCCACGCCGATGATGATGGACTGGCCCCAGCCCTTGTGGCAGCACTCCAGCGACTGGCGCATGGTGGTGGTGTTGCCGATGCATTCGAAGCTGTAGTCGGCGCCGCCGTCGGTCAGGCCGATAATGGCATCGACCACGTTGGGCACATCCTTGGGATTGATGAAGTCGGTCATGCCGAACTTGCGCGCCATGGCTTCGCGCGCCGGGTTCAGGTCCACGCCGATGATCTTGTTGGCGCCGACCATCTTGGCCGCCTGGATCACGTTCAGGCCGATGCCGCCCAGGCCGAACACCACCACGTTGGCGCCCGCCTCCACCTTGGCGGTGAACAGCACCGCCCCCACGCCGGTGGTGACGCCACAGCCGATGTAGCAGACCTTGTCGAAAGGCGCGTCGGAACGGATCTTGGCCAGCGCGATCTCCGGCACCACGATGTAGTTGGAGAAGGTCGAGGTACCCATGTAGTGGAACAGCGGCTTGCCGTCCAGCGAGAAGCGGCTGGTCGCATCCGGCATCAGGCCGCGGCCCTGGGTGGCGCGGATCGCCTGGCACAGGTTGGTCTTTTGCGAGAGGCAGAATTTGCATTCGCGGCATTCCGGGGTGTACAGCGGAATGACGTGGTCATCCTTCTTCAGCGACTTCACGCCGGGGCCGACATCGACCACCACGCCGGCGCCTTCATGGCCCAGGATGGCGGGGAAGATCCCTTCGGGGTCGGCGCCCGACAGCGTGTAGTAATCGGTGTGGCAAATGCCGGTGGCCTTGATCTCAACCAGCACTTCGCCGGCCTTGGGGCCGCCCAGTTCGACTTCCTCGATGGTCAAGGGCTTGCCCGCCTGCCATGCTACCGCTGCTCTTGTTTTCATAGGGATGTTGTCCTTTGTCAATGATGGTGAAATAACTTCGCGACTGGTCCGCCCGCGGCCAGGGCACACATGGCAGAATCGCCTGGAGAGCGCCGGAAACGGCGGGAAACCCCAGATGTTCGCGCGAAACCAAGGCGGTATTATCGCATCGCAAACAGAAATGGGCTGCGCCGCCTCTCTGATGAAAACTTTCCGCCGGCCATGAAATAGCCCCCGGGAACACATTCTCCCGCGTAGTGATAATGACAAAGATCGTCGCATGCGGTAAGGTTCACCCCAATAAAAGCACCAAGCCGTACGCAGACAAGAAAACACGGATGACATTTCCAGTGGCATGGAAAGCAACAAGACGAAAATCAGCCACCGGCCAGGCATCCCCTCTTCCTGCAAGAACGCGGATATGGGTGCAAACGGGAAGACGCACTGACCTGCCAAACAAACGGCAACAAAACATCCGATGAAACAGCGCGCCGCAGTCGAGGCGCATTGACGCATTCCGGGCAATTAACGGTTAGCGGCGGGAAGCTGCATAACCACCGTTGTTTTCAATCTTCGTCTACATGGGAAAACAGAAAAAGACCGCCGGACGAGCCGGCAGCACCCTCAGGACCCTGTTGATCTTCGTCGCTTTCGTCGGCTCGTTCATCGTCATCCAGACATGGTGGGAGATCCGCCAGGATCGTCTTCTGACCATCGAGGCGGAAAAGAGCAGCTCGATGGTCGCCGTGCGCAGCGTGCAGGAACACGCCGAACGCGCCTTCCGCAACATCGACCTCATGCTGTCGGCAACCTCGGCGGCCATCCATCAAGCCGACCACGACCTGCTCAGCGACGGCCCCGGCCTGCACCGCCTGCTCGTCGATCAAAAACAGCAGCAGCAGGCGGTGCTGGCGCTGCGCTATGTCGACCCCACCGGGTTCAGCCGCGCCAGCTCCTTTTTGCCCCTGGAACAGGAAAACGTCGCCGGCGACCTCAAGCTGAAATATGCGGACCGCGATCCGGCGCGTCCGCGCCTGTTCGTCGGCCAGCTCACCCGCAGCCATTACAACCGGGAACTGGTGCTGCCGGTGGCGATGAACCTGTACGACAGCGCCGCCCACCCGGCCGGCATGCTGGTGGCCGAACTGCGCGCCGCCTACTTCTTCGACTTCTACAAGCACATCACCAACTATAAGGCGATCGTCTCGCTGCGCAGCGACGACGGTTCGATGATGATCCGTTCGCCCTTCGAAGAACGCTGGCTCAACACCAGCATGAGGGATGCCAAGAGCATGGCCAGGATCAGCAGCGGCCCGGAGGAAGGCGGCTTCGAGGAAGTCTCCTACCTGACCGGCGAACAGCTGCTGTTCACCTACAAGCGGCTGCAGGACTGGCCGATGCTGGTGGTGTATGCGCGCCGCATGGACGACGTGCTGGCCCCGTGGCGCAGCCGGACCGAAAACCGTATCCTGCTGGCCACCGGCATCCTCGGCTTCATCCTGATCGCGCTGGTATCCTTCCTGATCTACTACCGCTACCAGCGCCGCCTCGACAATGCGCTCTCGGTCAGCGAGTACCGCTACCGCAAGCTATACGAAGACGGCAACGACCCGATCGTGCTGATCTCGGCCGACCTGCGCTATCTCGACTGCAACGCAGCCGCGGTGCGCTTTTTCGGCGTGCTGGATAAGAAACGCATCATCGGCCGCAAGGTCGGTTTGTTTTCGCGCCACAAGTCGCTGCACATTGAGCAGCCGGACATCGATGACCTGGTCGCCAAAACGCTCTCCGGACAGCCCCAGCAATTCGAGTGGGTAACGGTACGCCGCAACAAGATCATCTATACCGACGTCACGCTTCACCGCGCCGAACTCGACCGCGGCTATGCGATCTTCGCCATCCTGCGTGACATCACCGCCCGCAAGCGCGCCGAACTGCTGCAAAGCGAACAGAACCGCGTGCTGCATATGGTGATGGCCGACGAGGACCTGGACGGCATCCTCTCTGAAATCGTCAGCTTCGCCGATTCGCAGATCCCCTACAGCTCATGCTGCATCCTGCTGGTGAACGAGCACGCCACGCATTTCACCACAGTGCTGAGCCACCGCCATCCGGAACGCATAGTGCACATGCTGCGGGGCATGGCCATCCGCCACGGCAACGGCGTGGCGGCGGAAGCGGCGCTGCGGCGCTCGCCCTGCATCGTCACCGACATCGCCCGCGATCCGATGATGGAACACCTGCGCCCGCTGATCGACACCGAGGCGTATCCCTCCTGCGGCGCCTGGCCCATCCTTGGCAAGGAAGGCCAGCTGCTCGGCGTATTTTCCGCACTGCTCAAGGAAAACCAGGCGCCCAGCAGCGAATACCTGCAACTGGCCAACATCGCCGCCGACCTGGCCAGCGTGGCCATCGAGAGCCGCCGCGCCGACGAGCGCATCCGCCACCTGGCGCACTATGACGAACTGACCGGGCTGCCCAACCGTTTCTTGTGCACCCAGCACGTGAGCAACGCAATCACCCACGCCGAACACCGCGACGGCATGGTGGCAGTGCTGCTGCTCGACCTGGACCGTTTCAAGAACATCAACGACACCTTCGGCCATGAGACCGGCGAGGCGGTGTTGCAGGAAATCGCCCAGCGCTTCCGCGGCAGCCTGCGCGAGCTGGACATCCTGGCGCGCGTGGGCGGCGACGAATTCATCGTGCTGGTGGACGATTTCGACGATCCGCTACAGTTGGGCGAGATCGCGCAAAAACTGCTGACCGAAGCGCGCAAGCCCTTCATCATCGATGGCCAGGAAGCCACGCTCTCGGCCAGCATCGGCATCGCCACCTATCCCGGCGACGGCAACAATGCGCAAGCGCTGATCAAGAATGCCGACATCGCCATGTACCGCGCCAAGCACCACGGCAAGGACGACTACCGCTTCTTCTCCGACGAGGTCAACACCAACACGGTCGAGCGCATCGCGCTGGAATCCGAGCTGCGGCGCGCCATCGAACGCGGCGAGTTCGTGGTCCACTACCAGCCCAAGGTCAACCTGGCGAGCGCGCGCATCGTCGGCGCCGAAGCGCTGGTGCGCTGGCAACATCCGGTGCGCGGCCTGCTGCCGCCGGGGGAATTCATCATGCTGGCCGAAGAGACCCGCCTGATCGACCAGATCGGCCTGGCGGTGCTGGATGCCACCTGCCACGATGTCGGCCAGTTGCTGGAGCGCCGCCTGGAATTCGGCCGCATCTCGATCAATCTGGCCGGCAGCCAGTTCGGCGACGCCAACCTGCTGGACGACATCAAACGGGTGGTCGAACACCATGGCACGCCGCCCTCCTGCCTGGAATTCGAAATCACCGAAAGCATGGTCATGCACAACCGCGACCAGGCGATTGCGATCATGGACGGCATCCGCGCCGAAGGCTTCACCATCTCCATCGACGATTTCGGCACCGGCTATTCCTCGCTGGCGTACCTGAAGCGCTTCCCGGTCAATACGCTGAAGATCGACAAGTCCTTCATCAACGACATCCCGGACGACCCCAACGACAGCGCCATCGTGCAGGCCATCATTGCGATGGGCCATGCGTTGAACCTGAAGGTAGTGACCGAAGGCGTGGAAACCGAAAAGCAATTGAATGCGCTGCGCGAATTCGGCTCGGACGACTATCAGGGCTATTACTTCAGCAAGCCTGTTCCCTATGCCCAGTTCCTGCAATTGCTGCTGGCGCAGCAGCCGGCAGCCACTCAGGAAGAGATGCGGCTGTTCCGGGCCGGCGGCGAGATCCGCTAGGAAACGCGGCTACCACCGCCGCACCTACTTCGAAACCAGCCGATCCACCCGGTACAGCGCCGGGAACAGGTGTACCCACAACAGCACAATCAGGATGGTGCCGATGCCGCCGATCAGCACCGCCGGCACCGCGCCGAACCAGGCCGCCGTAAGGCCCGACTCGAACTCGCCCAACTGGTTGGAAGTGCCGATGAAGACCGAATTGACCGCGCTCACGCGCCCGCGCATGTTGTCCGGCGTTTCCAGCTGAACGAAGGAAGAGCGCACCACCACGCTGATCATGTCGGATGCCCCCAGCACGACCAGCGCCAGCAAAGACAAGGCGAAAGAGCGCGACAGGCCGAATACGATGGTCGCCAGGCCGAACACTCCCACCGCGATGAACATGGTGCGCCCCACCCTTCCGCGCAAGGGATTGCGCGCCAGGAACAGCGCTACCGTCAGCGCCCCCACCGCAGGCGCCGAACGCAGCAAACCCAGTCCGACCGAACCGGTCTGCAGGATGTCGTGCGCGTACACCGGCAGCAGCGCGGTGGCGCCGCCCAGCAATACGGCGAACATGTCCAGCGAGATGGCGCCGAAGATGGCCGGCTTGCTGCGGATGAAGGCCAGCCCCGCGAACACCGAGGACAGGCTGGCGCCGGTCGGTTTGGCCGCCGGTGCAGGCGTAGCCGATGGCGGCCGCCTGATCAGCGACAGCATCAGGCTGCACAGCGCGAACAACACGCAGCTGCTGGCATACACCACGGCCGGGCCAGCCACATAGAGAAAACCGCCCACCGCCGGGCCGATGATGATGGCGAACTGGGTGGCCGAAGCCGATCCCGCCACCGCGCGCGGCAGCAGCGACGGCGGCATCAGGCTGGGCAGCATGGCCGACATGGTGGGCTTGGAAAAAGCGCGCCCGGCGCCGATCACGAAGACGATGCAAAAAATGATGTCGCGATTGAGCCAGCCGCCGATGCTGCCCAACGCCAGCGTGGCCGCCGCCAGCGCCTCCACCAGCGCACTCAGGCGCGCGACGTTGCGGCGATCATGCTTGTCGGCCACATGGCCGACCACGAACACCAGGATCAGCGAAGGAATGAATTGCACCAGGCCGACAATACCGAGGTCGAAAGCGCTGTGCGTAAGCTGGTAGACCTGCCAGCCGACGGCCACGATCTGCATCTGCAAGGCGATGGTGGAAGCTACGCTGGCGCCCCAGAACAGTTTGAACGCAGTATGGTGGCGCAGGAGCTGGCCGGCCTCGGCCTGGCCCGAAGTGGGAGTGGATGTGGATGACATGAAGCGATGGACGCGATGGCAGGCGGAAATGATTTTCTTGTGGCGGAAGCCGCTTTCCTATCGCATGCATTGCACGCAGCAGGCAGGATGGCTCCGGGTTTCGGCGTATCCGGTTACCGGTCTTGGCGCCGGTCCGGCCGCGTCCTGCAATGAAGAAGCGGCGCAGATATACTACCCGATCCGGCGCGTCGCACCTGCGCCGACCACGATAAGGAGAAATACATGCTGTATCGCCAACTTGGCCGCACCGATGCCAAGGTCAGCCTGATCACCCTGGGCACCATGACCTGGGGCCAGCAGAACACTGAAGCCGACGCCCATTCCCAGCTCGATCTGGCGGTAGAGCGTGGCATCAACCTGATCGACGTGGCGGAAATGTATCCGGTGCCGCCCAAAGCGGAAACCCAGGGCCTGTCCGAACGCTATCTGGGTACCTGGCTGAAGAAGTCCGGCCTGCGCGACAAGCTGCTGATCGCCACCAAATGCACCGGCCCTGCGCGCAAGCCGCACAACCCGCGCCACATCCGCGGCGGCGTCAACGACCTCGACCGCAAGGGCCTGACCGATGCGCTGCACGGCAGCCTGGAACGGCTGCAACTGGACCACGTCGACCTCTACCAATTGCACTGGCCCGACCGCACCGTCAATAGCTTCGGCCAGCTCGGCTACCAGCACGTGGCCGATGAAAAGACCGTGCCGATCGAAGAAACGCTGAAGGTGCTCTCCGAATTCGTGCAGGCCGGCAAGATCCGCCATATCGGCCTGTCCAACGAAACCTCATGGGGCGTGGCGCAATTCCTGCGCGCTGCCGAACAGCATGGCCTGGAACGCGTGGTCACCATCCAGAATCCGTACAACCTGCTCAACCGCAGTTTCGAGATCAACCTGGCCGAGTTCGCGCACCGCGAACAGGTTGGCCTGCTGGCTTATTCGCCGCTGGCCTTCGGCATGTTGAGCGGGAAATACCTGAATGGCGCACGCCCCGCTGCCGGCCGCCTGACGCTGTTCGAGCGTTTCGTACGCTATACCAGCCCGCAAGCCGAACGCGCCACCGCCGAATACGTGGCGCTGGCCAAGCGGCATGGGCTGGACCCGGCACAGATGGCGCTGGCCTACGTCAACAGCCGCCCGTTCCTGACCTCCAACATCATCGGCGCCACTACCCTGGATCAGTTGCGCAGCAACCTGGATAGCCTGCAAGTGCAACTGAGCGATGAAGTGATCGCCGGCATCGAAGCGATCCACAAGGACCAGCCGAATCCGGCCCCCTGATGCGGATGCATTGATTCGCACGCCCCGCACCAAAAACAAAACCGGCCTGATGGCCGGTTTTGTTTTCATGGCATTGGTATGGCATCCATTTCAATCGCCGCCGCTTTCCGTTGCGACGGCTGCCTGCACCTCTTCCTCGCGCGCACCGTAGCGTTGCGCCAGCACCGCGCACACCATCAACTGCAATTGATGGAACAGCATCACCGGCAGCAGCACCATGCCGATCGCTCCGCTGGAAAACAGCACCTTGGCCATCGGCACGCCGCTGGCCAGGCTCTTCTTGGAGCCGCAAAAGACGATGGTGATTTCATCTTCCTTGTTGAAGCCAAGGCGGCGGCTGCCGTAGGTGGTGATCAGCATGATGGCGGCCAGCAGCACTGCATTGATCACCAGCACCGACACCAGCATGGTGGGCGGCACCTGATGCCACAGGCCCTGCGCTACCGCCTCGCTGAACGCGACGTAGACCACCAGCAGGATGGAGCTCTGGTCGACGAACTTGAGCCAGGACTTGTTGCGCTCGATCCAGGCGCCGATCCAGGGACGCAGCGCCTGGCCGGCAACGAAAGGCAGCAACAGTTGGTAGACGATCTTCAGGATCGACCCCAGCGAAGAATGGCCGTCGCCGTTGTGCGCCACCACCAGTATGCCGACCAGCAGCGGCGTGAGGAAGATGCCCAGCAAATTGGATGCGGAAGCCGCACAGATCGCCGCCGGCACATTGCCGCGCGCGACGGCCGTAAAAGCGATGGACGACTGCACAGTGGATGGCAGCACGCACAGGAACAGCAAGCCGAGGTAGAGCTCGGGCGTGATGAAATAAGTGAGCAGCGGCTTTGCGGCCAGGCCGATCAGCGGGAAGATGGCGAAAGTACACAGCAGCACCGTGGCATGCAAGCGCCAGTGCGTCATGCCGGCCACCACCGCCTCGCGCGAGAGCTTGGCGCCGTGCATGAAAAACAGCAGCCCGATCATGAACGTGGTCAGCCAGTCGAAACCGATGGCGACATCGCCTGTACAGGGGAAAATGGACGCCGTCGCCACTACGGCGATCAGCAGCAAGGTCATGTTGTCGGGAATGAAGCGTGGGCGGGCCATGGCGTTGTCGTTTACTGTTTCCGGATTCTTGGTGCTTGTTCTGGATGCGAGAAGGTGGCCCGCGAGGGGCCGCCCGGGAATCGATCAGACCTTCTTGACGAACTCGGTCTTGAGTCCCATCGAGCCGAAACCATCGATCTTGCAATCGATGTCATGGTCGCCATCGACCAGGCGGATATTCTTCACCTTGGTGCCCATCTTGACCACGCCGCCTCCGCCCTTGAGCTTCAAGTCCTTGATCACGGTAACGGTATCGCCATCCTGCAGGACGTTGCCGGCGGCATCGCGCCAGACCTTGGCTTCTTCGACGGCAGGCGAGGCTTGCTGCGCCGACCATTCATGCGCGCATTCCGGACACACGAACATGCCGCCATCCTCATACGTGAATTCGGATTGGCATTGGGGGCAGGCAGGCAACGTACTCATGGCAGACTCTTGTACAGAAAATAGAAAGGCGGGATTGTACCGCGCCGAGCCCAAGCCGGCCTTGAGCAGGCTCAGGCGGGCAATAAAAAAACGGCAAACCCCTTGATGGGAATTTGCCGTTTTGCCAAGCCGTTCAGCGCCGCAATCTCACCAGAGCCAGAACATCAGCAGCCAGGCATAGTTGACCAAGGCCAGACCGCCAACCAGCGGCGCCATGGCGACCAGGCGCTGCGGCCAGGACGTGGCATAGCGCGCCACCACCTTCCAGGCCAGCACCAGGCTCCACAGCGTCATCGCCGACAACAGCGCGGCGCGCACGTCGTTGGCCCAGTACACCGGCCAGTGCTCGGCGCGCAGCAGGCTGATGGTGGTCGCCGACAAGCCGACGAACACGCCGCAACCTGCCAGCGGAATCAGCGACTGCACCAGGTGGTTGAAGCGGCTCCATTCCCATTTGCCCAGCAGGCGCGTGCCAAGGGCGAACAGCAGCGAAATCCCGGTACCCAGCACCAGTGCGGTAGCCATGATGTAGCCCACCACCATGGCGCCGTCCAGCCAGGTGAAGACATCGCTTTGTTGCGGATAATTGGTCAGCAGCCACCAGGGAGCCTGGGTGCCGAAAGGCCACATGATGTCATGGTCGATCAGCCAGGTGGCGATAGCCTGCTTGATGACGATGAACCAGGGGCTGGCGGTCCAGTGAAACGCACCGATGGCGATGCCCAGCAGGCCGTAGAGCACCAGGGCGCTTTCCCACAGGTTGTTCTGGGTCTTGCCGAACTTGACCACTTCTACCGTCGGCGCACGGAAGGTCAGTTCGATGGCATCGCGATGGCCGCTGCAGCGTCCGCACATATGGCAGTCCGAGGCGCCCTTCATGTTGCGCAACGGCACCAGCGGCGCGCAATTGATCGGGATGATCTTGTGCTGGGGATGGTAGGAGGCGCGCCAGGCATCCTCGTTGACCTTGTAGTGCAGCGGCGCCAGCTTGGCCAGCAGGCCGAACACGCCATTGACCGGGCACAGGTACTTGCACCAGACGCGCTTGTCGCGGCCATACAGGTAGCCGACGATCATGGCGCCGACGGTGGAACCGCCCAGCACCAGCAGCACTGCCTTGGGATATTGGTAGACGCTGACCATCTGGCCGTAGACCGTGGTCAGCGCGAAAGCGACAAAAGGCCAGCCGCCCCAGCGCATCCATTTGGGAATGGCCTTGCCGCGGCCGTGTTTGCTGGCGAATTCGGTCAACGCGCCTTCCGGACAGAGCACGCCGCACCATACGCGCCCCATCAGGACCATGCTGACCAGCACGAACGGCCACCAGATGCCCCAGAAGGCAAACTGGGCGATGAGCGTCATGTTGGACCAGAGGTGGGCGGTTTCGTCAGGCAGCGGCAGGAACACCGGCACCAGGATCAGGATGGCGTACACCGCCACCACGATCCACTGCAAACCGCGAATGGATGCGCCGTTGCGGCGCATCCAATCGCCCGTACGCGAGAGCAGGGTCGGCGATTGCGTACAGGTATTCATAGCGGGCTCAGACTGCTTCTTGCCTCTTGGGCTGAGGCTTCGGTTTGCGGTAAAGGGCCGAGCATATCACAACCCAATAAACCACATAGACGATCACCGAAAGCAGCGCCGGGCGTGCACGGTAGCCGGTCAGCGTCGACAGCAGGCTGCCGATGGTGGAAGAATCGTCCAGCAGCCAGGAGGTGTCCCACACCGGCGCCGTCAGGGTCATGGTCCAGTCGGCCGAGGACAGTGCGTCGGAGCTTTCCAGCAGCACATCGAACAGCTTTTCCACGCCGGTGACCAGGAGGCCGGCCGCCAGCAGCAGCAGGATCACTTCGGTGACCTGGAAGAAACGGCGCCAGGAGAAGATCTTGCCGCCCAGTTGCAGGATATAGAAGGTCAGGAAGGCCAGGCCGAAACCGATGATGCCGGCCAGCACCAGCGAGGCCGTGCTGGCCTCCTGCTGGCCCAGGCCGATGCCGTACAGGAACACGGCGGTTTCGCTGCCCTCGCGCGCGATGGCCAGCGCCACCAGCACGAATACGCCCCACCAGTTGCCGCTCTCGACACTGGATTGCATCGAGCTTTCCATGTCCTTTTTGAGCGTGCGGCCGTGCTTGCGCATCCAGAACACCATCTGCACGATCAACACCGAGGCGATCAGTACGATGGCAATCTGGAAATACGTCTGGGCGTCGCCCGCCAGCAGCTCGGAAAAGCCCAGCAGCGCCGCGCCCAATGCGAGTGCCAGCAGCACGCCGGCCGCCACGCCGCTCCACAGGTACGGCAAGCCGCGGCGCGCGGAGATATCGCCATTCTTCAGCCAGGCATACAGGATGCCGACCACCAGAAGCGCCTCGACGCTTTCGCGCCAGACGATGAACATGACCTGTCCCATTGAAAACCTTCCCTTGCAAAGCTTGCTTCGTTCAATACATTCCGCTCGGCCGCATGGCTGCCGGGTCGACGCCGTTGCTCCTCGCGTCTCGCGCATGGGGCGGCGTACCGCCCTTGTTCAATGCCGCATCCGGGCGCGATCCGGTGCGGTGTCGAGCCCGCCCGATTTACTTGGCGACGATCACGCCTTGCGGCATGTTCAGGTGAAAGTCGTCGAAGAACTTGTACTCGCCAGGACGCAACGGGGCGATCACCACGAAGGACTGGGCGCCCGGCGCCAACACCTTTTCCTTGCGCAGTTCGATGCTTTCGAACTCGGCGGCGGATTTGCCGATGTTGTGGATCTCGATCTTGATGCGCTGGCCGGCCGGCACTTCGATGCGCGGCGGGATCAGCTTGCCGTCCTGCATTTCCAGCTTGAAGGTCGGCAAATCGGAGGCCGACGCCAGCGAGGCTCCTGCCAGCAGCAGCACTGCGCCGAGCATCAGTCGGGCTTTGCGTAAAAACATGGGCGCTCCAGAACTCTGAAATAGAAGCCGGCTGCACTGAGGATCATGGCCTCCAGGCAGCCGGTATTCGATACAGCACAATTACGGCACCGCGCGGTCCGGCGACAGGAAGCTCCCCCCGTCACAGAACCGGCACGGATCAGTAACCGCCCTTCTTGCCGATACCGGCGAAGGTGAAGTCGTAAGTCAATTCAAACGTCTTGAACCATGGGCCGACGCCGGTTTCCTTGTCGACGTGGCGGCCGAAGTGGGCATGCTCATTGGCAGCCGGCGAGGAGATGGTCAGCTTCAGCTTGTACTTGCCCGGGCCTTCCAGCTTGACGTTGTCGCCATAGTGCGGGCCGTCGTTGGCGACCATCGGCATCATGTCGCCCTTGATGGTCTTGGTGGAACCGGCTTTGGTCAGCTCATACTTGATTACCAGGTAAGGCATCCAGTCGCCTTCGGCGAAACCGTTAGGATTCTTGGCCACGGCGCGGACGTCGGCTTCCAGGTGGATATCGGACTCTTCCGCCTTGCGCATCATGCCGTCCGGCTCCATCTTGACCGGTTGCAGGTAGACGGCATTGACTTCGAAACCGTTCTGGATCTGCGGCTTGCCGATCGGGTATTCGGCGGCCATGGCCACACCTGCGGTACATGCCATCAAGGCGGCGGCAACAGCGAGTTTCTTGATACCAATCATCTTAGTGTTCTCCTGGTCAATCAAATGATAATGATTAGCATTAATTATATCATTATATAAATAGCCGCTGCGTGTCCGGATGGAAACCAGGCGACCCGATTGCCGAATGTCCTTCCCAGAATGAAAAAAGCTCCTCATCGAGGAGCTTTTTCTTGCTGCAGGAACAATGGATTGCTTCGTTTCTGTCCCTCAGCCAATTGGTTGGATCAGAACTCCTCCAACTCCATTTCCAGCTTTTTCACATTGGAAGCATCGCTCTTGATGCGTGCGCTTTGCGGCGTGATGTTGATGGAACTGCGCGCCATGACCGGCGCCGCGGCGACTGGATTGGCCAGGCGGTTGGCATCCAGCTTGAAAACGCCCACCACCCGCTCCAGCGTCTCTGCCTGCTGCTGCAACGCCTGTGCCGCAGCGGCCGCCTCTTCCACCAGTGCGGCATTTTGCTGCGTGGTCTGATCCATCTGCGAAACCGCCTGGTTGACTTGCGAAATGCCCGAACTCTGCTCTTCGCTGGCCGAAGCGATATCGCCCACGATCTGGGTGACGCGTTCGACGCTGTCGACGATCTCGCTCATGGTGACGCCGGCACGCTCGACCAGCTTGCTGCCGGTGCCGACCTTGTCGACGGAGTCGTCGATCAGCATCTTGATTTCCTTCGCCGCTGCCGCCGAACGCTGCGCCAGCGAACGCACTTCGGAAGCCACCACCGCGAAGCCGCGGCCCTGCTCGCCCGCACGGGCGGCTTCCACGGCTGCGTTCAACGCCAGGATGTTGGTCTGGAAAGCGATGCCGTCGATTACGGCGATGATGTCGACGATCTTGCGCGAGGAGTCGTTGATCGAGTTCATCGTCTCGACCACCTGGCGCACCACATCGCCGCCTTGCGAAGCGATGTTCGATGCCGACAGCGCCAGCTTGTTGGCTTCGCGCGCATTCTCGGTGTTTTGCTGCACGACCGAAGTCAACTGCTCCAGGCTCGATGCGCTCTCTTCCAGCGCTGCCGCCTGTTGCTCGGTACGGGAAGAAAGGTCGGCATTGCCGGCCGCGATCTGGCGTGCGGCAACGGTAACGGAATCGGTCGAGCTGCGCGTGGTGGTCACCACTTCCACAATGCGCGCCAGCAGCTTGTTGAACGCGGTGGCGGTACGGCCGATTTCATCCATGCGCTCGACCGGCACCGGACGCGACAGGTCCAGTGTCTGGCTGACATGCTCGAAGGTGTTCTGGATCCGGAACAGGCTGCGGCTCACATGGCGCAGCGTCTGGAAGCCCAGCAATGCGGTCAGCAGCACCGCAACGACGATCACCGCCACCATGGTACGGAAGGCGAAGGCGTAGGCCTCGTCGCTCTCGGTGCGTATCGCAGCAATCAGCTTGCCGCTGGCGACGATGTGGTCGTCGATGCCTTTCTTGGCCGCGGCGGCAGTAAGGGCCAGCGGCGTACCGGCTTCCAGCGTGGCGCGCACGGCGTCCATGTCATTTGCGTAAGCGGCGGCGAAGAACGGCACCAGCGCCTTGCGGTAGGCTTCGACGTTGGCCTTGTCGATCTCCATCAGCTTGCGGTCATCATCGTTGAACACGCGCTCGCGGTCATAGCGTGCGAATTCGTCATCCAGGGATTTATTGGCTGCATCGACTGCCTTTTGCAGGGTGGTCTTGTCGGGCAGGTTGGCAAACACCGACAGGCGATAGCCGGCCAGACGCGAATCGGCAATAAAGCCCTTAAGGGCATTGAGGCTTTCGATGCCGGGAATGATGCGGTTCTGGATCGTATCCAGCCGTTGCTGGGCACGCTGCAATTGCCACAGGCCGTCGACGCCGACGAACAGCAGCGCTAGCAAGGCTGTCGATAAAGTAATGATCAGGCGCTTGGTGATCGTCATGATAAAAAGTCCATGAAATAAGTGAGTAAAACCAGGAATGCGTCCCGGAGCCGTTTTTGTCTCCGCACTCGCCATGCCTGAGGCGCTGGCCGGTTCTTATGCCGCCTTGCGCGATTGAACTTCCGGCGGTCGGCAAGGATGCCGTTTATGCTGCCAGCGGCGCCGCCCTCTCCTGCACGCCCAGCGCATCGCCGTGCGTACGGCAGAATTCGAGGCCGGCGCGGTAGCCGACATCGAACAGCAGTTGCATGTTGGAAGAAGACCAGTCCAATATCTCCGGCCAATGCTGCTGCGGCACATCCTTCATCAGGTCGACCTTGAGCATCTTGCGGCGCGGCTTTCCGGTGGCCGGGTCCGTATTGTGTTCGAGTTCGAACAGACGCTGCTCGGCCTTGGAAATCTTGACCAGCGGCGTGATGATGGAACGCACCCAGGCATCGTAAAGATTGCGCGGCTTCCTGATCAGGCGATCCTCGCCCAGGATGTCCAGCACAACCAGCGTGTCGACATCGTCGTGCAGCGGCGGCTCGCCGTTGGCGCCCGGAATGAATGGATTGAAGTTGAGGGTATCCAGCGCCGCGCCTTCGATGTAGTTCTCGCCATCGATCTCGGTCGGCGCATAGAGAAAGGGAAACGACAGCGATGCCCGCACATGGGCCGCGGTAATCTCGCGCTTGCCCCAGACCTGCATGCGGTGGCGGTCGATGTTGTAGGCGTTGATGTAGAACTCCGGCCCCATCCTGGCGACGGTGTCGAAGTCGATGGATTGCTCGAGGAATGGCAGGTGCGCGCACAGGCCCAGGCTGCCCGAGTTGAGATCGGATGGCGACAAGGCCGACATCAGCAGATGCATCCAGTCGTTCCATTTGGCCGAGGCTTCAGCAAAATGGTGGGTGAAGATCTCGGCGAACGGATTCACCCCCATGCTGGGCAAGGTCTTGAGCTGCGCCATCATCGAATCGCGGTAGCTTTCGGCTTGCGATCCGGGCTTCTTGAACACCTTGTAGTTGACCGGGAACAGCTTGTAGATGCTGTCGGCCACACCAACCTCGGCCCAGCGCATGAGCGCTTCACGCGGCGATGCATCGCGCGGCGCGGTGTAAAGCAGCCCCATCAGGACCCCGGCGCCGGACGCTGAAATGACGTCGAACTCGACGCCCTCTGAAAGAAATGCCGCCAATGCCCCGGCGATCAGCGTCGAATTCGGCGCACCGCCCCCGATCACCAGAGCCTTTTTCCCCTGCCCTTGCGAATTGCCCATGAAAATCCCCCTGTATGCGCGTTTGCCCGCCAGGTTTCCCCACCATCGCGCTGCATGAAGTTGCTTAGGGAGTCATTGCCTCCCGACGTAACTATCGCGTACGTCGCAAATATAGCCGCAAAGCAATTTATGATTCTCGGGGCGGGCGATTTTATTCCCGCATATCAGGCATTCAGAAATTTAATAAGCTTGGCCTGGCATAGCCCACAAGGAAAAGTGAACGATCGTTCACCGGTAAGACCAATGGTTTGTAATCATGCCGTAAGGAAAGTCGGATAGATCATCTTGCACTGCAGCATTTCCAGTGGACGCGCTTTCAATCTATTGGCCTGAAACGCCAGCAAGATTTCACTTTTACTTTTCCGACCATTGCGGCGCCACGCTTGGTTGCGCGCTACTCACACATCGGGAGCTGCATCTTCCTGCAAGTCCGCGAGCAAAGTCCTCGCCCCCTCGTTATCCGGCGTGAGCTGCAATACCTGCTCAAGCAGCGCACGCGCCTGCCGGTACTGCCCCAGTTGCTGATGGCAGGCGGCCATGTTGTACAAGACGCCGGGATTGCAGCCATAGATATCCTCGGTACGCACGAAGTAGGTCAGCGCGCCGAGAAAGTCATTCTGCTCATACAGCAAGCAAGCGATATCGAATGCCAGATCGTTTTCCTCGCCCAGCGGAAAATAGCCTTCCCAGCAGCGCTCGAACATTTTCTTAAGATCGTGGAAATGCCCGCTGCCGAGTTCGGGCGCCAGTTGCTTCAGACGCGGCATCATTCGCGCCAGTTGATGTGCATCGAAACGATTGAAGCGCATGTACGCCAACACTTCAGCGATCCCCATGTTGTGCATGCCCCGCGCCAGAAAACTGGCGAGGGTATAAAAATCGTCCGGGCCGAATTCGGCCAAATGGCGTTGATATGCAGCACAAGTGGCCACATGCTGCGTCGGAGCCGGTACCAGCAGCAAGGCGATGATCGCCAGGCTGCGATGCGGATGCGGCGGGCGCAAGCCCAAAGCGCCGACCGACTCGGCACAACTGAGCAGAGCATGATAGTTCACGCTTAATGAAAATGATCCATGGCGCGCCATGGACGGTGGCGCGCTCAGTGCGATCGCCTCCTGCCTGCATTGCCCTTTATCCGCAGACAGCAGCAGCAATCCGCCGCGCGAGAACGAATGCAACAACGTCAGGCAACGCCAGGCAGCCAGCGGAAACAAAACATGCGCCCGCGCCAGCGTGGTTCGGTAATGTTCAAACAAGGCCTGCGCGGCAGCTTCCGTGCAAGGCGCAACACTGAGCGGCGCATAAGTGTAGTGTGGCTGCACCTGATCAAGCAGCGTTGTGACGTCCATATCGGACGGGTCGCCTTGCGTGAGCAGCGCCATCTCGCAGCCGTAGGACGAGCCATCCTGAAAATAAAACAACTCTTGCGGAACGCCGTCGAACACATAATTGGCGATTGCCACCAGCGGATGCTGCAAGCTGTCTGTCGCCAATGAACTACCTTCGATCTGTAACGTCAGCGTATCGGGACGATTGACATCGAACAGCGCCATGTCCAGCAAGCCTGCATCGATCCACGCCTGAAAACGCGGATGGTTGCGCCATGCGTCCAGATTGCTTTGCGTAAAGTCGGTCAGCACGTAACGAAACTCCGTCAGCGGTACCGTCGTCGAAGCGCACAAGTGCGCCAGATGACGCAAAAAATGAAACGCAAAACGCCCCGACCCCGCTCCCAGTTCGCAAATGGTCAATGGCTCGGCAGCAGGCGCCAGGCGCTGGCGGTCCTGATAAAAGGCGAACACGGTTTCGGCATATGCCTGTGCGATAGTCGGATTGCTGGTGATGTAATGCGGCACCTCTCCTTGCCGCCATGCGCTTGCGCCGCGTTCGCTGAAATAACGGCGTTGCAGTTGCCATAGTAAGGACGCGGAAAAAGGCCGCGCATGTTCCAGCACATGCCAGCTCATATCGGGGGCGTCCGCAGGGGCTATGGAAGCGCCATTAGTCGTTTTAAGCGTCATCGGCGTCGCGATCTGCATCTGCATCACGATCGACATCGGCAGTGCCGCTGGCAGCGTCGTCGTCGGCCGCGCCTCCATATGCTGCGGCAGCCGGGGCTGCTGCAGCGGCTGCGGGGGCCCCGGCGGCGGCTGAATCACGCTCCTCAGCGGTGTTCTTCTCGACCGTGAAGATCAGGCGTCGCATCCGCTTTTCAAGGTCGCTCCATATTGCGTTGCCGTCCTCACCCAAATCTGCCCACTTTCCTGGATTCTTCGTAGGCACCTTCAGCGAATTGGATATTTTTCTTATTCCGCCTGATTCATCAACCGAAAAAAAGTATTGATTCAAAATCCCGTCACTGCGTCCGCCTTCAATCTTCAAATGCCCTTCGGAGACATAACCCAATCCGCTTTTATCAGGCGGCAAGGAGATATGCGCCGCTCTTTTTTCGTCCTTTATCTCATACTTCAGTCCTGTGAGAAGAAGCATTCCTGCGCCGCCTCCTGAGGTGACCACATCAAATCCATCGCCTTCCATTAGCCACTTCTTTTCGATTGTTTTCAGCGTATTGCGCGTGCCCGCCTGTACTGCTATCTCCTTCTTTTTCTCACGTTTTTCGTAATCAGCTCGTCCAGCCTCTTTTTTCTTCTTTTTATCTGCGGCCTCTTGATCTGTCGCTTCTCTCTCCGCAGCTCTTTCTGCAGCTCTTACCTTTGCTCGCGCTTGCTTCTCCTGGTCTTTCTCCTTTTTCGCTTCCCGTTTGGCTGCTCTTCTGTCTGGTTTCTTTGCCGCTCCCCCGATTTTGGAACCAGCTGGGACAACGGCAGGCTTTCCGGCCAAAAACGGCTCTACATCTTGGCTCTGAGCTGACGCTTCCGCCGATGCTTGCCCAGACGCCGAATCGCCTGCCGCCGCCTCCGCTCCGGAGGGAAGCGTGGGAGATGCCTGCGGCGTCTCGACAACGGCCTTTGCTTCCGCGCGAGCTGGCGCGTCATCCACCTCCGCCCGTGCGGGGGCGGCAGCAGGGGAAGCTCCAGAAGACTCTCCAGACGCCGCAGCCAATGGCGCCGATTCTGCTGCCGCTGGCGCAGCCGCAGCCGCTGCTGCGGCTTCCGCTCTGAGCCGTCGCCGATCATGTTTGGTGAGCTTCACCCCAGCCCCGGCCACCGCTGCTGGGGCTTTCGCCGGAGCCTCCACCGGTTCCGGTTTCTTTTCATCCGGCGGCTGATAGCGATACAAGTTCCGAAATTTCCAGCCGGTTATATTGTTTCTGCTGCTCGTAACATATCGATCAGGATCACGCTCGCCTTCCTGCCAGCGATAGTAATATTCTCCCCCGTCCGTATCCTCCGCACTTTTAGCGCCCTCATCCGTGGCGCTGCATTCCACATAAAAACGCTGCAGCACCGGCATGCCAAGTCCGGCGCCTTGTACTACGCGAGCATTTGTTGCCGGGGATGAGCCTGCCGCCAGCGCCTGCTGCCCCATGATATCCGCCTCTCGTTCCAGCCCCTTGTCGTCGTTGACAGGCGTGCCGCTTTTCATCTGCAAGGTCGGTTTGACTCTGCCCTGCGCCTGTTGCACCACATGCCAGGCCTCGTGCGGCAGATGTTTTTCCTGCCCCGCCGCAAGATGGATTTCGCTTCCTTGCGCATACGCATGGGCATTCAGTTGCGCAGGCCTGGATGAGTTGTAATGCACCTTGACGTGATCCAGGCTCATGCCGGAAAGTGATTCGACGCCGGCTTTAAGCTGATTGGGCAAGCCTGTGTTGTTTGTTTTTGGCGCAGGCTGTTGAGTTGATTGCGTTGAATCTTCGCCAAGCGTTTTTGCTTGTGCAACGTCATTGTTCATTGGCGTCATGGCGCCGAAGGCGGCATCCCGTTTGGAGCGGGAACTGTTCTCCATCGGCGCACCGGCCGCACGCAGCTGTGCAATACGCTGGCTGCCATCCATCATCTCGCGGATTGACCTAAGCTGGAGCGCCTCCGGCCGTTTGTCCACAAACGTTGCCTGAGGCAGTGTTTGGGCAAACTTCCCCTGGAGTGCGGCAGCGGACCGGTTATCTTCCAGGAAAACAGCCTTCCCGTCGGCTACTTGATTGCCGGACTGAGATGAATTGGCTTTATTTTTTGTGCTGGATTCGGCCATACCTATCTTTGATCAATTGAACCGGAAGGAGCATTGCTCGTCGTCAAGTCTATCAAGTCCGAACTACTACAAATGAAGCCCTGGGTTTAACGTTGACCGTGTGCTCTCGGGAACAATGCATTAGCCCGCGTGTTTAGCTCACCTTGGATGGCTGTTGCTGCATCGGCGCGCAACGAGGATCGGTTCCAGCTCAACTGCATCTGGGCAATCGGATGAATCGGAAGATAAGTCTCCTCGTCCTCACCGCCATCGATACGGCCTTCGAACATCGCTTCTTGCGCTTCTGCGGTTTCGTCGTTATCAAGAAAATTACGCAGGTGAGCCGCCACTTGGGCGCGCGTGAACGTAAAATTCTCGTTCTCCAGGTTGGTCCCCAGCAATTCTGAATTCGCGAAGCTTTGGGTAACTTCCGCCAGGTCGCCGACGATCACGACAACGAAGCCGTGATGAGCTGGATTGAATACCACCTGGTAGATACTGTTTGCCGCTTCATTCTCGATAGCGGTAGCCAATGCATCCAATCTTTCCGCCGTGGTCGTGGTGTCGCCCGCATTACCGCGCTGAGTTTGTGGACCATGTCTTAGCAGGGAATATATCCAGTCTGATGTCGGAATGCACGAGGCGCCGTTAGGACCGGACAATTCCGTGACCGGATTCAATCCGTATGTGCGCATGTTATTAATGGCATCGGCGGCGTGGTCGGCAATTACATCCCATTCCTGGCCCGTCAGGCCGCGACCGAGATGTTGTTCAATGGCATGGCGCGCGTTGAGGAATGCAGCGCGCAGCGGCCCCTGCGGCTCTTCCTCCTCCATGTCGGCACCATCTTGCTCCATGCCGCCCTCTTCCTCTTCCCCATCTTGCTCGATGCCTTGATCGATAGGTAAAACATCGTCGGCTTGTAGATGGAAAATGGCAGGATTGTTCAAATCCTGCGTAAAGATTCTTCCCGTCTTCCGGTCTAGAAACGTGCCGTCATGGCGACTGACCAAATTGACGCGTTCGCCTTGCGCTGTAGCTACGGTTCCCCTAATTGCCTGAATCACCCCGGCCATCTGTGCAATACCAACTACGCGCCTGTCGCCAAATGACGAATTGCCGTGCTCTGGCTTTGCTTGCAGAGCCCGCGCTCCCATAACATCGGCCTCGTGCTCCAAGGCATGGTCGTCATTGATTGACACGCCCTTGGCCTGCATAGTCGGCGCTACCCTTCCCTGCGCCTGCTGCACCACATGCCATGCCTCATGTGGAAGATGCTGTTCCTGCCCGGGTGCAATATGGATGTCCCGGCCCTGCGCATACGCATGTGCGTTGAGCTGTGCAGGTTTGTCCGAGCTGTAATGAACCTTGACATGATCCATCGACATGCCTGACAACGACTCGATGCCTGACTTCAAGCCGTCCGGCAGGCCCGTGTCGTTGCGATGCTCGGCCGCTCCACCGCCCCCTTCCGCACCTCCCCCCGTTTGCCGTTGCACAGTCACCGCCGGCATCATGCTGATCAATCCACCCGCATCGGTGCCCTTCTCATCATCCTGGTCGCTTGCTTTGTCATTCTCTTTGCGTTGCAGCGCGCGTTCGCTGTCTCGCGCCATCTCCATCAGCGAACGCTGTGCGACCGCGCTGTCGCGGCGATCATGGAAATTGCTATCGACGATACGCGTCCGTTTGCCTCCGGCAGGCGTTTCGCTCGACTTGCTTTTCCATGAATAGGTTCGCATGGTTTCTCCTTGACGCAAGAAAATCAGATTTACGACCCTGGCTTATCCCAACGATCGCTATAGAACAAGGCCATCGCCGGATCGCTGCGCACTTCCGCCACTGAATGCCGGAGGCCGCTGCTGGATTCCTCTGTGACAGGGCGGGGGATATGGGTGTCCTTACGCACGCCGGTGCCGCTGCCGAATTGTTCGTTGCCGAACCTGGTTGCCGGCGAGCGCACGACGCGCGGCGTCCCTATCAATGCGAGTAGTGCTGCTATTTCATCGCGGACTTGCTTTTCTATGTCGTCAAAGAATTGTTTCTTGACGCCGAGCACCGTGTCGCTACGCGTTTTGACCAAGAGTTTGAATGCCTCTAGTCTCGCCTTATAGCGTTCCAGCGCACCGCCGCCGCTGGGATCCGCCTCCTCGGCTGGAGTAAAGGCATCTGTGCCGTCGTCGACCATCATATTGCGCAACGCCAAAGCGCTGACCAGAATGTCGCCCGTCCTTGCGGCGGGGATGGGTGCCGCCATTCCCACCAAGGTCGCATAATCCGCGTAGCAAAAGGAATTCTGTGCAACATACCCCGCCAGGGTTCTCCATGCACCGGTTTCTTCATCGTTTTCGAACGGCAGGCTGCGCAATGGCGCCATTACGTCTGGCAGCAGGCCGAGTACTACTTGCGCCGCATGAGGAGCAAATGCGGCCAATGCGGCCGGGTCCGTCGCCGTCGTCGCCAGAATATTGGGCACGGAATCCTTAATCCAGAGCGAATACAATTCCTTGATCGTGGAGGACAAATCAAGATCGTCCGGTAACTTTCCAGCTTTTCCGCTGGTACCCAGCAGGATCGATGGGATGGCGAGCGTATTCGCCAGCGCTTTGTTCAGATGTGTTGCCAGAGCCGGATCGCCGAATGTTTTTTCGGCCATTTCGTCCAAAATTCCGAACGCGCGTCCCAATATTCCCGCTTCCGTGGAATTTGGCTTCATCACTTTACGCACCGTCGAAATGAAGCGGGCGCTTTCCTCGCCGGTCAGTGTGATATTCAATTGCGAATAGACTTTTCCTCCTTGCAGCTTGCCGGGGCCGGGGGCTTGCAAGGCCATCGCCGCATAAGTGCCGCCATGCGCCAGCACCTGAGCCGGTTGCCATGATTGACCCAGGCCTTCTCCCTCCAGTCGCGGCAAGAGAGCCGCTACCGGTACATATTGTTTGCCGAAGGCGCCCATCACCGCTTTGAGTGTCGTATCGATCGCTTCTATCTTGGACTTATCCGGCCCGCCGTCAGTGGCGTTCGGCACCAGAAACGGCGGCATGCCGATCTCGACCACTGCCCCCGAATCGGTTTCCAATTCGAAGTTCAATGGAAACAGACGGGAAAATGGCGCCGATCTGGCCAAGGGAATATGGGACGGGATATCCGGCCCCAGATTGTGTTGTCCGAATTCATATTCGAAGCCTACGCTACGGTGCGAGGTCATGATGCTTTGCATCGAAAAGCGTTCACTCAGGTAATTCTGATAGTTGCGCTGCTGATGGATAAAAGCCGGTACGTTGGACGGATCGAAGGTTTCAGGCGGAGCGGCAGGTGCGGCACGCGCGCGGCGCCCGTCGGCCTGCCCTTCCGGTATCGGCGGCGACAGCGCATCGGCCTTGGTGAAAGTTTCATCGCGCAAATGCAGCCAGCCATCGTGCTGATAATTGGAAGCACTCTCGGAATACAGTGGATACCAGGCGTATTTCTGCTCTGCATGGCGGTCCTCTCTGCGATTGCCCTCCATCTCTTGGTTGGGGCCGCGCCGCGACCAGATCGGATCATCGATATCGATGGCCAGCGTTTCACCATTACCGACCTCGGGGCCGCTGGTTCCCTCGAAAATCGAGCCGCCGCTAAGCGGCACCAGATGAGTGATGCCGTTGACAATCACGTCTTGTTTCGCCAGTTGCCGCACGCCCGACGTCAGCGGTACGGCGCTCGTGCCCGATGTCATTGACGGCGCTGCCGCGGATTGCAATTGCATTGCGCGAGTCCCCATGGCATCGGCTTCGCTTTCCAGCCGGTCGTCGTCGTTAACCGATATGCCCTTGGCCTGCATTGTCGGCTGCACCCGGCCCTGCATCTGCTGCACCACATGCCACGCCTCATGCGGAAGATGCCGCTCCTGCCCCGATGCAATATGAATGTCGCTACCCTGCGCATAAGCATGTGCGTTAAGCTGGGCTGGCTTGTCCGAGTTGTAATGAACCTTGACGTGATCCATCGACATGCCTGACATCGACTCGACGCCCGCCTTGAGCTTATCCGGAAGGCCCGTATCGTTGGCGCGCCCTGCGCCTCCCCCCATTGCTGGAACCGTCCCCGAACTGTCATGGGCATCGATGGATTTGGCCTGTGTCGTCGCTTCCTCTTCTTCCAGATTTTCCAAGCGCTGCGCGATGCCGCCCCCGGTCGCTCCCAACGGTATGCTTCGGCCGCTCCCGGCAGCCATCTCCGCCAGCTTGCGCTGTGCGGCCGCGGCGGGACGCCGATCGACGAAACCGGCCGGCTGAATCGCGTGCTTCTGTGCCGTATCGGCCGCATTCTGATTTTTTATCAACGCGTCGGTTTTCATCACGACTCCCTTTGCAGGTTTTTCGTTCTTATAGTCAATATGCTAAATCGAACGGTTCTATATCAAGGCTGTTCATCCCGCGCCTTCAACAGATACTGATACCAGGAAATCAACCCGATAATGAACAGCACCAGAAAAATCGGAATCATGTATCCCCGTGCCAGCCAGCGCAGGAACGGGTCGCAGAACAGCAAGGCCATGGCCAGCAAGATCCACACTGCCGCGACGATCAGCGCCGGCGCGTGACGGTAGCGCGCCATGGTTTCGCGCCACAGGCACGACCAGTAATACAGCGCTGCGCAGGCGACCAGCAGCATGAACGCCAGCTTGGTCGCCATGCGGAAAGCGTAGAGGTTTTCGCATACGGTCTTGCAAACCGGAGAGGCCTGCGCACCGGGTACGTACTGGTAAAAATCGGCGATGCACTGGCTGATGTCGCGGGTGAGGTCGCACTGTTGCACGCCGGCCGTGGTCGACAGGACTTCGTCAATCAGCGCGGCTTTGTCGCCTGCGGCGGGTGGCAACGTCATCGACATCGGCCAGAAACCGATGCCGCCGAAGTTGTCCTTGAAATAGATGATGTCGTCTTGCAGTTGCTGCCAGTTGTCATGGTCGAAGGTAATCACCGGCACCACCTGACGCAGCACCAGCGCGCGCTGCTCGCCATGCAGGGAATTCTCCATGCGCAAGCGCAGTTGTTTTTTCGAGTCGCTGGTCTCCTCTTCCAGCAACACCAGGAAATGCGGCCGCCTGTCCTGATCGCGCTCCACCGCTTTGAGAAAATCGACGCTGCGATTGGCGGCGGCGGTGGCGATCAGGTTATAGAGATTGGAATAGTCGTAGACGCCCTTGCCCAGCGCCGAGTGCCGCATCATCACGTTGATGATGTCGCCGGCCCGGGCCTGGCGCAACCGGGTGCGCAATGTGTCGACGAACTTGTTGAACACGCCGACCGATACTTCGTCGTCTGGATAGCCGTCAAAGAACAAGGTGACGCCCTCGCCATTGGTCGGCACAAAACGGTCTCCGAACGGCAAGTGGCTCGATACGGTTGCACTCCAGCTATTGAGCTTGATTGACATCAGCTTGACGATGTTGTTCGTCAGGCGCTGGAATACCAGCTCCTTGCGGTCCTTGTCCATCTTGCTCCAGGAGCGCCAGTCATTGCGCTGGATCACCCAGTCGACGGCAGTCTGGTGGCGTTGCGCGATGTTGACGAAATCGTTCTGCGTCAGGTCGCCGTTCTCTGTCGCGGCAACAAAATCGCGTCCGTCGTTGGCTTGCCGGAGCACGCCGCTGTCGTCGAAGGTCGGGCCGTAGTAGGCAATGCGCGACAAGGTGCTGAAATCCACCTTTTGCCGGGCGCCGGCCAACCAGAATGGATAAAAACCGTAAACTTCCCCATCCAGTTCGTCGAGCACGCAACCGCAACCGTCGCCATCCCACAGCACGCGTTTTTTGGGATCATAGGCCGGCTTCTTGCGCGCGGTCTCCCGGATCGAGGCACGATACTTGATGTACAAGGCTTCGATCTGCTGCGGCATGGCCAGCGCTTCAGCCGGGCTGCATGCCTTGTCCTGCCACAGCTTGTCAAGTTGCTCGAACAGGTTGGGATCCCTGATCGCCGTCTCAAGCTGCTTCATCTGCTCTGCCGACACTTTGCGGCGATAGCTTGCATTGCCCGGCGTGCCGCTCGGACAAGCACCCACGCCGTTGCGCAAGCGCGCCATTACGGCCTTGTCGAACAGCCACTGCTGCGGATAGTCGAGGCCTTGCAATCCCTTGAGCATGTCCAGGATCACTTGCGGCACCGGCTCGTTCTTGCGGTTGGCGCTCAGCTCGGCCAGCGCGCGCGCCGTCAGGATATACGTCGTGCTGGACTCGGCCGCCTTGACGATCTCCGGCATGTACTGGTCGATGGGTTCATTGACTGTTGCCGTCGCGTCAAGGATCGCTTCGCTGAAAAATGCCTCGTTGGGATAAGTGCCGGACAGTTTCTCCAGTTCGTTGATGATTGCATCAGGCACGACCTTCCCGTCCCTGAGCAATTGCAGCGAGCCCAGGGTAAGACGGTAACTTTGCTCATGCGCCGCCAGCCTGGCGGCAGGCAGATAGGACTCGGCCTGTGCTCCGAGATCCTTGAGCGCATCGAGCACGGCGGCGTCGAACAAGGGTTCGTTCAGATAAACCACGTCCTGCAACGCCGACAATTTTGCGATCACCTGCGACTTCGAGGCCAGCAGTTTGAAGTCGCTCTCCGTCAGGCTGTAACTGTAAATGGTCAGCAAGGCCCGGTCCGGATCCGGCGCCGGTTGCCGGGTATTGTCGGTTTCGTAGTGATAGAGCCGCAGCATGGCGATGATTTGCTCGTCGGTGCCGGCCAGGCGAATCTGGTAATAGCGCGCCCTGTCCTCGGTATCGAAGCCGTCGATCCAATGTCCCAGGTCTGTGCTGATCAGGTCGGTTTTCCATTCCGGATGCGCCTTGACCGTGGCGGCAAAGTGCAACAGCGCGGCCACCGAGGCATTGGTCAGGTTGCCGGACGGCTCCATCTTGAATTCGAACCAGAAGCGATTCAGCCATGACAAGGTGATCGGGCCGACGATATTGTCCGAGAGCGGCATCGTGCTTTCACGATACGCCAGCATGTAGGCGGGATCTTCCGCATAGATTTCCAGCAAGGCCTGCTGTATCTGCTTGCGCAATGCGGGCGTGAATTTTTTCAGGACATCCTGCGACAACAGCTGCACCGCCGGCCCGTCTCGCTCGGCGGGCTGCAAGGCCACTTTGCTGACGATCAGCCGGGCCGCCTCCGGCGTCATCTGCTTGCTGTCCGTCCATGACGGAGGGCGCGCCGTTTCTTGCTTGGCGCTTGCAGATGCTTTCGTTTGGGCTTTGACGGGGGTTTTGGCCGTAACCGGCGCAACCGGCGCACTTGGCATACCTGGCGCAACGGCGGCATCATCCGCAGCCGGAGCGGCGTTGCCGGTCACAGCCGGCAGCAGCATGCAGCCGGCAACGACGATCAAGCGCACAATGGCCGCCGTCATGGCGTACCGAGCTATCGAAGAAATCCTCATGTCAGATCGTCCGCCCTTCCTTGATAAATTCTTTCTTGACGCCGCGCAGCAGATCGTCCTTGCTCACCTTGTCGCGCGCTTGCCGCTCCGCGCGCATGGCGGCATAACGCACCACGTTGAGCAACGCGCCGCCGGACAGGGTGTTCTCTTCCGCCAGATCCTCCAGGTTGACGTCGTCAGCCAGATGGCGCCGCTGCGGAAAAATGTTTTGCCATAAACGCAGGCGCTGCAAACCGTCCGGGATCGGAAAGTAAATGGCGCTTTGGAAGCGGCGCGCAAATGCATCGTCGATATTGCTCTTGAGATTGCTTGCCAGGATCACGACACCCGGAAAATCCTCTATCCGTTGCAGCAGGTAGGCGATTTCCTGGTTGGCGTGGCGGTCGTTGGAACTGCTGCCGTCCGTCCGTTTTCCGAACAGGGCATCGGCTTCGTCGAAGAACAGAATCCAGTTCTTGTTCTGCGCTTGGTCGAACACATTCGCCATGTTCTTTTCAGTCTCGCCGATGTACTTGGAGACAATCTTGGACAAGTCGATGCGATAGACATCGACATCCGCCGCCTTGCCGAGCAAGGTCGCCGTCAAGGTCTTGCCGGTGCCCGGCGGTCCGTAAAACAGGCTGCGGTAACCGGGCTTGACGCTCTTGTCCAGATGCCAGCGCTGCATCACGGCGGCGCCGCCTTTGAGCCAAATCTTGATGTGTTCGATTTCTTCCAGCACTTCGGGCGCCAGCACCAGGTCGGACCAGTCCAGTTGCGTAGTGATGCGCTTGGCCGGAAAGCCGGCGCTATAGTCGGGCTTGTGCTGGAGCCCCGACGTGCAGCGGTCCAGGAAGTCGTTCTCCACGTTGAGCGAAGCGCTCAGGAAGGGCTCGCCATCGAGACGTTGCTCCAGTTTCAGGATGGACTGGCGGGTAAAGAAATGATCGGCATCAAATAGCTTGAGCACTTCAAAACGCCGCGCCAGATCGTCTCCGGCCAGGATGAACGCGGCGGTTTCGCAAGTCGGCAACAGCCCGGCGTGGTTCTTTCCTTTCCAGCCGCCGAATTCGGTATAGCTGCGCTCGGTATTCTTGTTGGCCGTAAACAGCAAATCCAGCGCCTGCGGACGAATATGCGGCAGCAGCGTAAGAATCAGGACCATGCGTTCGTCGAAATTCATGCCGTATTCGCGAACCGCCCCCGCAAACATCGAAGGATCATCGCTCACATCCGGCGGCTGGTGCCGTTCGATTTCATGAGGACCGCCTTCATGCATGAAATAGCCGTGGAAGCGCGTGGCCAGCACTTCGCTGAACCAGGCGATTTCTCGCTCCAGACTCTTTGCATTCGCCGTCAACGCATCCATCCCGTTCCCTTTTTTTATCTCGCCCCGGCGATTTCAGCGTTGTTTCAACGCCGCCATTGCCGCCATTTCATTGACTACACCCATTGCACCCACAACAGCTTTTCCATCCACGGATAGCGGATCGTGGAAATGCTCCAGGGAAGTTTTTCCATCAACATGTCGAAAGGTCCACTGCGCACCCGCAAGTGCCAGCCATCCTCCTTGAGCGACAAATAGCCGGGCCGTTGCAGAAAGGTCTCGCGCAAGCCGCGAATCGATGTATTGCCCAGCATCTTCCAGTGCGCAATCATGGCCGACAGCATTTGCTCGATCAGTTCGCTCTCCGCTGTCGTGACTTCGATTTCGCATATCATCGGCGTTTTCGAATGAACACCGCAGAGCAATTTATTGAGCGTCAACTGATACTCCGGCGCGGCTGTTTGCTCATATGCGATGAATTGCAGCAGCAGCGCCGCCCGCTGTGCCGCAGCCTCATCGACGAAGGCATCGGCCTGCGTCAATCCCAGCGTTGCCCATACCCGCGACAGAAACGGCCAGCAAAGCACTACGCCGGCATTGGGCACAAACGTTTCCGCATGGGTAGCTGAAGAAGCGGTTTCTCCGGCAGCAGGAGCCGGTACATGCGCAGCCTCGCCACGCTTGTCCGCACCAGTGCTGACGGCCGCGCCGGCGACCGCAACATGGGGTGCAGCTCCACGGCCGGCGCCTGTAGGCGGCACATCGACGGCGATGCCCATTTGACTGCGCAGACGAGCTGTCAATGCGGATGAAACCGGCGTACCGGTCCGATGCGCCAGGAAGTCGAGCAGTTCGCCGGCAAAGCGCGAAGGCTCAAATACGCGCCCGACCGCAAACAGGTATGGCAACAGAAAAGCCCACTCCAGGCGCGCCAGATGCGTGGCCGCCAATTGCCGGTTGAATTCGGAAAACATGTCGGCAACATCCCCGGCGTAGCGTCGCATGCGTTGCAACTGCGTCGGCGAATGCGGGGCCAGGGCGAACAAATGCGACCACGATGACCATGAAGGAAGCGAGGCGGCCGGCAACAACGCGAGAAAACGCTCGACTGCAGCCGGATTGCCGGACAACTTCGCCAGAACCGGCACAAACATCGGCGCTCCCGTTTCGAGAACCTGCGGCAGCCAGTTGGCCAGACCGTCCGGGGTGGCGCCTGCGCCGGAGCCGAATCCTGGGGAAAGCAGGAAATCAATGTATGCCTGACCTTTGTCCGCGACAGTTTCTACCGGGCCCCGTAGTTCGGCGGCATTGGTCGCTGCTGCCGATTCCGTGGATGCCGCAGTATGTACGCCAGCCGCCGGCATGCCCTCTTCAACCTGCCTCTGCCCTGCCATGTGTTCCACCGCTGCATGCGGTCCGGTGCCGCCTTCATCTTCCGGAAGGATTTTTCCTTCGACGCTCCTCTCCGCAATCGCCTCCAGATCCAACGCCTGTTCATGCAACAGTGCATGCAACACCGAGCGGAAATAGCGTTCACGGCTGCGCCCGGCAGCTTGCGGGGCCTGCGCAGCAATCGCCTGCATGAATGTCTGTTGCTGCTCAATTGCGGTTTCGCCATGAGCGGCAATGAACGCTTCCACCACGCGCGCCAGGTCGGCCGCCGCCATCGGCATGCCGACGCCAAGGGAGACATTTTTCAGGCGTGCAAAGCGCTGCCGAAGATCGATACCGACCTCTTCGGGAATACTCTCTCGTGACATCAATAAAGAGGACTCGCCAGACACCGTCAACCGGTGGTGATGCAACAGAATCTCTCGCAAATCGTCAAGATTGTCGGAGATAGTCGCCGTTTTTTCCGTTGTCGGGGATGGATGGCCCGGCTCTGCAGTGATGCCGATGACAGCTGCGTGTACCGCATTTTCTTCATTTTCTGGAACGGCTGCGATGATGCCTGATGCTTGCGACTTAGCCGCCAGCTTCTGCCAGCTGGCCAGATAACGGCGTTGCCAAGCCTGCTGGTTCAGCGCCGCATCGCGTGCGAGCATGGCAAAAAAGGTTTCTGCCTGACGTCCATAAAACGGCTCGGCAGTCGCATCTTTTTCCATGTCCTTCAGCAACTCCTGCAAAGAATTTTCCCCGGCTGCTGGATTCTCAGGATTGTTCTCTTCCTGTGCCCGGATCAATACATGGCGCAAGCCGGCTTGCCATAATTTCCGCTTCCAATCAAAGAAATCGGCCGGCATGGCCGCTCCTGGAATTTCTCCGCTCTCGATTTGTTCTGCTTTGAACACGGCAACATTATGTGCGAGCGATTTATCCGTTGCGATCATATCGACTGCGGAATTCTGCCCTTCTCCTTCATGCTCCGCCGCAGCCCAGGTTTCCGGATCGCGCAACAGCGACCATATCGGCGCCGCTGCCGGCGCCAGCAGCGCGATCATGTCGTAGAGCATGCTTTCCGGAAAAGACAAGGCGATGCGTTCAAGGATATCGTCGCGGATGGCGTAATGCTGCAATGCCTCGCGCAGCAGCGGCGCATGTTTGCGCAGCAGGACATCCCAGTCGGCATAGAGCGGGGCCGGGTCTCCTTTCATCAATGCTTTGGCAAGACGGCCGATCAATTTCGCCTTGTCCCGCTCGCCGATATTTTCCGGTTCATGCGGTATGGAAACGGCCTTGGCTTCATCCGATCCGTCTAATGCGGCCGATCCGCTCGATGCCATCGTGGTCTCTGGCAACGGCGATGCCCCCCCTTCGATTGCAGCAAACGCTTCGAGATCGACGATCCGGTTCTCTGCCAGCGCATGCAAAACCTGAACGTAATACGTATGCGGATCGCGCGCAACGCTCGCATGGTCGACAATGGCCTGGAAGAAGGACCGCTCGCTCACCGCCTCATGCAGCAGTTGTTTCAGTTGCGCTACGCTTAATGTCCACCGTTGCGACGGTTGCGCGCCGCCGCGAATCGCTTCGAACAATTGCGCCAGTGACGGCGAGTCGACCGGCAGCGAGCTTGGCGATGGCAACGGTTGTTGTGGAATTTCTTGCCGGGGCGACGAGGAATTTCCGTCATTGGCAATCTCTTCCACAAGGCCGATTACAGCCTTGCGCCGCTCATTCAAGAAAGGCTTGCCGAGAGCATCATGCGGAAGATGCCTGGAGTGCGCGGCGTTGTCCCCGCTGTCTTTTTCTTCTTCATGTCTTTGCGCATGTTGCATCGGCATGCCAGCCGCCCTCTCCGGCAGTTGCAGTTGCGCCAGATAATCTGCCAGATGCTCATCGGCAGGCGCGGCACTTTCCATACCTGCGGCAAGATATGCCGACATGTCGAACGCCGATGGCGCCGCCGTGGCATCGAATGCAACCGTTGCAGGTTGCTCCTGCGCACGCGCCGCCTGCAGCAGATACGCAATCGCACCGCGCCACCAGTTTCGCCGCCAGTTGTTCCAGCGCGCCGCGCCATCCGGGACTTCGTCGTCCAGCCATGCACGTAGTTGAGGATCGGCCCAGACATGCTCCGTCAATTCCGCAGCCTGCGGCGCCAGCAAGGCCAGCATATCGGCCAGCAAGGAAAGCGGAAAAGTCGAAGCGATTTTTTCCCGAATTTCGCCATAGCCGCTGTAGTGCAAAATCGCAGAACGCAACAACTCCGGCCGGCTATCACGGAACGTACGCCAGTCGTCATAAATATCGCCCGCATTGCCGCCCATCAGCGCTGCAATCACCTGATTCCTGACCGTGACCGCGGTGGACGGCGGCTCGTATGCCATCCCGGCTCGTTCCTCCGGAGGAATCGCGTCGTTCGCCGATTTTTCCATCATCAATGCGGCGTCGCTATTGCCGGTGCTGCCGCGTGCGTGAGCCTCGGCATCAGTTCGAACGTTGTCCGCATCCTGCAATGTCGACAGGACCGCAGCCAGCTCCTGCATCCGACCATCCGATACGGCGGTCTGATGCAGTTGCGACAAGATTGCCGGACGTGTTTGCCGCTCCGGTTCGGGTAGTGCAAAGACCAGGGTCGCAACCACATGCTCCAGAATCTGCGCCAGGCGAGGCGGCTGCGGAGACGGCGACGGTACTAGGCTGACGCTAAAAACGTTCTCCCAGGCCGTGGACAGCGCCTGCGCGACTGCCGGGCGAGCAAAACCGGTTCGGCCCAACAGGCGCTCCAGAGTCTCGAGCTGTCCGATCGCGGCGTCGGCATGGCGCGGGTTGAAGTACTTCAGAGACGCCTGCAACATGCCCGGAGACGATTGACCGATCAGATGCCTCAATAAGCCGAGGTCGGACCGTTGCGCAGCCAGCGTGCGCCACATCACCGGCAATCCGTCGTCCGATGGCAGGTTCGCTGAAGCAGCCGTCGTCCGTCCGGTGCCGGTGCCATCGGCCACGACAGCCAGCGCACGATCCATCTCGTTTTGGGGAAAGCCGCCGCGACGCGCCTCGATGCGCTGAGTCAATTCTCGCGCCACCTGCAAAACGGCCTGTTGTCGTTGCGCCGCCATCTTGACCAGCGCCGACTGCAGGATGGCAGCCGCAGATGGCGTTATCCCCTGCTGTTCCAGGCACACAGCGAAAATCTCTTCCCACACAGCGTACATGGCCTCGCTCCACGCGGAACGCTCCAATGCCGCCTCTTGCAGCAATGCCTGCAACGCAGCGATATGCCGTATCAGAACATCGGCGTCGGCAGGAACCAGATGCTGCAACAAAGCCTGCAATTGCGCCGCAGGAAACTGGCGCGCCAACCGCGCCACTTGCACGCTGCGCCGGGATGATGCGCGCAAGGCCGGCAACAATACGTCGGCGCTATGCTGCAATACCCGTTGCAGCAAGCTTTCATGGATCGCTGCGGCGGCGCCGGCCGAAGCGGCGCCATCGGAAGCGCCGCTCTCCAGTTGCCACGGCAACGTGCCGTCGGCAAGAAAAGCCAGCAGCATTTCCACATCCGCCCGGCTACGCGGGATACGGCGCGCCGCAGGCGGTTTCGCGACATCGCCCTGCAAGACTTTTTCCAGCGCCATCCTGAGATTTTCCGCCAACGCCGCCGGGAAATCGGCTTCGTTCACGTTGCCGACGTCGATCTCCAGCGCGTCGATCTGCCAGACGACATCGCTGTCTGCATATTCATCAAACACCTGCCCCATCACCGGCAGCAACTTTTCCACCACCAGGGCGCGCAATGCATCGGCCTGCGTCATTTCCAGCGTCGGCGAGGAAAACGCGATATCGAACAACAACTCGTCAATGCGGTGTCTGGCGCTCATCCCGTCACACCCAGTACGTCAAGTCGCCGGCGCCGCGATGGCGCTGGAGGAATTTCGTCAGGCTGGCCGAGGCCGTATTGAGGCGTTCCAGCCCAGTTCGGGCATCGCCGATGACTTTGCGTAAGCTGTCCAGCCAGATCCGATGGCGCTGCTCGAAATCGCGCATCGAAACGAAATCGAGCCAATAGAACTCCGGATACAAATGCGCCGGCAAATTGCGGCACACCGTTTCTTGCGCCAGGCTGCGGAAATCCGGATCGCTGAAACGTGCGGACCAGCCGGGGAAGATCACGCTGATGCGGCTGGCATAAAAATCTGGCGAAGCATCATCTGCCGGCTTGCCTGCATCATTGGCGCCATGCGCGCGCGGACGCAGCAGCAGGTGTTCCACCAGGAACAGCCCTTCCGACGCCATGTTGAGATGGCGGATGAAACCGCGCAATTGCTGCATCTGGAGATCGGCGTCGGCCATGTCGTCATAACTGCCCAGCTTGACGATACCCAGGCGGCTGTCGTGCGTCTGAAAATGCACATGGACCGTACCGCCGTTCTGTTCAAGGATATAGTTCTCCAGGCGCACGCCCTGTGTCAGCAAGGACATAGGCAGGACTTGGCCATTCGGCGCGGCGTGGCGTCCGTCGTCTTCGCTGCGCGCCAGCAAGGCCAGATGCGCGGCGGCGCGCTCGTATTCCGCCGGCGACAGCCCGGCAGTGCTCAGGCGCAGTTTGTAGTGCAACAACTGCCCGCTCAGTTCATCGTTCTCCGGCGTCGGCGGCAAGCCCAGCAGAATCGCGATCTTGGCATGAAGGCCGGGACGGTTGGGACTGCCGTCTGCGCGGGTCGCGCCTCTGGTGTAATCGAAAGCAGTGGCGCGGTCGCGGCTCAGGACGGCGATATTCTTCAGGAACGCCAGTTTGTTGTCGACCAGCCAGCGCGCCGTATGGCGCTCTTCGTAGTAATTGAAGCGGCGCAGGGACTTTTGCGAAAACTCTTCGCCGTACATGGCCAGCAGCAGATCGATGAGGCGGCTGCGGCGGTCTTCCGGCTTGTCCATGCGGGCCACGATGCGCGCCAGCATGGCGCCGATCTGCGGCGGCGCATCGACGTACAGTTTTGCTATATCCGGCAAGGCCTGGTTGTCGATGACCTGGGAAAAGTACGTCTGTCCGAGATCGTCGATGGAAAACACCTGGGGAATCGCCTGCAGGTTCTCCAGGTAATTGGCCATCAATTGCTCGGCCATGAACAGGTAGGCTTTCAGCTGATGGGCGCTGACCTTGTTCGCCAGCGGCGCCGACGATGGCACGCCGTAGCGGTTGATGCCATAGATGGCAGGAAATTGATGCTGGATCGAGTAATACTCGTTCAGTGCCCGATGCACGCCTTGCGGCGCCGGGACGATCTGCTCCAGCAATTGCACGGTATTGCGTACGGTATCGAATTCAAAACGCGCCTTGCGCAATGCAATGCGCGCATCGTCCAGCACGATCTGCGCTTTTTCCGCCTGTAACTGCGTGCTCTTCGCGACCGATGGCACGTCATAGTGGCCGATTCCGCCGCTGGCGAAATGCAGGCGCAGGAAAGTGCTCTGCGCCTTATCCGGAAAACGCAAGCGCAAGACCTTGCCGTCGGCGCTTTCGCCCGCGACCAACCGACCGCTCTCATCGCACAGCGCCAGCCGCTGGACGTGCGTGACGCCATCGACCGACTGCACCAGCGAAATCAGCCTGGCAATGGGAGTCGGCGCGCCTGGCGTATCGGATCCGGTACTGAGGATGCGACCGTGCACGGTCTTCGGTCCGGAAAACAGGGTTTCCAGAGAGGCGCCGCCATCGCGGGCGTCGAGGTAGCGTTCGGTACGGAATCCGGAAACGACTTGCTGCGCGCAGCGGAAGTAAATATCCGCAAAGATCGCCGCAGGATCACGCAGGCTGTGAATCTGGATATCGCCGCACAGAAACACCGGCTGGGTGCCGATAATGACGATCTCGCCGAGATCCTCGCCGAGGTTGCGGTGCGCATTGAATACTTCGATGACCCGCTGCTTCACGCTCGCCTCCAACCGAGCCTGTTCGTCCGATCCGAGATCGGTTTGCAGGCTTTCCCTGATCTTGAGCGATATCCGGTACAGCCCGGCCACGGCCGGCCCGGCATCGTTGCCGTCGCCATCGGCCGAAGCCAGCCATACATCTTCTATTTCTGGAATGCGGTCGTAAATGATCTTGCGGTAATCGTCCGCAGTCAGCACCTGGCTGGGCAGGATGCTGTCGGCCTGATGCAGGGCGTGGCGTGTGAAATCGATTTTGCCGAACGGCCCGGCAAGATAATCTTCCGGTGCGAATTCGGAGCGGTATGCGAGATCGGTCAGCCCGTAGCAGAACTGTTCCAGGATGGTGACGCCAGGGTCGTGCAGATTGTAATCAGTCCAGCGTTCGCCGCATAACTCCTGCAGCATGGCAATGCCCGCCTTTCTCAAGGCATCGAAATCGAGACCGTCAGGATCCGGCCCCAGTTTATCGATGTAATCGGGCGTCTTCATCGGTCAGCGGGTTCCCTTCGGGCGCTTTTTGGCCCCCCCGGCAACACGCTCCGGCCCCACCTTCAATTGCAATTGCAAGGCATGCACCAGCGCATGCACCTGATGGTATGGCAGGTTGCCCAGCGCATTGAGGACCAGCTTCAGTTCGTCCGCCGTCAGCAGGCAGGCGTACTTGCCTGCAGCGGCCCGTCCACCCGCATCGTTGGCCTGGCGATTGAGCTTGCCGATCAATTCGTAGACCAGCTTGAACGGGCACTCCGCCAGCGCGGCGATCACCAGATTGCCCTGCTCCGCCGTCAGGACGATTTGCATCGTTTCAGGCGCCGCGATCCCGCTCATGACTTCACCTTCGGCTCCGGATCGCGGGCGCAGTCTTCCATCAATGGATCGAACCACAGATTGGTCAGGTAGTACGACACCCAGGTCTTTTCCTTGGCATTGCGGCTGTTGTCGTACGGGCATCCCACCCGCATTTGCAGGATATAGGCATGGCGCGCGCCATCGGGGTCGGGCACCCATTGGAGTTGCAGGCGATTGCATTTGCTGCCGAAATGCGCCTGCCGGTAGTCGATTTCGCTCTTGCCGTTGAACGTCATGATCGCGAAGGCATGCATCAGGGCATACTTGCCGCTGTTAGGCTTGCCCACGCCTGCGGTGATTTCAAAGGCATTGCAGCCCTTGAGCGTATCGGTGATATCGTGCCATCGGCCATCGGCCGGCACGCTCAGGCGGCCGGCACGGCCACGCCGGCCGTCGGCGACGATGCGCCCCGCCATCTCCAGTTCGAAATCGCCGTCGCTCACTTCGCCGTCGCGCTCGACTTTGAGCTGGCGCAAGGTCAGTACGTTGGCATTGGCGCCATTGCCGAAAGTCAGGCCGCCCCCCGGTCCATCGAGCTGGATCGACCAGATCGGGCTCTTGATATCTATATTCTGGTAAAAACTCAACAGCTTGCCCTGGTTCAGCTGGGACACTTTCAAGCCGTCCGCAGCCGTCTTGTCGAAGCCTTCATCGACGATATTGAGCATGGAATCGATCAATTCCGAAAAAGCCGATGCCGATGGCATTTCACCATCCTTGAACTTGCTTCTTAGCGTATCGCGATTACGCCGCGCCATTGATTTGCTGGTCATTTTCGTTTTTTGGAATGATGAAGGTTGAACCGATTTCCAGATTACTGAGCGCAGTACGCACCGGATCGTGCAGCAGGCTGTCGTCGATCGCCTCAATGGCATGCCGCACCGCCGGAATGGCGATGCTCCATGGGCACAGCGGCGTGATGTCGGCGCAATGGTCGTCGGTGACGTCCGGCGCAGCAGCCGTATCGAACAATGAGTAAGTCACCGTATCGGAAGAAGCGATACGCAACATGGAAAATCCGGAGAGGCTCTCGACATAAGGCAAGTCGCCGATGAAGGCCTCAAGGTCGTGCTGCCGGATGCGCCAGCCGAAATGCGTCCGATAGCCGCGCCCATCCTGCCAGGGAGTAAGGAAATCCGAAATCTCCCGATTGAGTTGATTGATATGGTGGCCGTTGCTCATGCCGCCGATAAACTTGACCTTGCAGCGCACCTGTATTTTTTCGTAGACCGGGTTTTCCACCGAAATACTGCTCCACGGCGAAGCAAGCTCTTGCAGGAATTGACGGATCTCCTGCATCAGATTGCCGTTGAGCATGGGCATCTGATCCTGATGCGTCACCGCCGGCCAATACGGCAACGGCACCACCAGCGCATGGCCGGGACGGATGCAATTATCCGGGCCACGGTCGGTTGCCAGATTGGCGAAACATTTGACTTTGTAGACCTCGGGAAAATACTGCAGGATCAAGGCCTCGTAGTCCGCCGCCGAGACGGCCCGATCCTTGTGGCGCAGCCGTTCGCTCACGCGCGTGCGCAACTGTGCGCGCGTCTCCGCAGCACGGCCGCCGGTGGATGCAACCGGTTGCCCGATTCCTGTGATGCCCGGCAAAGGTTTAAGGCTGCGGGTGATGGCTGTTGCCGGCAACACCATCGGCACCTGCGGCGACACATCGGCGCCGCGCCGCACTTCTACCGCCTGGGCATGAACGGCATACAGGCTGCAATACTTTTCCAGGTCGTGATCGGCGCTGACGCGCAGCCAGTACGAACCGGCCGGCATCACGCTGTTGTCCGCGCCGATATCGGCCGGCAGCAGCAGCGTGACGATGCCCGACGTCATGAAATTCTGCGTGCCGTCGGAGATCAGCGCGTTTTTGGGCAAGGTTTTCCATTCATTGCCGGACAGGTAAAACCAGTGCAATCCGGCTTCGATGCCGCCCGGCTGCCGCAGCAACGGTGCATCGGACGGCAAAGGCAGCGAGTCTTCCCGCAATTGGAAAAACAGCGTGAGCTGGCCGCTCAGCGCCTGCGCGGCGATGCCGATATACAAATTCCCCGCAAAATCGAAGCGCGGCAGCAAGGCCGCAGCCGGATAGCTGGCTACGCCGAGCGCTTCCCAACCGCTCGGGTAGAGATGGATGAACTGGTCGTCGTGCTCGGAACCGTCGACTGTCTTGCGGTCGATATGAATGGCGCTGTCGGCGCGATAGCTGATCGAGATCGAATTGATCTGCGGCGTGTAGGGAGTACGCGGCACCGGACGCTGGCGCCGTAGCCGTTTCGTGCGGGCGTTCGCCACCAGCGTCGCGGACAGGAGATGCGGATATGTCTCATGGCCGAAGCCGAATGCAGGCGACGCCAGCGTGAATTTGAAAAAGCCGTTTTTTGCGCCAGGGCCGTAGGTCAGCGGTTTTTTAATGGATACCCCGCTGTCCGGCTCGAACAGATGGGCGACCCGATTGCAGTTCCAGGTCACGCGGTTGTTGAGGCGCTCGCCCTGCCCCGGTTGCACATCGGCGCGAAACAATTGCACCGTCGGCCGCGTCTGTTCGGCGGCCGGCGTCCAGCTTCCTTTGGCCAGCACGCCTACGGTCGCCAGGAAGTCGTCGTTGGCGACCTCGACTTCATAACCGTCGTAATAAGTGGCGAAGCCGCCGTTGAGCCTGGTCAGGTCGGCCCACTCGACTTCCACGCTGAATTCCGAAATCTGCTTGCCCGCCATTTCGGTATTGCCGACCACCAGATAGCTGCCGAGTTTCGGCAAGGGGCCGAATGGCGCGAATGGCGCTGCTGCGCTCAATTGTCCGATATTGTTTTGCAGCACCAGGTCGCGGCAACCGTTGACCTGCACGTCGATATGCGCGCCGCTGATGGTCAGGTCGCGCAACATGCCGTAAGGGTACAGGTAGGCGCCGGGATTGATGATGAACCGTATCATGGGCGTTGCGACGGCATACTGCTCGCCATGCAATGCGGGATCGTAGGCCACCACCGACGGTTCCTGAGGCGGCAGCTCAAAGCTCAGCGTCAGCGCCCGGTCGTCGTAGGCCGGCAAGTAGTCGGGTATCTCCAGCCAGCCGTGTTCGCCGGTGACGGCGACCTGGAAGATGCGCCGGAACACCTTCAGGAAGACGTCTTGCCGGCGGATCTCGTCCAGCGCGGCGTCGCCGCTGCCGTCGTCCTCGCACATGACAGGCACCAGACGCGCGAGGCGCTGCGCCAGCATGTCATCGTCGAATGCAATCGTGACGCTGATTTTGCGCAGCCCTTCCTTGAGCAGTAACACCTTGCTCGCCAGCGCAAAACCGATACGGGCGTCGGCGAAGGTATTTTGCACACTGCTGTTTTTGGGCGCGCCCAGGATCGGATAGGCTTGCTGCAGGTCGGCCATGACGCCTTCGATCATCGGCGAGTTGAACCAGGCGGCGGTCGACCAGGTACGGGCGGCGGTTGTTGCGGTTGTTGCGACCGTTGCGGTTGTTCCATTCGTTGCGGCTGCCGCCGGCCGATCGTCGCTGAGGCGGTTTTCCGGGGCGCTATAGCGGTTGTGATCGAAATACACGGTCTGCAGCGCAATCACGCGCGCATCGTTGACCACCAGATCGTTGGCCGAGGCATAGACGATGTCGCGGCTGGCCTCATCCAGACCCGCCAAAAACCCGGTCTGCGCCGGCACCAGCACTTCACGCACGGCCGGACTTTTTGTCAATACGACCCAGGTGCGGTCCGGCGCGACCGGCTGCGGCACGCTGCCGAGCATCTTGTCGTAATAAAAATCCAGGTAGTTTTGGGTAAAGCGGTTCAGTTTGACTTTGAGTTTCTGGAATTGCCGGACAAAGGCGATCAGCATGCCGATCGCCGGATCGTGTTGCTGGCTTAGCAGCGACGCCGGCAGCCGCGCCCGCGCTTCCTTGCGGATCATCTCGATAGCCTTGAGATAGGCATGGAAGTCGGTGCGCACCATCGTTTTGGTAAGCAAGGCCTGCGGGCGCCGCCCGCCGTCCGGCACGATGGCCGCATCGGTGTCTGCCCACCACAGGGGCGCAAGCGGCAACCTGACGCCCTCCTGCCGCAACGAATCCAGAAAACCGGACTTGTCGGAGCGCAGTTGCACGATGACGCTCTCGATGAGCGTGCGCAGGGCCAGGCCGTTTTCGCTTTGCGCTTCCAGCATCGCCACGTACCAGCCGTCGATCGTCGTTGCCAGATATGTCACCGGCAAGGCTTGAATATCCTGTGCATGATTGCGGCCGTCTGCGCCGATGCCGGTATGTTCCGGCGTACCGCGCCACCAGTCGTCGAAATGCGCCACGGCGCCGGCCAGATTAAACGCCAGGATCCGGCTCATCACCACCGTTTCGTCGGCGTGAAAAAATGGTTTCCAGTCGCCGTCCGGCTGGTTTTCCGCATTGTAGAAGCACACCAGGGAGGCGAATTCGGCCACCATCGTCAACAAGTCGTGGAACGACATTTCATCGAGATTGAAATAGCCGTCCTGCAATGCCGGCAAAGCGCGCATTGTCTGGCTGGTTCCATCCCTGATGATGAGGTTTCTCATCGACTCACCATCGACGGCCCGAAGCGCCCTGGCGCCGGCTTATTTGTCGGGCACATTGCTGCCCTCCAGAAAGTAGAAGGGGTAGACCATGTTGCTGCGGGTATTGGTCCCGCGCACCGTGTAGTCGATCAGGATATCCAGTCGCCCTTCAGAGATGCCGCTCTCGTCCATGGCAATGGCATCGACCGTGATCCTCGGCTCGAAAAACAGGATCGCGCGTTCGATGGCGTCGCGCATCTCGGTCACCACGCTTTCGTTGAGTTCGCTGAACACATACGACTTGAGGCCGCATCCGAAGGTCGGCTGCATGATGCGTTCGCCGGGCGTGGTGGACAGGATGATGAAAAGACTTTCGTGGATGTCGCGCTCTTCCTCGACCATGGCCACTTCGCCGCGGTTGCCGAAGCGCGGGGGAAAGCTCCAGCCGGTGCCGAGAAAGGATTTGTTGAGGTTCACGTCCGGCTCCTCATCCGCCGATCATGACCGTCGGGCAACCGATCGCAATCTGGCCGCCGTGCGCGCAGCTGTCGCCCATCCTGGCGGCCGGTTTGCCACCGATCATGACCGTGCTCGATCCCATCACGATGGAGTCCGGGGGACCGACGCAAACGCAATTGTCGGTCACCACCGAAGCCGGCAATTTCCCGATCAGGACGGTCGGCACGCCGGGGCCGATGATCGGCCCGCCGACGTGCGGAATCGGCGCCGGAAATGCCGGCGTTTGCATCGGGCAGACGTGCATGTCGGTAATTCTGGCTGCTAGCGGCATGAAAAACTCCTGAAAATTCTATCCGTGGTGGACAACGCCTGCATCAATTGATCATCACCATGGCGCCCTTGACGGTCGTCTGCCCGCTGGCGGAAAGCTCCGCCGTGGCCGACCCCTTGGCGACAAAACCGACCTTGGCGGTGTTGTTGATGTTGAGGGCTTCGCTTTTGATATCGGCTTGTGCGCTGCTTTCGATATTGGCGACCGCTGAAATGCTGACCTTGCCCTTGGCGTTAATGACAATGTCCTTGGGACTGTCGAGCAAGATGCCGCTGGTGTTCATTTCGATCTTGTTGCTGTTCTGGTCGGTCAGGCAGATCGATTTGGCGTCGTCGCTCAGGACGATGGTGTTGTTTTGCGGCGTGACGATGGTGATGACCTTTTTTTCGTCGTCGAACACTACCTTGAGCAAGCCCTTGGTCCACAACGCCTTGGTGTAGTTGTCGGCAGTGAGTTCATACGGCATTTTGCGCTGGCTGCTATACAGGCTGCCCAATACCACCGGATGCGATGGATCATTGTTGAAATAGCCGATCACCACTTCATCGCCGATCTCCGGGATAAAAAAGGCCCCGACCCCGGACGAACCGTAAAAACTGGCCAGCCGGGCCCAGACTCCCGCCGTTTCCGTTTGGAGCACTGAAATAGCCACCTGTATCTTGTATTGCCCTTCGGGATCGGCGTCGAGCTTTTGCACCACGCCGATCTGCAATCCTCCGGCGCCGGGCAACAGGCCCGAAGCCAGGGCATCGCCGCCGTGCTGCTCGCTGAACCATTCCGGCGCCATGCCGAATTCCACCTCGGTGATCCAGTTGCCGTCGCTGATCTCATGATTGACCGCACTGACGAACACCTTGCCGCTGAAACGCTTGCCCACGCCGACCAGTTCGATCATGGTGCCGGGCTTGGCGTTTGCATTGCCCTGGAATTTCATTTTGCCGCGGATCTTGGCCAGCGCCGCCTTCATTTGCCGTGCCGCCGTCCACGCCTTGATCTCGTCGCTCTCCAGCGGCGCCGCAGTCTGCAGCCGGTATGTCGCCGGCCCCGCCACTTTAGCCAGGTCGTCGGCCTTCAGGTTGCCTTGTTCATACAAGCTTGCCGGCTTGGCCGTCTGCTGCACCACGGCCTGGGTGCCCGGGTCCCAGGCGGCGCCCACCACGCTTTGCAACTGGGTGCGCGCATCGATATCGGCCTGGAATGCCATCAGGTCGATACCGTAAGTCACTTTCAGCACGGCCGCAGCGCTGGTCTGCGGCGGCTTGACGATCACGCTGGTGTCGTCGGGAATCACAAGAAAGCCATTGGCCTCGGCGCGCGAAACCAGGAAATCCCAATCGCTGCTGTAGTACTGGACAATCTCTTTATGCTGGGTATCGGACGCCGCGACATCGGCGCTGGCGCCGCATGGCGAGATCAGCTTGCTGATGATGTCACTGTCCTTGAGATCGACGTAATTGGCATTCTTCTTGCCGATGGTCAGCGCCACCGCCTTGTGCTTGCATTCGATCTGCAGGCGGGCCTCGTTGTTGTTGCTGATCTTGATGCCGTGCCTGACCACAACGCCCTGAAATACCACCGCGACCTTGCTGCCGTAGCCGGCGCTGATCACGATAGCCTTGCCGGGAGCAAAGACATCAAGGTTGCTGACCGGGAAATCGTCCTTGGGCATGTCGCCGTCGAGGATGCTGATGCGCGCAGTCGGAATGCGATTGACGGCCTTGTTCACCTCCACGGAAATAATCCTGATGGTGTCTGCGATGAGGCTGCCGTCACTGGTAATGGTGATCTTCAGCACCTCGCTGGTGTTGAGTTTGGGAGAGTCGGCCATGGTGTCAGACCAGCGGAGGGAAGCGGAGTACCAGACCCGGCTCGAGATTGCGGAAGTTGGTGAGATTGTTGATGCGGGCGACTTCGCGGTAATACGACGGATCGTTATAGATGCGGCTGCACAACAGCGGCAGCGTATCGCCCATCGTCACCTCCACCAGGTGGCTCAGGTCGGGCGAACTCTGGTTGGCGCGCAGGCTGCTTTCCTTGTTGCTCATCCAGCCGACGAAAGCAAGGGTGAGCTTGGCACGTAGCGGCTCGCCGCTGGGCTTGAACATGGTGTAGTCGATGGAAATCGTTTCGATGCGCCCGAAAAAGATGAACGTGCCCCACAACACGCGCACATAGCTCGGCTCATGCTTCTGCCCATCGTACTTGGTCACGGCGAACAAGGTGTTGATCATTTCCTTGACGCTTTTCATGCCGACCAGCTCGACCACACCGGTGCCGTCGAGCACCAGGTTTTCCAGCGTCAGGTTCTCTTCGCACATGGCGCTGAATTTGGGCAAGGCGCCATATTGGCCCAGCGTCTTTTTCTTGTTGTAAGCGATGCTTAGCTGACGTTTATACCCTGCCGGATTGATCAGGGCTTCAAACATCGGCTGGCTGGTATCGACGGTGATGGCCTCATCGCTGACCTTGCACGCGGCGATGCTCAGTTTTTTCTTAAGGCCGGTAGAGATGCCCATTTACCGCTCCCGCGAACGGCTCAGCAAGTCCAGCACCATCTCTCTGCATGCGGCCAGCATGTCGTTGCGGGCTTCCTCGCTGTTTTCCGAATCGCCGCACCCTCCGCAGCCTCCGGCACGAGGCCGGCCGACGGTTGTGCCGGAACCGCTGCCGCCATCGGCTTGCTGCGTCACATTGGACTTGATGCTCAACTGTCTTATTTCGATCGACATGGTTCTTATATCAGCCTGTTTGAATACGTGTAGCTCAAGACAATCTTCTCGATTGCCACTTCGTTCTTGGTGGAACCGAAGTTTTCCACTTCCCACTTCACCGGATAGGCATTGGCGAACGACCATACGCGCAGCGGCAACTGCTTTTCGTCCAGCAGTTGCACGACGATAGGCTGAGCCACCACCGGCGCCATGAAGCCGAGTTCAAACACCGACTTGCACCAGACCACCAGGGGCGAGGTCAGCGGTGCAATGCCGCGCTTGAGTTCGAGGAAAGGATGCTTGACGCCTTTGGGCAAGGTATGGACGTAACGATTCTCGCCGCCTTCGACGACGGTCTCGGTCTCGATTTCCGCGGACATGCCCGACACCTCCTGAAAGGACGTGTCGGTCAAGCCCAGCGTGGCGCCGAATACCACCTTGAAATAAAACGCCGATGGCGGATAAACATTCGAAAACAAAGAAGACATCCGCTTAACCCACGAAAATGCTGCGTTCGTACCGGGCGATCGTCAGCTATTGGCGATCGTCAGACCCTCGTGCACGATTTCAATGGTTTCGATGGCGACTTCATTGCCTTCGGCCTTGAGATCGGTGCCGGTGATCTTGGTCGGCCATGCGTTGGCCAGGGTCCAGACCATGGTCGGCTTGCCGGCTTCGTCCAGCAAACTGATGGTGACGGGCACGCGCTTGATGGTGTTCATCTTGATCTGGTTGAACCAGTCCCAGAACTTGTTATCCCCTTTGAAGGTGCCCTTCTTCATGGTCACATTGCCGACCTTCTTCATGCCCGGCATCTTGATGACCGAGAATTCCGGGCTGTCGCCGTGGCGGTATTTGATTTCTTCCGATTGCACGTCGAGACCGCTGACTTCCTGAAAGGACATGACTTGCGAATCCCATTTCACCTGGAAATAAAATTTCGGAAGCGGCCACACGGTGGTTGATTGTTTCGATCCGTCATCTGCCATTGCAAACCTCGTCTAAAGATTGAATGTTAAAAAACCGTTCGGGCGATGCTGTCGGCATCAGGATTTTTGCATTTGCTGCTGGAACGTGATTTCAATGAACTCGGCCGGACGGCTGACGGCGACCAGTATCGAGACTTTCAGCAAGCCTTCCAGAATATCGTCGGCGGTCATGGTCTCGCCGAGGCCGACGAATACGCTGAAGGCATCGTCGGGGCTGGCGCCGGCCAGGCCGCCGCGCTTCCAGACGCTGGTCAGGAAATTGCGGGCCATGCTCTTGATCGTGACCCAGGTGTTGGCCGTGTTGGGTTCGAAGACATATGCTTTGCAAGCTTGCTTGAGCGATTCTTCGATCATGATCATGGTGCGGCGAACGCTGACATAACGCCAGTCGAGGCTGTTGCCGTCCAGCGTCCGCGCGCCCCAGACCAATACGCCTTCGCCGATGAACGAGCGGATCGCATTGATCGATTTGCCCTGGGTGGTCACGTTGAGGTCTTCCTGCTCATCGTTGGAGATCGCCACTGTTGGCGACACCACGCCGTTCATGCTGATGTTGGCAGGCGCTTTCCAGACGCCGCGCGTGTTGTCCACCATGGTGTACAAACCGGCCATGCCGGCAGCAGGCGGCAGCAGGTTCAGCTTTTTCTGGATTGCCAGAATGATTTGCGGGTACAGGCTGCTGACCGCCAGCAGGGTCTTGTTCAGCGTCTGCTTGTCGGTCGCCGGATCCTGCGATTTGGTCCAGTCGGAAGTAATGGCGGCCAACGCTGCATTGAGCTGGTCGATCTTGACTTTGGCTGCCGGCGTCGGATTTGCAGCATCGGTGATCGGCGACAGCTCTTTTTTCAGCAAATCGGTCAGTACGTCAAGATTGGTGATCACCGTGAAATCGATGTCCTTCTCTTTGACGATCGAAGTATTGACCCAAGGATAGTAAGCGGTGCCGAAATCCAGGAAGTTGGTGCCGACCGCCTCGCGGAACGCACCGACGCAATCGCCGGCCGGGTCCTGCCGATCCTTGTAGCCGTCATACACGTCCAGCAAGGCAATGCGGTTACGCATCTTGAATCCGCAGTGCATCAGCGCATTGGTCTGCACGGTCGTGCAATCCTGCGCCGACAGGCGCACCGCATCAGGAACCAGCACCATGGTGGGCTCCTGTTCCTTGAGCAGCGTATCGATGCCGGCGGAAATCTTGTCGGCGTCGAGATCGTCGCCGTAGTGGCCGACCGAAACGATGTAGCACGGGCCGCCGCCGTTCATGAAGAACAGCAGCATGCTGTAATACAAAATATAAGATGTGCCTTCCGCCTTGAGTTCGTATTCCGTGCGCTGCTTGGTGGCGCTATCGGTAATCGAGAAATCTCCGGTCACTGGCGGGGCCTTCGGATCGGCAGCCGGCAACGGATTGATCGAGAACTTGCTCTGCGGCGGACCGCCGTAGTAGGCATTGAACTCTGCCATGGAGGTGATGCGCCAGGCTTTCTGTGCCAGCGAGGTTCCCTTGTTGTCGGAAAACTCGGTATAGCCGATAAAGGCAGGCACTGCCGTCGCGACTTCGACGACAGAGTTTGGAAAGGCGTTTTTCTCGACGACATAAACACCCGGTGTTTTGTATTGCGCCATAATTTCACCCTCAGTTATTGTTCAATTGATATAAATCTCTGAAACCAACGCTGCCCTGCCACTTACCATTTCCTGGGTTACCTTGCTCACATCGGCGTTGGGCAGCCGCCGGATCAACACACGCTCGCCCATCCCGCCTTGTTCCCGCAGCTGGAAGCGCTGCGGATATTTTTTCTGCATCTCGATTTCGCCGTCGCTCATGAACACCAGCGCGCGCCGGTTTCCCGGCAACTGTTCAGGCTCCACATTGACGAAGCGCACCGTTTCATCAAGATCGACGATGGCGAGATTGACGGTATCGGCGTCGGCATCGCTGATGAGGTAGTACTTCCAAATGCTCTTGCGGACGGAAAATCGCAAGTAATAGTTCACGCCATGCACATCCGCGGCATCCTCCTTCGCGACATGGTCGGCAAGATCGATTTCCGCCACCAGAACCGGTTTGCGCAAGACATCGCGACGATCAAGATGGCGCGCCAGCAGCGGCGCCGTCATCGCCTGCATCATCCCGGCATCAACCGTGTCGCCTGCGTGCAGACGGCGCCGGCCGCTGTCTTCGGCCACGCTGGCGCTGCTGCGCAAATACAGCAGGCTTTCCGGCGTTGGGGCCAGCGGCAGCGTGTATTGAGAAAACAGAGGATCCTGTGCAAACCACTTAAACGTCAGTAACGCTGCACCTGGCGTACAGTCTTCAAGCAATACGTTGCGCCGCGCAGCTTCGCAAAATACCGCTACGCCATTGCGCTGCGAACGCACCAGCAAATCGCGGCGACGAATCCAGTCAGCCGTCTCGGGTGTCGGCACGCAAATAAACGCCGCCGCTTGCGGCTGCAGAAAGTCATGCTCGACATCAATGCTGAGCAACGGCGAATAGAGAGACATGACGCACTCCGGTGGCGACAGGCGAATTCTCGGTCAGGCTTCAGTGATTGGCGGCCGATGCAGGCAAACGTATGTTGGGTACACGGGCCACGATGTCGTCGGCGTCGAACGCCACCATCCGTACCTTGTACAGCACCGAAGGCAGATACTTGCCGCCCAACAACGTCCAGATATTGCTTAATTCATGTATTTTCAGGTTCTCGATATCGAGCACCAGCTTTTCGATGCGGGGGTCCAGTTCCGGCGTGACCTGATGGTCGAACACCGGGAATCGCTGGAAATATGCAATCGCACCGGAAATAAGCTTCAAGGCTTCGGAGTAATTGGCGCCATTGAAATTGGCGGCAATCATCACATAGAGATTGAGGTAGAGCGGCGCACTGTTGACCACTGTGCGGAGGGCGCCGGCTTCGCCTGAAGACTGCTGCCGGTAAGGCACTGTGTCTTTTTCCAGGTTGGTCAGGAACACGACCAGCTTGTTGTTTGTGTTGGGAGCTGCATGCCCTTCGGCATCTACCAGGCCGGACATCAGCACGATGTCTTCGGTCAGTGCATAGGTCTGCTTGAGAAACTGGTTGAGCTGAATGGCCAGATGACTTATGGCAGCGTTGATCATGTTCCCCAGACACCTTTCGCAATGAAACTATTCTTTTTGAAATGATTCAGCGATTACTGCGGATGTTTCTTTTTATTTCCCTTTATGCGCTTCCATGCCGAAAGCACATTCTTCCCTACTTGCATTTTCATTTGGTAGCGGAACTTTATCATAAGACATTTGTTATTTTTAGTATTTTTTATCTCACCAAAATCTAAACTTTTTCTCTATTACATTCCGCCAACCGTAGCCTGACGCAGAACGTCGAGCGGCACGGCAAGCCGGTGGAGATCCGATGCAATAACGGACCGGAATATCCGTATACAGCCATTACCCAGCGGGATGCGTAACATTCCATTTCGGTCAAACGGAAAATTCCTCCCCATGAAATGTTAAGAAATAGTTAAGTAAATAATTACCAAGTGTTAATTTATTTTTCCCCGTTCCCGTAAGAAAAGTCTAACTATCGAGATGTTGATCATTAGTGATGGACCTTAGATAAAAGTACGGGAACGTTATAAAACGCTCCCGACTCGCCCTAAGCTCTCTGGATTATGAGGAACGCTATGCCCGCGCAGCAGCCTTCGGACAAGAATGCAAGATGGGGAAAATGGAAAGTGTCAGATCTGCGAGGAAATCAGCAATGGACTATCCGCCATACGATTGAAAAACCAAACGGAGATATCTCAGGGAGTTTCTCCATTGACGGCAGCATCCTCGGCACTGCGCTTCGGCAGCTCTATCGCTACGAATAACCTTGCCGAACCACGCTGTATCAATAACGCTGCCGTGCCGTTTGCAAAAAGAAGTTTTTCCTGCAACGACTCTATGCCGGTAATGGCCTGGCCGTTCAATGCAAGGATGACGTCCCCTGCCTTGACGCCGCTGCGAGAGGCGGCAAGGTTGACCCGCTCCACCAGCAAGCCGTTGTCGACCTGCAAGATCAAGCGTTCCTGCGGCAGCAGCGGCCGCACCACCATGCCGAGGGGCGCTGCCGGCTCCTGCGATTTTGCCGGCACCGGGGTACGCGCCTCGAAAGCGTCGATCGACATGTCCAGATCCATCGTCGTGCGATTGCGCCATATCTGTACCGCAACCCGCTGGCCCGGCATCCGGTCTGCAATGTAGATCAATGCATCGGCCGATTGAATCACTTCGCGCTTGTCGACGCGAAGGATGACATCGCCCGGTTGCAACCCCGATCGGTCTGCAGCGCCGTGCGGCTCGACATAACTGACCAATGCACCTACCGGTTTCGGCAAACCGAAGGATTCGGCAAGCGCCTGACTGACTTCCTGCACGGCGACGCCGATGCGTCCGCGTGTGACGGATCCCTTTTCCTGCAACTGATTTTTGATCCGCATCGCCACGTCGATGGGAATGGCAAACGACAAGCCCTGATAGCCGCCGCTATTGCTGTAAATGCGCGAGTTGATGCCAATCACCTCCCCGCGCATGTTGAATAGCGGCCCCCCGGAATTGCCCGGATTGATCGGCACATCGGTCTGCAGGAAAGGCATATAGTCGGCGCCCGGCAAAGTGCGCCCTTTGGCGCTGACAATGCCGGCCGTCACGGAATTGCTGAAACCGAAGGGAGCGCCGATGGCCAATACCCACTCGCCGACTTCTATGCGCGCAGGGTCGCCGATTTTGATCACCGGTAATCCGGATGCATCGATTTTCAGCAGCGCCACATCTGCGATCGGATCGAGGCCGAGCAGGCGCGCCTTGAATTCGCGCCGGTCGCTGAGCTTGACGCTGATGTCCGTTCCGCGTGCGACAACGTGGGCATTGGTCAGGATGTAACCGTCAGCACCGACAATGAAGCCGGACCCCAACGTACTTTCGTCGACCTTGTCCTGCAGCAGCACCCCGCCCTGGCGGCGCAGGCCTGCTTCGCGCGCAACGCCGATGTTGACCACTGCGCCGCCGTATGTTTTGACCAGGCGCGTGAAGTCGGGAGCCGGCTTGAGCAAGAGCGTTCCGGAGGCTTTGGGCGGTGCGGCGGATGAATCCGCCGCGGTCGTCTGCGCATTGCTCGTGGAAATGAGCGCCAGCAGAAACGTTGCCGACAATGCGGACAGCCTCAGGCGCATGCTGATTGGAAGCGGACGAAAAAACGGCATACGACGATCTCTGAATGACTCAATGGCTACTTCTGCGGAAAATCCAGCGTCAGTTGCAACACCATCGGCTGGCGCATATCGGGTGGCGGCGGTTCCGACAGCGGCTGCGCCGTCAGCAGCGCGCGCAAATCGTTGTCTGCCTGGGCATTTCCGAGCGAGGCGAATTCCAGGCGCTCGACCTTGCCTGAAGGCGCGACCCACACACGCGTCACCAGCGGCGGCGGTAAAGGCTGCCCTTCCTTGAGCAAGCGTTCCTGCATCCAGGCATGCAAGCGCACCACAGTGTCATCGGCGGGATCGCTCAGCCAGGCGGCGAACTGATTGCTCGCCAGTTGCGCATAGCTGATCCAATGTTGCGGCGGCTGTTGCGATTGCTGGGATTGTTGGGATTGCGCGATGGATGGCACCAGCATGGTGGCGATGCCGACGCCGGCGCCGATGCGCTTGAGCCAGTGCATCGTCTTGCTCCAGCGCGATTGCTCAGATTGCAGATGCTCTTGCATGATGGTCCTTGTCAAATGAAATACGTCAGGCCTCAAGCATAGACGGCCCACATTACCCGCAAATGACACCGACCTCCAACGTAAACGCCCTTGCCGCCGGCGATTGCTGCATGCTGATCTGCGCAGCATCGCTCTCGGAAAAATCGATGCCGTGGGCGCGCAGAAAACGCTTGATGACGCTGGATGACACCGCCCTGACTGACGTCGCACCGGCCGCCTTGGCCGGATTGCCGGACTGAAGCAGCACCGTCTCGGCCGTCCCCGGCGCGCCGGCCACGCGCTCGACCACTATCCCCAGCAGCAAACCGCCGACGCCGAGCACCGGACTGCCGCTTGCCCCCGGTTTGACGCCCGACAGCAATTGCAAATCACGGCCTTCATTGGGAGACGTCACCACCACCGTCATCGCATTGCTCAGCACGCGCGCCCGATCCGGCATCCGCAACAGCCGGGAATACGCTTCGGCAAAAACCGCCACGCTGCGGTCCGACGGCAATTCCGTACGGGAGAACACGGCGCTGAGAACGGGCTTCAGGGCCGTCGCCAGTACCGCCACATCCGTCTCGTCGCTGACCGCCCGCAAGCTTGCCGTTACCACTCTGGCGTCCTTGACCACATACAGGGAGGCGCATCCGGCCACAGCATGTCTTGCCGTCAGGACGTCGCCGTTGGCATTCAGGAACACGCCGCTGGCCTGGGCCTCGAAACCTAACGACGATGCAGCCATGCACGGCGCCGCCGCGCCAAGCGATACGCATGCCGCAAATGTATATCGGAACCCGAAAAACCAGATTGCCCTCATGTCATCCCGCCCTCGCCCTGTCGCCGTTTCTTTACCGGCCATCAGGGCCGCGATGAGGTGTTGTCATCAGGTGATTTCCAGCCCCCTGGAAATCACCATCATCACCTTCGCGGCATTCTCTCACGGAATTTTTGCACTCCTCACTCTTTGATCGCCCTATTTCATTGCATCAGATTACGCCGCTCCGTCTCCGTCAGACGGGCACGTTGCGCCGGTGTCAGATCTCCCTGGCCCAATACCTGGAAAGCGCTGCCCTTGTCATATCCCGCGCCCGCCGGCGCCGGCCGGTTTTCGCTGCCGGAAGCTTCATTGCCGAAACCCAGCACGCGCACCGTGAAGATCGACGGCAAGGCCTGGCGCGCTTCGTTGCGCGCCCGCTGTACCGAATCCTGCGCCGCCGTTGCCGCCGAACTCGCCGCGGCGCTGGCATTGGTCAGCGCGCCGACATTGACCGCCGCAACCATCGGAATGCCGGTGGCCTCGCCTTTAACCTGGATATTGGCCGCATTCACCACCTGCAGCGCCGCCAGATTGACGTTGCCCGATACCCGGATGCCTGCCTCGCCGGCATCGATGGTGCCCAGCGGAGCGATCAGGTCGACATCGCCGGCCGGCACTTCGGGGATCGGGGCCAGGGTCGCAATGCCGGCGCCGTTCGATGGCACCTGCGGCGACAGCGTCACGTCGCCGACGTTGTCATAGACCCGCTTGGGCGGGGTATAGAGCACGGTGGTCTTGGCACCGCGACCGGCATTGATATCGCCTTCGGCCGACCAGGCCAGGATGCCGCCGCCGAAGGTGGTCATGATCCGCGACAAGCCCAGCAACAGGCTGCCCTTGGAATAGATGCCAATATCGCCGGCGCCCTGTGTGATCAGGCCGGCGCTGGCCGGCGGCGCAGTGCCTTCCACGCCGATCACGACGCGCCCGGCCGGCGCCAGCAACTGAATGTCGCCACCGAAATTGGTGCGCACACCGGCGCCGCCGAACATGGTGATATCGCCTTCGCGGACGATGGCATTTCCCTGCCCGTCCTGTTGCGGGAACAAAGTGGCGATGGCCTCGCGTCCGCGCAGATAGGATTGATAGCGCACGCCGTTGGGGTCGTTGTACTCGCGACCACCTTCGCGCAGCTCGGCAAAATAAACCTGCTGCAGGAAAATGCTTTGATGCGCCGGCGCCAAACCACTGAAATAAGCCAGTGCTTCTGCCGGCGTACCGCTGAAGCCATAGCGTTTCAACAGCCAGGCAGCCAGCTCCTGGTCGTAGATCTTCACGGCCTTGCCCGGTTGCTGCGCCAGCGCGATGCCGCTGACGGCCAGATTGGCCGGGTCCAGATAACGGTGCATGAAAGCGTTGTAGTCAGGACCGCCGGCGCCCACGCCCGCTTGCAGGTAGACGCTGGCTCCCGGCCGGTTGTCGCCGGACACGATGGCGCCCAGCGAGGTGATGCCGGCACGCTCGTCCATCCGGATGTTACGGCCGGCGGTCAGCTCCAATGCGCCTGGCCCGGCGATCGAAAACGAGCTGTAGACGATATCCCGTCCCGCCGCGACAATCGACACATCGGTCGGCGCGTGATGGGCGATGAAGTTGCCCGTAGACTGACCGCCTCCCACCATCGGGAAATACGTGAATTGCGATAAATTGGTGCCGCTGTTGACGATGTCGCGGCCGGCCTTGATCCAGACCGCGCCACCGCCTTCATACAGCGTGCGGCCAGCCAGACGGCTGGTCGAATCGAAGTTGCTCAGGATTTCGCCCGTGCGCAGGCCGACAATATCGCCGGAACCTGCATAGAAACGCGCCGGCGCCAGATCATAGAGGCCTGATGCGGTGTTCGGACCGAAGGCAAACAGATTGTTTTCAACAGGGAACGCCAGCGCATCCACCGTGCTGCTGGTAGCGGGATGCAACGGCGTCGGCAGTGCCGCCATATCGGCGCTGGAGCGACTGATGGCATAGCCGCCGGCATAGATCGACTGCCCCGCCAGCAATTCGAGCTCGCCATTAGGCGAAGGCGCCAGCACCAACGAATAGCCAAGTGCAAGTTCATCTTTTTTTACCGCCGAAGCTCCCATGTAGATGTTGCCTGACGGCGCCGCCGCCCTCAGGATCGACGGATAGTAAAAGCGGCCGGCTGTAGCGCCTGTATCCGCATCGGGGGTGAACGACACCTGAGAGCCGCTACCCTGCCCGAGCTGGGTGCTGGGCGTCAGGTTGCCACCGGCCGCAAACAGATCGATGGCGGTACGGTTGGACCACAAGGTGAACCACGGCAATTTGCTTTTGCTATTGGGATCAATCGTTGCAGTGCGGCCTGCATCGCGCACGCCGGCAAGCACCAGATCGTCGCGCGACGTCAGATTGAAGGTGGCGTCGCCCGGCATGAGCATGAGGCCGCCGCCAGCCAGTGCCCAGGTTGACCTGAACGCATCATAGGCACGCACTTCCTTGCCGTCCTGCAAAGCGGCATTGGCGCCGTAACTGAGCTGGATGGTGCCTTGACTTGCTGCGGCAATATCGACGTGGCCGCGCAAATTGGCGGCCAGGCCGTTGAGCCCGATATTCTGGTACTGGACATCGGCGTTACCTATCATATAGGCACTCGCATTGCCGTTGAGCGCACCGCCGATACGCACCTCCATATCGCCGCCACCAGTCAGGGAGAGGCTGCCATCAGGATTGACGCGACCGGTCGACGCCACTGCCAGCGTCAGCGCCTGGCTGCGTGGGAACAATCCGCTGCCCGGTCTCGTTGCGCTCAGCACATCGATTGTTCCGGCATTACCGCCGGCTTCCAGGCGCAAGTCGCCACCGCCCAGGGTGCCATAACCGGTAAAGCCGACCAGATACGGCATGGCGTCGATCGAATTGGCTGTGTCGGGGTTATTGCTCGCGACATAGGTGCCGAAATTGATCCACCAGGCCGCTCCCTTCTGGCTGCTGCTTACATCGCCCTGACGCCACAGCCAGTTGGCCGGGTCGGCACTCGATTTCTGATCTGCACGATTACCGTCGGCCCTATAAGTGTTGCTTTTGGTCCAGGCGTCGCCAGTGACGCTACCGCCGGCACGCAGCAGCACATTACCGCCAGAGGTCGGATACCAGGCTTGATACGTGCTGCCGCTACCACGCACCAGGGTTTCATAACCTGCGACGCCCGTACCCAGTACGGTGGCGCCCGATGCGATGCGATCCAGATTGAAGGCCGGCGACAGCGCCGGTGATTGCGTTCCGGCCGTATACACACCGTAAGGAGAGCGCATCGCGATATTGCGGCCGGCCACCAGATCAAGATCGCCCGTTCCTGTACGCAGCACGCTAAAAATCGGACTGGCCGGATTGCGGTCGATCAAGGCGCCGATGACGATCTGGTCAGGCGTGCCGGGAATATTCTGGCCAATCGGCGTGCACAGGTCAGGACACCAGCCCTCGTCGGCGGCAAGCACGGGCGTGCCGGGAATATATTTGGGGTCGATCCCCGGCCCATCGTTGTTCCAGACGTACTTTGCATGCACACACAAGCTTGGATTATCTGCGCACAAGGCGGCGGGATCCCAGTCAGGATCAATCGGCGTTCCTGCCTGCTCGCCAAAATCGCTTGCCCCTTTTTCACTCCAGAACCAGCCACCGGCCTGCTGTGCAGGCGTACCGGGGATGATCGTGATGGCATGCTTGTCGTACACCGAAAAGTGCGTATCGGCCAGGGTCAGATTGCCGTTGGCGTCCCGCGTGCGCAAGGTGCGCGTGTCGGCAGCGGCAGTGTCGGCGCCGGCGACCAGACGCATCGACCAGCTTTGCGAACCGGCCGGCAGCATGGACGCCACCGCCCAGTTGGCGCCCTGATAGCCGTTACTATCAGCCGCGCGCAACGGTACCGAGATTGCACCGGCCGGCAATTTGAGCTCAGCCAGAGCCGGAATCAGACCGCCCATCGGCAAGGTCACATCGCCGTTAATGGTAATACTGGCCGGCAGCGCAACCCCCTTAGGCCAGACCAGCGCTTGCAATGACAAATTCGTCGTGGCGATGAAGCCCGCACCAAGCCGCGTGTTCACCGGCAATGTCACCGCTGCGCCAAGACGGGTGCCTGACGCATACAGCAAGCTGCCATCGGCGGCGCGGATGTCGCCGGCGAGAATCGTGTTGGCCGCGAGTGTCACTGCGGCATTGAGCACTGACTCAACCGGCAGTTGCGTGCCGATCGGCACCGTCAGCGCCTTGACCGGCAAGTCGTAGTTTACCGGGCGTCCGCCCGGATAAATGGTGCCGTCGGCCAGCGTGACATTACCGCGCGGAACAATCACATCGCCGCCATATGACAGTACGCCCGGCCGCAGCATCCAGCCGTCGTCGTCCGGCGTCGCCGGCGGTGGAGCAAAACCGTCATTGATGCTGCCGTAGATATCAAGATTGCCGCCGGCGCGGATCACCAGCGATCCCACTTCACCGGAACCGTAGATGCCGGTTTTGGCGAAATTCGGATTGACGCCGACATAGCGGTGCGCGGACAGATCGAGGTCGCCCTGGACCACCAGATCGCCATTCGGTGTGGCGCTGACGATCTCGACACCCGGACGCAGGTGGAAGGCGTTGGCGTAGGTGGCGTTGTTGAGGCCCGCCAGTTTACCGTTCATCAGCGTGGCATTGCCGAGCGCCGCAGTGATGAAGCCGGTGCTGTCGGCATGTTTCTGATCCAGATAATTCTGATCGATGATCTGATACGGCCGCCCGCTGGCAGCCGGGTCGCTGCCGTAGGTCGCATCGCTGTAGCGCTGTACCGCATTGACGGCGATCGAGCGTGCGCCGCTAATCGCGATGCTGCCGCTGGCGTCGATCGCGATGTCGCCACCGGTCGCGCCGCCCAGGCGCGGGGCATTGAGTTCAAGCGTGCCGCGTGCCGCGCCGTCGTTCTGGCCCGGTGCGGTGCCGACAGCGACGTTGGTGCCGTGGCGCAAATCGATGCGTGCACCGGATGCCAGCGTCAATTGACCATCGCCCGAATTCAGTTCGACCATGGCGCGGTTCGGGCTATCGATGATCTTGCCGTAGCTATCCACCCGCAAGCGGCTGCCGTGCGCATCCAGCAGCGCCGAGCCGGCGATGGTCAGGCCCTGGCGAGCCGCCAGCCGGATCGATCCCACTTTAGCCCCGCTGGCATCAATGGCGCCGGTCACGGTGAGCTGGCCGCCATCCAGCGAGACTACCACCTCGCCGGCGCGCAGACCGTCACCGATGGTCAGGTCGCCCTGTTTGAGCTGGAAGCTGCGGCCACCGGATACTGCGCCGGCATTAAGCCGCGCATTGAGTGCCGCAAACTGGTCGCTGAGCGAACCGGCGCCGCCCAGGTGCTGAGCACGTACATCAATCGAACCACCGCGATACGGTACATAGCTGCCGCCTGCATCATATTCGCCGCTGGCCGTGCCGAGAATCGCTCCCTGCAAGTCGACCGTACCCGCTGCCGCACCAAGCGCCGCCGCAGACAATTGCCCGGCCTTGTTATACCGCGCCGACAGATCAATGATCGATCCGGCAGCCTGCCGGATATCGCCAGTACGGCTTTCCAGAATCACGTCGCCGCCCCAGCTGTATTTGACTGCGTCGTGGATGCCGATAGTGCGCCCGGCCAGATCCAGTTGCGCAGCATCGGTGAGCGCCACATCGCCCTCTGCGCTCGCGGTGAAGCGCCCACTCGGCAAGGCCACCGTGGTGGCCAACGATATGCTCTGCGCCTGTAGCGACAGCTCCGCGCCGAGGCCCTCGCCGCCAACCAGCCGGTCAGGCGCGCTACCCGAAGGTGCGATGGCACTGATGACACCGCCTGCTTTGATACTGTTGTTCGAGCCGGCTGCGCCGGTGAGTAATGGTGTGGAAAGAACCAGATTGCCGCCTGTATAGCTGTAACCGGTGGCGGGGGTATACGCTCCCTGGCTCTGGTAGACGGCAAGGCTGCCTTTGTGGTTGGCGCTGATGCGATCGCTCGCTGCCAACGTGACATTGGCAAAACCAAGTGCCAGCCGCGCCGGATTCTCAATGCCGGTGATCTGAACGTTGGGACCATCGCCCAAGGTGATGCGTTCGGCGCTGATCAGCAGCGAGCCGCTGCCGCTTCCCGGACCTGCAGCGATCAGCGAGCCCGGCGTGTCGGTCGAAGCGCTCCAGACGAAATTCTTGGCACGGATCACCGCCGAGTCCGTCGCCGTACCCATACCATAGATGGCCGGGGTGCCCAAAATCAGATTGGCGATCTTTGATTGGCCGTTTGCGTCAAACGTATCGAGCGCCACCGTTCCAAAAATATTGACGGCTTCGCGCGCCTTGAGGATCAGACTCTCCAGCGCCGGTGCGCCGGTCGAGGTGTCGCCACGCAGCAGGCGATCCAGCACCTCCTGATTGAGCAGCAGGCCGGAGGGAAGGACACCGGCCGCGCCGGCCGCCGCCAGCGCTGCATTGGTGCCGATGTTGACGGCGCCGACGCCGAAGGACAGATTGCGCGTGCCGTAACGGACATTGTCGCCCAGCTCGAAACGGTTGTTCGTTGCAAAGGCAATCGTGCCTTCAGAGTACAAGGTGGTCGGCGCATCGCAATGACCGCTGGCGCCGCAAGCGCCAAGCAGGATCGCTGCTTGAGTCGTCACCGCGGAGCTGGCCGGCAGCACATCAAGCCAGCCATTCGATACGGCCAGCATGGATGCGCCGCGATTAATGCCGTCCTGCGGATTATAAATAAGGCCGCCACGCGAATCGAACGGCGCCGCTCCCATGCCGAGCGTATTGATACCGGCCCCGGCCTCGATGGTGATGGCGCCGCTTGCATCCCGGCCGGCCACCAGCATGACCTCGGCCGCGCGCAATATGGCGCCTTCGCGCAGCGTGATGCTAAGCGTATCGGTCAAGTTGCCGAAGCTGAAGAAATTGCCCTGCTGCCCATACTTGATCACTGGCATGGCGCCGATCGACAGGCGCTTGGTCCCCAGCGCGTTCAAGCTGTCTGCATGCAGCGAAACGCCGGTGAACCCCGTTGTCGGCGCTGCGCCGGCGGGCAGGATTTCCAATTCTGAGCCGGTAGTCCCTTGTACGCTTGCCGAGCCGCCGATGCCACCCTGGGCCGAGTTGAAATTGATGCTGCCGTCGAAACGGAAGCTATCGGCACCGCCCCCGGAACGCAGCGTCAACGACAGCGACTTGGCGTCTGCCGGCAACATCGGACGCGACACACCTAGCCGTGCGGCATCGGCAAGTGCGAATTGCGTATAGGACATCTCGTTGAATTGCGAAAACCGGCGCACGGCATCTGCCGGCGTCAGGATGACTTGCCTGCTCAGGCTGTCCTGCACTTGAGAATCGGCAAAACCAAGCCGCGCACCAGCCAGATAGGAACCATTGCTCAGCATGCCGTTGCCGGTGGCGCCACGCGCATCGGCAGCGGCCGCGACTTCGACACGGAACGCGCCCGGCAACAAGGCGTAGCTTGCAGGCATCAGCGTGTAAGTCCCTGCCGGCAATCCCGGGATGGAACCATCCAGCGTAATTTGCTGGCCTATTGCCGGTTTGCTGTCACTGCCTTGCGTCACCGGGGCGTATTTTCCGCTGTAGCCTGGCACAATGGCATAGACGGTGTTGCTGCTGTCGCTGGCCTTGATACTGGGATTTGACGCCACCAGCGGATAGCGCAACACATCAATCGAGCCGCCGCGGCCGGATACAAAGCCAGCGCCGGCAAGCTCGCCGCCACCGCCCAGATCAATCGTCGCTCCGCGTTGAACATCAACGCTTGTCGCCGTGAGCGCGACACCCGCTGTCGATGCAATGCCCTGCAACGCAATTTTCTGGCCGCCGTAAAACCAGTCGATGCCATCGACGGTGCCGCCATAGGGCATCATCAGGCCGGCTGAACTGGTCGAGGTAACACTGCCTGGCAACAGCGTCACATCGTGCGTGGAGTACGAGTTGCCCAGCGTGATCGACCCGAGCGGCGCACGTATCGTGCCGCCTTGACGGATGGTCATGGCTTCCATCTTCAATGTGCCAAATACCGAGTACGGTTGCGCATCGGGCGCCGCTCCGGTACTGCGGATGCTGAGTACACTGGCCGGATCAAAGTTTTGCTGTGCTGAATTATTGTTCCACCCTGCCCGCACCGTGGCAAAGGCGGCTGTGGTCGGATAGAGCTGACGCGCCGCCAGAACCAGATCACCGCCTGTCTGGAGCAAGGTGCGTGCCGAAGACTCGCCAGGCAAAAAGCGCAAATCGCCGCTACTGCTCATTTCTACGTCGGCAAAACCGCGCCGATCCACGGAAAACATGCCTCTCGTCCCCGCTATGCCGAAACGTACAGCGCGTTGAATATCCAGCAGATCAGCCGTGGCCGTGAATTGCGCCGCACTTGTCCGTGCTGACGCACCGTCGGTATAGATGGCAGGAAAGACACGCGGACCATCGACGATGCGCTCGCCGATACCGCTCAGGCGCACATAAGGCGCTGACAGTGCGATACGACTGTCAGCCCGGGCGCTATCGGTCAGCGCCAGCGAGGTGGAAAAAAGCTGGAGATTTTTCGACATGGAAAGCGCCACATCGCCATCGAAGGCGATGATGCCGTGGCTCAGCAGATTCAGATTGCTGAAGCCGCCATCCTGGATCTGCGCCACGCCGATTGCACCGTGGCCGTAGGTCAGCTGACCTGCCGCACTGAGCGGGCTTGCTCCTGGCGCCAATAGTTGGGGAGCCGTGGCTTGCGTCACGACCAGATCGCGCGACTGCATGACGCGCGCGGCGGCGGCACTGGCATAAAGAGGCGTTTCGAGTGCGATCGACAAGGTACCGCCGGCAGCCCCCTGACCGCCGGCTCTGGCGATCAGCGCGCCATCCAGATAAAGACCGTTGTTGGAGGCCAGCGCAATCGAACCGCCATTGCTGCTCACTTGGCGCGAGCCCGACTGCGTATCGATGGTCGCGCTGGCGCCCGATGCATTGAGCACCGCGCCATCGCGCACCACTACAAAGAGATCAGGCGCGGTAGCTTGCGCAGCCGCCGTATCGATATCGGCGCCGATCACGATCGAGCCGCCGGCCAGCACTTTGCCATAGCGCTGCAAACGGCTATCGAGCGCAGTAAAGGCGCGCCCGGACACATCCAGCACGGCATTTTCGCCGATCCAGATCGAGCGGTCGTGGCCGAGGGACCGCATCTGTTCCGCAATCGCTCCTACCGTGATCTCGCCGATCTGGATTTTCCCGCCCCAGGCGTTGAGCGTGCCATCGACGGTGATTTGCCCGATACCGGCGATACCGATCTGTTGTCCGGGGTCGACGTTGATGACCGCGCCCTTGCCGATATTCAGCTTGGTGGATGTCATTTCGGCAGCACTTGCCGTTTCCAGTCCTGCCGACAGCGACAGGCTGGCGCCGCTGCGCTGGCTCAACACGCCACTGCCCGGATGCTCGATATGCAAGGGCGAGACCCAACGCTCCAGAGCGCTCGCAACATCCATGCTTTCATTGGCGCCCGCAGTCAATCGATAGACCGGCGCCGACACGTCCAGGATGGTGCCATCGGCCACGCTCAAACCTTTGTGGCCGCTAATGCGATAGTTCGAGAATCCGCTCTGGAACAGCGCCGTACCGAGGCGCAATGACCCGCCGCCATCCGTAGTCCGATCGGAAATGACGATGCCGGGACCGGAATCGATGGCAAGCGTTCCGCCGCCATTCATGCCATAGGCACGCAAGCTGCCGTTCAGGATCAGGCTGCCATTCGCATTGTTGCCACTGACAGTCCTGTCGGCCTGCAACGAGATATCGCCGCCCCGTCCGCCTTTGCTGGACCCGTTCTGTAGTATCGATCCGCCCGAAGAGACGTCGATGACACTGCCGGCTTCCAGCGTCACATCCCGGCTGGAAGAAAGCGTGACACGACCGCCATCAAGAAAAGCCCGCTGCTGCATGCTGTCCGGCGCCAGCAATCCGTTGAACCACCCGCCGCGTACATCGATCGTGGCGCCATCGTGCAGCGTGACGACTGAAGCGCCGTTCTTGAGTAAAGCGACGCCGTTGCTCAAGCCGTCCGCGACAAAGATATTGCTGGCCGTGACGCTGCCGCTGCGCGTGACGATATCCGCGCGAATATCGATGTTGGCGCCGGTCAGTTTCAGTACACCGTCGTCGGCCAGCCGGATGGCGCGGTCAACCGCAATATTGCCGCCGCTGGCCAGATCCAGGCCGCCCAATTGCTGCGCATTGAGCCAGCCGGCATCGAGCCAGAGCGTATTGGCGCGCCCGCTCGGAAGCGCTCCGGCAGCAGTGGCGCCGGCGCTGATCTGTGCGATATCGGCGATGCGCACATCCGTGTTGTAGACGCCGCTGCGGCCGAGGCTGGAATACTCTCCCAATGCCAGCGAACCATTCTGAGCGGCGGTATTCTGCGCCAGTTTATAACTGTCGGTGAGGCCAGCCGGCCGCGCGTTCATTTGCATCGGCCCATTGTAGGCAGTCGCGGTGATGCCTCCCTCCAGCACCGCAGTCGGCGCATTGATCAGCAACCGCCCGGCATCGCGACCAACCGTATAGCCGTTCTGCAAAATACGCTGCGGTGCAATCAAGGGGTTGCTATAGTACTCGGTGGCATTCTTCCCCCAACGCGCATGCGCGACTTCAAAACCCTTGTAGACGCCGCTGAATCCCATATCGGCCGGCGCCCTATCGACCCGGTAGAGCTGACCGTCGATACCCTTGAGCCAATTCTGATTCAGATAGCCGGTCTGCACATTCAGACTGCCGCCGGAGAGATTGATGCTGGAACCGGTTTGCGTAACCACTTCGCGGCCGCCCAGTGCCACCGTTCCGCCCTGCGCCGCCCATTCGCCGATGCGATGGCCCTGATTGGCCAGATAGCCGCCGACTTCCAGCAAACCACCGGCGGTATACCAGCGATCCGATGTGTAGCCTCCGGTGCCGGCCGGCACATAGATCAACTGGCGCGTATCGATCCATACATTGCTGCTGGCCAGCAGGCCACTGTCGCGCGCGATCGCGGCATCGCGCAATTCATTGCCCTGGATATTGACCAGCAAGCCGTTGGACGACATCGGCAACGACACGCCGACCGCACCGGAAACATCCAGTATTGAACCTTGAGCCACGAACGAACGTGCACCTGCCGTGGCGCCAATCTGGCCGCCGGTGGCGAGCGTCAGCGAACCGTCTTCAAAATTGATGTTGCCGCCGCTGACGATTTCCACGCGCGACTGGTCGCGGCGATCCGCCAGTTTGGAGAGATTGTCAAAACGCCCGCTCGATGCCGCCGGGCGCACCGCGTCCTGCGCGGCCGAGTCGGCGATCAGGGCATCGCGCTGGCTGTTCAAGGAAGAGGTTTGGCCATCATCGCTGATCAGCACTGCGGTATAGGAGTCTTTACCCAGCGTGACGCTGCCTTGTGTATCGCTGGCGGAGTTGAGCAAGTGAATGGTACCGCGCGTGTTGGCGGTGGTCGTGGCAAGCACCACGCCGTTCTGCCGCACTTCGCGTCCAGCCAGGGTGACATCCCCTTCCGGCGCCGTCAGCAATCCCGTATTGACGACTTTACCAGCGGTGCTGCCTGCATTCATTTGCGGCGCCACCTCGTTGCCGCGGGTAGTCGACATGGCATTGACCTCGGTACCATATCCCTTGCGAATGATGAAACTGTCGCCGGCGGCCAGCTCTACCTGCCCCTTGGGCGTACTGATGGTGCCGGCGTTACTCACTTCGCTTCCCAGCAGCAGCACGTAGCCGCCGCCCTGCGTCACACTGGCCGGTTGCGCGGTATTGATGCGTGCGCCGGCATCGACAATCAGTTTGCCGTTGGCGTCGGTGAAGCTGGGCGTAGCGGCATTAGCGCCATACAAGCCATTGGCCTGGAACTGGGTATCGCTGATATTGGCCGCTGCCGCCACCAAGTTGCGGGTATTGATCTGACTGCTGCCGCTGAAAATGACGCCATTGCGGTTGACGATCATCACCGTGCCGTCGGCCTGAATTTTCCCCTGGATCTGGCTCGGCCGCGCCAATGGATCGTTGACGCGATTCAGTACGGCCCAGTTGGTATCCTGGTAAAAACGCAGCAGCGTATTCTTGCCGACGTTGAAGGTTTCCCAATTCAGAATCGCCTTGTCGGCAGTCTGCTGAATCACCACCGTGGTCTTGCCGTCGACAGTGGTCTGCGTCGGCGCGTTTGCCTTGAGCCAACCTTTGGTGAGGCTATCGGTGTCGATCTTCAGACCACCATCTGCCAGGCCGTCCGGCACGCCGGCGCCATTCATCGCAGCCAACCTTGCCGCTTGCTGCGCCGACTGCTGCGCGGCAATAGCCCTTGCGACGATGCTTAGATTATTGAGCGACGTCTGCAGTTTCTGGTTGGCCTGCTGCTGTTGCGCGAAAGGATTAGTCAAGGACGACGCCGGCATGCCGTTAGGCAAGTAACCGGTACTGGCAGCGGTACTTTGCGCAGCCCCCTTGGCGGCGAACCACGCGCTGCTGAACGCTTGCTGGGCATGTGCTGCACCGGCCATTCCTCCTGCCGCCCCTGCTGCCAGCATGATGGCAATGGCCCGGACTATCGGTCGCGGCGTATGGGCTGCGGCAGTTCTATTGTCGAAACGATAAAAAGAAGAAGACCCGCGAGAAGAACGTCGTTGAAGAGAAGCGGTCGATGTGCTTTTGGATACGTGAAGGAGCGGCATGAAGGTTCTTTCGAGGTCTGATCGGATCAACGTTTGTCGATAGCGGTCGAACTTGTCGACTGCCCATGCCTCTAGACGAACCTCAAAGGGAAAAGCTATACATCTTTCTGCATAAAATATTCCAATGCAAAAAACAACAATCGCGGCAATCAGCTAAGCATGACAATGCCGCCCGGAAGCGAAGTCGCGCTCAAGCGGAACAGGCGCTGAATCTGCGCAATCGCCTTATCCAGGTCGTCGATGCGGAAACGCCCGCTGACCGGCCGCTGCTCCAGCGATTTGGCCATCAGCATCAAATGCCCCGGGCGATAACGATTGATCTCGTCGATCACCTGGGCAAGGGCGGTCTGGCGAAAACTCAATATCCCCTGGCGCCAGTCGGATTGCCGTTGTGCATCCACGGTTGCCATAGCGGCGGCGGCATCTCCGCCGTAGACCATTTGCTGGTTTGCACGCACGGTTTGCCGGGCGCCCGCCAGCGCGACGTTGACTTGCCCTTCCATGCATGTCACGCAAACATTGGCGCCAAGATGGCGCACTTCGAAACGGGAAAATTCGGCGGAAATGGTGCCATTCCCGGCGCGCACCGAGAACGGGCGATTGGCGCTGACGGCGATCTCGCCGTCGATCAATTCGATGCCCACCAGCGCGCCATCCATGGAGCGCACCGAAATGCTGCTGCGCGTATTCAGCAAGAGGCTGACATCCGATGCCAGCGCAACCTGCATTTGCTGCCCGACCCCGGTACGATAATCCGCCTGCAGCGCGGCCATCGAAGGCCATAAAGAAAGCGGCGGATAGACCAGTGCGACACCCGCCGCAGCGACCGAGGCGGCCACGGCGCCACCCAGGAATGCCCGGCGCGAAGTTCGCCCTGATCGCGTCGCCGGTGCGGCTCTGCCATGACGTGCTGCGCGACGAATCGCCTCCAGCTCCGGATCGCCGGCGCCGCTCAGTTCGGCGGCCGTACCCAGCTGGCGCCACAGAGCGTGCGCCTTTTTGAACGCGGCGGCATGCGCTGCGCTGGCGGCGCACCACAGCTCCAGCTTGCGCGCATCCTCCTTGCGGGCGCGACCAGAGGCCAACAGACGCACCCAGGCGCGCGCGTCGGCATCGAGCGACATTCCTGCCCCGCTCGAATCCTGCGATCCCGTTTGTTGTGCGTCAAATACACTCATGGTCGGCAATCAAATCCTTCATTCCTTATTCATAGACGTTTCTCAACGCTACAAACCACACTTTCTTAACGCATTTTTTCAACGATGTACTCATGGGCGCGTTTCAGCTCCCGGTCCACCAGGCTGAGCGAGACGCCGAGATGCCTGGCCACTTCCTGCCTTGGCATTTCATCGATGCGTATCAACGTCAGTATCCGGCGTTGGCGCACCGGCATTTCCTGCATCACCAGCAGCAGGCGCTCGACCTCCGAACGCGCTTCGATGCTCCGATCCGGGCCCGGCGCCGGATCCGACAAATTGTCGAAAATCTGCTCGACTTCTTCCCCGCTGAGAAAGCGCCGTTCGCCGCGTATCTTGTCCAGGGCGGAATTGGTTGCCATGCGCATCAGGTAGCTGATCGGATGCAGGACCGGTTCCGCAGGCTCCTTATGCGACTCCAGGCGTAACCAGGTATCCTGCAGCGCATCACCGGCAAGGTCTGCGCTTCCCAGTTGCAGGGTCAGCCGGCGTTTCAGTTCCCCGTACCTGCGCATCATCAGCTCGCGCATGCTTTTGAATCCGGATTCGCTCATGACGACGCTCCACAATCCGCAGTCGAATCCGGCGCATGAGGCAAGATCAGCATGACGAAAGCTTCGGCGGGATTCAACGGTCCGTGCGCCAGCTTGACGCCGCGCAAGGTCTTGAGAATCTCGCCATCGCGGGCCTTGTTGCCGGTGGTATCAAGCAGGCGCGCCTGTTCGACGCGGCCGTCGGCGGCGACACGCAAACTGATCGCAATCCGATAATTGCCGGGGACAATCAAAGCGTTACGGCAAAAAGCCGCGCGCACGCCGGATTGCAGGATGGCTTCAAAATCATGGGCTTGTGCTTGCAGCGGCGCTGCGGCAATCCCCGTTTCAGTGGCGTCTTGTTCGAGAACATAGGCATCGGGCGCCGTGAAATAACTGCTGAGACCGCTCTGCTCCAGCATCTTGCGCAAAGCGGCGGCAGCCGTAAAATTTCCCTGGACGGCGGCGGAGCGACGGCTGGCAACCGCATCGGCGCTGTAGAGGCCTGAGAAACCGGTCGCCATATCGAAGGCATCCAATGCACTTTGCAAAGATTGCGGCGCGATATCGAACCGCATGCTGTTCCCCGCATCGCTGCGCGGCGCTCCTGCCGGGTCAATACGCAAGCCATTTATGTCCTGGGCTGCGCCTTGCAGAGTCAGCACAGCCAGGCAGGCTGCGACGCAATACGCAGCGCCGGGCATGACCATTCTCGGCATAGACGGCTCGACACGATATTCATGGAGAAGTAAGGGGAAACCGGTTACGCGAAGTACGTAACAGCAAACGGGCAGCGTAACGAACAAATGTTACGTTGCTGTGACTGCGGGACGACGTGGGATAAAAAGAGAGAAGAGAAAATCAACAAGATGAAAGAAACAAGACGGGAGCGAGGCCGCGACGCGGCCTCGCGAAGGACAGAGATTAAGCCGGCGTGGCTTCTTCGACCGCGGCTGCTTGCGCTGCCGGCGCGGCGGCAGGTTCTTGCGCCGTAAAATTACGCAGGTGCAGGAAAAACTGCCCCATCATCTGCGTCCACAGTTGCACCGTCATATTCAGATACGCCTGGCTGACGCCACCCACGACGAGCACGTCCATCTCCATCGAAATCATTTCACCGTGCTCGACAATGCGGGCGAAACGCTTGTTGCGATGCCATTCGGCGATCAGGCCTTGCGGCAGGACGCCGCCTTGCACGCGCAGCGGGCAGCTCATCGTGAAATCGATGAATTGCCCGGCTGCCGCGCCGGCATTGCCCCACAGCACCTGAAACCCGACACCCTGGCTGGCGCTGTGCAAATGGCCGACGCCATTGTGTTCCAACGTCGTGACCGAACAGCCGGCCGCCTTGATGGCCTCGGCAATTTGCTCGGGTGTGACGGCGTAAAGCAGTTCGGCAGTGTCAGATGCGGCCGTTGCAGTTTCGGTGGTTTTCTTCATGACAAATCCTGATGTAGTGACGATATTGAAATAACTGGGAAGGACGATATCTTTAGTTCAGCTTTTTCAGCGCGGCATCCAGCGCGGCCGTGTCGATGTTCACGCGATCGGCCGGCGCCAGGGTCGCCAGATAGGCCTGCACCAGTTGCTGCTGACGCTGTTGACGCAAGGCAGCCTGCAAACGCGGCTTCATTTCGTCCAGTGTTGCGGTACGCGCCGGCTGGGCATCGATCAGCTTGACGATATGGATGCCGGCGGCGGCCTGGACCGGTTCGCTTACCTGGCCAGGCTTGAGTTTGGCGACGGCATCGCGCACTTCCGGCAGCATGTCGGTCAATGCCAGCGTGCCGACTTCACCGCCGCGCGCGGCACTGTTCTGGTCTTGCGACTCTGCCTTGGCCAACGCGGCAAAATCGCCGCTGCGCGCCTGGGCCGCAAGGCTCTTGGCCTTCTCTGCCACCTTCTTGTTGCCGGCCGCATCGTTAGGCGACGTCTGCAGATAGATTTGCGCCACGCGATAAGTCGCCGGCAAATTGTAGCCAGCCTTGTTTTGTTCGTAGGCCGCCTTAATGTCGGCGTCGGACGGATAATCCGCCGGCACCTGCGTCATCGATTCAAGAAAACTGGTCGCAACGATGCGGCCGGTGATTTCCTTGACAGCGGCATCTACCCGCTCCTTGATCTCGGGACGATCGGCCCAGCCCTTGCTGCGCGCTTCGCGCAACAAGGCTTCGCTGGTCACGCGCTGGCGCAACCAATTCTCCAGGCCGGCGCGATCGTTCTTGATCGCCGCGCGTTCGGCCGGCGGCAATGCTTGCAGCATGCGATCGACTTCGGTTTGCGGCACGCTCACCGGCCCCAGGCTGGCGATGGTCTTGTCGGCGCCTGCCGCTTTTGTCTGTGCGCCGGCGACGCTGAACATGGATGCCAGCATCAACGCAGCCATGCCATGCAGGCATGGGCGGAGAGATTGCTTATTCAATTTAAGTTGTTTCATGTGACCACCTGATTTAAAAAATACGTCGGCAAACCGGACCCGGAAATTGACGCTGGTTGTGACTCTCTATTGCTGCTGAGCAGGTGTTCCCGGAGCAGCAGCCGCTGCGCCAACTGCAGGCGCGACGGGCACTGCCGCGCTGCGCGGATCGAAACGTCCTTCGTAAAGCTTGTCGCCATACTGCTGCGCGATCTGCTCGTACTTTACACGGCTTTGCGCGGCAAATGGTTGACGCACCGACATGATCGTGCCGATATCCATCGTTTCATACGCCTGTAATATTTCTTGTCCCACGGAGTACAGTTGCGCATTCTTTGCTTCGCATTGCGCCACGGCCGTCTGCTGTGATTTTTCTTCTTGCGACAGGCGCTGGCGCTCGGTTTCCGCCGCGCGCGCCAGCTTCAACAATCCGTCGTAGGCATTCTTGTATTGCGCAACCTGGGCGTTGGCTTTTTCCAATGCGGCCTGGGAAGCATCGTGATTTTTTTCACGCGTGCGGCGCTCGGAAGCAAGCTGTGCCTTTGCATCCGCCAGTTCTTTTTTCACACTGTCCGCATCCGGCGCGGCAGCCGATTTTGCATTGGCGGCGCCGGTGGCGGGCGCAGCCTTGCCCGCCTTGAGCACGGCCAGTTCGTTTTGCGCCTCCTGCAATTGCGTGGTGGTGATACGCAACTGGTTGCGCAGGCGCTCTTCCATGCTCTGCCCTTGCTGCGCCTGTACGGCCGAAGCGGCAATCGCCAGTACCGCGCACAATGCCGCGCGGCTTCGTTTCTGCAAAATGAATGACATCGGCATACCTCTTAGAAACGTGTATTCAGCTCAAGCTGCAGGGTATCGATCGCCACCGGAGCGCCGTACACCGACTTGGTCGCATACCAGCGTCCCGAGAACAGCGTGTTCTTGTCGAACGCGTAACTGCCGCCGAGATAATAGCCCTTGGCATTGGTGCCGCCCTGATGGAAAGTCGAATCGTTGTAGGCATCCGGCAAGGCATCCGGTTCGATGCGACGGTAGCCGGCCAGGACATTCCATTCGCCCACGGCGGCCGGATTCGGATTGCCCAGCGTGGCCTGCATCATGTAGGCATTGGCGCCGCTCTTGAAGTCGCCGCGTACGCCCGGTTGCGCCGTGCCGCCGTTGTTGACGATACCGACGGTAGCGCGACGGAACATCTCGTTTTCGTCATACGCCAGATTGCGGATGAAGTTGCCGTCCAGGCGGAACCCATAGCCGCCGGCAATGCGGGTGTCCCAGCGCGCGTTCAGGTCCAGCAACTGGAACTTGGAGGCCAGGCCGACATACTGAGGCTGCGGCGTATTGGCCGGATTGGTCGGATCCAGGGCGATGTTACGCAACAGCATGAGCGTATTGCCGCGTTGCATGAAGGCCGGGCGCGACCAGTCGGTGTTGCAGCCATCGGCGCCGGCATACAGCGCGCACGAATCCGACACGCGGCCGGTGATGTTCTTGAAGTCGTAATAAGCGACGGCGCCGCGCAGGCGGTTTTCTGCATCCAGCTTCCACTGGGCGCCGACCTGGGCGCCGATCAGCCATTTGTTCTGGCTGGACAACTTGTTCTGGCTGCGGCCCGGACTACTATCGGAAGAGTATTCCAGCGGAATCAGGCCCAGCGTACCGAATACCGACAAGTCCTTGTTTGCCAGCGTCTTGTCGAACTGCGCGACGAGGCCGTCGAAATTCAGGTCGTTGGAGAACAGCATCTCGGTCGAGAAGAAAGGATTGCCGAAACGGCCGCCCGTCACCTTCAGCATGTCGTTGAACTTATAAGACATCCAGGCCTGGTCGAGCCAGATGTTTTTCTTGTTCAATCCGCCGCCCAGCGTCTGCGTGGTCGAGACCGGGCTGTCGTCGCTGCCGCTGGCCAGGCGCAAGCCTGCCTGCGTGCTGTCGGAGATGTCCGCAAAGATGCCCAGGCGGGCGCGGATGCGCAACTGGTTGGCGCGGTCCTGGCGCGTATTGAGCAACTGCGGCAGGGCCAGGTTGGTATTGGGATTGACGTCGTAGCCGCTGCCGCTGTTGATGTTGCGCCAGTCGGTTTCGATGTTGCTGTTGTTGCCGGAATAGAAGCGCGATTCGCCGCGCACGCGCATGTCGCCTTCGATGCGGATGCGCTTGGTCCATTCCGGTGTTTCGTTCGGCGCAGCCCAGCCTTCGCTCTTGGCCTGCGCCATGATTTCGCCCTTGACTTCATCGCGGATCTGATCGCGCACGCTGGCGGAAATATACGGTACCCGCACGTCGCCGGGTTCGATCTTGTTGCGTCCCGATGCTGCCGCCGTTGCTGGCGCTGCCGCCGCCTGGCGCTGCACCTGCTGCGCGGCGATCGCTTCGGTCTGCGCCTGGGCCAGCAGCGCATCGCCGACATCCTTCTTCAATGCGCCACTCTCGATCAGGCCGCGAATCAAACGCACCATCGCGGTTTCGGAAGACGGCGGCGTCTGCGCATGCGCCAGCGAAGTCATCAGCAGCGCGACAGCGGATACGCCTGCCAGCGCCTTGGCGCGGCGCGACGAATGCTTGCGCGCCTTGCCCGGTTGGGCGGAACCATTCTTATCGAGTGGTGTGTTCATGAATATCTTCCCCAATTGATTTCAATTAAATTGCGCTCACGGCCGCCGGCCGCGAATGGATAAATGCATCGGATAGCGCTGCGCGGCTGGCGGACGTTCATCGGCCTTGTAGTCGCGCACCATCGCCAGAAGCGCCTCATCGATTTTGGTATTGCCGGTGCTTTGCTGCAGCACCGCTTTGGTGACTTTTCCGTCCGCATCCAGCGTGATGTCCAGACGCAGGTCTTCGAACGCCAGCTGGCGCGTGCGCGGGTCGCGGGCAAAAGCCTGTTGCAGCGCCGTGCCCAGATAACGGCCATACGATCCGCCCATGCCTCCGCCGCCTCCGGTCATGCCGCCGCCGCGTCCGGCCTGAATGCCGAAGGCGTCGTTGCCGGCCTGCGCAGCGCCGTCGATGGTGACCGGATCGCCGAGATCCTTGGACGGGCTCGGCGGACTGTCGTCCTTGGGCGACTCCATCTGTTCCGATGGCTTGGGTTCCGGCGCGACTTCCGGCTTGATTTTTTCCGGCGTCGGCTCGGGAAGTTTTTCCGGCTCGGGCGGCGGCGGCGGTGGCGGCGGCAGCATCAGCATCGGCGGCGAAGAGACTTCGCGCTTGGTGCTGGCAACGTCCGACAACAAATACCAGACCAATGCGGCAACCGCCGCCAGCAAGACTGCACCGATGGCGATACCGCTCCAGCGCCGCCGCACACCGGATGCCTGCGTGGAATACGACAAGGCGTCGTTATTCGCGCTACTCAATTTCACGGCGCTCTCCTCACGATTGCTTGCCGGTCACAAGGCCAATCTGGTTGAGCTCGATACGGCGCAGCAGATCAAGGACTTCCACGACTTTGGCGTACTGGACCGAAGCGTCGCCGCGCACGATCACCGGGAAATCCGGCGTCAGCGCTTTCTCGGTACGCAAGCGCTCTTCCAGTTCCGGCAGGCTGACCGGATATGCATCCAGGAATATCTGTCCGGTGTTATCGACGGTGATGGCCTTGGTCTTCGGTTTTTCCAGCGCGACCGCGGCGCTGGCCTTCGGCAGGTCGACCTTGATGCCGGGGATGCTGGCGTTGCTGGTGAGGATGAAGATCACCAGCACCACCAGCAGCACATCCACGAATGGCGTGATGTTGATCCCGCCGGTACGTCTGCGCGGGGTGTATTTCGCTCGTGCCATGATTGCCCCTTATGCCTGCAGCTGCACTGCGCGCAGGTGGCGGCCATCGCCTTGTTCTTCGGCCAGGCGGGTCGCGAATTCATCGACGAACACCGCCATGTCGGCGCCGATGGCGTCGGCGCGCGAACCCAGCCAGTTGTAGCCGAACAGCGCCGGAATCGCCACGCCCAGGCCGGCCGCGGTACACAGCAGCGCAGCCGCCATGCCCGGCGCCACCGAGTTGATGTCCACCGCGCCGGCCATCGCCGCCACCACGAACACCAGCATGATGCCGATGACGGTGCCGAACAGGCCGACGTAAGGTGCGCCTTCGATGGTGGTCGACAGCCAGATCATGCGCTTTGCCATTCGTTCGTTTTCGCGCACCATGACGCCGTCCATCGCTGCACGGATGGCATCGATGGTCGCCGCCGATACCGCGGTCATGTCGTAGCCGCGATCGTGGCGGCGGCGCATTTCATCGACCGCGACGTCGTACAGGCGCCACAGCGACGAGTCCTGCTTGATCTGCTCCGGCACCCTGTTGCTGCGGCCGAGCTGGTCGAGCGGCGCGCCGGCGGTTTCATGGAACAGCTTCATAAAGATTGCATTGGCCTGCGAGGTCGCGGCGTAGAAACGGCCCTTGCTGATCATGATCGCCCACGACAGGATCATCATCAGACCCAGCACGATCACCACGATCCATGCATCCAGCGGCATGGCGGACAGAATGAAGCCGAAGTGGCTCTTGCCGGCTTGCTTCTCGTCGGTGCCGAACGCCACCAGATGCGAGTCGCCGCCTTGCGTCACCGCATCCGCCAGCAACAGTGCATCGGGACGCGCCACACGCGACAGGCGCAACTCATCGATCGCGCCGGAGAACGATTCCAGCCCGGACGATGCTTCGGTGTCGCCGCCGATCGCGGCCGAGGTATTCAGCGCCGGCAAAGCTGCCGGCAAGGACACGCTGGGATGGCCGCCGACCAGCAGCGCCACGTTCTGGCCATCGCTCTTGACGGCGATATACGACCACTGGCCTGCCTGGATCGGCTGGCCGGGGCTGCTGCGCTTGCCGTTGACCTGCACGAAAGGCACGCCGGCATCCACGCCGATCAGCAGTTCGGCGCCATTGCCGCGACGGGCATAGATCAGCTGGTTGGCGCCCAGCTTGTCGGGACGCACCCAGGCCGAGAAGGTGAACTTGCCGCCGGCCGCCACTTCCAGCGACGGCGTGGCCGGCAGCATCAGCGGTGCGCCGCCCAGCTTGGCGCCCTTGCCGATGACGGTGCCGTCAACACTGACGACTGCGGTCTGGCCGTGGTTGCCATAGGCGGTGGTGTCGCGCGGCGGCACATTGGCTTCGGCAAAATGGTAGACCAGCGTGTAGTCGGAATCGAAGGTGCGCTGGCCATTGCCGTAGGCCGGGGCTTTCGGATTGCCGTAATACATCCACAGCTGTTGCGGCGCACCGGCCGACAGCGCCGGCACGTCGACCCACACCAGCGCGATGCCGAGCAGCGGATCGAATTGTTCGATCTGATAGTTCAGGACGGTCTTGTCGTCGGCGCCGACAAAGCGCAGATCGTTGCCGCTTTCGTTGACATCCTGGAAGTTGAAATTGCCCGTATGCAGACGCACCAGCACCGGCGTGCGGCCGGCATCGCCGCCGATGGCGCCGCCCTTGGGGCCGCCGTCGATCGTGATCGGTTTGCGATAAGCCCAGTCAGGCTGCCACCAAGCATGAGCTAGTCCCGGCAATAAGGTGCTCGCCAGCGCGAGCATGAGAAAGAGGATACGTCGCATACAAAGGATCTCCGAAAACGCGTACAACATAGTTAAATGAATGTCTTGCCGTTCAATACGTAGCCGTGAGGCTGAAATTCAGTCGCGGGGTATGGCTGTCGGTGCGCGGCCCCTTCTTGAGCGGATAGCCGAAATCGACGCGGCCGCCGATCACCTGGCTGACCAGGAAGCTGCTGCCGAATCCGACCGAGGCCAGCGTGTAGGTGTCGATCTGCTCCACCAGCGGATCGCGCAACTTCAGGCGCGCCGCATCCAGAAAGGTGTAGATGCGCCAGTTTTCAACCACGGGATTGAGGTAACTCAATAGCGGCGAACGCAACTCCACCGAGCCCACCGCGCCATAGTCGCCGGTAGCTTCCGCCGACAGATAGCCGCGCACCGAGTTGAGGCCGCCGGCGGCGATCTGCTCGCCCGACACCAGCGGCGAATCGGTGATCTGCGCATTGAGGCGGCCGCCCAGCTGCATGCTGTTGCTGAAGGTATGCGTCCCGTTCAGGTCGAGCTTGAGCACCATGAAGCTCGAGGTCGCCTTATAGCGGTTGTAGTCGAACTGGGAATCGCTGCTGCCGTAACCGAAAAAGCGGCTGGTGCCGTTGAGCAGCGTGAAGTTGAGTCCGTACTGGTTGCGTTCGCCCTGCATGAAACCGGCATAGGTCAGCGACACCGGCGCATACTTCAGCGGCACGGTATCCCCGGCGCCATTCAGGCTCAGCGTCTGGTCATTCTTCTTGAAGTCGACGCCTGCGCCGAAAGCGTGATACCAGTTGCCCGTGTCCGGCACCGTATAAGTGGCCTTGATGCCGAACGAATGTCCCTTGCCCAGCACGCTGGTGCCGCCGACGGTGGCGACATTGCTGTTGGAAGTGAAACCCGATCCTTCCACCGTCCAGTTGGTGCCGCGAATCGGCGCGCTGTAAGAGCCCGACCATACGCGGGTCTGGCTCATGTCCTGCGGCGTGCCGAAATAACTGATGGAGGCGCTATGCCCCATTTGCCACAGGTTGTCGTAGCCGATCGATCCCGTCATGCGCAACGGCTTGGTGTCGGCGCTGTAGTCGTTGTTCACCCCCACGCTGGCGCGCCAGGGGCTGCTGTCGTCGACCTTCAGATCGACGTCCATGGTGCCGGGAATGCTGCCCTGCTTCACCAGCGGCACGACCTGGCGCTTGGCGCCGCGGTTCAATGCCGTCAGTTCAGCCTGCGCTCGCGTGAAATCGGGCACGGCGCCTTCCTTCAGCGAAGGCACCTGTTCCCGCACTTCCAGCGGCGAGTTGTACTGCGCGCCGACCACGCGCACGCGGCCGACCGTGGTTTCGCTGACTTGCAGGAAGACCACGCCTTCGGTGACCTGCTGCTCGGGCAAGTCGACGTAGACCGACTGATAACCCTTGGCGTTATACGCCGCCAGCAAGGCATCGCGCGCGCCCTCGACATCTTTCATCGTGCGCTGCGGCCCCAGGAAGGGCGTTACCGCCTTTTCGATGCTGCGCGCGTCCAGCACTGTGTTGCCGCGCACGACATATTCATTGATATCGACACGCCGCGTATCGGCTGACGCCTCAACAGCCTTGTCAGCCGGACCGGCGGCAACGCCCTGGTCCGGCTGCTGTGCCATCCCCCATCCGTGAATACTCATCCCCGCTATTGCCAGACATATCGCCCGCAGACACCCCGGCGACCTGCTTCTCTTCCCGTTTGCATTACGCATATATAGAACCCAGCCCTCTAAATCCAATTCTTATTGACGCCACGCATCAACCCGCCGGCGGCTGCCATCGATGTGCCGACGCAGCGTATCAATGCATAGACGATTGACACCCTGTGGAACCGTCAAATGTCATCAAATGTTCATAATTCCTTTTGGGGCTGTATCCGGCCGATCGGCAAAATGCCGATTCCCGCAGACAAGCGTCTTCCGACCAATGCGTCACGGCGACGGTTTGTTTTTATTTTGTTGCCGATGCGATAGCGTTTCTTGTTGAAAGCCGCATCGACATCACCTATGCTTCGGACAAAGATGCATGCATTGCACCGTCAGCGAACCGTCGATGCTATCCGCTCCACATCACACTACCGTGACATGTTCCGGAGATGCCGTTCCCCAACCGGCTGGCTCGCATTCCCGCTTTGCTCGAGCAAGCTCAACAAGCACACGAACACTGGAAAGAAAAACATGCGCACCAAGACTAGCGCCGCCCTGCTCTTTTTTGCAGCCATCGGCCCCGCAGCAGCGGAAGAAACCGGCAACGCAACGGACAAGAACGCGCCGAGCTGCATCGACGTCGTCGTCAACGGCGAGCGAATTCCCCCCTACGCATGCCTGACGCAAAAGCTGATGCCCAAAGAGACAAGCAAGCCGCCGGCGGCATCTGAAATGGCTTCGCAAGGCATCGTCAACAGGCCGTCCAATCAACTGGGATTGTTCAATTACGCCGCCACCAGCAATCGCATGGGCAATACCTTCGGTACGTCGGTCTATCCGCAACGTCCTCCGGCAACGCCTGCCGTGCCGGTGTTTCCGCGCTAGACCGGGCTAAGCCAGGCCGGCGGCAACGCCGAAAAATAAAAAGCGGCGCCGGATTCATTGCTTCCGGCGCCGCTTTCTTCTTTCCTTATCTTTATTTGTCCTGGCTCAGCCTGCGCTTCTCCTCATCAGTCAATCGCGACATCAGTTCCGGCCGGATCTCTTTGCCGTGCCCGGCGACCTGCACGAAGCTGCTCCGATCGTAGCCGAGCCTGACACCGCTTGACGACGTCGGCGGCACCGCATCGCTTCCCCCGCCGCTCTCGCCGCCGAAGCCCAGCACGCGCACCGTGAAGATCGACGGCAACCCCTGACGCGCTTCATTGCGGGCGCGCGCCACGGCATCCTGCGCTGCCGATGCGGCAGAGCTGGCCGCCGCGCTGGCGTTGCTCAAGGCACCAACATTGACGGCCGCGACCACCGGTATTCCGGCCGACTCGCCCTTGACCTGGATGTTGGTGGCATTGAGGATTTCCGGTGCAATGAGGTTGATGTTGCCCGAAACGCGGATGCCTGCTTCGCCGGCATCGATCGTGCCCAGCGGCGCGATCAGATCGACGTCGCCGGCCTTGGCCTCCGGCACTGGACTGAGCGTGGCAATACCTGCGCCGGCGCTCGGCACCTGCGGCGACAGCGTGGTGTTGCCCCATTGGTCATAGACGCGTTTTGGCGGCGTGTACAGCACCGTAGTTTTAGAACCGCGGCCGGCATTGATGTCACCCTGTTCCGACCAGGCGAAGATGTCGCCGCCGAAGGTCGTCATGACGCGCGACAGGCCCAGCAACAGGCTCTTTTCGCTAAACAGCTGAATATTGCCCTGGCCTTGCGTCACGACACCGGCTGTTGCTTGCGGCACTTCTCCCTGCACGCCAACCACGATCTGGCCACCCGGCGCCATCATCTGGATATCTCCGCCGAAGTTGGTGTGTACACCCGCATTGCCGAATATCGTGATGTCGCCGGTGCGCTTGATTTCATTACCGGCGGCATCGCGGTCCGGGAACAGCGTCGCGATCATGTCGCGGCTGCGCAGGAAAGAACCGTAGCGACGGCTGTCCGGATTGTTGTATTCACGGCCCCCTTCACGCAACTCGGTGTAGTACACCGACCGCAGGAAGACGCGTTGCTGTTCCGGCGCCAGCGCGTTGAAATAATCGAGCGTCTCGGCCGGATTTCCCTGGAAACCATAACGATCCTTGAGCCAGGCGGTGAGCTCGGCAGTATAGGTCTTGACCACTTTGCCGGGCTGACTGGCTAACGCCATGTTGGCGTCCGCCAGATTTGCAGGATCCAGGTAACGGCGTGCAATCGCGGAGAAATCCCGTCCGTCGGCTCCCATGCCGGCCATCATCGCAATATCCGCTCCAGGGCGATTGTCGCCCGGCACCAGCGCGCCGATACTGACGATGCTGGCCCTGCCCTCTTGCAGCAAATTGCGGCCGGCCGATACTTCCAGCGTGCCGGGGCCGGCAACCTGGAGGTTGGCGTACAGGATGTCGCGACCGGCTTGTACCAGCGAGATATCGGTGCTGTTGTTGTGCACGAACAGGCCGGTGGCATTGACGATGTCGCGGCCGGCCAGCACGCGTGCTGCGGTAGCCGAGCGATACCAGACGGGGATGGTACGTTCGGTATAAGGAGTGAATGTCAGCACATTGCCGTTATTCAGGCCGACCACGTCACCATTGACGGCATAGAACAGCGCCGCCGAGGAATCGCCTGCATGCAACGCGGTGGCGCCGATCGTATCGGGTCCGAATGCGAACAGCGGAAAACTGTTCATCACGCCACGGCTCGGCTTTCCGCCGTAGCCGGATGCGTCGGTGAGCGATCCGTTCAGGCCGAGGTTGGACGAGCCTGCAATCAGCGCGCCATTTGCGGCAAAGCCGGCAAACGCAGGATTGAACGGCGTCGGCAACGGCGCATCCGATCCCGACATGCTGATCGGATACGCGCCGCCGAACAACGAAGTGCCCGCCAAGAACTCCAGCGCGCCGTTGGCCGACGGCGCCAGCACCAGCGACTTCGTTGTCGGCGTGCCGCTCGATGTCGGAGCGGCCGAATAGCCGTAATAGAGGCTGCCCGAGGCCGCCGTCGCGCGCAAAATGGAGGGATAGACCACCACGACATCGCCGGTGTTGCTGTTACCGATCGACGATCCGCGGTTGGCGATGTCTGTGCCGGGCGTCAGATTGCCGCCGGCCGCGAACAGATTGATGGCCGTGCGCGGCGTCCACAATGAAAACCAGCTCTGGCCGCCCCCGGCATAGTGCGTCCCTGCGGTGGTGAAAGCGCTTGTGTTGGTGCTGAACACGCGGCCGGCATCCGCTGCGGTCGCCAGCACCAGGTCGCCCAGCGTGTCGAGGTAGATTGCCGAGTCGCCCGGCACCAGCGTCAGGCCGCTGCCGCTGAGCGCGATGGTCGACGTAAAGGCATCGATGGAACGGGTATCGGCCGCATCTCCGTCTCCGCCCACAAACTGCGATTGCAATTGACGGTAACGCGGCTGAATACCGCCCACGGCGCCGGCCGACAACGATGTCATTCCGCGCAGATTGATCAGCGCGCCGTTGATGTCCTGGTTTTGTATGTTGGCGCCGCTGTTGCCGTATTGTGAAACAGCAGTGTTGGCGTTGACCGCGCCGCCGACGCGAATGCGCAGATCGCCGCCGCCGGTCAGCGTCAGTGTGCCGTCGGCCCCGACCCGACCGGTACTGCCGACCGCCGCCACCAGCGCCTGGCTGCGCGGCGATACGACACCGGCAAGATCCCCGCGGCGCTCCAGAATGCCTGCGTTGCCGCCGGCATCGATGCTCAGATTGCCGCCGCCCAGCGTGCCGAAGCCGGTAAAGCCGACCAGATACGGATCGCTGGATTCGGTGTCGATGGACGGCACATAGGCGCCGAAGTTGATCCACCAGGCCGTCGGAATGGCGTCCGCGCCGCTGGCCGTGCTGCCGGTGCCCTGGCGCCACAGCCAGTTGCCCACGCTGGCGCTTGGCGTCTGCGAACGTTTGACCGACGTAAACGTACCCCAGGTGTCGCCGGTCACATCGCCGCCGACATTCACGCTCAGGTTGCCGCCCTGCTCCGGATACCAGGCCTGATAACTCGCCAGTGCGTCGCTGTAATCGCCTGCGGGGATACCGATCGGACTGCCGTTCTTCAGACCGCGCGGCTGGTTGTAAGGATCGGCGCCGCCGGCGTTCGTCAATGCCGCCGAGCGCGTGCCGGCAGTGTAGACGCCGAACGGCGACTGCATGCGCAAATCGCGCGCCGCATTGATGCCGAGGTCGGCGCTGCCGGTGCGAATCACGCTGAACATCGGCGACTGCACGGTGTACGTCGTCACATCCTTGACCGGACCAACGATCCCCGAACAGGCATTGGGTAAATAGCTGCAATAATCAAAAATGACAGGATCAACCGGCTCCCCTACGACTAAGGTCGGATCCAATAATGGAGCATCAACTCCCCACACATAGCTGATGCGCTTGGGATCGACCACGCACAAGCCGTCGGCAGGCTCGCAAACACCAAGGTCGACGTACAGCTGATCGACCGGCGCCCCCGGCTCCAGACCGCTGGCCGCGGCAAGATCGGACCAGACCAGCCCGGTGCCGCCGAGGGAGATTTCGACCTTGGTCATCGAGTGCGTATCGGCCAGTACAACCGATCCCTTGGCATTCGGCGCCACGGCGCGGCGATCTGCGGAGCCGAGATCGGCCCCGGCTGTCAGCTGCAGTCCCCAGCTGCTCGAACCCTGGCCCAGCATCGGCGCCAGCGCCCAGTTGCGGCCTTGCACGCCACCACTGGCCGGACGCAGGCTGACCGGCTCGTCGTTGAGCAGCTCCACCTTCGTCATGGCGGGAATCAAGGCGCCGCGCGCCAGCGCAACGCTGCTGCTGGCCGCCATGTCGACTGGCAGTGCCACGCCCTTGGGCCAGGTCAGCGCGGCGACATCGGCATTGCTGCGCAAGACATTGCCTGCGCCCAGTTTCATGCCGCTGCTGAGGACCACATTACTGTTCAATACCGCCCCTGCCGCCAACGCGACGCTGCCATCGGCGTTGTAGATGTTGGCCGCCAGCACGGTGCCGGCCATCAGCGTATGGCTGTCGTTGAGCGTGACGTCCACCGGCAGCACCGTGCCGGCGGGCAGAATGGCGCCGGCGACCGGCACGTCGTAATTGAGGGTGGCGTTCTTCGGGAATAAGGTGCCGGCTTCCAGCACGATGCCGTCGATCGGAATCACGATGTCGCCGCCGAACGGCGTCTCGCCTTTGCCCGAGGCGTTACGTCCCTCGGTCAGGTACCAGCCCTTGTCGTCAGGCGTGGCTGGCGGCGGCGCAAAGCCGTCGTTGATGCTGCCGTAGACGTTAATGTTGCCGGCGGCGCGCAATACCAGGACGCCGGGTTCGCCGTAGCCGCGCAGAGCCGGGTCGAGACGATTGGCTCCGGGGCCGTAGCGATAGCCGGACAGATCCAGATCGCCCGAGACGGTCAGGTCGCCGCCGGGATTGGTGATCTTGTTGCTGACGATTTCCACGCCGGGACGCAGATGATAGCTTCCCAGTCCCGCCAGACGGCCGGCCAGATTGGTGTTTGCCAGCGCAGCATTGATATAGGCCTGGCTGTCGGTGTCGATGCCGTCCAGGTAAGCCTGCGTCACCAGTTGCGGCGTATTGCCGGTGACATCCGGCAACGGCGCCAGCGGCGCATCGTCGTAGCTGCGGAAGGCGTTGACTGCGATGGTTTTGGCGCCGCTGATGAGCGGCGTGCCGTTGACCGTCACTGCGACGTCATTGGCGCCGGCGCCCGTGCCGCCGGCAGTGCTGCCGCCCAGGCGCGGCGCGTTCAGATTGACGGTGCCGCGTGCGACGCCGTCATTTCCTTGTGCGGTCTGCGTGCCGGCGCGCAAATCGATGGTGGCAGCACTACCCAGTGTAAGCATGCCGCTTTGCGTGGTGAGGTCGACGATGGCGCGGTTGGCGCTGTCGATGATCTTGCCGTAGCTGTCGACACGCAAGCCGGTGGCGTGGGCATCGAGCATGCCGTTGACGATCAGGTCGCCCTTGGCCGCCAGGCGGATCGAGCCGACCTGGAAGCCGCTGGCGTCAATGCGCCCGTTGACGGTCAGCTTGCCGCCATCGACGCTCACGTCCACCTGGCGCGCCTTGACCTCATCGCCGATGGTAAGGTCGCCCTGCTTGATCTGGAAGCGGCGCGCGCCGAACACTTCGCCGCTGTTGAGTCGCGCGTTGAGTCCGGCGAAATCGTTGAGCGTCTGCGCGCGGATGCTCACTTCCGCTGCGTCGTAAGGCACGATGGTGCCGCCGGCGTCGTAGCGCCCGCTCGCTGCGCCAAGAATCGTGCCGGCCAGATCGACATAGCCCGCCGCTGCGCCCAGCGCCGTGGCCTTCAAGGTGCCGCCGCGATTGTTTTGTGCGGAGAGATTGATGAGCGATCCGGCGCCCTGCACGATGTTGCCGCTGCTACTGTTGAGCAGCAAGTCGCCGCCCCAGCTGTATCGGGTCTGTTCAAAAAACTTGATGGCGCGCCCGGACAGATCGAAACGCGCATCGTCGCCCAGCGTCAGATCGTCAGTCGCATTCAGCGACAGCTTGCCCGAGGGCAGGACCACGGCGGTATTGACGCTGATGCTGCGGCCGTTCAGTTGCAGTTCGGCGCCGAGTGCACCGCTGTCGACCGCGAAAGATGCACCGGCCGGCGCCGACACCACAACGGCGCCGCCGGCGGTGATGCGATTGACAGAGCCGGCTTCACCCGTAACCAGCGGTGCGACGATGTTGATGTCGCCGCCGCTGTACTGATAACCCTGGCCAGCAACGTAAGCCCCCTGCTGATGATAGACCTTCAGCGTGCCGGTGCCGTTGGCGGTGACGCGCTCACCGGCATTGAGATTGACCGATCCGAATCCCAATGCCAGGCGATCGGCGGATACCCCTGCCAGCGGTTGCGAATTCGGTCCGTTGCCGAACACAATGCGCGCCGCCGAAATATTCAGCGTGCTGTCTCCCAGCAGACTGCCGATGGCGGCTCCCGGCAGGTCCGGCGTGTACTGTCCCGATCCGTTTCCGATTCCAGTGGTGACCTGCGACGATGTGGAACCGGTCCAGACGAATTCTTCCGTGGTGATGTTTGCCCTGTCCGTCGCGGAGCCATAACCGTAGATGGCAGGTGTGCCGACCACCAGGCGCTGGATCGAAGACTTGCCGCTGACCGGATTGCGCGTATCCAGATCGACCGATCCGTACATGTTGACCGATTCGCGCACGTTGAATATCAACGACTCCACCGCCGGCACGCCGGCACCGGCATTGCCGGACAGCAGACGATTGAGTACCCCCTGATTGAGCGACAAACCGGCCGGCAGCATGCCGTTGGCTGCGGCATTGCCGAGCGCGGCATCGCTGCCCATGTTCAGCGACGACACTGCCAGCAGGAGGTTCCTGCTGCCGTAGCGCGCGTTATCGGCCATCGTGAACGCCTTGTTGGTGGCAATCGCCAGCGTACCTTCGCTATACAAGGTCGCCGCACCGCTGCAGGCGCCGCCATTGCATGTGCCGATATCGATGGTGCCCCCGCTCGCCCCGGCCACGTTCGTCGGCAACAGATTGATCCAGCCGTTGGACAATGCCAGGACGCTGGTGGCACCGGCGGAGAACACAACGCCGTTGCGGGAATCGTAAGCGGCAGCGCCGCGGCCCAGCGTGCTGATGGACGCCCCTTGTTCGACAATGATGCCGCCGGATGGACTGCCCGTGACCAGGAACACCTCCGGTGCGCTCAACTGTGCGCCGCTGCGTACGGCAAGGTTGGAGGCGTCGCCTTTGAAGGTGGCGAAATTGTCGCCATACTGCAGCCCCAGCGATCCGCCCAGGATCATGCGCGCCGGGTTGAAAGAGTTCAGGTCCGAAGCGTACAGGGAGGTTCCCGTAAATCCGGCCGAAGGCATCGCGCCGTCCGCCAGCACTTCCAGGTTGAACGACTTTGCGCTCAGCGTGCCGCCGAATCCGCCGCTGCCGGGCGCCGGATTGAACAATGCCGTACCGTCGAACTGCAGCATGCGTACGCCCGGCTGCGGCCTCGCATAGCCGAAATCCAGCACCAGGCTGCGGGCATCGTCGCTCACTTCGCCGCGCATGCCGCCGCGCCGCGCCGCATCAGCGACGACGAAGGCGCTGTAATCGGTTTCGTTGTACGTCGACTGCTTGCGTACCGTATCGGCAGGCGTCAAGACCAGCTGGTTCGGCAGCGACAAACGTATCGCCGTATTGGCCACGCCGAGATAACCCGGTGCGACATAGGAGCCGTTTCCGGTCGCAACGACACCACTTCCCGGCGCGATTGCGGCCCCCACTTCTACCCGGAATGCGCCAGGCAGCAGCGCATACGTAGACGGCATCAGCGTATAAGTCCCGGCTTTCAAACCTGCGACATCGCTGTCGAGCGTGATTTGCCGGCCGATCATCGGATCGGCCGCACCGGCATCCGCCGCCACCGGTGCATATGCGGCGGCCGAACCCGGCACGATGGCGTATACCGCGTTGCCTGACTTGCTGAACCCCGACGTCGGATTGGCGTTGACCAGCGGCGTACGGATGATATCGACAGAACCGCCGCGGCCGCTGATGAATCCGGCGCCGGTCAGCTCGCCGCCGCCCGACAGATCGAGCACCGAACCGCCATGGCCGACCACGCTGTCGCCCGACAGCGTGATGCCGCTGGTGCCCAGCGCACGCAAGGCAATCGGCTTGCCTGCATAGTCATACGTCACCCCGTCGATGGTGCCGCCATAAGGCATGACAAGTCCCGCACCGCTGACCGAGGTCAGACTGCCCGGCAACAAATCGACCAGGCTCGCATGCACGCTGGAAGAGCCACGGCCGTCCGTTCCCAGCACGATGCTGCCCAATGGCGCGCGCACCACGCCGCCCTGGCGCAGGGTATCCGCGCCCAGCAACAACGAGCCGAACGCCGAGAACGGCACTGCCGCATTGGTGTCGCCGTAGCGCCTGATGTCGAGCACGCGGCCCGCGCCGTAGCCGGCCACGATCTGTGCGCTGACGTTGGTGGCCGGATAGATCTGCGCTGCCGTGATATTCATGTTGCCGGTCGTCGCCAGCTCGGTCGTAAGGGCTCCCGACAGGCCGAGTCCGGCGGTTCCGCCGAGCAGCCGCAGGTCGCCCCGGCTGACGAGATTGACCGTGTCGAAGCCGCGTTGGTCGATATCGACCAGACTGTTGTTCTGTTGCCGTATCTGTCCGTGCGCGCCAAAACCGACACGATCCCGGATATCGATCAGATCCGCCGCCGCAGTGAAAACGGCATCGCTGGAACGCGTCGACGAGCCGTTGCGCCAGGTCACGCCGTACATCACTTCAAAGTCTTTGGTCACGCGCGTGGCCGCGCCCATGCGCAAATAGGATGAAGCCAGTTTCACCTGCGAGTTGGCGGCGGCCGTCTCCGCCAATCCATAGCTGCCGGCATACAGGCGCATGCTTTGGGACGTCGTCAGATCGACATTGCCGGCAAAGCTCAGCGCGCCATCGACCAGCAGCGACAGATTGCCGAAACCGCCATCGACAACCTGATCGGCGCCGAGCCTCCCTGCACCATAGACCAAGGCCGGATCCATCTGGCCCGGCTGCAATGTCGCGGACAAGCCGCTGCCCGGCTGCGTCTGCGAGAGAATGAATTCGCGCTGGGTGCGTACGGCGTCGTCGGGCTGGGCATTGCTGGCAAATGCCAGTCTTTCCAGCGCAATCGCCAGCGTGCCTCCAGCCGCACCTGCGCCTCCGGCACGTGCGCGCAGGGTGCCGTCGAGATACAGGCTGTGCGCCGATTTGAGAATGATGCTGCCGCCGTTGCTGGCGACATTGATTTCATTGGATTTTCCTGCTGCCGGGAAATCCAGCACGGCACTGGCGCCCGAGGCATCCAGCAGCGCGCCGGGGCGAATGATCACGGCGATATCGGGCGCATTGGCTTCGCCCTTGTTTTCCCAGTCAAGCGCGCCGCCGATGGCAATCGTGCCGCCATCGCGCACCGTGCCGTAACGACGTCCATTAGCCGCCGTCGCGGTAACGGCGCGCGCGGCGACATCAAGCACTGCGTTGCCGCCGATCCAGATCGAGCGCTGATGCGCATGCTGCGAAGTATTCTGCAAGCTGGTGGCAGGCGGCGAATCGATGCCGATGGCGATATTGCCGCCCCATGCATTGAGACGTCCATCGACCACGATATTGCTCATGCCGCCGCCCAGCAGGCTGATTGAGCGCCCCGGATCGACGGAGATCACTGCACCGGCGCCGATGGTGATATCGCCGCCTTCATTGGGAAGACGTTGCGAGCGCAAAGTCAAATCGGCGCCGGCGCGTTGCACCAGGCGCTGATTGAGCGCGTCATTCTGCTGTTGCGGCGGCGTCCATACTGTCAGCAACGCACCGGCCTCGTCACTCCCGCCGAAACGGTAAACCGGCATCGCCACATCCAGCTGCGCGCCCGCCGCGACCGTCAGGCCTTGATGACCGTTGATATCGATACTGGAAAATCCCGCTTGCAGGCGCGACGCGTCGATGTTCAGCGCAGACGGCGTCAGGGCCGGATCGCCGCCGATCGCTACGGCGTTACCCGTCTCGATCTTGAACGTGCCGCCGCCGCTGACGCCATACGAACGGATCTCTCCATCGAGCTGAAGCACGCCGCCGCTGCCGGCGGCCGCCGCAGAATCGGCAATCAGCGACACATTGCCGCCCTTTCCGCCCTTCTGCTTGCCCTTGGCCAGAATCGCGGCGCCCGACGACACATCGATCAGGCTGCCGCGCTCGACCGCGACGCCAGACGATGATTCCAGCACCACCGAGCCGCCATCGATATAGGCCTGGCCGTTGCCGCCATCCTGCGCAACGCTGCTCTGGCGGCCGCGCAAGTCCAGCGTCGCGCCTTCACGCAGCGCAACAAGCGAAGCGCCGTTCTGCGTCAGCGCCTGTACCTGTGCACCGGGCAGCGGCGAAGCAAAGATATTGCCTGCACGCAGGCTGCCGCTGCGAATCGTGACGTCCGCGCGGATGTCGATGCTGGCGCCGATCATGTTCAATTGTCCACCGTCGGCCAGCGTAAGCGCCTGATCGATAACAATGGCGTCGCGCGTTCCCAGGTCGAGACCGCCGAGCGTTTGCGCATTCAGGCGCCCGCTATCCAGCCAGAACGTATTGGTGCGCGCCGGATCGAGCGCATCGTCCGCCGCCATGCCCGTTGTGACCTGCGCCACGCTGCCGATGCGCACGCCGGTATTGAACAGATCGGTGCGGCCGATGGCTGAATAACGTCCCAGCGCCAGCATCCCGGCGCGCGCCGCCGTCGATTGCGACAGCTTGTAGCCATCGGTCGCTGCGGCGGCACGCAGGCTGGTTTGCTGCGGCCCGTTGTAGACGTCGGCGACAATATTGCCTTCGATGATCGCCGTCGGCGCATTGATGATCAGCCGGCCGGCGTCGCGCCCGACCGTATAGCCGTTCTGCAACAGGCGCTGCGGACCGATCAGCGGATTGTAATAAAAGCCTGTGGCGTTTTTTCCCCAGCGTACGTGTTCATCTTCAAAGCCCTTGTACACGCCGGCATACAGCATGTTCGATGACGCCGTGCTGGCGTTGTACAACTGGCCGTCGACGCCTTTGAGCCAGCTCTGGTTGAGATAGCCGGTCTGCACATTGAGCGTGCCGCCCGACAAATTGACGCTGGAGCCCGCTTGCGTGACGACTTCTGCGCCGCCGAGCACGATGGAACCACCCAACGCAGCCCACTCGCCAACGCGATGGCCTTGATTCCCGAGATAGCCGCCAACCTCAAGCAAACCGCCCGCCGTATACCAGCGGTCGGACGCATAGCCGCCCGTGCCCGCCGGGACATAAATCAGCTGGCGCGTATCGATCCACAAATTGCCGTTGAGCAGATTGCCGCTGTCGCGGTTACCCGGCGCATCGCGTAGCTCATTACCCTGTACGTTGATCTTGAGATTGCTGGCGTCCATTGCCAGATTGACACCCACGGCGCCCGACACATCGAGCACCGCCTTGTCGGCGACAAAGCTTCGTTTAGCGGCGCTCACTGCGATCTGGCCGCCGGTGGCCAGTGTGGTCGAGTCCCCCTGGAATTCGACATTGCCGCCGCTGACGATTTCGATACGCGACTGATCGCGCCGGTCGGAAAGTTTTGCCAGATTGTCGAAACTGCCGGCAGCACTGTTCATGCGCAACGTATCTTGCTCGGCCGATTGGCTGATCAAGGCATCGCGCTGGCTATTGAGCGCCAGCGTCACGCCGTCGTCTTCGATCACGACGGCAGTCGTCGCCCCTGTACCCAACGTGACCTTGCCCTGCGTGTCGCTGGCGGAGTTCAGCAAATGCACCGTACCGCGCGCATTGACGGTGGTGCTGGCAAGCGCCACGCCGTTCTGCCGCACATCGCGGCCGGCCAGCGTGATGTCGCCTTCGCGCGCAACGATCAGACCGCTGTTGGTGACCTTGCCGGCGCTGCTGCCGGCGTTGAATTGCGGCGCTATTTCATTGCCGCGCGTGGTGGAGATGGTATTGGCATCGGTTCCGACGCCCTTGCGGATGATGAAGCTGTCCCCGGCCGCCAGCTCCGTTTGTCCGCGGCTGGTCGTGATCTGGCCGTCGTTGCTGACCTCGCTGCCCAGCAGCAGCACATAACCGCCGCCCTGGGTGACAGAAGCAGGCTGGCTCGTTGATATCTGCGCACCGGCCTCGACGATCAGTTTGCCGTTGGCGTCGGTGAAACTCGCCGTGGTCTGCGTCGCACCATACAAGCCGCTGGTGAATTGGCTATCGCTGATGTTGGCCGCCGCCGCGACCAGATTACGCGTATCGACCTGGCTGCTGCCGCTGAAAGCAATGCCATTGCGGTTGACGATCATCACCGTGCCGTCGCCCTTGATCTGTCCCTGAATCTGGCTGGGGCGCGCCAGCGGATCGTTGATGCGGTTGAGCACGGCCCAGTGCGGCAACTGCAGGAAACTCAGGATCGTGTTCTTGCCGACGTTGAAACTTTCCCAATTCAGAATCGCCTTGTCGGCAGTCTGCTGGATCGTCACTGTCGTCTTGCCGCCGGACGTACTCGACGTCGGCTCCATCGCGTTGAGCCAGCCTTTGGTGAGGCTGTCGGTATCGACCTTAAGACCACCGTCGACGAGTCCGTCCGGCACGCCGCTGCCGTTCATCGCCGCTTGCCGCGCTGCCTGCTGCGCTGCCTGTTGGGCTGCGATGCCGCGCGCGATGAGCGCTAAATTATTCAGGGAACTCTGGAGTTGCTGATTGGCCTTTTGCTGCTGCAGGGCGGGATTGGTCAGCGACGACGCCGGCATGCCATTGGGCAGGTAACCGGTGCTCGCGGCCGTGTTTTGCGCTGCGCCCTTGGCGGCGAACCATGCGCTGCTGAATGCCTGCTGCGCATGCGCGCTGTGCCAGGCGCCGGTGGCGATGATCAATGCCACTGCATGTGCAAGCGGTGCGGGATGAAAGTATCGTTTGTTGTTGTGTTTTTTGATACGCGCGTGCGCACTGCGATTGCATGTATTCATGTTGAGTCCCGTAGATGGCTGAATCGTTCCCGACCAGCCATCCGCCCAAACGGCCGGCTGTGTCCGATAAAGTTTTCCGGTTGCGTCATGCGGTACTTCTGCTGCATGGCAACCTGTCTTTACAAGGACGACAACCGATTCTCAAATCCCCCAACTATTTTCAGGATGCCGGACCATCTCGGCACGGGATGCCGGTTCGACATCAGCTCAACACCAGCACACCGCCTGGCAAACGGCGGGCATTCAGATCGAAGGAATGCTGCAATTGCAATAACGCGCTATCGAGCGCCGCAATCGAAAAGCGGCCGCTCACGGCGCTCTCGCGTACCGAACTTGCCGCCAGCACGACACGGCCCGGACGGTAGCGGTTGATCTCTTCAATCACCTGCTCAAGCGGCGTCTGGCGAAATACCAGTTCGCCTTTGCGCCAGGCAGACATATTTGCCGTTTCGACAGCAACCGCCCGGCCAAGGACATTGGCATCGTAGATGGCTTGCTGGCGCGGCTTCAGGTCGAGCACACCGCCAGGATGTTCGACACGTACAGCACCTTGCACGCAGGTCACGCAGACTTTGCCATCGAGATTGCGTACTTCGAACCGGCCTTCTCTGGCAGTGCTGCGGCCGACACCTGCGACGACGTTGAACGAGGTGTCGCCGCGCAGATCGATGGCGGCTTCACCCGTGATCAAATCGATCCCGCCAATTTCGCCATTCAGTATTTCTTTGCGCACGCTGGTCTGCGTATTCAGGGTCAGGTTGACGCGATCGTTCAGTGCCAGGCTGCGCTGCTCCCCTTTATCGGTGCGCACGTCGGCCTGCCATTCGCTCAGCGATGGCCAGAGTTGCAAGGGAGGATGTACGATAGCCGCGCCGATGGCAGCTGCCGCCCCGCCGGTGGCGACCCGCAAGAACATGCGGCGTCCCTGTGCCGGTTGCCCCGAACGCATGCTGCGCTCATGCATTGCCGCCACGTCACGGTTGCTGTGCAGCAGCTTACCGATGGCCGGCCCCATGGCTTGCCATTGACGCTTGGCGTCTTTGAAAGCTTGCTGATGCGCCGGACTGCTCTGTTTCCAGCGCCTGAAAGCCTGCGCATCCCATTCGGTGGCGTCGCCTGAAGTAAGCCGGCGCAACCAGACCCGTGCTTCTTGCGCAAGCACATCAGGCAGGTCGGGGCGGTCGTCAGAGGCCATTTTCATAGTCAGGCTTTCCACAGCCGATCACAACGCCGCTCAAAGGACGTTGATATTTTCGGCTCGGTATAGATAAAGACGTTTCTCGACATGCGAATCCGCAATTAATTTTTCTCATCCAGCCGCGCCACACAATAGTCGTGCGCACGTTTCAGCTCGTGCTCCACGGTGCGCAATGAAATGCCGAGCCGTTGCGCGACCTCCTTTTGCGGCATCCCCTCCCATCGCACCATGATAAGAATTTCACGGCGTCGCGATGGCATCCTCTCCATAATCCGGGATAGCGCTTGTGCTTCGGAGCGCGCTTCGGCGGTTTGCTCGGGACCGGGAGCTGTGTCGGAAATCTCCAGCAATTCATCGATTTCACCTGGCGGCAAGGCCCGGCTTTGGCTGCGACGGTTGTCGACGGCGATGTTGGCCGCCATGCGCAACAGGAAGGCATGGGGATTCAGCACCGGGCTTTGCCCCTCCAGGCGCTGCAAACGCAGCCATGTATCCTGCAAGGCATCGCCGGCGAGATCGTCGCTGCCCAGCACGCGCGTCAAACGTCGTTTGAGATCGACATAGCGGTTGGTGAGATGGCTCAGCAGCGTTGTACGGACATCTTCGGACATGTCAGTGCACCGTAGTCTGGCAAGGACGGCCGGCGATCTGCCCTTGCGGCAGCATCAGCATTGTCAGCGGCTGCACCAGGCTGGATGGCGGCGGCTGGCCGATGACGAGCTTGCCGAGCATATCGGTCAGCATGGCGTCACGACGCGTATTGCCGGTAGAACCGAGCAAGCGAACCAGGCGGACGCGTCCATTTTCATCCACCCGAAACCGCAACAGCGCGCGATAGCTTCCCGGAGCGGTGCGCTCATTGCTGCATAACGTTTCCCAAACACGCGTTTGCACCAGCGCATCGTAACGTTCGGAAGCGGCTTGCCCCTCATCGATGCTCGCTGTTGCAGCGGCCACGCCAGCGGCATCCTGCGCGGGCAGCGGCTTCAACACAAAAGTGTCGATACCGTCTTCATGCAACCGCTCGACACCGAGCCCGGTTCCCTGCAACAGCATCTCCAGCGCCGCGCCGGCATCATGCCGGCCGTTGACGGCAGACGCGTTTCGTCCGGCGGCCAGCCTGCTCGAAAACAGCACCGCATTGCCGGTGATGACGGCATAGCGGTCCAATGCCGCTGCAAGAGATTGCGTGGGAATATTGAAGTCGAAAGACGGAGATTGCTTGCTTGTTTCAATCGCTGTTGGCGCCGCTACGGAAGAACCGCTTTGCAAAGACTGGCCCAACGCTTTGATGGTTTGCGCGAAAGACGGTCGCATTGCAAACATGAGACTGGCACCAGCCAAACATCCTGCCAGCGCGAGCACACTGACCGATGCCGGGCTACCTGTCATAGTTCGGATAAAGTGCAACCTGTTGGAATGAAGTTAATGCGGGAACTGCAAACTGAGAGGCACGACTATACCTGCCGAAAATGACATATCCGTGACATCCGGGTGAAGCAGCGGGAGCGGCCCAAGCTATGAGCCGCTCCCGCTAAAGTGACGATAATCCAGCAACACTCGCTGCGGCTCACAGGCCCAGCAGGCGTTTTTCTTTATCCGTCAGTCTGGCTTTCTGCTGCTCGCTAATGACGCCCGGCGCCATCACCTGCACCGGAATACGCATGTCCTGGTCGCCGCGCGCGGCAGCACCGGAAGACTGTATCGGCGCCGATGCCGGCGCGGGAGCCGGTGCCGGCGTATCGCTGCCGAAGCCCAGTACGCGCACCGTGAAGATCGACGGCAAGGCCTGGCGCGCTTCGTTGCGCGCCCGCTGTACCGACTCCTGCGCCGCCGTTGCCGCCGAGCTTGCCGCCGCGCTTGCATTGGTCAGCGCACCGACATTCACTGCCGCGATCATCGGAATCCCGGTGGCTTTGCCCTGCACCTGGATATTGGCGGCATTCACCACTTGCAGCGCTGCAAGGTTCACGTTGCCCGATACCCGGATGCCTGCCTCGCCGGCATCGATTGTCCCCAGCGGCGCCACCAGGTCAACGTCCCCTGCCGGCACTTCCGGAATCGGACTAAGCGTCGCAATCCCCGCTCCCGATGACGGCACATTTGGCGACACAGTGACGTTACCGGTCGCGTCATACACCCGCTTGGGTGGCGTATACACCACCGTCGTCTTCGAGCCACGTCCCGCGTTGATGTCCCCTTCGGCCGACCAGCCCTGGATGCTGCCCCCAAACGTCGTCATGATGCGCGACAGCCCCAGCAGGATGCTGTCGCGGCTGTATAGCTGAATGTCCCCGTTGCCCTGCGTGACGATACCTGCCGTCGCACCCGGCGTCACGCCTTCCACGCCAACCAGCGTGCGTCCGCCCGGGTTGAGCATCTGGATGTCGCCGCCGAAGCTGGTGCGCACCGTGGCGTCGGTCGTCACCGGGACCGGTTTTCCGTTGACGGTCGTCGATCCGGTCACGCTGCTGAACATTGTGATCGCACCGTTGTAGGTCACCGGTTTTCCTTGTGCGTCGCTCGCCGGGAACAGTGTGGCTATGGCTTCGCGGCCACGCAGGTAACTGCCGTAACGCGGGCTCGACGCATCGTTGTATTCGCGCCCGCCCAGCAGCAACTCCTTGAAGTAGACCTGGCGCACGAACACGCCTTGCTGCGTCTGCGGCAAGGCCAGGAAGTAGGCCAGCGCATCCGACGGCTTGCCATCGTAGCCGAAACGGCTCTTAAGCCATGCGACCAGTTCCTCGCCATAGGCGTGTACGACCCTGCCACTGTCGGCAAGCGGCGATCCGCTCGCGAGTTGATTGGCCGGATCGAAGTAAAGCCGTGCAAAGCGCGAGTAATCCGGGCCGTTGGCTCCCACACCGGCGAGCATCGAGATCCCTGCGCCGCCGTTCGTATTGGCCGGATGCGTGACATCGCCGATGCTTTGCACCTGGCCGTAGTAGCCCTGGTACACGTTCCGACCAGCTTGCATCTGCAACAAGCCCGGCCCGACCACGTTCGCCGATTGATAGATGATGTCGCGGCCCGCCTGGATCAGTGAGATGTCGCTGTCCGACTGATTCAGGAACGTGCTCGGAAAGGTGCCGGTGCCCACGATGTCGCGTCCAGCGATCACCTCGAAAGGTTTGGCGGCGATGAACCACTGCGAATGGCTCGGCGTGAATCCGCTCGACCCCACCCGGCCGATGAAGTTCGTCGCCCCGATCTGCAGGTCGTCGATATCGATGCCCGCATAGATCTGCGCGGGCGTCGAGTCCTGCGCATGCAGCGCGCCGGACGGATAGTCCTCGCCAAACGCGATCGGGCTGTTGTTATTGATCCGGATGGCTGCGTCGACGGCGGCATTCGTCCGGGTGTTGGAGTTGAAGCCTTGCATCGTCGAGAAGACTGGATGGCTTGGCGTCGCCACGCGCGCGAGATCGGCGCCCGACATCGCAATCGTCGATCCGCTCCCGTAAATCGAACCGGCGGCGAGAACCTGGAGTTGCCCGATCGGCGACGGCATCAATTCGATCGTCTGCGCCTCGCCGAACCGGATGTCGCCGTTGAGCGAGGCGACGCTCAGGCTACCCGGGTAAAAGCCCGTGGAGTTCTGCTGCTCGCTCCCGCCGGAACCCGACAGCGGCACGACATCGCCGCCTGCCGACAGCAGATTGAGGCTCGTCGCGGGCGTCCAGAGGGTGTACTTCGTAAAGCCGCCCCTCGTGACCGATGCCGAGGCGCCCGTTCCGGATGCCGTGAAGTAACCGCCCCCCAGGTCGGTGAAAATCGCCATCCCCGCGTCGCTCGCCCCGGCGAGCACAAGGTCGCCGCGCGCGGTCACGTTCGCGACGCCGTCGCCGTTCACTATCGTCGGCCCCGGTGTTCGCGATGTCTGTTTGATCGCGTTGGGATCGAAGGCGCGCGGATCGTACGATGTCCAATCGGCATTACGAACTTGCTCGGTGACCAGGCCGATCGATCCGGCTTCGACCGACGTATTGCCTCGCAACGCCGTCAGCGATCCAAAGTAGTCTCGCCGGTAGTCTCTGGTGATCATCGTATCTGCACCGTTGAGCCTGCCGCCAACTTTCAGAATGAGATCGCCCCCGCCCGTCTGCACGAGCGTGCCATCGGCGAGAACGCGCCCGGTCGACGCCACTGCCAGATCCAGTCCGGTCGAGGTCAGGCCACCGGGGTCGCCGGACATCACGCCTGCGTCGCGCCCGGCGATCACAGTCAGGTTGCCGCCGCCGAGCGTGCCGATGCCCTGGAAGCCGATCAGTTGCAGGCCGGTGGCATACGTGTCCGTCTTGGCGAGCGATCCGAAGTTGATCGACCAGGCTGCCGGGTCTGTCGTCGCGCCGCCGCCGCCCTGCCGGTTCAGCCAGTTGCCCACCAGATTGCTGTTCACATAGCGCAGCGGGTTGTTTACCAACTGGATATTGCCGCTCACGTCCTGCTGCGCCATGAGCAGCAGATCGCCGCCGTGCTCCGGATACCACGCCTGAAGCACGTTGCCCGTTGCTACACCGGGCAGGTTATACGGGTTGCGGCCGTCGGCCGACAGGATCGGGGCCGCTTGCGTACCCGCCGTGTAGACGCCATACGGGGTGGCCTCATTGAAGCTGCCGCCTGCGAGCAGATCGAGGCTTCCCGTACCGGTCCGCAACACGCTGAAGAACGTGCCCGTCTGCGACGCGTCGTACGCGCTGTCGCTCAGCGTGAGATTGCCGCTGCCGCCAAGCGCCGCCACCGGCCGCAGCGCACGTTGATCGGCACCGGACAAATCCGCACCTGCCACCAGGCGCAACGAGGCAGAGCGCGATCCCGCAGCCAGCAAGCTGGCGCGTGCGGACGTCGCCGCCGCCACAGGCGTGCCCGGGTCTGTCTGAAGCGACAGGCTGGCCGCCGACGGCGTTTCCGAGCCGACCGGCACGTACAGGCGGGTCAACGTCGTGCCGAAAGGAATCACTGTGCCCGAGGCATAGGTCGTGCCATCGGGCGACATTGGCCGGAACGTGAGCGGGAGTGCCACACCCGTGTTGAGTGTCGGCACAACCCAGCCGGCCGGATCGCTCACGATCATCTGGTTGCCCGCGATCATGCGCCAGAGGATCGCGCCCTGCTTGGCGAAGTGCGCCGTATCGGTCGAGAACGTGGTCGGCTTGATGGTCGAGAACACCGGCGTTCCCGCGCGGGTCGCCATGAATCCGTCGGAGATGCTGCCGTCAATTTTCAGATTGCCGGCAGCACGCAGGATCAGCGCCATCGGCTCGCCTGCGCCGTACGTCGCCGAGTTCGGATTGCGATCCGACCCTGCGCCATAGCGGTACTTCGCCAGGTCGATGTCACCGGATGTCGAAAGGTCGCCCGGCGACGCAATCTGCACGCCGGGGCGAAGATGGTATGTGCTGCCGTAGGCGGCCAGGCCTGCGGTACGTGCGCCCAATGCCGCGTTGCCCGACGCCTGGTTCATGAAGGCGGTGCTTGCCGTGTCGTAGCCGTCGAGCGTCGATTGCGTGACGACGCTGCCCGACGGCAGCGTGTACGTCCAGACGCCATTGAGGGCGATGCTGTACGCGCCGCGCATCGTCAACGGACCGGCCGCGTTGATTGCAACGTCGCCGGACGTCTCAGCGGTGCGCATGGCATTCAGAACCACGTCGCCATAATGAGTAGCCCCCGGCGTGCTCACGTTGATGGTGGCGCCCGGCGAGAGCGTCAGCGTGCCGCCCGTGGCCGTCAATTCGACATGTGCGCGGTTCTTCGCTTCGATGGGTGCGCCGTAACTGTCGACCTGCAACATGCTGCCGTGAGCATCGAGCACAGCGCTGCTGCCAAGCGTCAGTCCGTTTCCGCCCGACAGGCGGATGGTGCCCGGGGCGGCCCCCGATGCGTCGATGGTGCCGTTCACCGTCAGGTTGCCGTTGTCGGCCGCAATGCTGACGTTGTGTGCCTTGACGCCATCGCCGATCACCAGATCGCCTTGCTTCTGGTCGAAGCTGCGCGAATCGAAGAAGCCGCCCTGCGTGAGCAGCGCGTTCAGGCCGGTGAAGTCGGCGAACGTGCCTGCCGATGCCCCGAAAGCCCCGCTTGTGAGGCCATTGTCGGCAGTCGCCACCACACTGCCGCCGAGCGAGAGCGTACCCTTGGAGGCATCGATCGAGATCGCCCCTGCATTGGCGTGTTTCGCAGAAACGTCGATGACCGATCCTGCCAGCTGCATCACGTTGCCTTGCGCACTGTTGAAGCTGGCCGTACCGCCGAAGCCATACGCCGTAGCGCCCTGGATCAGGGTCGGCTGACCGCGCAGATCGATCCGGCTGCTGCTGTCGAGCACAATGTCGTTCGTGGCATTGACCACGAACTTTCCGCTGGGCAGGAGCACGGTACTGCCGATGTTGACCTTGTTTCCGCCGAGATCGATCTCGGCACCGGCAACGGTGGTCGTCGCCGTACTCGGCGCCACGCCAGCCGGTGCAACGACATTCAAGGTTCCACCCGCCATGTAGTTCATGACCGACTTCGATGCGCCGGTCAGCAGCGGCGTGCTCAACGTCAGATTGCCGCCCGTTCCACTCTGCCCGAAGACATCCCCTGCTTGCGTGCTCGGCGCCTGATAGACGTACAGCGCGCCTCGGCCGGCCGAGACGATCCGGTCGCTCGCGGCGAAATCGACATTATTGAAGCCATAGATCGTACGCGCTGCGCTAGACGTATCGAGGGAAACGACCTGGCCGAGGTCGATTTCCTTCGCGGCGAGCCGCAACGTCCCGTTGCCGGTCCCAGGCCCGCCCGCTGCGATGGCCGGTGCGCTCGTGCCTTGGATCCCGGTCCAGATAATGCGGTCCGCTGCAACGACCGCCTGATCGGTCGACGCGCCAACACCGTAGATCGCCGCTGAATTCAGGACGAGATCGACGCCCGTTCCGCGCGTGTCCAATCCGTTGCTGCCGAACAGATTGATGGAATTCGCCGTGCTCAGCGTCAGCCGTTGCAGTGTGGGAGTACCGTGCGCCGGGTCTCCTTGCAGCAAGGTGTTGAGCACCGACTGGTTGAACATCACCCCGGCCGGATTGCCGGCTCCGGCAATCTGAGCGGCATCGCCAACGTTGAGCGTGCCGACGGCCAGCACGATATTGCGCGCACCGAAATGCGTACTGCTGTCGATGTTCGACGCGCCATTGGTGGCGAACGCCAGCGTGCCCTCGGCGTACAGCCCCGATCCGGCGCCGATGTTGATCGATCCGTTGCTCCCCGACGCCCCCAGGAACTGGATGTCGCCGTTGGACAACGCCAGCACCGTCGACGTCCCCGAGGAAAACTTCATCCCAGTCGTCGCCGTATCGAAGGTGGCCGGCCCTCGTCCGACCGTGGTGAGGATCACATCGTTGCCGATATTGAGGTTATTGCCTACGAGGTAGATTTCCCCGGCGCTCAGCGTCACGCCATCGCGCACATACAGATCTCCCGCACTGGAGCTCGGATTGAAGTAGAAAACGCCATTGCGCTGACCGGAAGTGCCATTGATGTTCAATCTCGGCGCACCGATGGCATTCAGGTTCTCGACACTCACCGACAAACCGTTGAAGCCCGGCGTCACATCGCCGTTCGTGATCTCTCCGATGTTGAGCACCGCCACTTGTCCCGCCACGCCACCAACTGCTGGCTGGAACAATGCCTTGCCGTCGAAGGACAGCACGCTCGTCGTGGGCATCGGGTCCGGCGCATACGGAACGTCGAACAGGAACTGAAGGCCCTTGCCGTCCCGGGGCAGCATCGACAGCAGACCGCCGAACTGCCGGACCTGGTTGGTCATGAAGTCGCTGTAGCTTTGCTCGTTGTACTGCGAGTACTTGCGTACCGCCGTGCCGGGCGTCACCAGCACGGTGGAGGGCAATTGGCTGCGCGCCGACGTGTTCGCGATGCTCGTATAACCGGACACGAGATAGGTACCGTTACCGGCCGCGGTCGCGACGGCCGGCAGATTCTGCCCTGCACCGCCGATCTCGACGCGATACGCACCGGGCAGCAGCGCATAGTTCGACGGCAACAGCGTGTACGTGCCGGGCGGCAATCCGGGCACGCCGTCTCCGATCGTGATTCGCTGGCCTACGATCGGATCGCCAGCGCCATTCTCTGCGGCGATCGGCGCGTAGGCCGACGTGTAGCCTGGCACGATGGCGTAGACCTTGTCGCCCGTCTTGCTCAGATTCATGGTCGGATTGGCGTTGACCAGCGGTGTATTGAGTACGTTGACCGAACCGCCCCGCCCCGAAACAAAACCTGCGCCGGCGATGGTGCCGCCGCCCGAAAGGTCGAGCACGGCGCCCTTGTCGACGCGCATCGTCAACCCTTCGAGCGAGATGCCCGATCCTCCCGCGACCGCCGTGAGTCCGAGCCCATTGCCGATGAGCGGGGCCAGCGCCGCGCCGTTATACGAATACGTCACGCCGTCGACAGTGCCGCCGTAGGGCACGATCCCCCCATCCATGGACACGGACGTCAGGCTGCCGGGCAGGAACTCGATGTCCTTGGTATAGACTTGCCCTCCCTGCACCGCCGCCGTCGTCGGTCCGATAAATAGCTTGCCGAATGGCGCGCGCAATACGCCGCCCTGGCGAATGTTCGGCGCCGTCAGGTAGAGCGTGCCGAAAACCGAGAGCGGCGTGTCAGGCGTTGCCGCCGTGGTGCGCCCGATGGTCAGTGTGGCGGTGAAGTCATTGCCGCGCCGCTGCCCCGCGATGATGTTTGCGACGGCGCCTGTCGTGGGATACACCTGCGCGGCTTCCAGGTCGAGATCCCACGACGTGATCAGGGTGGTGCCCTGTTGCAACGCAGGCGTCGGCAGGAAACGAATATCGCCCTGGCTGACGAGACGTGTCGTACGGAAACCCGGTGAGGAAGTGTCGACGTTGACGTAGTTCACCGAGTCGTAATAGCCCGTGCTCGCCGAGAATAGCGTCGGGCCTTGCACGTCGATGAGATTGGCATCGATCTCGAAGGTCGCGGTCGTCGGACGCCCCGACGCACCGGGGTTGGTGATCGTACCGCTGGTCAAACCGTCTGCCGGCGCGACGCGCGTGCCGCTGAGCAGCACATATGGCGCTGCCAGACGAACCTTGTTACTCGTCGCCTGCGCGAGCGGGTCGTCGCCCGCAGCCAGTTTCTCGCCCGACGTGTAGGCGTTCGCATTGAGCTTGAGGCTCTTGTCGAGCACGAGCGACACGTCGCCCTTGAACATCATGTAGTCGCCCGAGGTCAGGGAGAGCGAACTGAAGCCGCCCTCCTTGATCATGTCGACGCCCACCGTGGCGCGCCCTATCGGCAACGCCGCCACCGGTGCACCGGGGCCGCTCAGGTCAGGGGCCGCCGGTCGCGATTGCACCACCGTGAGCACGCTCGGGACGAGCACGCTCTTCGGAGTCGAGCCGGCCAGGTCGGGATAGAACGGCGTGATCATCGATACCGACAGATCCCCTCCGGACGCCCCCACGCCACCGGAGAATGCATGCAAATTGCCGTCGATCTGTATGCCGCCCATGGAACTGAGGGCAATCGCGCCGCCATTGGATACGCGCGGCATGCGGCCGCTGGCGTTCGCCGGCTGGCCCGCTACCGTCGCCGTATCGACCGTGACACTGGCGCCGTCGGCGTTAAGTTCCGCACCGGGGCGGATGACGACGAACGACGTGCCTCCGTTCAGACTGATCGTGCCGCCATCGAACACGGTGCCGTAGGTGCGCCCGGCGGCATCGGTGGCCGAATAACCCAGTCCCGAAACATCGAGCTTCGCGTTCGAACCCAGCCAGAGCGAGGTACCGCGAACGACACCGTTCTCGTCGAAATTGCGCGACGCGGGGAAAGTGCCATCGGCGTCGCCGATCAGGTTGATCTTGCCCGCGCGTGCGCTCAGCGTGCCATCGATCGTCATCTGACCGAAGGCGTCGAGCGTGATGCTCTGGCCCGGATCGACCGTCATCGAGGCCCCCGGCGCCACGACGATGCTGCCGCCCGCCGGATTGCCTTGCTCGTCCTTGCGCAAGGACCGCAAGGTAATACTCGCGCCCGCACGCTGAGAGATCGTATCGGTCTGCAGATTTCCCGTGAACATCGACGGCGTCCACAAGGCCATCGCCTTGGACGGATCGCTGCCCGTGGCCGACGTCAGGCTATCTGCCGTGAATCGGTAGACCGGCATGACAGGCGCCAGGACCACACCGTTGTCGACCCGTACGCCCTGTCCGCCGTTGATGTCGTAGTTGGAGAAGCCTGCGTTGAACAGCGAACTGCCGCTGCCCGACGTTCCTGCATTGAAGGTCGGAACCGGAGTGACCGCAACCGTTTGTGCAAGCGCCACGCCGGCGGGAATGATCGAGCCCACGGCGTATGTCTTCGACGCCGTCAGCACCGATCCTGCGGTGTAGACGAACTGGTACGGCGCTACCGGAATCCCGTTCGGAAAAACGTTGGAAGGCACCACCGTACCCTTCGGGATGACCCCGCTTCCCCCCCAGCCCGAAAGAACCGTCCCCATCGGAATCGTATCCCCGGAGAAGAAGAATACGTCCATATTGTTGCTGTCCTTCGATTTGAGCAACAGACCGTTCGGCACGACCCAATCTGCCTGCGTCGCGCCCGTCGGCAAGCCGGCCATCGTGATATCGGCCAGCGTCGGCGTGTCGTAGACCAGCGTCGTATGCTTCTCGACCAGATCCATCGGCAACGGCGTGCCGGCAGCAATCGTCAGCGACTGTGCAAGCTTCACCGACACGGCGGCCGGCGTGCCTGCGGCGAGCGTGCCCCCAGCGATACCTGCTTTGTTGCCGATCAGGATACTATCAGGTGTCGACAAGGTCAGTGTGCCGCCGCCGTTCACGCCATATGCCGCCACTGTGCCATCGAAGGTCAGCGTGCCCACGCTCTTTCCCGCACCGCCGGACGAATCACCCGCGACCAGCGTCACGTTGCCGCCGGTCCCGCCCTTCATCTTTCCGCCCGCCAGAATTGCACCGCCGGAGGAGACGTCGATCAGGCTGCCGTTGCCGATTGTCAGATCGCCCGTGGAATCGAACGTGACGTTACCGCCATTGATGTAGGCAACCCGAGATGTCGTATTCGGATCGATCGCGGCGTTGACCCAGATGCCTCGCGTGCTGATGCTGTATCCGGGGGCCAATGTGAGGCGTGCCGTCCCATCGGTCGGGAGAAGTGCCACTGGGCCAATATCTCCGGCCTTGAGGAGCAGGTTGGAGATGTTGACGGTTCCGCCGGGCACGGTAATGTTGCCCATCACATCGACGGTCGGCGCTGCCAGTGCCAGACGTCCGCCATTGTCGAGCTGAAGGTCTGAGCGTACGGCAATGGTGTCGCTCGTCGCGAGATCGATCTCGCCGAAGCGCGTCTGGTTCGTTCGGGTGGCGGAAAGCCACACCGTGTTCTTTCGGACACCAGTAAGCAGGTCGTTGACGTTCATCCCATTAGTGATGTCGTCGATATTGCCGATCACAACGTCGGTCGCGAAAGCATCCCTGCGCCCCAGTCCTGTGTACTGGCCCAGCGTCAGCGAGCCTGCGCGCGGCACTGCGAACTGGCTGAGTACATAACCGTCGGTAAGGCCGGATGGACGCGCCCGCGTCTGCATCGGGCCGGTATAGACGTTGGCCATCACGTCGCCTTCGAGCACCGCTGTCGGTGCGCTCACCGACAGCCGACCCGCATCGCGCCCCGCCGTATAGCCGCTCTGCAGCAGCCGTTGCGGTCCGATCAGCGGATTGCTGTAATACGCCGTGGCCGTCTTGCCCCAGCGCGCATGCAGATCCTCGAAGCCCTGGTACACCCCCGTGTAGCTCAGGTTCGCCGGCGCCTGGCTGGCGTTGTAGAGCTGGCCGTTGCTGCCGGTGAGCCAGGTCTGGTTGATGTAACCGGTGGCCACGTTGATCGTCCCGCCCGACAGGTTCACGTTCGAGCCCGCTTGCGTGACCACTTCAGCGCCG
>NZ_LFLT01000149.1 GCF_001189955.1 Herbaspirillum chlorophenolicum | reverse complement strand
CCATGAAAGTTTTTTACGACAAAGACGCAGACCTGTCCCTGATCAAGAACAAGAACGTGACCATCATCGGTTACGGTTCGCAAGGCCACGCGCACGCGCTGAACCTGAAGGATTCGGGCTGCAAGGTCACCGTTGGCCTGCGCAAGGGCGGCGCGTCGTGGAGCAAGGCCGAGAAGGCCGGCCTGAAGGTCGCGGAAGTCAACGACGCGGTCAAGGAAGCCGACGTCATCATGATCCTGCTGCCGGACGAGAACATCGGCCAGGTCTATGCAGAAAACGTCGCACCGTACGCCAAGCAAGGCGCGACCGTGGCATTCGCGCACGGTTTCAACATCCACTACGGCCAAGTCGTGCCGCGCGCCGACCTGGACGTGATCATGATCGCCCCGAAGGCGCCTGGCCACACCGTGCGTTCGACCTACAGCCAGGGTGGCGGCGTGCCGCACCTGATCGCCGTGTACCAGGACAAGTCGGGCACCGCGCGTGACGTGGCCCTGTCGTACGCCACCGCCAACGGCGGCGGCCGTGCCGGCATCATCGAAACCAACTTCCGCGAAGAAACCGAAACCGACCTGTTCGGCGAACAGGTTGTGCTGTGCGGTGGTACCGTGGAACTGATCAAGGCCGGTTTCGAAACCCTGGTGGAAGCCGGCTACGCGCCGGAAATGGCCTACTTCGAGTGCCTGCATGAACTGAAGCTGATCGTCGACCTGATCTACGAAGGCGGCATCGCCAACATGAACTACTCGATCTCGAACAATGCAGAGTACGGCGAATACGTGACCGGCCCGCGCATCATCAACGAAGAGAGCAAGAAGGTCATGAAGCAAGTGCTGACCGACATCCAGACCGGCGAATATGCCAAGAGCTTCATCCTGGAAAACAAGGCTGGCGCACCGACTCTGCTGTCGCGTCGCCGCATCAACGCCGAGCACCAGATTGAAGTCGTGGGCGAGAAGCTGCGCGCCATGATGCCCTGGATCAAGGCGAACAAGCTGG
>NZ_LFLT01000148.1 GCF_001189955.1 Herbaspirillum chlorophenolicum | reverse complement strand
TCATAAGCCTGGCCCAAGTCTTCGCCACGAGCTTGCCCATGGGAAGATCACGACAGGTCACTGTTTCCATGATGACGTTATCTATGCTTGTTGGTGGATGTATCGCATGGTGGCGACACCACTTCTAAAGCATTGGAACGAGATTGTTGAACATTCACTAGCCCGATCTGAGGGATCCACCTGAAACTTAACGATGGCAGAAAACTGGAGGATTTGTCTTGAGCGCTGATGAATTTAACCGTCTCTTCTCGAATCTCGCGGAAGCCCTCTTTCCTGATCAACAGCGGCGCATAGATGGAGAAATCAAGAAGATCCGGGCGACGGATGCTGCAGCAGGGACACTCACAGCCGGCGCACTCTACATTCACCTATTCCAGGCACTGAGAGCCGAACTTTCAACACGCGCTCAGGAAGTTCGGGTAGATGCTCTCCGCGCATTGAGCGCGATATCCTTCGAGGACGCATCGGTAGTTCAGGAACTTCTACGAACATCAACTAGTACTCGGATTGCCATTCATGCAGATTGTCTGCGTCAGATTTATGAACAACGAATCCCTGGGAGGCTGCATCAGAGCCTTCCTTACGATACCGCCATTTCTGAAATTCTCGCCACAAATTCTGTGGAAATGGAGCTAGGTCTCATGAGGAAGAAAAAAGAAGCGAGCACCACCACCGAATACAAAAACGTCTTTAACGCACCGATTGGGGTCTTTCAGCAAGCTGATTACGCTAAGGCCGTAGTTCTGCACACCGTTGCTAGTAGTGATATCTCAAGAATTGAAGCTGCCCTCAACACCCTTTTAGAAGGGATTCGAGAGTCAAAAGAGATTCATGACGATACGCGTCAAGTCCTAAATGAAACTCTTGAAGAAGGTACCAGCTTAATCAGAGCCGAGAAACCCAACAAGTACAAGATCTCTAGCCTCATCATCGCTGTCAAAGATGCCGCGGAGACAGTCCCAAAAGTAAAGGATGCTGCGGTAATCGTGATGGCAGGATTGAAAGC
>NZ_LFLT01000147.1 GCF_001189955.1 Herbaspirillum chlorophenolicum | reverse complement strand
GGTAACCATATGGCGATTACGACAGAATAAGTGATGACCACCATGGACTGCACTTGCCAAAGTCGCCGGCTGGCAGAAAACAAGGAAGCCAAGCCAAGGGCAGCATCGAGTAAACACGCGGAAAAAAATATCTGTTCTGTCTGATATGTAAGTCCTAACGTACGCAGCCATTCAAGCGATGTGGCATGGGGATAGAAAAACCAGGAAGTAGCTGCCGTCCATATTCAAATAAAGGCGATGCCTATTCGTGTGATCCAATAAAGTTGGCGTAAGTTTGTTTCACGATCGTCTTGACTCATAAATCTCTTGTGTTTACATCATCGGTTTGGAAATCATCAGCCAGTACACGGCAATCAATGCACTGAAAGCTGGCACGCCAAGCCAAAACCAGATTCTGGCATAACGCCAATATTGTGCCTGTAAGGGAGTTCCGTTCCGATCTGAAATTCTTGCAAGATCGCGCATTTTGATCTGCAGTGCGACCACTGGCAACCAGCAGAATCCGGCAAATAAATACAGCAAAAACGAATACAATACCCAGCCGCTTAGCAGCGGAAATCCTGCCAAATAAACCAAAATCAGTCCGGTTACGGGCTGCAATATCACGGCAGGAGTTGTAAATATCCAATCCGCAATCACCGTGCGCTCGGTGACGATGCGAATTGCCCGCACATCGCCGCTGCGATCCGTGATCCATTTGAAGAATGCGATGCCGATCCCGGTGCCGAACAAGATGGTGGCGCTGAGAATATGCAGCCATTTGATCAGGAGATAAATACTCACGCGGGCACCTCATGAACATCCAAACCGTCGAGCGCGCCAAGATAATCTTTCACGCTGAGCATGCCTATACATGGCTGGGCGCCAAAGGGTAATTTATCTCCTCTAGCCAGTTTTATCGCCAAAGCGATCGACGCACCGCACGGAATATGCGGACCGTGATTGCTTCCTGCAATTAAATGCCACGTCAAGGTTTGAGGTAGTCCATTTACGTCGTCGCCTTCCATGGAAACAAACATACCGCCTTTGTCG
>NZ_LFLT01000146.1 GCF_001189955.1 Herbaspirillum chlorophenolicum | reverse complement strand
GGGGGTGTACTGAATTCTGTGTAAACGGGTTTTCGTTTAAGTCTGTGGCACCCGGTCTTCAAACTGGATGGCGAAGCGGTTCAATGCAGCTTTCCAGTCCCGTATGGGCATCGTCCATTTCTTGCTGATGTTGTTCAGCGCGAGGTAAAACAGTTTGCTGACGGCTTCGTCGGTTGGAAAGGAACTACGGGCTTTGGTGACTTTTCGCAGGCTCATGTTAATCGATTCAATCGCGTTGGTGGTGTAAATCACCTTGCGGATTTCCGGCGGGTAGTCGAAGAACGGTATAACACGCGCCCAGTTGCGACGCCATGACTGGCTTATTGGTTTATACTGTTTATCCCATTTATCTTCGAATTCGGCAAGCCTGAGCTCAGCCTCGTCGGCCGTGGCCGCGCTGTAGATCAGTTTTAAATCGGCGGCTACTTCCTTCTGCGCTTTCCATGGTACGAAGTTCAGGCTGTTACGTACCATGTGGACGATGCACAGTTGAACAGAGGCCTGCGGGTAGACCGCCTCGATCGCGTCCGGGAAGCCCTTTAGGCCATCGACGCACGCGATGAAGATGTCCTGCACGCCGCGATTTTTGAGCTCGGTCACGACCTGCAGCCAGAACTTGGCGCCCTCAGTTTGGGAGATCCACAGGCCCAGCACCTCCTTGTGGCCTTCCATGTTGACGCCGATTGCCAGGTAGACCGCCTTGGTGCGTACAGCGCCGCTGTCGCGCACCTTGACGTGGATGCAGTCGAGATACAGGATCGGGTACACCGCGTCGAGCGGACGGGCCTGCCAGAGCTTCACATCCTCGCTGACAGCGTCCGTGACGTTGGAGATAAGGGTCGGTGACACCTCGGCGCCGTACATCTCCTCCAGGTGGCTTTGGATCTCCCGCACGCTTAATCCGCGCGCGTAAAGTGAGATGATTTTGTCGTCGAAGCCGGCCCAACGTGTTTGGTTCTTGACGACGATCTGCGGCTCGAATGTCCCTTGACGGTCGCGAGGAACGTCCAGCGGCAGTGCGCCAAAATCGCCTTTGAGAGTTTTTGTGCTGTGGCCGTTGCGAGTGTTGGCTGTGCCGTTAGTCACCTCGCCGCTCTTGTCGTGGCCTAGGTGGCCGGTCATTTCGACCTCCAGAGCGCGCTCCACCAGCATCTTGGTGAGCTGCTTGAGCAAGCCATTTTCGCCGATTAGGTCCTCGGGCTTTTGGTAATTGGCCAATAGGCTATCGGCCAGCTTGAGCAGTTCCGGATCGGGCTTGGCACGCTTGTTACGCTTTACAACGGTCATTGTTTCTCCTTGATGGCGGCAGTGTCCTGCCAAATGACCGTTTACACAAAATTATTTACACCCTC
>NZ_LFLT01000145.1 GCF_001189955.1 Herbaspirillum chlorophenolicum | reverse complement strand
GGCCATTGATCCCGCAGGCCGAACAGTGCAGCCCCTGGAGCCTGGATGGCGGCAGGAAGGTCAATTTCACAGTCTTACCCCATGACGCATCGGGAGCCGTTACCAAGCTTCGCGAGCTGATCAATTCGATGGTGCCAGAGCAGAACTCTTGGCGCACACAGTCGTAGCTTCGCTCCGGCACATCAGCCAGGAGTAGACGCAAAAGATGGCTGTTCTTACGAGAATATTGAACTGACCATATCCCGCCGCACGCATGGACTGTTAAGGACTTCCGTGATCTGGACACGTACATGAAGGATGTGATCAGCAAGTCAAAATGAATCGACTCAGTCTTCGCATAGACGTCTGCAATCGGCCCGGGTCTGTCGTTCAGAAAAATAGAATCCCGTATAGATCCGCAGCTTTTCGCCTATGAGACCTCCAGCAATGAAATTCAAAAGCAACTTGGAAGCGCTTTTGCTGAGCGACCCATACAGACTAAGGCTTCTGAAGATCGTAGCGACATTGTCCCTGCCGGATTGGTGGATAGGCGCTGGCTTTGTAAGAAACGCCGTATGGGATGCCATCCACGGTTTTGCAAACCGCCCTCATCTGTCTGATCTTGATGTTTTATGGTTTGATTCTTCTCGAAGTTCCCCGAAAATCGATCAGGAGCTGGAAAGCCATCTGGTGGCTATGGATAGTACGGTCCGATGGTCCGTCAAAAATCAGAGCAGAATGCATTTAAGAAACGGCGACGAGGCCTATCAATCGTCGACTGATGCTATGCGCTTTTGGCCCGAGACAGCGACGGCCATAGGAGTGCGATGGGAAGAAAATGAAGGTATCCAGATAGCAGCTCCGTTTGGACTGGATGATCTTTACGAAGGAGTAATTCGCCCTACACCTAGATTTCAATTGGAGAAGAAGCACATTGTGGAGAACCGAGCTCTTACAAAAGGTTGGCTTCAACAATGGCCCAAATTGCGCATGGTATCTTCGTAGGCTGCAAGCGCCCCATTCGCCTATAGTCTGCTTCCGGCCAGAAGCGGTCGTAATTAATGAACATACCGTCGAGAGGAATTCGAAGTGAAAGTTGGGCTTAACGCAAACGCAACAGATTTAGACACCAACGAGATTGGGTGGAAGTTAAGACCGATTTTTAAAGATTTAAGCGAACGTCTTGAAGGTGATTATGGTGGCGTAATTGAACATTTATGGATCGATCTGGAGCTCGTTGAAAGTTGGTCGAAGAAAGATGGAACAGCACGCCATCGCTTTCGATTTCAGAAACGTGTATCTGGCAGTCCCCCCTCAACGTGTAAGGGAATGCGGTCTTTGCCTGATTGGCATAATGTAGGGCATTTTAGTGTCAGGCCAGACTTCTCATTTCTGTTGTCGCTTCCGTTGGAAAACGTCGACTCCTAT
>NZ_LFLT01000144.1 GCF_001189955.1 Herbaspirillum chlorophenolicum | reverse complement strand
GCGAAGAACCATGCTTGTCGCGACCGCAGCTGGTCTGATTGCATTGTTGACGAATCAGTTGATCGGCATGATCTGGTGGCATCCTCGCCCTTTCATGATCGGACTGGGTCACACACTGATCCCGCACGCAGCCGACTCCTCTTTTCCTAGCGATCATCTGTCTCTGTGGTGGGCGGTGGCATTCAGCCTCCTGCTCAATCCATCGTTGAGATTCTCCGGGATTGTTCTCGGTATGCTGGGCATACCTTTGGCCTGGGCGCGTATCTATCTCGGCGTGCACTTCCCGTTCGACATGGCAGGCGCCGCCATTGTGGCGATGCTTAGCACCACTCTCATTCACCATCTTCCTCATGGGTGTTCTGATTCCATCTACAACGTGGCGATCCGTGTTCATTGCCGCGTCCTTTCTAGGTTCATCGTGAAAGGGTGGGTTCGTGGCACCACCTAAGTGAGAGCTAAGTCCAAACACTCAAACTTCTCATCATTCGATTTTAATGAGGAGCGCAAGATGGACAGTCAACACGTCAAGCTCCACGAGTACTGTATGAACAAGGTTCCCGAAATCGTCTTGTCGTTCTGGATCATCAAGATCATGTCCACTACGGTAGGCGAGACCGGGGCAGATTTTCTGGCCTTCAATGTTGGATGGGGACAGGCAATCACAAGTGCGATTATGGCAACCATCCTTGCAACCGTTCTCTCTGCCCAGTTGAAAACTCGCCGTCATATCCCTTGGCTCTATTGGATGAGCGTGATACTGATCAGCATCGTGGGCACCCAGGTTACCGATCTCATGACCGATAGCCTGGGTATTAGCTTGTATGTCAGCACCGGTATCTTTTCGGTGTTGCTCGCCTTGATCTTCTTCATATGGTATCGCGTCGAGCACAGCCTTTCCATTCACCATATCGTGTCGCGCCGCAGAGAGCTTTTCTATTGGGCCGCCATCCTATGCACCTTCGCTCTTGGAACGGCTGCCGGTGACCTAGCAACGGAAGCATTGGGCCTGGGTTTTGCCTGGGGTGTGGTGGCCTTCGGCACGCTGATCGCAATCACTTACCTGGCCTGGCGTCGGGGTAGCAATGCGGTCTCCAGCTTCTGGATTGGCTACATCTTGACAAGACCGTTCGGCGCAGCGCTTGGCGATCTGCTGACACAAAACAAAGCAGACGGCGGCTTGGGAATGGGAACAATGTGGACCAGCGCCTTGTTCCTCGCAGTGATCATCATGTTGGTAGTCGCCGCCCAGGTCGGCACAAGCCGGCAGAGATCAGCCTGAGCGGCTGTGCGCAATCAAACTTCGGCTCGTCGAACTGCTTCAATTTCGAAAGAAGATAGATGAAAACATATTCTGAAAATGTATTGGCAAAAGTGCCGGAGGTGACACTGGGATTCTGGCTCATCACGATCGTAGCC
>NZ_LFLT01000143.1 GCF_001189955.1 Herbaspirillum chlorophenolicum | reverse complement strand
GTCTACAGGTTGCACCCTCTACGGTTGCCGACTATGAGAACTTCCGAAGCACTCACTTTCGCTCGACGTTTTCTCTCGCTGCTAACGATAGAGTAGGTCCGGCCTTTCTGTTCCCAAGCCTTCTTGCGAAGGGGCCGGATACTCGGCTTACCGGCTCTTAGGTGCCGTAAGCAACGAATTGCGGATCATTTGCAATTATGGATTTGCGCTATTTACGTCGGTCGCCTGACGTGGTGTGTCTCCGGATACTTGCCGCCTTGTCGAAACCAGGTCACCCCCATCAGATGGGGGAAAGGAACTGACTGGCCTTTCCTCCATTTGGTGGAGGTGGGGGGAATCGAACCCCCGTCCAAAACGATTTTCACCTTCAAGTTCGCGGGATACCGCATACACCAATGCTTCATAGGTGTCCGGGCGGAGAGCCGCAGTTCCATTTTTCCGAACATGTGAAGGTTGCTTATCCGCTGGGATAAAATGGTACGTACCGTCGCCCATAACCGCGATAAAGATGGCCATGAGACGTCAAAGACGCTTTGTAATATGTCTTTTTGAAAGGATCGAATGATGTATGCACAAAGAGAATCACAAAATCAGCACGATTCTGGCAAATTACCCGTCCATCAGCGGCAAGAACTAAGAACACCGTTCGTTGACAATCGCCCACTAGCCGCCGCGCATCAGGCATTGATCTCAGTTGCACAGCGCGCGCCGGTGGTGCAATTGGCGACAAGATTATCGGATCCAGTGCTGTTCAACGGCGGCGCTTTTCGTTTGCTGCAATTGATCCAGCAGTGGGGGCCGCCGAATGGAACACACGTGCAAGTCATACCAACCGATAACGTCGGCGGCAGTTACAGGGTAAGGTTCCGTAATCAGAATGGCCCGGCAATCAGCCTGCAAACCGCGAATCAATGGGTTCAAGCAGGCCTTGCCCATGCAGACGACAATGATGCGTCGTCAGACGAAGGCAGTTCTTCAGACAGTGATACTTCTTCGTCAGACGACGATCATTGAGATCGTGCCTCTAGAATGATGTTAGAAAAAGCCCTGGAAATCCGGGGCTTTTTATTTGGGACGCAGGGCGCTTGTTAGTGGAATATCTTGGACAGAATTTCCACAGTACCGGCCTGCATGAAGCCAAGCATTCATTTCAGTAGTTCGAATTGGCCGTGCATCTCCGCGAAGCTAGTAGTGACTTCGGCGCAAAGTTCATTCAAGCCTGACTTTTGGACCAGTTCGTTATTCATGGCCTCAGCAAGGGCGATGCGCCAGATTCGGATGATATGACGGCGACAGGCTTGGGGAATGCCAATACATCGGCTGTAGCAACGGCTAACCGGCGGCGCGGCGGGTTAAATCCCATCTGGCGCAGCCGGTCGTAGTATTCGTAATGCTGGAGCCGCAGGATTTCCGGCACCCACCAAGAGGTCCAGCCGAGATAAGGC
>NZ_LFLT01000142.1 GCF_001189955.1 Herbaspirillum chlorophenolicum | reverse complement strand
CAAGTACGCAATGGATTATGTTGGTATCGCAATGAATATCATCAACGGAAGACCGTTGACCGAGACTCTTCTGGAAGAAGTGCTGGCTATGCTGCCCAAGCTGGATCCCGAAATCGGAGAAACAGAGCTCAAACGCGTCCGTAGCAAACTGGAATCCACTATCGGCATTCAAGTTTCAGTTGGCGGGGTCGTTCGCGAAGATGCCCATGAGCCTTGGCTCTTTGATGAAAAAGGAAAAATCGACTGGCAATACTGGGACAGCTACAAGCAACTTCTGGTATCTCAAGGCTGGAGTCCCACTGTCGTACGCGTCTTGGACGAAGATACCGACAACATCATTACCGAATGCGGAAACCCGCGTCTCGAGGAAGGATGGAGCATTCGCGGGCTTGTCATGGGCGACGTGCAATCCGGCAAGACCGCCAGTTATAGCGGTGTTATCGCAAAAGCTGCTGACGCTGGCTACAAAGTCATTGTGCTACTTACAGGCATGATCGAGGACTTGCGCAAGCAAAGCCAAGAACGCCTAGACTTCGGTTTTGTTGGGCGCGATAGTAGAGACGTTCTCGGAAAAAACACAAATAGACAAGCAATCGGCGCGGGAGCATTTCGCAGCAAATCGGCAAACGTCTTGACATCAGTCGATTCAGACTTCCTAACTGCAAATGCACAAGTTCTGGGTGGGATTCCGCTTAAAAACATTAATGAGCCGATTCTATTTGTCATTAAGAAGAACATTTCCCCACTCAAGAACCTGAACGACTGGCTGACTTCTCAAATGAAGATATCGGGCCTGTCTCAGCATCATGTCCCGTTACTAGTGATCGATGATGAAGCGGACAATGCTTCCGTCAACGTGAAAAAGGACAACGAAGATCCGGCAAAAATCAATGCAGGCATTCGCGATCTACTAAAAAAATTCTCTCATTCCTCTTACGTTGCCTATACGGCGACACCGTTTGCAAATATCTTCATTAATCCTGACCGCGAAGATGATCTATTCCCGTCTAATTTCATTTACAGCCTGAATACGCCATCCAACTATATTGGTGCAAGCAGCATATTCCTGGACGATGGAAAACATCACGGACAACTTCACGATATTGATGATGCCGAAGAAATTATCCCGCACGCACACAAGAAGGATCTGGTGCTCGATGACATTCCGGAATCTCTGAAAGAAGCCGTTCGAGTCTTTTTGATTAGTTGTGCCATTCGAGATATTCGCCAAGAGGAATTACGTCACCGCTCGATGCTGGTGAATGTCAGTAGATTCACCGATGTCCAGAGGCGAGTCTCAGAGAAGGTCGGAAACTTCCTCTGGACTTTGCAAGAAGAAATCCGTCAGTATCTTTCCAGTATCTCTTGGAAAAAACATCCCCAGCTGGTCCTTTTGCAAACTGTATTTTTAGATGAGTATTCGGAGTCCGGTGTTACCTGGGAACAAA
>NZ_LFLT01000141.1 GCF_001189955.1 Herbaspirillum chlorophenolicum | reverse complement strand
CGCTTGTGCTTATGTATCAACACGAGATCCCAAGCATGCAAGCCGTGAATTTCCAGCTGCGGCAAGATAATCTAAACACAACGCAAATCTACTTGCATGATCCGCTCATTAGAACTGAAAGCGAGCAGATCCGGAACAAACTTGATGTGAATGGAAACGGCCGAGCAAAACGCTTTGCGACCCACGTGCGTGGACTCGACAAAGAGGTTGCATTGGTAAGTGATGAAATGATGATTCAGAAAATGCTCGAAATCATCAATGGCACACCAACTTCCGGTGGCTATCCAAACTTTATCAAACGCTTCTACAGAATGATCTCTTCAAGAGCCGATTTTTCTCAACTGACCTTGCAAGGGAAGGCCGAGCGACTAGCTCACGTGGTGAAGCAGCGAGGTCATGCTCCAACTCCCAAGAGAGAGGGGATCTGCATGGTCGGAAATCAATCTCGCGTGCCCGGTGCGCGTTGCCGATCTAAGGAAGGAAAACCTCAAAAGGAACTGGCTTCCGCATCAAAGTGTTCGAAATGCGCATACCATTTCCACAGCGAAGCGTATCTGAATAATCTTGAAGAAGATCTCACGGAATTGAATTCTTCGCTGGCTGATCCTCATCTAGTAGGCTTGGAGCGCAAGAAGCTGAATATCTCTATCGTGGACTTGGAGGCGACGATTCAATTTCATCGGGGGCGGTTTGCCAATTGTGAGGTTCCAGCATGAGCGAAAAGAAGGTCCGAAAGCCGCCTGTCGCCGAGACAAACAAAAACAACGCGAAGCAAAACATTGTACGTAAGAAGAACGTACTTGACGCTTGGGCCAAAAATGGAATTCCATTCGAGGCAGTTGACGAGTCGAATACAAAGGCCGTCAGCGGAGCGTTAGATTTTTTTCCGAGAAGTATTCGACAGTTCAATTTTTGGGACGGTAGTGAAAATTCAGAGGTCGTTCGAAGTGAGTTACCGGAGATCGCACGTAACGCCAATGACACTCTACGAAGCTACCCGGATCTGAAGAGCGAAGTTGAGAAGATTCTTGATGCTTTGATTGCTCGGGAGATCTTGCAGAAGAACCAGTCAAAGCCAATAAAAGTTAAAAAGCTCCTTGATACCAATGCTCTTGAAAAGAAGCTGCGATCCATCTTGGAAAATGAATTGGTGAACCTTCGAAGACAGCAAGCCGATGATCGGAAAAAGTACAACGGTGACGTTGCTAGTTTGACTGGCCAGATTACAGAGCTGAAGGGGATCGTCCACGACCTAAAATCTGAGAACCAGGGCCTTTCTCAACAAGTGCGTAATCTCAAGAGCCAGATTGCGAAGGTGTCTCCTCTTAAAGGAGTCTAGCGCATGAAAAGCAGAGCGTCGACGGTGCCGCGGGTTGAGTTGAATTGGGCCGGCGATAAAATGAATGTTGCTATTGCCTATGATTTAAAGGAGGAACGTGTTCGCCTAGAGATCATGGAC
>NZ_LFLT01000140.1 GCF_001189955.1 Herbaspirillum chlorophenolicum | reverse complement strand
TATGCCGCCTGCGTCCCCTGCCCCAGCGCGAAGCCCTTCAGCAAGTCCTCGGTCATCGTCAGCGCCTGCGCCGCCAGCAGCATTTCCACCCCGACGATGTATTGCGTGTTCTGCACCACCGTCATCGCCTTGCGCGCACACCAGGTCGAGTTGGAGATGTGGTCTTCGCTGTTGCCCTTGGACGGGATGCTGTCCACGCTGCCCGGCATCGACAAGGTGCGGTTTTCCATCACCAGCGAACTGAGCGAACACTGCACCACCGGATAGCCGGTGTTCACGCCCCGCACACCGCTCATCAGGTTGCGCGGCAGGCCCCACGACAGCGTCGGGTCGATCAGGCGCGCCACCCGGCGTTCGCAGATGCTGCCCAGGTCGGTAATGGCCATCGCCAGCAAGTCCATCGCCTGCGCCAGGTACTGGCCGTGGAAGTTGCCGCCGGAGATGATCTCGAAACCTTCGCCCTCTTCCTTGCTGAAGATCAGCGGGTTGTCGGTGGCGGAGTTGGTTTCCTTCTCGATGATGGTGTCGATATAGTCCAGCGCGTCGAACACCGGGCCGTAGACTTGCGGCGCGCAGCGCAGCGAGTAGACGTCCTGGATGCGGGCGGTGTAGGGGATGTCGGTGCGGCGCAGTTCGTCCGGCAGTTGTACCGCACGGGCTTCGTGGGTGGTGCGGGTCGAGCCCTTCAATAGCGTACGCACCACCTGGGCGGTCTTGATCTGGCCGGCATGTGGGCGCGCCTGCTGGATGCGCGGGTCGAAGGCGGCCATCTCGGCGCGCATCGCCTCCAGCGTCAGGCCCAGCGACAGGCAGGCGTCGGTCAGCAGGTGGCGGGCGTCGTGCGCGGCCAGGATGGCCACGGCCAGCGAGGCAGTGCAGCCATTGATCAGGGCCGAGGCGTCCTTGGCCTTGAGGTCGAATGTCACCGGGCCGATGTCGGCCTTGGTGATGGCTTCAGGCGCGCTCATGCGCTGGCCCTTGTACATCACTTCGGCCTCGTCGAAGCCGGCAATGGCGGCGGCCAGGTAGGCCAGCGGCGCCAGGTCGCCGGAGGCGCCCACCGAGCCCTTTTGCGGCATGATCGGGTGGATGCCGGCGTTGATGAAGGCCAAGAGGCGCTCCACCACTTCCACCCGCGGGGCCGAGTAGTTGGAGGCGAAGGCGTTGGCGCGCAGCAGCATGGTGGCGCGGCTGACTTCCTCGGAGAAGGGTTCGCCGATGCCGGCGCTGTGGGCGCGGATCAGCTGGGTCTGGAACAGCTCGATGTGCTCGACCTTGATGCGGGTGTCCTTCAACAAACCGACGCCGGTGTTGAAGCTGTACATCATCGGCGCCTCGTCGTGCATCCAGGTGCTTTCGATGTAGTCGCGGCTTTCTTTCAGGGCCGCGCGCGACGAGTCCGCCAGCGCTACCTTCAGGTAGGGCGCGCGCGCCACGCTGATGACTTGCTGTGCGGTGAGGTTGAAGCCGTCGATGGTGATGG
>NZ_LFLT01000014.1 GCF_001189955.1 Herbaspirillum chlorophenolicum | reverse complement strand
AACATGAAAATGCCAACGACCTGGCAAGAATCGGAATGCGAAGTATGTCGGCTTCCGGCCAGAAGCAACCATTGATTTTTCTCTGTTGCGTCTCCCATCAGCTACAAATATCAACGACGCGTTGACAATCAAATATACAATCCAAGCTGTCTGTGCGCCCAAGCACAGGCTCTAAAAAGATAAAAAAGGAGGGGCTATGGATGGACAACGGGGGCTTTGGTATGCGCGCTGCCAGAAGGTACTGTCGATAGCAATTTTTTCCATTAGTTTGACAGCATGCGGATCGATAACGCCAACGGGACTGGCCTGGGTGGGAAAACCCGACGCGCTGATTCATGAAGTCCTGGCTGGCCGTATTGATCCAAACGGTGATTATCTGACCGAGACCAATCAACCGAATACACGCACGCCGTTATGCGTATTGGCTCCTCAGCCATCTGCGGCGGTGGCAGTAGACTATCTCTTGGCCCATGGTGCAGACGTGAATAAACCTTGCAGCCAGTTGGCGAATGCGAGGCTCCCGGTAGATGAGGTTTTGACAACCATCTATCTGACGTTGGCAGAAAAGTCCCCTTATGACCCGGACAAGTATTTTCGGGACCGCATCCCGGCCAACATGGATATGTTGAAAAAATTGATTCAGCGCGGCGGAACCAACAAGGAGAAAACAATCCATTCCATGGATGATGCCGGCACAGAAATCACTCGCCTGGTTCGATTGCGAAATAAAAACGTTGCCGATGAGCTTGAGAATATTCGCATAGAAAAAAATAAAGCGAAGCAAGATAGCTGGTTCACCATCGAGACATTAAGCTCGCTGGTACAAGTAGCCAACTTAGCTTCACAAAATTACCGGGCAACATCTGGCCAGTCGTTGCCAGTAATTCCCGCAGTTCCCAATTCAACGAAGAATAATCAAAGCCGTACAGCCCCGAATAACGACTTGCGCGCAGCGGCCACCAAGACCACTACCCCGACATCGGCAAAACCGGTTGCGGCATCTGCCTGTCTTCCCGCAGGTGCCATTGGCGATAAGTCTGACATCACCCCGGCGTGCTCGCGGAACAGAAACAATACATTCGGATGGGGAGACACCAGGGCGGCGGCCTGCGAAGGAGCCACCCGGAGCGTGCGTGAAGAGTTCGATGGAAAAAACGCAGGCGGTTGTTATTGCCAAGCGAACGCAAAGGTCAACTCCGTTACACAACCTTATGTTTGCTGGGTCATGTTTGACTAGTCCAACAACTATGCGACGTCCATGTTAGACGGCCGCATTCGGCCAGAGGCAGGCTTCTGGTTTCGGGACATGAATAAAGCGGGTTCAGTATTTTCAGTTCGGATATCCGTTGCCAGTGATGGGAACACCGGATCTTTTGAGTGTATTCAGTGAGTTTTTCTTGGGCTTGTCCGCACTTCCCGTAAGCGGGCGATTATTCAAAGTGTCAATCGCGGATTTGACTACGCCGGCCCAATCCATAATAAAAAACCGTCATCACAGGCACTGCCAAACTGACCCACGCCAGCACATGCCACGTGCCATTGCCCAGCAGGGCTGCCAACAGGCCAAACACCGTTAGTGCGCCAAGCAACAATGGCATGGTCCAGATGAATAGGAATGAGCCGGGACGTGTGTTCATGGTGAGATTTTCGCAATTACGCAGTTGCGCAAAATGAGTCGATCCAGTGTGAAAATATCACACAGGTACATTAGAAGAAGCGGTTGCCGGCCAAGTCCAGACGCTGCCCGGACGGCCTTGCTTCAGGTATTTGGTGGTGGCGCATGCCCTCCAACACCAGTCGCGGCCGAGCGAACAACACGCCGCACCCACAGATAAAGTCCACCGATCAGAATGACAATCGTCATCAAGTCCAGAACCGCCCACAGTATCTTCAGTGGAAAACCGCCATAGTCGCCGAAATGAAATGGCCGCGAAATCTCCAGCACGCGCAGATACCACGGTAGTACAGAGGCATACAACACGCGTCCGCTTTCACCGTCGAGCAGAACCGGCTGGAACATGCGCGAGGTAATCGGCGTATTGCCCAGCGTCCACAACAAGTAATGGTGTGCGCTGCCGAAATGCGCATTGGGAAACACTACGCCACTGACACGTCTCCCAGGCAATGCGGCCTTGGTATTGCCGATCACCTCATCGACCGATGCCATGTGCCGCAAAGGCGCCGTATTCTGCCCGGATTGCATCAAATGCGGTAGTTCATGCGCACTCCATAAAGCGAACAAGGGCGTGGACAGTGTATTGACTACGCCAGTCGCCCCCACGACCAGCAACCATGCGGTGATGCAAATCCCCAGCAAGTTGTGCAAGTCGAGCATGCGAATGCGCAGGGCGCGCTGGCGGCGAATGGCGCCAAAGGAGAGCTTGCGCATGAACGGTCCGTATAACACCACGCCCGACACAATCGCCAGCACGAACAATAGGCCCATCACCCCCAACAGCAACTCACCTGCCAGCCCCATAAACAAGGTCTGATGCAGCCTCAAGGCAAATTGCAGGAAGCCGGTCTTGCGTGGCTGCTCGTCAAGCAGGATGCCGCTGGCGTCGTCAAACTCCAACGTATGGCCGGCTGCAGCCGGAGCATCCGGCGTAGTAGCCATATTCAGCGTAAGCCGGCGCGGTTCATCGCGATCCCAGGTCATAAAGCGCAGGAATTCACCGGGATATCGCGCGTGCGCCGTGGCCACGATAGCGTCTACGCTAACTGGCGCAGCCTGCGCTGATATGGCCGGCAAAGCTGCCTGCGTGCCAGTCGCTACCTCGATCTCATCGGCGAAGATCAAAGGCAGCCCGGTGAGGCATAGCATCAGCAGGAACAGCGTGCACAGCAGGCTGCTCCAGCTGTGGATCGCTTGCCAGGTTCTCATGTTGCGGTTCCGGTCTTACCAGCGATAAGTCACCGTCGCCAGTACGGAACGCGTCTGCCCCCAATAGCAGAACAGGTTATTGCTGCAATAGGCCACATATTCCTTGTTGAACAGATTGGCGGCATTCAGCGCAAGACGCCAGTGTTGGTCATAGTCATAGCGCAAGGCAGCGTCCACCAGCGTATGGGATGGCACTTCCAATGTGTTTTCCGCGTTGCCGGCGCTGGCGCCGACGTAACGGACGCCGGCAGCGGCACCAAAGCGGCCCATGGTGTAGTCGAGCCAGACAGACGCCATCTGTTCTGGAACCTCGACAGGCTTTTTGCCTTCATTACCGTCATTGGACTTGGTCACCTCAAGTTGCTGGTAAGTATAAGAAGCGATGAACTTCAACTGGCGCGTCAGATTGGCACGCGCTTCCAGTTCGAGGCCGCGCGAGCGTATTTCGCCGGTCTGCACCGTCAACATGGCATTGTTCGGATCGGCGGTCTGGACGTTTTGCTGCACCAGGTTGAACAGGGCTGCGGTGAACAATGCGTCGGTCTGGGCAGGCTGGTACTTCACCCCTACTTCAACCTGCTTGCCGGTAGTCGGCTTGAGCAGCCCGCCGGTGCTGTTGGTGCCGATGCTGGGTGCAAATGAAGTGGCATAGCTCATGTAAGGCGACACGCCGCCGTCAAATACATAGTTCAGGCCCGCGCGCCAAGTAAAGGCGCTGTCGCTCTGGCGCGCGCGAGCGGCGACTGCGCCTGTCGCTGCGGACCGCTGCACGTCGTCACTGGTGGTCCAATCCTGGCGTCCGCCCAGCGTGAGCAGCCAGCGGCCCAAGCGCGCCTGATCTTGCAAATAGAGACCACCCTGGGTAAGCGAATAGTTTTCCAGCGTGCTGATGGACACCGAAGGCAACGCGCTGTAGTCAGGATTAAAGATGTCGATCGATCCCACCATGGCGCCGCCGCGATTGATGCCGGCCAGCGTGCGCTGGTAATCGACACCCGCCAGCAAAGTCTGCTGTAGGCCACCGGTCTTGAATTTTCCTGTCAACTGGTTGTCGATCGCAAAGTTGGTCAGGTGTTCATTGTTGATATTGGCCCAGATGCCCGCGGTACGGCCGTCGGCGCCCAACGGCGAGCTCACCGAACTTTGGTAGTAATCGATGTCGTCGTGCAGGTAGCGCGCGTTCTGGCGGAATGACCAGGTGTCGTTCAAGCGATGGTCCAGGATGTAGCCCAGCGAAGCCTGAGTGCGCGTCATGCCGTCGCGCGTCTGGTCGCCCAGGTAGCGCGAGGGCGGGATGCGGCCGTTGCCATTGGCCAGAACGCTCCCCGAAGGCGGTACCGGATTGAACAGCCCACCCTTGGGGTCGTATTGCAGGCTCGAGAGGAAAGTGATCTTGGTATCGCCACTGGCCTTGATGGTCAGGGACGGGGCGATGGCCATGCGCTGTTCCTTGACATAGTCGGTCTGCGAACCGGCGGCCCGCCCCAGTCCGGTTACCCGGTAGAGCACCGTACCGTCGCCGTTGAGCGGACCGCCGACGTCGAACCCCAGTTGATAGCGGTCATGGTTGCCTGCTTGCATATCGATACGATGGAAGGTCTCTTCCGTCGGCATCCTGCTGACCATGTTGACGATGCCGCCGGGCGAACCCTGGCCGTACAGTACCGACGTCGGACCGCGCAGCACTTCGGCACGCTCCAGGAAATACGGATCGATGCGCGGTGTCACGAACCAGTTGGTGACCACCAGCTTGAGCCCATCCAGATAGGAGTCCGCAGAAAATCCCCGCACCGACAATTGGTCGAAACGAATGTCGTTGTCTTGCGAATAGACCGCCGGCGTATAGCGCAGGGCCGCATCCAGCGTTTGCGCAGCCTGATCATCCATTTGCTGGCGCGTCACTACTGAAACCGACTGCGGTGTTTCCAACAAGGACGTGTCCGTCTTGCTCGCACTCAGACTGCGACGTGCCACATAGCCGTTCGCCGGCCCATTGGGCGTCTCCTGGGCTTGGGTATCCGACACGGTGATCTGCGGCAGTGTGTCGCCGACGGCCGTCTGGGCGCCAGCCAACGGCGGTAATCCCAGGCAAAGCAAAGCGACAGCCGTGCGGACGGAGGGAAACTTCAGGCGAATAGCCGGCAAGGCCTCGCACGAGGAAATGACGTACATGGATGATGGATCCCAAAGAATTTTTATTGTCGGCCGCGGAACGAGGAGTAAGCGGCGCTTTGTCAGAGAGGGATGTTGGCAGATGGCTAGATAAGCCCGTGCTCGACGCAGGCCATTGTAGAACGTCAGGTTTTATTTTGTATTGCCAAAAAATATCGCAAAACAGACATAATCTGGCAGTTTATTAGCTATTTTTCCAATTTCTTTACCAGACAGACAATATGGACCATATCTGGCGCAACAAGTACGGCGCAGGCTACCGCCGCCTGCCGAGACCGGTGGTGGTTCGCGCCTACGACTACGGCGACGGCTACCGTGAAATATGGCACGCGCATGAACAAGCGCAATTGCTGTATGCGACCAACGGCGTATTACGGGTACTGACGACGGAAGGTAGCTGGCTGCTGCCCCCGACCCATGCGATGTGGGTGGCGCCGGGCGTCGACCACGAACTTCATGCAGTGGGTAAGGTGGCCTTGCGTAGTGGCTATTTCGAACCCGAAGTGGTGCCATGGGTGCACAGCCAGTGCAGCCTGATTGAGGTCAACGGTCTACTGCACGAACTGCTGCTGGGCATGCTTGACGAGCCGCTGGAATACGCGCCCGATGGCCGCTCCGCGCTGATCGTTCCGTTGCTGCTGCGTTGCCTGGAGCAAGCCACCCAGGTCAGGAAAAGCGTCTTGCCGCTACCGCAGGATCGGCGCCTGCGTCAATTGTGCGAGCAGTTGATGGGTGCTCCGCACGATGACAGTTCGCTGGATGGCTGGAGCGACCGCATCGGTGTCAGCGCACGCACCCTGGCGCGGCTGTTCCGCGATGAAACCGGGATGACATTTGGCCAATGGCGCCAACACATGCGGATCGCGGAAGCGATCTACCGGCTGGCGCAGCAGGAACCTGTGAAACAAGTCGCCGCGACGCTAGGTTACTCATCCGCCGCTGCTTTCATCACCATGTTTCGCAAGGTAATGGGGACAACACCGCAAAAGTACTTGAAGGCGTAACCATTACAGGTCCTCAATCGGCCAGAAGCAGACTTTGATCGAATAAACTGGTTTGCTTCTTGACGGTTCGTTCCTTCCTGCCCCCCAAACAGTGCCTTCGGATACGCTGCCGAAATGGCAAGAATCCCCATCCCAACTGGCCTGCAGGCCAGATTTGCGATTGCCGCATGGAAATCCAAGTGATATTCTATGGCCTCGTTTTATGCGCCTCTTTGCCGTGGCGCATGGCAACGGCATCACTTGATTCTTTCCTGAATAGAGACATGAGGGGTCTTGCAAATGAATAATAATGCGCTCGAATCAGAAGACGCAGGATACCAAGTGTCGTCCAAGAGGGAAATCATTGCGCTATTGAGCACGATGATGAAAGAGAATCTCGAACTCTCCATCCGTCTCAAGGATATGGAAGAGGCGATTGCGACTTCCATCTTGCGCATGGAAGAGGACGTCATGTTCGTCAAGGCGGCTCCGACTCCCAGCCTGAATAAAGCGATCGTGGAAAGCAGCGATGTGGTTTTTGCCGCCAACCCGCGTAACGCCTTGATCAAATTTTCCGCCAAGCAGGTTCGTCACACTGAAGCCCATGAGCAGTTTTTGGCATTGAAGGTGGCTATACCGGATCAATTGGTACGCATACAGCGGCGCGAATTTTTCCGCATTGCCGTTCCATCAACCTCATCCCTGCGCTGCAAAATCCGCTTCACCTCGCCCGACGGACAATTCAATCTGGTCTGGGTTGCGATCAGCAATATCAGCGCGGGGGGCATTGGCATTACCGACAAAAGCGCATCGGTTCCATTGCAGGTGAATACCGTTTATGACGATTGCCACCTGGAATTGGGCGTGGCCACTACTGTCCCTGTCAGGCTGAAGATTCGCTCGTTCAAAAAAGAAGAACAGCCTAACGAAAGTTATGCGCACCATTTTGGCTGTGAATTCGTCGAGACCCCGCGCGCTGTTCTAGCTTCCATTCAAAAATTTATTTTGCAATTGGAACGCGAACAAAATGCTCAGAAAATAAAAATCAAGGACGATGCCGCCCAATAGATATCAGGGCGGCATTGCCATGTTTTTCGATTTTCCCGCGTTCCCCTTTCCAGCGAGTCCCTTCCCCCACGTTCGCTCAAGACTGCCATCGTATTGACTGGCTAGCGCTTTTCCTGAACGGCTCCCTCCGGTGCATCAATACTGACGCCCATTGCCTGAAACAAGGTCGCCGTATCGGCCAGCCGCGTCGCCGTGGCGCGGATCTCGCCAAGGCGCGCGTTGAGGTATTGGCGCTCGCCAGCACGTGCCGCACTTGGCGGGACTGCTCCCAGCGCCGTTCTCCTTTGCGCATTGCGCCAGGTCTGCTCGCTGTGGCCGCGCGCGGCGGATGCCGCCTGCAGCGCGTCGGCGTCATGGGTCAACGCCACCAGGCTGTCGGCCACGTTCTGGAAAGCGTTCAACACCGTCTGCTGGTAATTGTCTTCCGATGCCAGGTACGCTTCCTGTGCTGCGCGCCGGCGTGCGCGCAGGGCACCGCCGTGGAAGATCGGTTGCGTGATGGATGCCCCGATGCCCCACACCGCACCTGCAGCGCCGGTCGCCTTGGGCCAACTGAAGCCGGATTGCCCGAACGATGCATTGATCGACAGGCTGGGGAACATCTCGGCCGTGGCCAGCGCTTCCTGCGCTGCGGCGACTTTCAATGCGGCATCGGCGGCCAGGATGTCGGGACGCTGGCGCAGCAGGTCCGACGGCACCGACAGCGGCACATGCTCGGGCAGGCGCAAAGCGGCGATGTCGAGATCATCTGGCGCGGCGTCCGGCGTACGCCCCATCAACACGGCCAGCGCATGCCGCATGGCCTGCCATTGCGACTTCAATCCCGGCAGGCTGGCGCGCAGCGACTGCGCGTTGGCTTGGGCCGCCAACACATCATCGGCCGGCACCGCGCCGATCGCAGCGCGCCGCTGCAACTCTTCCGCATCCGTGTCTGCCAGCGCCACCAGGCGTTCGGTATGCATGACCTGCGCCCGCAGCGAGGCCGCGTTGACGGCGGTGATCACCACGTTGGCGGCCAGCGTGCGACGCGCCGCGTCGAACTGATAGGACTGGGCATCGACCTGGGCCGCCAGCGCCGAGTTGGCGTAACGCTCTACGCCAAACAGATCGAAGGTGTAGCTGGCGCTGATCTCGCCCGAAAAGACGTTGTACAGGTTGGTCGGCGGCCCCATGGTCGGCAGGCCCAATGCGCGCTGGCGCGAGGTTTGCCCGACCGCATCGATGGTGGGCCACAGCGATTCGTTGATCTGCCCGCGCAGTTGTTCCTTGGCGCCTGCCAGGCTGCGCTCGGCCTGCGCCAGCGAATGGTTGTGCTTCAAGGCCTCATCCACCCAGGCCGACAATTCGGGCGACGCATAGGCTTGCCACCACTGCGGCACGGCACGCTGGCCCAGCACGAATTGCTGGCGGGCGCCGTCGGGGCCGATGGTGTCCGGCGTCGGTTCCACCGCATAGTGGCTGGGCTGCGGCACGGCGGGCGCATCGCCGGTCGGCCCCAGGGCACACCCCGACAGGGCCAGCATCACCAGCATTGCCAGTCGCTGTAGCTTGAACGATTCATGAGTGCGCATCAGTGGCTCCCTTGCGTTGCCGCGTCGCCGTGGTGGGTTTCATTGGTCTTGACCCGGTAGCACAGCGCATACAGGGCTGGCAGGTAGAACAGGGTCAGGACGGTTGCGATGGTGATGCCGCCCATCAGGGCCGTGGCCATCGGGCCGAAGAAGTTGCTGCGCAACAGCGGGATCAGCGCCAGCACCGCTGCCGCCGCGGTCAGCGTGATGGGGCGGAAGCGGCGCACGGTGGCGCCGACGATGGCGTCGAAACGTCCGCGTCCGGCGGCGATATCCTGCTCGATCTGGTCCACCAGGATCACCGAATTGCGCATGATGATGCCCAGCATGGCGATGGTACCCAGCATGGCGACGAAACCGAACGGCTGGTGGAACAGCAGCAGCGCACCCACCACACCGATCAGGCCCAGCGGTGCTGTCATCACCACCATCATGGTGCGGCCGAAGCTTTGCAGCTGCACCATCAGCAACAGCAGCACGGCGATCACCATCAACGGCATCTGCGCTGAAATAGAGGACTGCGCCTTGGCATTTTCCTCGACCGGGCCGCCGACGTCGATGCGGTAACCCACCGGCAGTCCGGCGCGCAGCGCATTGAGCTTCTCGTTGACCGCGTTGGTGACGTCGATACCCTGCACGCCGGCGCGCACGTCGGCCAGCACGGTGATCGTGGGTTGACGGTCGCGCTCCCAGATCACGCCGTATTCCAGCGTATTGCGGAAGTGGCCCAGCGTGGCCAGCGGCACCGGGCCGTTGGCAGTCGGCATGGACAACGTGGCCAGGCGCGAGGGATCGACGCGTTCGCTGCGCGGCGCGCGCAGGTCGACACTGATCAGCTTGTCACGCTCACGGTACTGGGTCACGGTATAACCCGACAGCTGCATGGCCAGGAAGTTGGAAATCTGCTGCGATGTCAGCCCCAGTTCGCCGGCGCGCTTCTGGTCCACTTCGAACGACACCGAGCGCTGGGCCGGCTCATCCCAGTCGAACTGCACGTTGGTGGCGCGGCTCTCCTTGCGGATTTCCGCCGCTACCTGCTCGGCGATGGCGCGCACCTTGGGGATCTGCTCGCCGCTGACGCGGAACTGCACCGGGAAGCCGACCGGCGGGCCGTTCTCCAGCCGCGTCAAGCGCGTACGCAGGCCGCTGAACTGGGTGCGCAGCGGCTCTTCCAGCGCCTTGGCCAGGGCTTCGCGATCCTCTACCGATTTGGCCGTGACCACGAATTGCGCGTAATTGGCACTGGACAGCTGCTGGTCCAGCGGCAAGTAGAAGCGCGGCGCGCCGGTGCCGACAAAACTGATCACATGGTCAATCTGCGGGCGGCCCTTGAGCACGGCCTCCATACGATCCGCCTCACGCCTGGTCGCCTCGAAAGAAGCCCGCTCCGGCAAGTGCAGGTCAATCAGCAGTTCCGGGCGATCCGAACTGGGGAAGAACTGCTGCGGCACCAGGCCGAAAGCCGCCAGCGAACCGAAGAACAATAGCGCTGTAGCCAGCACCACGCGGCCGCGGTAGGCCACACACCAGGCCACCATCTTGCGCAGGCGGGTGTAGATCCTGGTCTGGTAGATCGGATGGTCGTGGTCTTCCTCGTCATGGCCGGCATGCGGATTGGCGGCGATTTGCTCGTCGGTCAGCGCGCCGGGCTTCTCCTTGAGCATGTGGTAACCCAGCAATGGGATCAGCACCACCGCCGCCAGCCAGGACAACAACAGCGCGATGGCCGAAACTTCGAAGATCGAACGGGTGTACTCGCCCGTCCCCGACTTGGCCAGCGCGATCGGCAGGAAGCCCGATACCGTCACCAGCGTACCGGTCAGCATCGGAAAGGCAGTGCTGGTATAGGCGAAGGCAGCCGCGCGGCGGCGGTTCCATCCTTGTTCCAGCTTCACCGCCATCATCTCCACGGCGATGATGGCATCGTCCACCAGCAGACCCAATGCCAGCACCAGCGTACCCAGCGAAACCTTGTGCAGGCCGATGTCGAACATGTCCATGAACAGCGCCGTCACCGCCAGCACGACGGGAATCGAGATCACCACCACCATGCCGGTACGGATGCCCAGCGATACCAGGCTGACCACCAGCACAATGGCGACCGCCTCGGCCACTGCTTCCAGGAAGTCGTCCACCGATTTTTCCACGGCGTGCGGCATGCTGGAAACCGCCGTCAGCGCCAGTCCGGCGGGCAGCCGCTTGCGCAGTTCCTCGGTACGCGCGTCGAGCGCCTTGCCAAGATGGATGACGTCGCCTCCCGGCTGCATGGTCACGCCGATGCCAAGCACCGGCTTGCCGTTGGAGCGCATTTCCTGCTCCTGCGGCTCGTCGTAGCCGCGCCGGATGGTGGCGATGTCGCCCAGGCGGAAACTGCGGTTGTTGATGTTGATGATCTTGTTCTCGATCGAGCGCACATCCTCGAACTGGCCGGTGGGCCGCACATACACGCGGTCATCGCTGGTGGTGACCAGGCCGCCCGGCACCACCGCGTTCTGGCCGCCGATGGCGTCGGCCAGCTGCTGCGGGCTGATGCCCAGGCGCGTCATCTGCGCGTTGCCGATGTCGATGTAGATATGCTGGTTGCGGTCGCCGAAATAATCGATCTTGCCCACGCCGGGCACGCGCAGCAGCTCGCCGCGCAACTGGTCGGCATAGTCGCGCAGTTGCGCCGGCGTGAAGCCGTCGCCTTCTAGCGCGTAGATGTTGGTATAGACGTCGCCGAACTCATCGTTGAAGTAAGGCCCGTGCACGCCCTGCGGCAAGGTAGCGGCGATGTCGCCGACCTTCTTGCGCACCTGGTACCAGGTCTTGGGGACCTGCGCCGCAGGCGCCGTGTCCTTGATGGTAAAAAACAGCTGCGACTGTCCCGGGCGCGAGTAGCTGCGCAGGAAGTCCACGTCCGGCGTTTCCTGCAGCTTGCGTGCGATGCGGTCGGTGATCTGCTCCTGCACCTGGCGCGCGGTAGCGCCCGGCCAGTCGGTCTGGATCACCATCACCTTGAAGGTGAATGGCGGATCTTCCGACTGCGACAGCCTGGTGTAGGAGCCGATGCCCAGCAGCGTCACCAGCGCCAGGATGAACGTCACCAGCGCCTGATGCTGCAGGGTCCAGGAAGAGAGGTTGAAACGGCCGGGCGCGCTCATAGTGCGAAGTCCTCGGCATGCAGCGGGGCGATTGGCTTGACCTTTTCACCGGAGGTCAGCGTATGCACGCCTTGCACCACGACCTTGTCATCGGCGCCGACGCCCTGCGTCAGCGAGATGCTGCGCTCGCCGTAGGCCGCTACCGTCACCGGACGCAATTCCAGCTTGCCGTCGCCACTGACGACCCATACCGCGGGCTTGTCGCCCTGGTGGAACAGGGCTGTGGCGGGCAGCACCATGACCGGCGCCGCCGGCTGCTCGCTTCCGCCCGGTGCGATGGCGACTTCACCGATCATGCCCAGGCGCAGGGCCGCATCAGGCTGTTCCAGCGTGACCTTGACACGGTAGGTACGGCTTTGCGGATCTGCCGCCGGGCTCACCTCGCGCACGCGGCCGCTGAAGCTGCGGCCCGGCAAGGCAGGCAACGTGACGGTAGCCGATGCGCCCGGATGGATACGCGTGACCTGGTTATCCGCCACATCCGTGGTCACGTCCACCGCACCGGACCAGGCCAGCGAAAACACCGGCTGGCCGGCCGACAGCACGTCGCCGGTATTGGCCTGCTCGGCACTGATCACGCCATCGTGCTCCGCCACCAGGGCAGTGTAGTCGCGCTGGTTGCCGGCAACCGCCGCCCGCGCCTGGGCCGCCTTGAATTGGGACAACGCTGCCGCATGGGCATCCTGGCTTTGCTCCAGCTGTTGCGGGCTGATCAGGTTCTCGCGCGCCTGTTCGGTATCGCGCTTGAGCTGCTTTTCCGCCGCATCCAGATGCTGCCGCGCCGAGGCCAGTTCGGCCCGCGCGCTGGCGGCGTTGTGCTCGGCATCGGCCGGATCCAGACGCGCGACTACCTGCCCCTTGCGCACCGTGTCACCCAGATGCACACGGCGCTCCACCAGCTGGCCGGCCACCCGGAAGGACATCGCCGTGACGAAGCGCGCCTGCACTTCGGCCGGCAAATGCAGCACTTGCGCACTATTGCGCTGCTGGGCCTGCAAGACCACGACTTCGCGCGGCGCTTCGGCCACCGGCGCCGGCTTGCTGCAAGCCCCAAGGGTCAATGAAAGCGACAGCACCAGCACGGAAGGCGCCAGGCGCCGCACGCCGGCAACGCGCGCAGGCAATCTGCGCAGAGGGAAATGGCGGGAATGGAGGGCAAGTTTCACGACGTTCCTTTCATGGAAGGTGGATGTCCGGACCGCCGCGCGCCCCGAATCCCCGAAGGCACTGCTTCGGATTTCTGGCATTCTAATTCACATACGAATTCAAATGCAATCTTGTATTTGGATTCATCGATGTTAAAATTTCCCCCATGACACGCCAACGACTCAGCCGCGAGCAAAGCCGGGAGCAGACCAAGGAAAGGCTGCTGGACGCTGCGCACGCCGTTTTCATGCAAAAGGGATTCCCGCTGACCAGCGTGGAAGACATCAGTGCCGCAGCCGGTTATTCGCGCGGCGCCTTCTATTCCAACTTCGACGACAAGACTCAACTGTTCTTCGAACTGCTGCGCCGCGAAGGCGAAAGCATCGACCAGGAGTTCCACCGCATGCTGGGCGGCCCGGTCGACGATCTGGTTGCCTTGCAGGAAGAGGTTGCAACGCATTACTCCCAGCTCTACCAGGGAGACAAGTGCAGCTTATTATGGATGGAAGCACGCATCGTCGCCTTGCGCGACGAAAAATTCCGCGTCGAACTCAACGGATTCCTGGAAGAGCGCTATCGCCAGATCGCCGAATTTGTCGAAATGTTTGCCAGGCTGACCGGCACCAAGCCGGCCGCCCCGCCGCGCGAGATTGCCATCGGCCTGATGGCCTTGTGCGAAGGCGTAAGCTTTTCGCATCGCTGCGCACCGGACATGGTGGACGGCAAGACGGCCGAATCGGTCCTGTCGTGGTTCCTGAAAGCGTCGATTGCCGCTCCCGCCCCAGCTGCACAGCCACCGCAAAAGAAAGCGCCGGCGCGCAAACCGGCGGCAAAAAGAAAAAAAGCGGGCTGACGCGCGGTTGCGTGCCCTACTCCACGGCTTTTCCGGCAATGACCGGGTGGCCATGCGGCTGCTCTTCGCGCAAGAGCATCACCGTCAGAATCGCGCAAACCACAGTGATGCCGGCCAGGCAATAGGACAACAAGGCAAAGGCATGCGCATAGGCATCCCGCAAGCTTTCAGCCGGCAACTGCGGCGCCGCCGACAATGCCTGCGCCAGATCACCATGCCCCAGGTACTGCGCCGCCAGCGTGCCGGTTCCGGTCGGCAGCGCCCACTGCACCAGCGCCACCAGCATGGCGGAGACCACTGCCAGCGCCACGCCTTCGCCCGCCACGCGCGAGGTACTGAAGATGCCGGACGCCATGCCGGCGCGCTCCTTCGGCACTACACTCACCGACAGGCCGTCCATCAATCCCCAGGGCAATCCGGTACCGGCGCCGATCACCAGCAACGCCGCCAGCAATTCCCAGCGTGAAACGCCCGGCCCGCATTGCGCCAGCCAGCACAGGCCTGCGGCGGCGACCAGCAAACCGGCGGCAGACAGCCGGCCCGGCGAGACACGCCGCGAGAGACGCGCGGCGAGCGAAGGTACCAATAGCATCGGCGTGGACAGCGCCAGCATCAGCAGCCCGGCATGCCATTCGTCCATGCCATCGATGCCGATGAAACGCAGCGGCAACACAATCAGCAACACCACGAAGCAATAGCAGGTGCCGACCGGAAGCAGCTGAACGCCGACGAAACGCGTATTGGCGAACAGCGTGAGATCCAGCATCGGCCGGCGTGTGCGCAGTTCGACGATGATGAAGATTGCCAGCAGCAGCACACTGGCGATCAGCAAAGACAAAGTCAACGGATGCGACCAGCCGCGGTCCGGTGCGCCAATCAGCCCGAAGGTCAACGCGCCGAGGGCGCCGGAGAAACTCAGCGTGCCGGGCCAGTCGACACCGACGGCATCTGGATCGCGCGACTCGCGCATGCGTGGCGGCCCGAACAGCAGCGCCAGCAATCCGAAAGCGGCCAGGCACAAAAACACCGCCTGCCAACCGAAGCGCTGCACCAGCAGGCCGGATAACACCGGACCCAGCGACAAGCCGAGTCCGAAGCTGGTGCCCAGCAGGCTGAATGCCCGGACGCGCGCGGCGCCGTCGAACACTTGCGCCAGCGCGGCGCTGCCGGCGGCCAGCGTGGCGGCAGCAGCAACGCCCTGCACTCCGCGCAGCAGATTGACCACCAACAATGAAGGGGCAATGCACAGCGCCAGCGAGGCCAGTACATAGAGCATCAGGCCAGCGCTGAACACGCGCCGGCGTCCAAGCACGTCGGCCAACGCGCCAGCCGCCATCAGCAGGCTGCCGAAACTGAGCATGAAGGCATTGGTGATCCACGACAGCGCAGCCGGATCGGCGCCCTGTACGGCGAAGGCGCGGCCGATGGCCGGCGTGGCGATGGCGCCGCCGGAAAAACCCAGCGGCAGGGTAATGGAAGCCAGGCAAACGGCGGCCAGGATCAGCCGCGCATCCCTGGCGGGGATGACGTGATGGTTATCGGTCATGGAGGTTCCGAAAAAGCGGAATGCACGCGAAGTGCACATGTATTGCGGGCCGGTCGCCTTACGGCGCCGGGAATGGGAGAGGCCTGTCCTTGGAGAGAATTCTATTCAGGATCAATAGCGCGATAAAGATGCTATCAATCCCAATATAATGGAAATTAATTCCTCAATCTGACAGACATTCATTGCCGGAGCTTCCATGGACAGCCTGAACGGAATCATCGCCTTCGTGCGCGCGGCAGAGCACCTGAGCTTCGTCGCCGCCGCGCGTTCGCTCGGCATCTCCCCCTCGGCGGTAGGCAAGAGTATCGCGCGCCTTGAGCACAATGCCGGTGTGCGCCTGTTCCAGCGCAGCACGCGCCGCATGCAGTTGACTGCCGAAGGCGAGATGTTCTTCCAGCGCTGCCGCCGCGTACTCGATGACCTGCAGGAAGCACAGGCCTCATTGGCCCGCGCCCAGGATGCGCCGCGTGGCCGCTTGCGCATCAGCACGCCGACCATCGGCTACCGCTTCCTGGTGCCGCATCTGGGAGAATTCCGCGCACGCTATCCGGAGATCGAACTGGAAATCGATTTCAGCGACCGCATCGTCGACGTCATCGACGAAGGCATCGACGTCGCCATCCGCAGCGGCGAACTACCCGATTCCCGCCTGATGGCGCGCCGCCTGGGCGGCTTCCGTTTCTTTTTGTGCGCATCGCCGGCCTACCTGAAGGCGCGCGGCGCGCCGCGTTCGATCGCCGCGCTGCAGGAGCATGATGCCGTGCTGTATCGCCTGCACACGACCGGCAAGCTGATGGATTGGACCATCACAGCCGATCCGCGCTGGATGAAACTGCGCTTCGCGCGCACGATGACGCTCAACAACATGGAAGCGGTGCTGCATGCGCTGGAGGCGGGCCATGGCATCGGCTTCATGCCGGATTTCCTGGTGCGCGACGCGCTGGCTGCCGGGCGCCTGAAATGTGTGCTGGAAGCGCAGACGACCGAACGCGGCCAATTCTGGGCCGTGTGGGCGGCAAACCGGCAGCTGTCGCCAAAGGTGCGGGTCTTGGTCGACCATATTGCGACGCGATTGTTCGAACAGGATCACTGAACGCGGCATGCGTCACTCAGGTATGGCCGATCCCCCTCCTTGAGCCAGCGCTGTCGCATCAGGCACCACAGTGGCATAACGGTCGGCCAGCTCAGCCAGCGCGACACGATGCAGCACTGCCGCCTCAATCACCGCACCGCCCAGCGGATCCGGCAAATCGCGAGTGGCGCAAGCCGCAGCCACCACGGTCGATGCGTAACCGTGGTCCAGCGCTGAACGCGTGGTGGCGCTGACGCACATGTGGGTGGCGAAACCGGCAATGACCAGCGACTTGCGCCCGGTCTTTTTCAGTTCCTCGTCCAGCGTGGTGCCGGCGAAGGAGTTGGGCAAGCTCTTGACGACGATAGTCTCGCCATCCTGCGGCTGCACGCCATCGATGATGGCGGCGGATGGTCCTTGCGGATCGAACACCGCCCCGCCCGGCTTGCCATGATGAACCACGTGGATCACCGGCGCGCCGGCGGCGCGCGCCTGGCGCAGCAACTCGGCGACCTGGGCGAGCGCCGCGCCGATGCCGGCCAGCGGCACCTTGCCGGTGGTGTATTCGGCCTGATGGTCGATGACGACCAGGGCGGCCTCCGGCCACGAGGCAATACGCGGTGCGCCGCCGGCGATCTGGATCAGGGTCTGGGGTGCTGCCATGATGGTTCCTCTGCGCGAATGGATGGTGAAACCATCTTAGGCCAGTAAAATACGCACACCAATTCCCAAAAATTGCCAGCCACCTGTGAAAAAATCATCAGCCTCATCTTCGGCCGCCATCTCCACGGCCATATCCAATCCTGTCGCACAAGCAGATTGGGAAGGGCTGCGCACCTTCGCCGCCTTCATCGAGTCCGGCAGTTTTTCTGGCGCGGCGCGAACGCTGGAGGTAACGCACGCCACCGTCAGCCGCCGCCTGCAGATGCTGGAGCAAGCCATGCAAGCGCCGTTGTTCACCCGGCGCGGTGACGATACCGAGCTGACCCGGCTGGGTGAAACCGTACTGGCGGCGGCGCGGGCGATGCAGGAGCAGACCGCGCAACTGGCGCGTACCCTGGCCGGCGAAGACTTGCGGCTGGAAGGCAAGCTACGCATCGCCACGACCGATGCCTTCGGCTCCCTGTTCCTGGCGCCGCGCCTGCCTTTGCTGCTGCAGCGCTGGCCCAGCCTCGACGTGGAGTTCACGATGAGCCACCAGACCGTCAGCCTGGCGCGGCGCGATGCCGATCTGGCGATACGCTTCGCGCGGCCGCAGGATGGCGACCTGATTGCGCGTCCGCTGGGCAAGCTGGCGTATTACCTGTGCGGCACCGCCGATGTGGTGGCGGCCTGGCGCGAGGATCGCAAATCGGCGCCCTTCGTGGGTTATGACGATGGCGTGCCCGATATCCCCGAAACCCTATGGCACGGCATCCACGCGGCCGGCAATCCGGTCCGCCTGCGCAGCGCCAGCCTGGCGGCGCAGTGCATGGCCGCACGCGCCGGCGTGGGCATGGCGTTGCTGCCGCGCTACCTGCTGGCGCCGGAACTGACGCCGGCCGAACCGCAAGCGCAGCTGGAGCGCGAACTATGGGCGGTATTCCACCGCGACCTGAAAGCCGTCCCCAGGCTGCGCGCGGTGCTGGATTGGCTGGAGCAATGCTGCAGGGATCTTTAGGCCAAAAAGTTGCCATATCCACATGCCTCTGGAGGTCATTCCCTCAGGCTGTTGCGCATCTGCTCCGGCCATCCCGCCAAAGCCGCCTCGGGCGGGCTCCCCGAGGGATCAGGTGCTATAATCGCCAGCCTTTGAGGAATGGCTCGCCCACCGTGCCGGCAGGCTCCGCAGGCATCGCATCGGATGCCATGCGCCGCACCCGCCTGCCGCACTACCAACCGGCCCGCCCGCCTCCCTTTGCCGGCGCCCGCATCCCACATGCATCTTCCCTCGCGCCCTACGCTTGATTGAGATTTATGCAAAAGAAAGTATTCATCAAAACCTTCGGCTGCCAGATGAACGAGTACGACTCGGACAAGATGGCCGATGTGCTCAATATCGCTGAAGGACTGGTCAAGACCGACCGCCCTGAAGACGCCGACGTGATCCTGCTCAACACCTGTTCGGTGCGCGAAAAGGCACAGGAAAAGGTGTTTTCCGACCTGGGCCGCCTGCGCGAGCTGAAGAAGAAGAATCCCGACCTGCTGATCGGCGTGGGCGGCTGCGTGGCCTCGCAGGAAGGCGAAGCGATCGTCAAGCGCGCGCCGTATGTCGACATGGTGTTCGGCCCGCAGACCCTGCACCGCCTGCCGCAGATGATCACCGAGCGCCGCTACACCGGCCGCGCGCAGGTCGACATCAGCTTCCCCGAGATCGAGAAGTTCGACCACCTGCCGCCGGCGCGCGTGGAAGGCGCCACCGCCTACGTCTCCATCATGGAAGGCTGCAGCAAGTACTGCAGCTATTGCGTGGTGCCTTACACCCGCGGCGAGGAAGTCTCGCGCCGTTTCGAGGATGTGTTGACCGAAGTGGCCGGCCTGGCCGACCAGGGCGTGAAGGAAATCACGCTGCTGGGCCAGAACGTGAACGCCTACCGCGGCGCCATGGAAGACGGCGAGATCGCCGACTTCGCGCTGCTGATCGAATACATCGCCGAGATGCCTGGCATCGAGCGCATCCGTTTCGTCACCAGCCATCCCAAGGAATTCTCGCAGCGCCTGATCGACGCCTATGCCAAGGTACCCAAGCTGGTGGATCACCTCTACCTGCCGGCGCAGCATGGCTCGGACCGTACGCTGGCGGCGATGAAGCGCGGCTATACCGCCATCGAATACAAGTCGGTGATCCGCCGCCTGCGCAAGGTGCGCCCCAATATCACGGTGTCGTCCGACTTCATCGTCGGCTTCCCCGGCGAAACCGAAGAAGACTTCGAGGCGCTGATGAAGCTCATCGACGATATCGGCTTCGACAACAGCTTCTCCTTCGTCTTCAGCGCGCGCCCCGGCACCCCGGCCGCCAACCTGGCCGACGACACGCCGCAGGAGGTCAAGTTGAAACGCCTGCAGCGCCTGCAAGCGGTCATCAACGACAACGTCGCCAAGATCAGCGCATCCATGCTCGGCAGCGTGCAGCGCATCCTGGTCGAAGGCCCCTCCAAACGCGACCCCAACGAACTGCAAGGCCGCACTGAAAACAACCGCGTGGTCAACTTCGACGGCGGCCCCAACGGCGCGCGCCTGGTTGGCCAGATCATCGACGTCACCATCCTGCAGGCATTTCCGTTCTCGCTGCGCGGCGAGATCGTCCTCAAACAATAGTCAAACAAAAACCGGACTCCTCATTGAAAAAGATCCCCAACCAGCCGCACCATTTCATCCCGCAACCGCTGGACAATCGGCGCCTGGCCAACCTGTGCGGCGCGCTGGATGAAAACTTGCGGCAGATTTCAAACGCACTGGATGTGACCATTTTCCGCCGCGGCGACCGTTTCATCGTCACCGGCACCAATGCCCAGCGTGCTGTGGACGTACTGGAGCGCTTCTACGAACGCGCCGACCGTGCGGTGTCGCTGGACGATATCCAGCTCACCCTGGTCGAACAGCGCGCCAATGCGGCCGCCGATGAAGAGGCCGGACTGCCGCCGCTGAGCGCAAGCGTCCGACGCGCGCGCAAGGCAGAAGCGCCGATCAAGGAAGACGTAGTCATCGACGATGAGCATGCCATTCCCGACAGCCCGATCCTGAAAACCCGCAAGCACGACTTGCGCGGCCGCACGCCGCACCAGAGCCAGTACCTGAACGCCATCCTGGAGCACGACATCACCTTCGGCGTCGGTCCGGCAGGCACCGGCAAGACCTACCTGGCCGTCGCCTGCGCGGTGGATGCGCTGGAGCGCGACGCCGTGCAGCGCATCGTGCTCACGCGTCCGGCGGTGGAAGCCGGCGAGCGCCTGGGCTTCCTGCCCGGCGACCTGGCGCAGAAGGTCGATCCTTACCTACGCCCGCTGTATGACGCGCTGTACGACCTGCTGGGTTTCGACCGCACGCAAAAGCTGTTCGAGAAGCAGGCCATCGAAATCGCGCCGCTGGCCTACATGCGCGGCCGCACGCTGAACCACGCCTTCATCATCCTGGACGAGGCGCAAAACACCACGCCGGAACAGATGAAAATGTTCCTCACCCGCATCGGCTTCGGCAGCAAGGCGGTGGTGACCGGCGACGTCACCCAGGTCGACCTGCACCACGGCCAGAAGAGCGGCCTGGTCGATGCGCTGACGGTACTGCACAATGTGCGCGGCATCGCCTTCTCGCGCTTCACCAGCGCCGACGTGGTGCGCCATCCGCTGGTGGCGCGCATCGTCGATGCCTACGATGGGCACAACAATCCGAAACCCGACACCGCCCGCAGCACTGCGCGCGCGGCCACCAACCTCCTGACCAAAGCAGCCAAGCCTCGCAATGTCCGCAAAACCTAAGCTCGCCCTGTCGGTGCAATACGCCGACGCCAGCCTGAAAGACACCGTCACCCGTCCCATGCTGCGCCGCTGGGTGCAGGCAGCGCTGTTCGCCCCGGCCGAACTGACCCTGCGCTTCGTCGATGCCGCCGAAGGCCGCGCACTGAACCGCGACTACCGCGGCAAGGACTATGCGACCAATGTGCTGACCTTCGCCTATACCGAGGATGAAGACAGCGAGGTGACCCAGGCCGACATCATCTTCTGCACCGACGTGCTGGAGAAGGAAGCCGCCGAGCAGAAAAAGACCGTCATCGAGCACACCGCCCACCTGGTGGTGCATGGCGTGCTGCATGCGCAGGGCTACGACCATGAAGACGAGGAAGAAGCCGTCGAAATGGAAACGCTGGAGACCGAATTGCTGGCCGGGCTGGGCTTTGCCGATCCTTACGCCGGGCGCTGAACCCCGATCCGGGGAAATGGCCGGCACGCGCGAGCGTAGCCGGCTTTTTTTCGCCCAGTTGGCAACAACAGGCAGGATTTTCCAGTTTCCAGCACGCAACTGACGGCATCTGCGCGCAAGCCGCACGGAGACTGGACTTGCGGCGGTTTAGTAGACTTGTCACATAATTGTTGTATCCTATGCCTCTCCAAAACTACGTCGGGCTCGCGCCTAACGCCATGCAAGAACACCCTAGTAGCGTCAAGTCTGACGCTAAACCCCACCGTTCATTGTTTGAACGCCTCACCGCTCTGATTTCCCCTGAACCAGAAAACCGCGCAGAGTTGCTCGAAGTGTTGCATGACGCACACGAACGCAACCTGATCGACGCCGACGCCCTGTCGATGATCGAAGGCGTGTTCCAGGTTTCCGACCTGGCCGCGCGCGACATCATGGTGCCCCGCTCGCAGATGGACACCATCGACATCAGCAAGCCCATCGATACCTGGATGCCCGACGTGCTGTCGACCTCGCACTCGCGCTTCCCCGCCGTGGACGGCGAGCGCGACAAGGTGGTCGGCATCCTGCTGGCCAAGGACCTGCTGCGCTACTACGCCGAAGAATCGTTCGACGTGCGCGACATGCTGCGCCCGGCCATCTTCATCCCCGAATCCAAGCGCCTCAATGTGCTGCTGCGCGACTTCCGCGCCAACCGTAACCACATGGCCATCGTGGTCGACGAATACGGCGGCGTGGCCGGCCTGATCACGATTGAAGACGTGCTGGAACAGATCGTCGGCGACATCGAGGACGAATACGATTTCGACGAGGCCGAAGACAACGTGCTGGCCCTGAAGGACGGCCCCAACGGCGCGCGCTGGCGCATCAAGGCGCTCACCGAAATCAAACAGTTCAACGATGAAGTCGGCTGCCGCCTCGAAGACGAGGATGCCGACACCATCGGCGGCCTGGTCGCCAACCATGTCGGCCGCGTGCCGCGCAAGGGCGACGAGTTCGACATCGACGGCCTGCATTTCGAAGTGCTGCGCGCCGATGCCCGCCAGGTGCATGTCCTGTTGGTCTCCAAGCTGCCATCTGCGGCAGCGGAAGACGAATAATCCCGCTCTCCCGGCACTTTCCAGCGTGAACTCCCCCGTCCCAAACAACACTCCTGAGCAGCGCGGGGAAGCCGCCGTGCACAACCGCATCATCGGCCTGGCCTCACTGCTGCTGCCGGTCCTGGCTGGCGCGGCCAACGTCTTCGCGTTCGCGCCGTTCAAGCTGTGGCCGCTGCAGATCGTGGCGCTGGCCTGGCTGTTCCACCAGACCATCGCTGCCCCACAGGCCGGCGCGCGCCGGCACTTCCTGCAGGGTTGGCTGTACGGTTTCGGCTGGGCCGCGGCCGGCGTGCACTGGCTGTACATCAGCATGCACGACTATGGCGGCATGCCCGCCTGGATGGCGGCCCTGGCCGTGGCCTTACTGGCGCTGTACCTCGGCCTGTATGCCGGCGGCGCCATGGCGCTGGCCGGATGGCTGCGCAAGCACTGGTCGTCGTCGCCGCTGACGATGGGCCTGCTGATGCTGCCGGCGCTGTGGGCCTTGTCCGAATGGGCGCGCGGCTGGATCTTCACCGGCTTTCCCTGGCTGGTATCCGGCTATGCGCACACCACCGGGCCGCTGGCCGGTTTCGCAGCCGTAGGCGGGGTCTATGGCGTGGGCTGGATCGCCGCATTGGTGGCAGGCGCGCTGGCGCTGCTGTGGCAAGGGTTGCGCCGCAAGGGCGCTGCCGGCGTCGCCATCCGCGTCGGCATGCCGCTGGGTGCGGTGCTGGTGTTGTGTGCCGGCGGACTGGCACTGCGCCAGATAGCCTGGACCACGCCGCAAGGCCAACCGATTTCGGTGCGGCTCCTGCAAGGCAATATCCCGCAGGAAATGAAATTCTCCAACGATGCGCTGGTGTCCACGCTCACCATGTACGAGCAGATGATCACCGCCGAACCGGCCGACCTGATCGCCACGCCCGAAACCGCCATCCCGTTGCTGCCCCAGCAACTGCCGCCGGCTTACCTGGCGCGCCTAGTGCGCTTCGCGCAAACCAGCGGCAGCCATCTGGCGCTCGGCATCCCCTTGTCGGACGCGCCCATGCAATACGCCAATTCGGTGCTGGGTTTCGGCCCCGAAGCCGGCTCGGCCGCTTCGCCTTATCGTTATGACAAGCATCACCTGGTGCCTTTCGGCGAATTCATCCCGCTGGGGTTCCGCTGGTTCGTCGACATGATGCATATCCCGCTGGGCGACATGACGCGCGGCGACGCCGTGCAGTCACCGTTTGCCGTGAAAGACCAGTGGGTGCTGCCCAATATCTGCTACGAAGATCTGTTCGGCGAAGAAATCTCCGGCCAGTTGCGCGACGCCTATCGCGCCGGCCAGCCGCAGGCCAGCGTGCTGCTGAACCTGTCCAATATCGCCTGGTTCGGCAATTCCATCGCCCTGCCGCAGCACTTGCAGATTTCGCAGATGCGCACGCTGGAAACCGGTCGCCCGATGCTGCGCGCCACCAACACCGGCGCCACTGCCGTCATCATGCCCGGCGGCGGGCTGGACGAACTCGCGCCCTATACGCGCGGCACGCTCGCCGCGAAAGTGCAAGGCTATGCCGGCCAGACGCCTTACATTCTGCTGGGCAACAAGCTGGTGATCGGGCTGGTCCTGCTGATGCTGCTGCTGGCCTGGGGCCGCAACAAGGCTGCGCGTATTCGTCACTGACCAGTAGCCCGCCGGCACGCCGAACCGTTTCAAGGCTTGAAACAGTTCAAACCCACCCGCAATCGGCCATTCCGAAACCGGGTCAAGCGGCCCAAAAGACGCTAAAATTCAAGGTTTTAGCAATTCCTTGCCGCTTCATCCGGCAATTCTTCAGGCAACAACACAAGATGCTGACATTTCAACAAATCATCCTCAAGCTGCAAGAATATTGGGACGCCCAAGGCTGCGCGCTGCTGCAGCCCTACGACATGGAAGTCGGCGCGGGCACTTCGCACACCGCGACCTTCCTGCGCGCAATCGGACCCGAGCCTTGGCGCGCCGCCTACGTGCAACCGTCGCGCCGCCCCAAGGACGGCCGCTACGGCGAAAACCCCAACCGCATGCAGCACTACTACCAGTATCAGGTGGTGTTGAAGCCGGCCCCGGAAAACATCCTCGACCTGTACCTGGGTTCGCTGGAAGCACTGGGCCTGAATCTGCAGCAGAACGACGTGCGCTTCGTCGAGGACGACTGGGAAAACCCCACCCTTGGCGCCTGGGGCTTGGGCTGGGAAGTGTGGTTGAACGGCATGGAAGTGACCCAGTTCACCTATTTCCAGCAAGTCGGCGGACTGGACTGCAAGCCGGTGCTGGGTGAGATCACCTACGGCATCGAACGCCTGGCGATGTACCTGCAGGGTGTCGAAAACGTCTACGACCTGGTGTGGACCGAATGGACCGAGAACAGCGTCAAGAAACACCTGACCTACGGCGACGTGTTCCACCAGAACGAAGTCGAGCAATCGACCTTCAACTTCGAGTACTCCAACACCGAGTTCCTGTTCTCGCTGTTCTCGAACTACGAAGCCGAAGCCAAGCGCCTGATGGAAGTGCCGCTGGCGCTGCCGGCCTACGAGCAGGTGCTCAAGGCCGCGCATACCTTCAACATGCTGGATGCGCGTGGCGCCATCTCGGTTACCGAGCGCGCTGCCTACATCGGCCGCATCCGTAACCTTTCGCGCGCCGTGGCGCAAGCCTATTTCGAGTCGCGCGAACGCCTGGGCTTCCCCATGCTGAGCGACGGTGGCGCCAAGGCCGCCGCCTGAACGCGGCGTCATACGACAGAACCGGCGCCTGACACCATGGCAGGCGCACCGAGCAAGACAGCAAGACACATAACATGAACCAAACACTTCTCGTAGAACTCGTCACCGAAGAACTGCCGCCCAAGGTGCTGGCCAAACTGGGCGACGCTTTTGCCGCCGGTATCTTCAATGGCCTGCAAAGCCGCGGCTACCTGGAATCCGATTCCATCGCCACCGCCTACGCCACGCCGCGCCGCCTGGCCGTGTCCATCACCAATGTACGCCCCGCTTCGCCCGACAAGGCGATCCGCGAAAAGGTGCTGCCGGTCTCGGTCGCCCTGGATGCGGAAGGCCGCCCCGCCGCGCCGCTGGTCAAGAAGCTGGCTTCCCTGGCCGCCGCCACCGGCGCCACCGTGATCACGCCGGACCAGTTGGAACGCGCACAGGATGGCAAGGCCGAAAGCTTCTTCTACACCTACACCGCCAAGGGCTCGGCCCTGGCGCAGGGCTTGCAGTCGGCATTGGAAGAGACCGTCGCCAAGCTGCCCATCCCCAAGGTCATGAGCTACCAGCGCCAGTTCGGCCGCGCCGCCGGCGAGACCGTGCATTTCGTGCGCCCGGCGCACTACCTGGTCGCCCTCTTCGGTGAAGAAGTGCTGCCGCTGACCATCCTCGGCCTGGACGCCGGCCGCACCACGCTGGGCCACCGCTTCCTGTCGCAGGGCGCGCTGCAGATCGCCGCGCCCGCCGCCTACGTCGAGACGCTGGCGTCGCAAGGCCGTGTCATTGCCAGCTTCGCCGAACGCCGCGACAAGATCCGCGCCGCGCTGCTGGACAAGGCCGGCACCGACCAGGTGCTGATGCCTGACAGCCTGCTCGACGAAGTGACCGCACTGGTCGAATGGCCGGTGGTCTACGAATGCAAGTTCGAGGACGAGTTCCTGGCCGTGCCGCAGGAATGCCTGATCCTGACCATGCAGACCAACCAGAAGTATTTCGCGCTGACCGATGCCAATGGCAAACTGCGCTCGCGCTTCCTGATCGTCTCCAACCTGGAGACCGCGCATCCCGAACACATCATCGGCGGCAACGAGCGCGTGGTGCGCCCGCGCCTGTCGGATGCCAAGTTCTTCTTCGAGCAGGACAAGAAGAAAAAGCTGGCCGACCGCGTGCCGCTGTTGGCCAATGTGGTCTACCACAACAAGCTGGGCAACCAGTTGCAACGCACCGAACGCGTCAAGGCGCTGGCAGGCAAGATCGCAGGCCTCCTAGGTGGCGACGTGGCGCTGGCCGAGCGCGGCGCGCTACTGGCCAAGGCCGACCTGCTGACCGACATGGTGGGTGAATTCCCCGAGCTGCAAGGCATCATGGGCACCTACTACGCGCGCCATGACGGCGAAGCCGAAGAAGTCGCGCAAGCCGCCTCCGAACACTACCAGCCGCGCTTTGCCGGCGACGCACTGCCGGCCACCGCGACCGGCACTGCCGTGGCGCTGGCCGACAAGCTGGAAACCCTGGTCGGCATCTGGGGCATCGGCCTGCAGCCGACCGGCGACAAGGACCCGTTCGCACTGCGCCGCCATGCCCTGGGCGTGTTGCGCATGCTGGTCGAGAAGCGCCTGCCGCTGTCGCTGCCGGTGCTGGTGGATGCCGCCGCCGCGCTGTTCGCCGGCAACGCCAATTTCAAGGACCCGAGCGCCGACGTGCTGGCTTTCCTGTACGACCGCCTGCGCGGCCTGCTGCGCGAGCGCGGCTTCGCACAGAATGAAGTCGAAGCGGTGGTGGCGCAACAGCCGGCCGTACTGGATAACGTGGTCGAGCGCCTGGATGCGGTGAAGGCCTTCGCCGCCTTGCCCGAAGCCGAGGCGCTGGCTGCGGCCAACAAGCGCATCACCAACATCCTGAAGAAGGTCGAGGGCATTGCCATCGACGGCCACGGCAAGGTGCAAAACGGCTTGCTGCGCGAAGTCGCGGAACAAGGCCTGCATTCAGCCATGCAACTGTCGCGCCCGCAGGTCGAAGCCGCTTATGCCAAGGGCGATTTCGCCGGCGCATTGAAGGCATTGGCCCAATTGCGGCAGAATGTCGACGCCTTCTTCAATGACGTGATGGTCAACTCAGAAGACGAACAGCTGCGCAAGAACCGGCAAGCGTTGCTGGCGGAGCTGCATGGCATGCTGAACCAGGTGGCCGACATTTCGAAGCTGGCCGCGTAATACGTAGCAAGACCGATACCGGGAAGATCCGCCGCGCATGGCCTCGTGCCAGCGCGGCGGATTGCATAAAGGGAAGCCTACCGCATGAAACTGATCATTCTCGATCGCGACGGCGTCATCAACCACGACTCCGACGCGTTCATCAAATCGCCTGACGAGTGGATCCCGATCAAGGGATCGCTGGAAGCCATCGCGCGCCTGAACCAGGCAGGCTACCGGGTGGTGGTCGCCACCAACCAGTCCGGCGTGGCGCGCGGGCTGTTCGACATCAAGACCCTGAACGCCATCCACCAGAAGATGCACAGCGCGGCCCAGCAAGTCGGCGCCGACATCGATGCCGTGTTCTTCTGCCCGCACTCGGCCGACGACAACTGCGACTGCCGCAAACCCAAGCCTGGCATGTTCCTTGAGATCGCCAAGCGTTTCGGCATCAGCCTGCGCGGCGGCGTGGTCACCGTGGGCGATTCGCTGCGCGACCTGCAGGCCGGTTTCGTGGCCGGCTGCGCGCCCTATCTGGTACTGACCGGCAAGGGAGAAAAGACCAACGCCAAGGGCGGCCTGCCGCCGGGTACGCTGGTCTACCCCAACCTGTCGGCGGTGGTCGATTTCATCCTCAAGTCGCCGGTCGACGTGTCGGTATAACCACCCGTTTCATAACAAAAGCATGCTGCGGCATGGGAGAGTGTATTTTGCGCCTTACCTTGATTCTGCGTTCGGCAGTGTTCCTGATCCTGATGGCGGTCGCCACCATCATCTGGTCCTTCGCCTGCCTGCTGTCTGCGCCCTTCCCTTATGCGCAGCGCTACTGGTGGACCTCGCGCTGGAACGTATTCGTCATCTGGAGCGCCAAAACCATCTGCGGCATCCGCTATGAAATCCGCGGCAAGGAAAACCTGCCCGACGCGCCAGTGGTCCTGCTGTCCAAGCATCAGTCGGCCTGGGAGACCATCTTCTACGTCATCAACATGCCGCGCCCGCTGGTGTTCGTGTTCAAGAAGGAACTGACCTACATCCCCTTCTTCGGCTGGGGCATCGGCCTCTTGCGCATGATCCCGATCGACCGCAGCAAGGGGCGCGACGCCTTCTCGCAGGTGCTGGAACACGGCCGCCGCAGGCTGGCGGACGGCCAATGGATCATGATGTTTCCGGAAGGCACGCGCACCAAGGTCGGCTCGCAAGGCAAATACAAGGCCGGCGGCTCGCGCCTGGCAGTGGAAACCAATACGCTGGTCGTGCCGGTCGCCGTCAACTCGGGGGAACGCTGGCCCAAGGGCTCCTTCATCAAGAAGCCGGGCACCATCACGGTATCGATCGGCAAGCCGATCTCGCCTGAAGGGCTGTCGCCGAACGAGCTCAACGCGCGCGTTGAAAATTGGATAGAATCCGAGATGCGCGTGATTTCGCCGGGTGTCTACAAGAACAGCGCGCCCCAGCAGGCTCCGGCCGACCCGGCCGAATCTTAGCAGCTAGCCAACCGAAATATCAGGACGCCGCGACTCCCTTGAAACTGCTTCGCAAACCCAAGCCCAATCCCAACCAGCTTTCGCTGCAACTGGATTTGTTCGCTCCGGAACCGGAGCAGGGACAGTCGCCCGCGCAACAGATTTCCCCTATTCAAGATCCCGGCCCGGCCTTGCCGTCACCGACGCTGCAGCCGCCGCTGATCGTCACGCCCACGCCGGTAGTGCATGCAGCACCGCTGCCCTCCCCTGTCGTCGCACCGCCCACCACGCTAGTGCCGCCGCCGACCAGCCGGCCGGCCGACGGCAAACGCCGCATCCAGCTGGGCGAACATACTTTGGATTACGCCCTGCTGCGCTCCAAGCGCAGCACCATCGGTTTCCTGGTGAGCGACGAAGGGCTGCGCGTGACCTCGCCCAAATGGGTGACGCTGGCCGAGATCGAAAACGCCATCCGCGAAAAACAGCGCTGGATCCTGTCCAAGCTCAACGAACGCCGCGAGCGCTCGGCACGCCGCCTGCAGCCGCAAATGCAATGGTGCGACGGCGCCACGCTGCCGTACCTGGGCGCGGACATCACGCTGCGCATTCGCGCCGGACAACGGGCTGCAGTCTATCTCGACGAAGACGCGCGGGAACTGAACGTCAGCCTCCCCGCTGATGCCGGCGAACAGCAATTGAAGGACCGCGTGCAAGGCTGGCTGCAGGCACGCGCCGAGGAGCTGTTTGGAAAGCGCCTGATCGTCTACGCCGAAAAGCTTGGCGTCACCTACCGTTCCTACGCGTTGTCCTCGGCCACCACGCAATGGGGCTCCTGCACCGCCGACGGCCGTATCCGCCTGAATTGGCGCCTGATGCACTTCGCCTTGCCTCTGATCGATTATGTGATCGCGCATGAACTGGCGCACCTGCGCGAAATGAACCACGGCCCCCAATTCTGGGCCACTGTGCAATCGATCTTCCCCGAATTCGAAATAGCCAAGAAAGCGCTGCGCGACAGCGCGCCGGAAACCTTGCCGATCTTCTGATCGGCAAGAGAACCGCGAAAAAAAGAGCCCGCAAAGCGGACTCCAGAATTACGGCATCTGCGCTTCGGGATCGGATATCGCTTTCGCCTCTCTCAACCCCTTGCACCAGTGATCACTTCTTGTGTTCGATGAACTCGACCTTGTAGCCATCCGGGTCGGTGACAAAGGCAATCACTGTCGCGCCCCCCTTCACAGGACCGGCTTCACGCGTGACGTTACCGCCGGCTGCCTTGACGGCCTCGCAGGCCTTATACGCGTCTTCCACTGAAATGGCGATGTGGCCGTAGGCGGTACCCATCTCGTACTTGTCGACGCCGTGGTTATAGGTCAGCTCCAGCTCCGCATGGTCGGGATTGGAACCATAGCCCAGGAACGCCAGCGTGTATTTGTACTCCGTGTTTTCGGACGTACGCAGAAGCTTCATTCCAAGTACTCGTGTGTAAAAATCGATGGAACGTTGCAGGTCGCCGACTCGCAGCATGGTGTGGAGAATTCGCATGTGTGCCTCAAAATGTTGCTGGGTAAGACCCGTATTGTAGACGCACTGAATTTTTCGTGCCCCGCCACGCTTTCAAGGCAAGTCTGTTCAGACTGGCAAAATTCAGTCTTCCCGCTCCAGGTTTCCCTGCAAGATCTTGAGCAGCGCGACCAGTTCACCGCATTGCTTTTCCGACAATCCTTCGACTGCCTGCTCCAGTATCCGGGATCCGGTCTTTTTCAATTGGCGCTGCAACGCCCGGCCTTCCTTGCTGAGCTGCAAGCGCACCGCGCGGCGGTCTTGCGCATCTTCCCTTGCCTCCAGAAAGGCCTTGTCCCGCAAGCCACGGATCAGCCGCGTCAGTTGGGCCTTGTCACGCCCGGAATGCGCCACCAAGTCGCTCAGCGTGGCGTCGGGATGCTGCGCAAAGTAATCCAGCACGCGGCTTTCCATATGCGTGATGCCGCGTTCATCCTCGCGGAAAACCTGGGACCTGCCGGCACGGTACAGGTGCATGACCGTATGGATGGCCTCAAAGACCTTATCGGCATCAGGTGATTGGTTGACTTTATCAACTTGATTTTTCATAATAGTAGACATTATCAACTAAATAGGCTCCCTATGGATATCATCAATACAACATCGCGCGCGGTGCAACGTGTCCGCCATGACGTCAAATTCCGTGACGTCACCGTATCAGGCATCCGCCAGACCGGCACCAACATGCTCAGCATCACCTTCAAGGGCGAGGCCCTGTCGGATTTCGTTTCACTGTCGTTTGACGACCATGTCAAATTCGTTTTCCCGGATGCGGACGGCGTTCCGGTCCGGCGCGACTATACGCCAACCGATTATGACAAACAACGCAACGAAGTCACGCTGGAATTTGCATTGCATGCCGAAGGCGCCGCTACCGACTGGGCGCGCCGGGCCAAGGTTGGTATGGCCGCAGTGATCGCAGGGCCGCGCGGCTCCATGATCATTCCTGCCAATTACGACTGGCACCTGCTGGTCGGCGACCTGTCTTCCTTGCCGGCGATCAACCGCCGCCTCAAGGAACTGCCGGCAGGCATACGTGTACGGGCAGTCATTGAGATTGCCCACATGGGCGATATCCGCCAGTTCGACAGCCAGACGCAAGCCGATGTGAAATGGGTGACAAGCGGCGCCGAAGCGCTGGCCGACATCCGTGCATTGCAATTGCCGGCTGGCGAAGGTTATGTCTGGGGTGCGGGTGAAGCGGCGACGATGGCGCAACTGCGCACCTGGCTGTTGAACGAAAAACAGCATCCCAAGGATGCCATGCGTATCTCAGCCTATTGGAAACGCGGCGCCTCCGATTTCCATGAAAAACTGGACTAATAGTTCCTCTCCACAATCATTGCGACACAGACTTTGCTTACGTGACAATACTGCGAAGGAAAAAGAAAATCCGGCTACGCCATGGCAGCCGGATTTCGTGCGGGAATACCCAGACAGACATCCACTGCCTTGCGCTCAGCCCCCTGCGCGCAAGGCCTTGGCCGCCGCGACCATGTTGCTCAGGGCCGGTATCACTTCCGACCACTGGCGAGTCTTCAGTCCGCAGTCGGGGTTGACCCACAGGCGCTCGGCCGGAATGCGCTCGGCCGCCTTCTTCATCAATTGCACGATGTGCTCCTGGGCCGGGATATTGGGCGAGTGAATGTCGTACACGCCGGGGCCGATCTCGTTGGGATAGTTGAAGTGGTCGAACGCGTCGAGCAGCTCCATGTCGGAACGTGAGGTTTCGATCGTGATCACGTCTGCGTCCATGTCGGCGATCGAGGCGATGATGTCATTGAACTCCGAATAGCACATGTGGGTGTGGATCTGCGTTTCGTCTTCCACACCGTTGGCGGTGATGCGGAACGATTTGACGGCCCAGTCCAGGTAGTGCTTCCATTGCGACTTGCGCAGCGGAAGGCCTTCGCGCAGCGCCGCCTCGTCGATCTGGATCACGCGCACACCGGCCTTTTCCAGGTCCTGCACTTCTTCACGGATGGCCAGCGCCAGTTGCTTGCAGGAGACCGAACGCGGCTGGTCGTCGCGTACGAAGGACCAGTTCAGGATCGTCACCGGGCCGGTCAGCATGCCCTTCATCGGCTTTTGCGTCAGCGATTGCGCGTAGGTGATCCATTCCACCGTCATCGCCTTGGGGCGGCTGATGTCGCCGAACAGGATAGGCGGCTTCACGCAGCGCGAACCGTAGGATTGCACCCAGCCGAACTGGCTGAAGGCATAGCCTTGCAACTGCTCCCCGAAGTATTCGACCATGTCGTTGCGCTCGGCTTCGCCGTGCACCAGCACGTCCAGGCCCAGGGTTTCCTGCTCGCGCACGCTGCGCGCAATCTCGGCCTGCATGGCTGCCTTGTACCCTGCATCGTCCAGTTGGCCGGCCTTGTATTGGCTGCGCGCCTGGCGGATTTCGGCGGTTTGCGGGAACGAACCAATGGTGGTGGTCGGATAGGCTGGCAGCTTCAGCAATGCGGCCTGCTTTTGCGCACGCTGGGTGTAGGCGTTCTGGCGCTGGCCGAATTTGGTATCGATCTTCGCGACTGCGGCCTGCACCGCAGGATTGTTCACGCGCGGCGAAGTGCGGCGTGCGGTCAGCGTGGCCAGGTTTTGCGCCAACTCTGTCTTGACCGCATCGCGGCCTTCGCGCAGGGCGCGGCCCAGGATGCGCAGCTCTTCCAGCTTCTGCAGTGCAAATGCCAGCCACGACTTGATCTCGGCATCCAGCTTTTGCTCGCTGTCCAGATCGACCGGGACGTGCAGCAGCGAGCACGATGGCGCCACCCACAGGCGCTCGCCCAGTTGCGCGACCAGCGGCTCGATCCAGTCCAGCACTGCGGTGAGGTCGGTCTTCCAGATATTGCGGCCGTTGATCACGCCCAGCGACAGCACCTTGTGCGGCGGCAGCAGGTTGATCAGCGGCTGGACGTCGTCACGGCCGTTGATCGCATCGACATGCAAACCGGCGACCGGCAGGTTGGCGGCGAGATAGGCGTTTTCCTGCAACTGGCCGAAATAGGTCGCCAGCAGCAGCTTGACCTTGCACACCTTGAACTGGTGGTAGGCCGTATTGAAGGCGTGTTGCCATTCGGCGTCCAGTTCGGTGACAAGAATGGGCTCATCAATCTGCACCCATTCCACGCCTTGCGCCGCCAGGGTATCCAGCAGTTGCGTATAGGCCGGCAGCAGGCGCGGCAGCAATGCCAGCTTGTCGGAATCGTCCTTGGCCTTGCCCAGCGCCAGGTAAGTCACCGGGCCGACGATGATCGGCTTGGCCTTGACGCCTTGCGCACGGGCTTCGGCCAGTTGCACCAGCAGGCGTGAGGCATCCAGCTGGAACTGGGTCTCGGCGGTGAACTCGGGGACGATGTAGTGGTAATTGGTGTCGAACCATTTGGTCATCTCGCCGGCGGCCACACCGCCGCAGCATGCGCCATGATCTTCGGCACCCTGCGCCGAACGGCCGCGTGCCACGCGGAAGTAGTTGTCCAGCGCATCGCCATGGAAGCCCCGCACGCGCTGCGGCAAGTTACCCAGAGTGAAGCTCATGTCCAGCACCTGGTCGTAGAACGCGAAGTCGCCCACCGGCACGAAGTCGAGGCCGCCTTGGTTGTCCCAATGGCGCTTGCGCAGTTGCGCGCCCAGTTCCTTGAGCGCGTCGCGCGAGGATTCGCCTTTCCAATAGGATTCCAGGGCGAACTTCAGTTCGCGCTTGGCGCCGATACGGGGAAAGCCCAGATTGTGGATGGTGGTCATGATCGCTCCAGAAACAAGAATGGAGTGATCGTAGACTTGGCAATCAATGAAGTAAAATGTTATTAACTCACAATATTATGAAAAATACTCATGCATCATATTGGAACGCATTCATTTATCCATCGTCCAGGAAGTCGAACGGCAAGGTTCGCTGACCGCTGGATATTTACAATCAATTCTTCTCGCCGGCGGGCATCGATTATCTGCACGCTTTCATCAAGTTGGCACGAAGCGCTTGAACCTGAATCTGTAGCCCAATGAAAAACGGGCAAGCCGCTAGGCTTGCCCGTTTTTCCCTCAAGACTGCGATTTACCGCATCGCTTAACGGCCGTAGTAGTACGGACGGTCGTCATAGCGATAGGAGCGCACTTCGGTACGTTCTACGTAACGCACCGGACGCGGTGCGTAATAGCTCGGCTGCTCGTAGTACACACGCTGCGGCGCCTGGTAATAAACCGGTTGCGGCGGGGCTTGGTAGTACACCTGCTGCGGAGGTGCTTGGTAAACCGGCTGTGAAGGAACGGCATTGGCGATCAGCGAACCGATGGCGACCGCGCCGATGATGCCGGCAGCGATGGCGACGCCGTTATTGCCGCCGCGATCGTGCGCCATGGCAGGCGCGCTGACGACAGCTGCCGATGCGAGAAGAGTGGTTGCGATCAGAACCGTTGCGATTTTTTTGCTGGCCATGATTGGCTCCTGTCTAATAAGTCCGCTAAGTTGTCGCGGCACGATTCAACTATATGTCAGCAAATCTCGAAATCCATCGATTCTGAAACTTGGTTACAGTTCTTACGAGTCACGTCCCAAATGTGACTTTCTGCAACCGGATACGCACCAAGGCAGGCATTGTCAGGCTGTACGGCCGCCCAGCAGGTTGGCCAGCGCCACGAACTGCTCCACCGGCACCGCTTCCGGGCGGGCCTGCGGATCGACGTCGGCCTGGCGCAATTCGTCTTCGGTGAACAAACCCGCCACGCAGTTCCGGATCACTTTACGGCGCTGGGAAAAGGCCTTGGTAACCACTTGCGCCAGCAAATTCTCATCGCAGGGCATGGGCTGCGCCAGCGGGATCATGCGGACAATGGCTGAATCCACCTTCGGCGGCGGATCGAACGCGGTGGGCGGCACCACGAACAGCAATTCCATGTGGTAGCGCCATTGCAGCATTACCGAGAGGCGTCCGTAAGCCTTGCCGCCCGGCTCGGCCACCATGCGCTCCACCACTTCCTTTTGCAGCATGAAATGCTGGTCGCGCACCTGCGGCGCGATGGTCGCCAGATGAAACAGCAAGGGGCTGGAAATGTTATACGGCAGGTTGCCGACCACCCGCAGCTTCTGTCCGTCAGGCACCGAGATACTGCCGAAATCGAACTTCAATGCGTCGGCCGAATGCACCGTCAGGCGCGCCGGGTCGAAGCGTTTCTGCAGGCGTTCAACCAGGTCGCGGTCTAGCTCGACCACGTGCAGATGCTTGAGGGAATCCAGCAGCAGGGAAGTCATCGCCGCCAGGCCGGGGCCGATCTCGACCATGGCGTCGTCCGGCTGGGGATCGATGGAACGAATGATGTCGTACAGGACGGTGTCGTCGGTCAGGAAGTTCTGGCCGAAACGTTTGCGGGGAATATGTTTCATCTCTTGCCTTGGTTGCGCGCCATCTCGGCGGCGGCGCGGATCGCCACCACCATGCTGCCGTGGTCGGCATGGCCCAGCCCGCGCGCGGCCAGGTCCAGTGCGGTGCCGTGGTCGACCGAAGTGCGGATCAGCGGCAGGCCCAGCGTGATATTGATGCCGTGGCCGAAGCTGGCGAACTTGAGCACCGGCAGGCCCTGGTCGTGGTACATCGCCAGCACGCAGTCGGCGTCTTCCAGGTACTTGGGCTGGAACAGCGTATCGGCCGGATACGGCCCGCGCGCATCGATGCCGCGCTGCTGCGCCGCCTGCAGCGCCGGTGCGATGACGTCGATTTCTTCGCGGCCGAGATAGCCGTTCTCGCCAGCATGCGGGTTCAGGCCGGTCACCAGGATGCGCGGCGCCGCGATGCCGAATTTAGCGCGCAGATCGGCCTGGATGATGTCCAGCGTGCGCGCCAGGCTGTCGCCGGTGATGGCCGCCGGCACATCCTTCAAGGCCAGGTGGGTGGTCGCCAGCGCGACGCGCAGATGCGGCGCATCACCGCCGGCCAGCATCATCACCACTTGCGGCGTGTGCGTGGCTTCCGCCAGGTATTCGGTATGGCCGGTAAACGCCACGCCGGCGTCGTTGATGGTGCTCTTTTGCAGCGGTGCGGTGACGATCGCGGCAAAGCTGCCGTTCATTGCCCCTTCGACCGCCAAATCCAGCGCCTGCAGTACGGCGCGGCCATTGCGCGCATCAAGCTGGCCGGGACGCACCGGCTCTGCCGCCGGGCAGTCGATGACGGTCAGACAATCGGCCGGGAAGTTCGGCAAACCGCCGTTACGCCAGGCCTGTATCGACAATGCGGCGACCCGCATCTGCGGGCCGATGTCCTGCGCGGTTTGCGCCAGCAAAGCGGCATCGCCCAACAGCACGCAACGCGCTTCGGCGCGCAGCTCCCAGGCCGCGCGCAGCGAAATTTCGGGGCCGATGCCTGCCGGTTCGCCGCAGGTGAGCGCGATGATGGGTCGATTCATGGCGTTGGAAATCTCTCGTCAAAAAAGCAAGAGCCGGCGCCAGGGCCGGCTTCTTGCTAGTGTCGCATACTGGTGGCGCCAGACGGCGCCGTCTGCAACGGGCGCCGCGTGCCGGTGGCATCAGTCGTCGTTACGGTACTCGACATAGGCGCGGTCACGGATCTGGCGCATCCAGTCTTCGGTAGCCTCTTCGATCTTGCGCTCACGGATGGCCTGGCGGGCCGCCTGGCGGGCACGTTCCTTGGAGGCGTCGTCGGTCTTGCGCTCAACCACCTGGATCAGGTGGAAGCCGAACGGCGATTCGATCGGCTGGCTGACCTCGCCCGGTTTCAACTGGTCCATCGCACGCTCGAACTCAGGTACGGTGTCGCCCGGATAGACCCATCCCAGGTCGCCACCCTTGGCCGCCGACAAGTCGTTCGAATACAGCTTGGCCAGTTCTTCGAAGGTGGCCGAACCGTGATCCAGGCGTTCCTTCAGTTCGGTCAGCTTGCGCTTGGCGTCGGCAGCGGTGACCACTTGGTTGACCTTGATCAGGATGTGGCGCACATGGGTCTGCTGGACTGCCGGCACTGCTGCTTGCTGGTTGTCGGCGGTACGGCGGCCAACCAGCTTCAGGATATGGAAGCCATTGCCGCTCTTGAGGATCGCGCTGACCTGCCCGTCTTGCAGCTTGGACACGCCATCCAGGAACAGCTGCGGCAACCGCTCGGCCGGACGCCAGCCGAGATCGCCGCCGGTCAAGGCATCCGCTGCGTCGGAATAAGTCGCGGCCGTCTTGGCGAAGTCGGCGCCGGTCTTCAACTGGCGCAGTACGTCTTCAGCCCGCTCGCGGCGCGAAGCCAGTTGTTCCGGTGTGGCATTCTCGGGTACGCGGACCAGGATCTGGGCAATGTCCAGTTCTTGGTGCCCGCCACCAGCGGCATTGGCTTCGGCGGCCATGTAATTGTCGATTTCGGATTCGGTCACGATGACCTTATTGTCGACTTCACGCTCGCGCAGGCGCTGGCCCAGGATTTCACGCCGGATCTCTTCGCGGAAGGACGCATAGACGAGGCCTTCCTTTTCCAGACGGGCGCGGAACTCAGGCATCGACATCTTGTTCTGCTCGGCGATGCGCTGCATGGCGCGGTCCAGCATGGTGTCATCGACCACGATGCCGTTTTCCTTGGCCATTTGCGCCTGGGCGCGCTCGATAATCATGCGCTCGACCAACTGGCGCACCAATTGATTGCGCGGAGGCACTTGCGCGTTCTGCGCAGCCATACGCTGTTCGACGCTGGCCAGGCGCTCAGCCACCTCCTGGCGCGTGATGACCTCGTTGTTGACCACCACCATGATGGAGTCGACCGGCTTGGGCTCCTGGGATGCGCGGGCCGCTGGGGCCTGCAGCGGCGCCACGGCCGGCGGTGTCGCCACCGGTGCAGGTGCTGCAGCAGGCTTCGCGGCCGGCTTGGCCGGCGTCTGCGGCGCCATTTCCGATGGTGCGACCGGGACGATGGTCGTTGCAAACTGTGCATGCGCATTGCTGATCACGCCAAGCATGCACAGCAGCGCGGTCACTGTTTTGGTTTTTGCGAGGAGTGGAGTACGCATATTACGCATGGATAAGAACTTGGGTCAGGAAAGGGTTAAAAGTTGTCGTTCGACGTTTTATCCGGCAAATTCACATTCTGATAGCCGGGAACGCTGCTCTTGATCGCATCCAACGGATTGGAGCCAATCTTGGAGAAGCCGTTGAGTTCCAACTGGAAAAAGAAACCGGTCGATGCTTTGGTGGACGAAGTGGGGATACGCTGCGCTACCACACGGAACACCCAGCAATCCGCCTTGTACTCCATCCCCAGCAGGCCTTCGGCTACAGTCTTATCTGGGATCGAGTAGTTGACGCGCCCCACAGCATACCAGCGTTGCGACACTGGCCATTGACCGGAAACGTCGATCTGCTTGAGCGAATCCTGCAAGCCTGCATAAGAATTCACATATGTACGATCCAACCGATATTGCAGGTTCAGCACGCGCTTGGGAGCCGGCTGCCAACGCACGCCAAAGGTGGAACGCACCATCTGCCGCAAAGTCTCGCTGTACTGCACCGCATTATCGGTCGAGAAGTGCTGGGAAAGTTGACCGCCCAGCGCCAGCAGCAAGTCGGATTTGCTGCCCGGCGTAGTAGCTCCGGTACCGCTGATACTAACCTTGGGATCAGAGAAATAATAACGCTGCCCCACCGCCATGCGGAGGCGCTCCAGACCATTTTCCTCGATCAGGCGCGAAGTCACGGCTGCGGTCAGTTGGTTGGCATCGCTAATGAGGTCATGCCCGACGAAGCGGTTTTCGCTGAAGATTTGCGCAAAATTGAAGTCGGCCAGCCCAGAGTCAAAATTGGGAAATTGTGACTGGTCGCGATACGGAGTACGCACATAGAACAAACGCGGTTCCAGAGTCTGGGTCATGGAGCGGCCTAGCAGCGTGGATTCGCGCTCGAAAATCATGCCGGAATCCAGCGACACCGTTGGCACCGTGCGACTGAAATCGGCAGGCTGCCCCGGCGAGACATTGTTCAGGCGATAACTGGTGGCATCCAGAATGACCTTGGGCGTGATGAAGTAGCCCGGGCGCACGAACGGATACGAAACAGTCTGGGTAATGAAGGCACGGTCGCCACCGACCAAGTCGCCGCTGGAAAAGCGGGTGAAATCTGCCGTCGTCGCAAAATCAAAGCCACCGACGTCATAACGGTTGCCGTCGAAAACGATCTGCGGCACACGGTCGTAAGGCTTAGTGATGGGGTTATTAACATCCTGCAACAACTGGTACTTGGAGACATGACCATACAGACTCCAGTAAGTGCTGCTGTAGGTCAGGCTCACATCGCGCGTCAGCAGACGTTGGGTACTGGCCGTAATTGTATGGGCAAAGTCCGATGGATAGTCGTTGTCGGACGCCTTGTTCACGTTCCAGGCGAGCCTCAGGCCCGGCGCCAACGTCTGGCTGTGAACCGAAGACAGGGAATAGCGGCCAGTGCCAGTCACACGGTCTTGGATGCCTTCCACATAGGTGGTACCGGAATAGGTATCGCCCAGATAACGCGTTTCCGCCCCTAGTTGCAGACCTCGGCGGACGATGTATTTCGGGACCAGGGTCAGGTCATAGTTGGGTGCCAGATTGAAATAATAAGGTACCGCGATTTCCGCACCGCCGGTACTGGTCATGCCGATGGTCGGCGGCAGCACGCCGGATTTGCGTTCGTCTGATAATGGGAAAGACATCCAAGGCGAACCAAGGATGGGCACGTCCTTGAAGTACAGCAAGCCACCATGCGCGGTGCCAATATCGCGCCCGCTGTCTAGGTCCATGGTATTTACGCGCAGGTACCAGTCGGGATCGGTCGCCTCGCAGGTGCTGTAGGTACCCTGCGTCACCTGCGCCTGGTCGCTGGACAGAAAATCGATGCGCTCAGCCTTGCCGCGCCCGCCATTCTTGCCGAACAGGTAAGTCGGGTTGGTCACGAAACCGGCGCCGGATTCCATATTCATCTGCGCATGGTCGCCAGTGTATTGGTCTTGCAGCCGCTGCATCCACACGTGGCCGGTCGCCTCGACCTCATCCTGGATGATGCGGTATTCCGCCTTGTCGGCCTTGATGGTGGTACTGCCCTTGACCACTTCGACGTCCCGGTCCAGGTTCACCTGGCGGTCGGGGCGGCCGGTCATCTGCTCGGCGCTCACATTGACGGGAGCGTCCTTGTCATCGACCGGTGCCGCAGCCGGCTTGGGAGCCGTCATCTGCGCATGCACCGCGAGTGGCAGCAAGCCAGAGGCAGATGCCATCACCGCCGACGAAAGCAGGCGCGCCAACCGCCAATTGACAGTGCGTTCAGAGAGAGACTTGGAAAACCGGATCATGAAAAGAGTGGCAAGACACCGTGCAGGCGGATTTTTTGAAGTTAATCCCTTATTATATGGGAACTCACCCACATCAAACGAATTCCTCAGATAGTTCATGTCTTCCCCAAGCTCTTCCCCCGATCGCCGTTTATCCGATTTACAAACCTGGCTCGATACCCTTGCCGCAACTCCGGTGGTGTCTTCCACCTTGCGCCCGGCATCGGCCGATGCCAGCTTCCGCAGCTATTTCCGGGTGGATACACCGGACGGCGGTACGGCCATCGTGATGGATGCACCGCCGCCGCAGGAAGACGTACGCCCCTTCATCCATGTCGCCGGTCTGTTCGGCGCCACCGGTGTCACGGTGCCGAAGATCCTGGCGCAGGACATTGAGCGCGGCTTCCTGCTGCTCACCGACCTGGGCTCGACTACCTATCTGCACCAGCTCACCGCAGGCAGCGCGCCCAAACTATACATGGATGCGATCGATGCCTTGGTACTTTTACAAGCGCAAAGCCGGCCCGACACCCTGCCCGAGTATGACCGGGCGCTGCTACTGCGTGAACTGGAACTGTTCCGCGAGTGGTATATCGGCAAGCACCTGGGCGTGACGCTGACCGATGAACAGAACGCGGTGCTGACCAAGACCTTCGACGCCATCCTGGCCAACAACCTGGCGCAGCCGCAGGTCTACGTGCACCGCGACTACCATTCGCGCAACCTGATGGTGCTCCCCACGGGCAATCCCGGCATCCTGGATTTCCAGGATGCGGTCTACGGCCCCATTACCTACGACCTGGTCTCGCTGCTGCGCGACGCCTACATCCAGTGGGACGAGGAGCTGGTGCTGGACTGGGCCATCCGTTACTGGGAAAAAGCGCGCCGCGCCGGCCTGCCGGTGGCGCCGGACATCGACAGCTTCTACCGCGACTTCGAGTGGATGGGCCTGCAGCGCCACCTCAAGGTGCTGGGCATCTTCGCCCGCCTGTACCACCGCGACGGCAAGGACGCTTACCTCAAGGACATGCCGCTGGTGATGGACTACACGCTCAAGACCGCGCGCCGCTACGTGGCCTTCACGCCGCTGGTGCGCCTGATCGAAAAACTGGAGCAGGATCACGCGCCGAAGTTCGGCTATACATTCTGAAGGCGCGACGCACATGAAAGCCATGATCTTCGCAGCCGGCCGCGGCGAACGCATGCGCCCGCTGACCGACACCTGCCCCAAGCCGCTGCTGAAAGTACGCGGCCGCCCGCTGATCGTATGGCAGATCCTGTCTCTGGTGCGCGCCGGCATCACCGAGATCGTCATCAACCACGCCCATCTGGGCCAGCAGATCGAAGAGGCGCTGGGCGACGGCAGCAAATTCGGCGCACAATTGCATTACTCGCCCGAAGACACTGCACTGGAAACCGCCGGCGGCATTGCCAAGGCGCGCCATCTGCTGGGCGAAGCGCCCTTCGTGGCCGTCTCGGGCGACATCTGGTGTCCGCATTTCGACTACGAGCAGGTCAAGACAGTACTGGAAGATGAAGACCCATGGGGCAACCCGTTGCCGCTGGATAAACGCGACGTGGCCTGGATCTGGCTGGTCAAGAATCCGCCGTTTCATCCGGATGGCGACTTCGCACTCAGCAACTTTTCCATCGCCAATGAAGGCGAGAATAAACTGACCTTCGCCAACATCGGCGTCTATCGTCCGCAGATGTTCGATGCGATTGCACCCGGCGAACGCGCCAAGCTCGGCCCGCTGCTGCGCGAATATGCCGCGCGCGGCCAGGTCGGCGGCGACGTCTACCGCGGCGACTGGCACAACGTCGGCACCATCGATCAACTGGAAGCACTCAATCAGCCGCCAGGAGGCATACGTCCATGAGCTTCAACGCCACGCCCTTCGCCGAACGCCGCGCCCGCCTGATCGCCAGCATGCAGAAGGCCGGCGGCGGAGTCGCCATCATCCCGACCGCGCCGGAAGTCATGCGCAACCGCGATGCCGACTATCCCTACCGCCACGACAGCTATTTCTACTACCTGACCGGTTTCACCGAACCCGAGGCGGTGGTGGTGCTGGTGGCAGGCAAGGAGAACCGCAGCATCCTGTTCTGCCGCGACAAGAACCTCGAACGCGAAATCTGGGACGGCTACCGCTTCGGTCCGCAGGCGGCGCAGCAGGAATTCGCCTTCGACGCCGCCCATCCCATCGACGAACTCGACAAGAGCATGCCGGCGCTGCTGGCCGACGCTCCCGCCGTCTATTACGCGCTGGGCCATGACGACCGCCGCGATGCCCAGTTGCAGCGCTGGCTGCAAGGCGTGCGCGCCCTCTCGCGCAGCGGCGTGGCGGCACCCGGTTCGGTAGTCGACGTCAGCGTCCTGCTGGACGACATGCGCCTGTTTAAGGACGCCTTCGAAATCGACCTGATGAAGCGCGCCGGCGTGATCTCGGCCGAAGCCCATTGCCGCGCCATGCGCCTCTCCCGCCCCGGCCTGCGCGAATACCACCTGGAAGCAGAACTGCTGCACGAATTCCGCCGCAACGGCTCCCAATACCCGGCCTACGGCTCCATCGTCGCCACCGGCGCCAATTCCTGCGTGCTGCACTATCGCGCCGGCGATGCCGAACTGAAGGACGGCGACCTGGTGCTGATCGACGCCGGCTGCGAACTGGACAGCTACGCCTCCGACATCACCCGTACCTTCCCGGCCAACGGCAAATTCTCCGGCCCGCAAAAGGAACTGTACGAAATCGTGCTGGCCGCGCAAAACGCCGCCGTCGCCGAAACCGCGCCGGGCAAGCGCTTCATGGATGGCCACGACGCCGCCGTGCGCGTGCTGGCGCAAGGCATGCTCGACACCGGCCTGCTGGACAAGAACAAGCTCGGCTCGCTGGAAGACGTGATCGAGAAAGGCGACTACCGCCAGTTCTACATGCACCGCACCGGCCACTGGCTGGGCATGGATGTGCACGATGTCGGCGATTACCGCGACCCGCCGGCCGCCGACGGCAGCAAGCCCTGGCGCACGCTGCAGCCGGGCATGGTGCTGACCGTCGAGCCAGGCATCTACGTGCGCCCCGGCGAAGGCGTGCCGGAGCAGTACTGGAACATCGGCATCCGCATCGAGGACGATGCCCACGTCACGCCCACCGGCTGCGAACTGCTGACCACCGGCGTGCCGAGCAAGGTCGACGACATCGAAGCGCTGATGCGCCAGGGCTGATCCTGCGTCACGGCAAGCCATGCGCCGGATCAATCCCGGTGCATGGCGGTTCGTTACAATGGTGAACCGATATCCCATCGCACCACTCGACATCCCTTCCCACACCATGCACACCGTCGACTTCGACCTGATCATCTGCGGCGGCGGCCCGGTAGGCCTTTGCGCCGCCGGCCTGCTGGCACGCCGCGGGCTGGATGCCGCGCGCATCGCGCTGGTCGACCTGAAAACACCGGAGCAGGCCGCTGCCGACCCGCGCACCATTGCCCTCTCCTACGGCAGCCGCCAGATCATGGAAGAACTGGGCGGGTGGAATGGCGTGGAAAAAACAGCGACCGCCATCGAGCAGATCCACGTCTCGCGCCGCGGCCATTTCGGACGCACCCTGCTCGACTGCAAGGATTACGGTTTGCCCGCGCTGGGCTATGTCGCCCGCTACGGCAGCGTCAACCAGGCGCTGGCGGCGGCTACCGGTGGCTTGGGCCTGAACCTGTTCCGCCCGGCCGAAGTCGTCGCGCTGGCGGAGGAAGACGACCACGTCGCCGTCTCGCTGCAAGATGGCCGGGTGTTGCGCGCGACGCTGGCGATCCAGGCTGAAGGTGGCGTGTTCGGTGAACAAACGCAGAAAAGCGTGCAGCGCGATTATCAGCAATTGGCGCTGATCGCCCATGTGCATGCCGACCAGGCCATCGCACATCGCGCCTTCGAACGCTTTACCGATGAAGGCCCGCTGGCACTGCTGCCGCAAGACGATGGCTACGCGCTGGTCTGGTGCGTACGGCCCACCACTGGCGAACGCCTGCTGGCGCTGGACGACGGCGCCTTCCTGGCCGCCCTGCACCAGGCTTTCGGCGGCCGCGTCGGCCGTTTCACCCGCACCGGGCCGCGCCACTCCTATCCTTTGGGCCTGAACGCCAAACCCGGCCAGATGCGCCGCGTCGCGGCCATCGGCAATGCCGCCCAAACGCTGCACCCAGTTGCCGGCCAAGGCCTCAACCTTGGCTTGCGCGACGCCAAGGTACTGGCCGACATCCTGGCGCGCGGGCTGACGCCCGAGGCATTCCAGCAATTCGAGCGCAGCCGCGGCCTGGACCGCGACCTGACCATCCGCCTGACCGACCTCATGGCCCGCATCTTCGCCAGCGCGCCGCAAGGCACGCCGGCACAAGCGCTGCTCGGCCTGTCGCTGGGTGCGATCGACCTGCTGCCCGCGGCACGCGACCTGCTGGCCGGGCAGATGATGTTCGGCCGACGCTAGGCGCCTTCCGTCAAGACGGTGCGATTCCGCCCCGGGCCGCGGCATGAGACAATGCCGCCATCGCGGCCCGGAGCCGCATCAACACAGCCCAACTGCTTTCTGCCATGAAACAAGATCCGCGCTTCAAGAACCTGTTCATCCTCGACCACCCGCTGATCCAGCACAAGCTCACGCACATGCGCGACAAGCGCACGTCCACCCGCACCTTCCGCGACCTGCTGCGCGAAATCACGTTGCTGATGGGCTATGAAATCACGCGCGACCTGCCGCTGACCACCGAAACCATCGAGACTCCGCTGGTAACCTACGAAGCCCCCGTGATCGCCGGCCGCAAGCTGGCCATCGTGCCGGTGCTGCGCGCCGGCGTCGGCATGAGCGACGGCTTGCTGGAGCTGATCCCGTCGGCACGCGTAGGCCACATCGGTGTCTACCGCGACGAGAACCACCAGCCGGTCGAATACCTGGTCCGCCTGCCGGACCTGCAGGACCGCACCATGATCCTGTGCGACCCGATGGTCGCCACCGGCAACTCTGCCGTCTACGCCGTAGATGCGCTCAAGAAGCGCGGCGTACCGGCCGCGCACATCATGTTCGTGGCGCTGGTGGCCGCGCCCGAAGGCGTCAAGGTGTTCACCGATGCGCATCCGGACGTGAAACTGTATGTGGCTTCGCTGGACTCGCACCTGGACAGCCATGCCTACATCGTCCCCGGCTTGGGCGATGCAGGCGATCGCATTTTCGGCACCAAATAAACGCGCAGTCACCTCCTGCGCAAGCAGAGGCGACAGATAGCCAGGACACAAAAAAACGCCGCCGCGAATTGCTTCGCGGCGGCGTTTTTCATGGCGGAACAAAAACTCAGTCCACTGCCTTGACCATATCCTCGATGACCTTCTTGGCATCACCGAAGACCATCATGGTCTTGTCCATGTAGAACAGTTCGTTGTCCAGGCCTGCGTAACCGGCCGCCATCGAACGCTTGTTCACGATCACCGTCTTGGCCTTGTAGGCCTCCAGGATCGGCATGCCGGCGATCGACGACTTCGGGTCCTTGGCTGCAGGGTTCACCACGTCGTTGGCGCCCAGCACCAGCACCACGTCGGCCTGTGCGAACTCGCTGTTGATGTCTTCCATCTCGAACACCTGGTCGTATGGCACTTCGGCCTCGGCCAGCAGCACGTTCATGTGGCCCGGCATGCGGCCCGCGACCGGGTGGATCGCATACTTCACGATCACGCCCTTGTGGGTCAGCTTCTCGGTCAGCTCCTTCAGCGCATGCTGCGCGCGCGCCACCGCCAGGCCGTAGCCGGGGACGATGATCACGGTCTCTGCATTGCCCATCAGGAAGGCTGCGTCGTCAGCCGAACCGGACTTCACCGGACGCTGCTGCTGCTCGCCGCCACCTGCCGCAGCAGCCTCGCCGCCGAAGCCGCCCAGGATCACGTTGAAGAACGAACGGTTCATTGCCTTGCACATGATGTAAGACAGGATCGCACCAGAGGAACCCACCAGCGAACCGGAGATGATCAGCATCGGGTTGTTCAGCGAGAAGCCGATACCTGCCGCCGCCCAGCCCGAGTAGCTGTTCAGCATCGACACCACCACCGGCATATCGGCGCCGCCGATGGGGATGATGATCAGGACGCCCAGCACGAAAGCGATGACGGCCATGATGATGAAGGGCAGCCAGTCTTGCGTGAGCACGAAGATCACGCCGAAGCCGATCATGGCCAGCGCCAGCAGCAGGTTCAGGAAATGCTGGCCGGAGAAGTTCACCGGCGCGCCCTGGAACAGGCGGAACTTGTACTTGCCCGAGAGCTTGCCGAAAGCGATCACCGAACCGGAGAAGGTGATGGCGCCCACGAACGTGCCGATGAACAGTTCGACGCGGTTGCCCACCGGGATCAGTGCGCCATGCGCCGAGATGCCCAGCGCCCACGGTTCGGCCACGGCAGCGACCGCAATACATACCGCAGCCAGGCCGATCAGCGAGTGCATCGCCGCGACCAGTTCAGGCATCTTGGTCATTTCGACGCTGCGCGCCAGGTAGGCGCCGATACCGCCACCGACGATCACGCCGGCCGCCACCAGCACATAGCCGATGTCGCCCGAGGAGTTGATACCTTCGCCCTTGAGCTTGACGATCAGGGCCAGCGTGGTCAGCACGGCGATGGTCATGCCGGCCATGCCGAAGGTGTTGCCGCGGCGCGCGGTGGCCGGGTGCGACAAGCCTTTCAGGGCCTGGATAAAGCAGATCGAGGCGATCAGGTACAGCAGGGTAACGAGGTTCATGCTCATGCTTATGCTCCCGCCTTGTCTGCCGCGGCCTTGGCCTTGGGCTCTTTCTTCTTGAACATTTCCAGCATGCGCTGGGTCACCATGAAACCGCCGAAGACGTTGACCGCAGCCAGGGCCACGGCCAGCGTGCCGGCGATGCGGCCCACCGGGCCTTCGGTCAGGCCGGCAGCCAGCATGGCGCCGATGATGATGATCGCCGAGATGGCGTTGGTGACCGCCATCAGCGGCGTGTGCAGCGCCGGGGTGACGGTCCAGACCACGTGGTAGCCGACGTAGATCGCCAGCACGAAGATGATCAGGTTGATGATGGTATGGCTGACTTCCATTTCTTGTTCCTCTCGTTATTGCGCGATGTTGGCATCGCGGGTCAGATCGCTGGGGTCAGATCGCCTTCAGGCTGGTGATGCGGTTCTTGTCGTCGACGAAGACGACCTTGGGCTTGTACTGCGCGACCTGATCATCGGTCATGGGTGCATAAGTGCAGATGATCAGCAGATCGCCCAGGTGGGCGAGGCGGGCTGCCGCGCCGTTCAGGGAGATCTCGCCGCTGCCACGCTTGCCGCGGATAGCGTAGGTGGAGAAGCGTTCGCCGTTGTTGACGTTGTACAGCTCGATTTTTTCGAACTCGCGGATATCGGCGGCCTCCAGCAGGTCCTCGTCGATGCCGCAGGAGCCTTCATAGTTGAGGTCACATTGGGTGACTGTTGCGCGATGGATCTTGGCGCGCAGCATGATGCGTTGCATGTACTTCTTCCCTTGTAATGCGTGCGCCGGCCGTGCCGGCGCGTAATCGGAATGGAAACCGCCATACGCGTTGCGGCCATGGTTGCCGCAACGCGCACGCAGGCTGTCTTATTTGCGCAGGACTTCGCCGCCGCTGCACAGCAGCGTGGCGGCGACGATGTCGTCTTCGCGGTTGATCACCAGCTTGCCTTCGCCGTCGATGATCAGCTTCAGGAAATCCAGCACGTTGCGCGCATACAAGGCCGAAGCATCGGCTGCCACCAGGGCCGCCAGGTTGCCTTCGCCGATGATGTGCACGCCATGCTTGATGACCGTCTTGCCCGGTTCCGACAGCGGGCAGTTGCCGCCCTGGTCGACCGCCATGTCCAGGATCACCGAGCCCGGCTTCATCGCCTTCACCGTTTCCTCGCTGATCAGCACCGGCGCCTTGCGGCCCGGGATCAGTGCGGTGGTGATGATGATGTCGGCCTGCTTGGCGCGCTCGTGGACCAGTTCGGCCTGGCGCTTCATCCAGTCGGGCGGCATCGGGCGCGCATAGCCACCCACGCCCTTGGCGATTTCCTTTTCCTCGTCGGTCAGGAACGGCACGTCGAGGAACTTGGCGCCCAGCGACTCGATCTGCTCCTTGACCGCCGGACGCACGTCGGATGCCTCGATCACCGCACCCAGCCGCTTGGCAGTAGCGATCGCCTGCAGGCCGGCCACACCGGCTCCCATGATCAGCATGCGCGCTGCCTTGACGGTGCCTGCGGCCGTCATCAGCATGGGCATGAAACGCTGGTACGTGTTGGCTGCCATGATCACCGCTTTGTAACCGGCGATATTGGCTTGCGAGGACAGAACGTCCATCGATTGCGCACGGGTGGTGCGCGGTGCGGCTTCCAGAGCGAAGGCGGTCAGCCCAGCGCCGGCCATGGCCGCGATGTTATCGGCATCGAAGGGATTCAACATGCCGACGACAACAGTTCCAGCTTTGATCTGCGCACGCTCCTGTTGACTCGGGGCGCGCACTTTGAGAATGACTTCTGCGGTATAGACGGCGTCGGCACTACCGATACTGGCGCCGACAGCGACGTAGGCATCATCGGGAATGCTGGACTTGACGCCCGCGCCCGACTCGACCATGACTTCGTGTTTGGCGGCCACCAGTTTCTTGACGGTTTCGGGGGTCGCCGCGACACGCGTTTCTCCATCCCGACTTTCGGCGGGAATACCTATCCTCATTCAAAGCTCCTGTTTTGTTGATTCTTACCCGAATCTTACACGACAAAATTTGAAACCCAATAACTTTACTAGGGCATTACGGTAAGCAGGGAATCCGCCTGTGGCGGGGCTTTGCGCTGAAGAGTCTGGCGCGACGCGGTAAAATGGCGAATTCACGAGGTAATCAATGTCTGAAGTCTGGAAACCTTCGGTCACCGTCGCCGCCATCATCGAGCAACAGGGCCGCTTCCTGATGGTCGAGGAGCAAAGCGGCGGCGCCATTCGCATCAACCAGCCGGCCGGGCACCTGGAGCCGGGAGAATCGTTGCTGGACGCGGTCGTGCGCGAGGCGCTGGAAGAGTCTGCGCGGGTGTTTGCGCCGACGGCGCTGGTAGGCACCTATCTGTCGCGCAATGTAGTGTCGTCGCGCGGCGGCATGAGCGTGACCTACCTGCGCTTCGCCTTCGCCGGCAGCGTGGGCGAGCCACTGGATCGCGTGCTCGATGAAGGCATCCTGCGCACCGTCTGGATGACGCGCGACGAACTGGCAACCTGCACCGAACGCCATCGCAGCCCACTGGTGCTGCGCTGCGTGGACGACTATCTGCGCGGCCAGCGGGCGCCGCTGGAACTGGTGCACGCCGATCCGAGCGCGATCGGCAGCCTGGCAGACCATTGACATTGATTCCCGCCATTTGCGAGCAACATCATCATGAGTAAGAAAAAAGTAGTCATCGGCATGTCGGGCGGCGTGGATTCGTCGGTTTCGGCATGGCTGCTGAAGCAGCAAGGTTATGAAGTCATCGGCCTGTTCATGAAGAACTGGGAAGATGACGACGATTCGGAATACTGCTCGACGCGCGAAGACTGGATCGATGCCGTCAGCGTAGCCGACGTGGTCGGCGTGGACATCGAAGCGGTCAACTTCGCCTCCGAATACAAGGATCGCGTATTCGCCGAATTCCTGCGCGAATATCAGGCCGGCCGCACGCCCAACCCGGACGTACTGTGCAATGCGGAAATCAAGTTCAAGGCCTTTCTGGACCACGCCATGAAGCTGGGCGCCGACCTGATCGCCACCGGCCACTACGCGCGCGTGCGCCAGAATGACGCCGGCAGCTTCGAACTGCTCAAGGCCATCGACGCCAGCAAGGACCAGAGCTACTTCCTGCATCGCCTGAACCAGGAGCAGCTCTCGCGCACCGTGTTTCCATTGGGCGAAATCCACAAGACCGAGGTGCGCAAGATCGCCGAGCAATTGCAACTGCCCAACGCCAAGAAGAAGGACTCGACCGGCATCTGCTTCATCGGCGAGCGCCCTTTCCGCGAGTTCCTGAACCGCTACCTGTCGTACAAGCCCGGCCCGATCAAGACCGCCGACGGCGATACCGTGGGCGAGCACGTCGGCCTCTCCTTCTACACGCTGGGCCAGCGCAAGGGCATCGGCATCGGCGGCCTGAAGGCGCACCAAAATGCCGACGGCCACGGCGACGCCTGGTACGTGGCACGCAAGGATGTGGAAAACAACACCTTGTATATCGTGCAAGGCCACAACCATCCCTGGCTGCTGTCGCCTACGCTGTCGGCCGGCCAGATCAGTTGGGTAGCCGGCGGCGCACCGGAAAAGGAGGCATTGTCGGCCAAGACGCGCTACCGCCAGGCTGACGTGCCCTGCGGCTTCGCTGCCGGCGAAGGGCAATTCTCGCTCAGCTTCGATACGCCGCAATGGGCGGTCACCCCTGGCCAATCCGCGGTGCTGTACGACGGCGACATCTGCCTGGGTGGCGGCATCATCGAGAGCGGCAGCGCCATCGCCAAATAAATTTCCAAAAAAGCAATAAAACACGCCCCGCCAGCGTTTCCGCTGCGGGGCGTTTTCTTTTCGGCAAGAAAATCTGTCAATGCTGTCGCGAGGAAATCTCTAATCGATAAAAATAATCAATCTCATTGATAAAAGGACTTGCATTCTGGCTGCAAATGGCAAATAATCTAAATAAGAATTGTTCGCATTTAATAGGAGGTGTTATGAGCCAACTGCACGAACAGAGCATGGACCGTCGCAACAAGCCCGGCACGACTGCCAACGGTACTCCGATCACCCGCATCAAGAGTACGGATTTGTTCCGTCAGATGCGCGAACTGGAAATCGACCATGGCGGCCGAATTTACAAATTGCGCCTGACGCAATTGAACAAACTGATTCTGACGGCGTAATGCCGTTGCAATTGAAGCGCAAGGTGGACAAACAAGCCAGCCAACGTTGAGGCCATTCTGACGTTCAGCCAGCAAAGCTAGCCAAGTGAGGAGAGTTTGATGGTTACCGACAAAATGAATTCTGCTTTCGTGGAACCCAACGGCGCGCCGGCCCAGCCTGAACTTCTGGTTTCAGCCGTCTTGCATCTGATGTCTCACTATACCGCCAACAACAATCAGGAAACCCAAAGCTGCGTCAAACTGGCGTCAGTCATTGAGCGTCACCTGAAAGCCCTGGCGGAATTGCCCAACCTGGCGCCGGTACTGCGGGCGACTTGCCAGCAGCTTTCGGAACAATGGGGCAATGTAGTGGAACGTACGATGCCTCAGCCGGAAAAATTCAAATTCTTCACGCGTATCGTCGCAGGAGCGCGATCCGCATAAAGCCTGATACAGCAGGCGGCAAGGCGTACAATGATCGTATGTGTTTGTAACAATGTCTCAGAAGGCAAGATTCACCAGGCAGTCGATGCAGGGTTGACGTCCATGGCCGAGTTGCGCACGCAACTCGGCGTTGGCACTTGCTGCGGCAAATGTCACTCTTGCGCCAAGCACGTCCTGCGCGAATGTCTCAACAACGCCTCCCAAACACATCAACATGCGCGCCCCATCATGTTCCATGCATCGATGGCGGCTGCGTAAGTCAAATTCATGAACGCAATTTCGCCTCCTGTTATGAGTAGCAGTTCCCCCAGCGCGTTGGTGCGCCAGGCACGAAAAATCGGCCCTCTCGGGCTGATCATCCTTTTGCACATCGCCTTTTTCTGGGCCCTGCAAAGCGGCCTGGTTCATCAAGTTGCCAGCTCGATTCCCAAAGAAGTGATCGCCACCTTCATCGTTCCGGAAAAAGCGCCGGAGCCGGCACCGCCCAAGGCTGAACCGACGCCTCCCAAGATCTCGTCAAGACCGTCAAGAAAAACATCACACCGCCACCGCCGATCCCGGTGACACAAGCACCGGCGCCAACTGCAATCACTGCGCCCCCGCAACCGCCGCAGCCGGCAGAACCTTCACCGCCGGTAGCAGCCGCGCCCGCCCCGGCGCCGGCTGCGCCGCCTGGCCCGGTCTTGCCCAAGCAAATCACTTCCGGCATCGAATACATTGAACCGCCACGAGTGAACTACCCCGCCGTCTCCAAACGCATGGGCGAAGAAGGCGTAGTCCAGTTCAAGGTGACCGTCAATACCGGCGGCCGCGCCGAAAAGGTTGAAATCATCAAGTCTTCCGGCTATCCACGGCTGGACGAAGAAGCACGCCGCGCTGTCATGCGCGCTGTGTACAAGCCGTATATCGAGGATGGCAAAGCCATCGTCGTTGCCACCACAGGCAGCATTGCTTTCAAATTAAATTCATAAACATTCATAAACAGTAGCAAAGGAAGTCATCATGGAAGTTAGTCCGTACGGATTGGAAAGCCTTTGGGCTCAGGGGGATTTCGTTACCAAGGGCGTCGCCGTCCTGTTGCTGGCCATGTCGATTGCATCCTGGTATGTGATCGTTACCAAGGCGATCCAACTGCTGCGCCTGAACAAGGCATCGGACGCCGCCGGCCATCAGTTCTGGGATACCACCAGCCTGCCGGAAGGCGTGGCCACGCTGGGCGACGACAATCCGTTCGCCGATGTCGCCAAGGCTGGCGTCACTGCAATGAGCCACCACACTGCCCACAAGGGCCACTTGCACGACCAATTGTCGGTCAGCGACTGGGTCACCCTGTCGCTGCGCCAGGCCATCGATGAAGCTTCCGGCAAGCTGCAGGCCGGCATGGCCGTGCTGGCGTCAGTCGGTTCGACTGCGCCGTTCGTCGGCCTGTTCGGCACCGTCTGGGGCATCTACCACGCGCTGGTGTCGATCGGTACCACCGGCCAGGCCAGCATCGACAAGGTCGCCGGCCCCGTCGGCGAAGCGCTGATCATGACCGCGCTGGGCCTGGCCGTGGCGATTCCCGCCACCTTCGGCTACAACGCACTGGTGCGCGGCAACAAGACCATCATCGCCAAGCTGAACAAGTTCGGCTTCGACCTGCACGCCTTGTTCGTGACCGGTTCGCGCACGGCTTCGGAAGAATCGGAAAAAAACAGCGCTAAGGCCAAACTGTCCGCTGTCGGGAGAGCGTAATGGCCATGGGTTCACTGTCCGATTCGGACGACGATTTCAATCCGGAGATCAACACCACGCCGCTGGTCGACGTGATGCTGGTGCTGCTGATCATCTTCATCATCACCATCCCGGTGATGAACCATGCGGTGAAGATCGACCTGCCCAAGGCCAGCAGCCAGCCGGATGAAGTCAAACCGGAAAGCATCAACCTCTCCATCGATGCGACCGGCGAGGTGTTCTGGAACGAAGAAAAGATCGACAGCAATCAGCTGAGCATGCGTATCGCCACTGCTGCGCAAAAGCAACCGCAACCTGAGCTGCACTTGCGCGCCGAACGCACCACGCAATATGAAAAGGTGGCCCAGGTCATGTCCGCTGCGCAATCCGGCGGCCTGACCAAGATCGGTTTCGTGACAGAGCCGGAAAAGAAGTAAGCCGCACGGTTCAGGATGGCCCACAGCTTGGCCATCCCCGATGCAAACAAAGCCTCCCTCGCTATGCGACGGAGGCTTTGCTTTTTCTGCTCCGGGCAAATTGCGCCAAACGGCCGAGCAGGCTCGCGGGGAAACGGCATCTGCATTCACAATGGATGTCCCTTCAACTGCCTCCTGGCGCAAAGCAACGAAGAATTATGACAAGAATGATTCGCGCTAATTAATGATGAAGAAACAAAAGGCCTGCGCTATGATGCGTCCGTTCTTGCCGCCGCACATCCGCTGTGCATTTGCTCAGATTCTGTACGCGGCTTCTTCATCTACTAACGAATTCAGAGGTTCCCATGAAAGGCGATCCAGCTGTCATCAAGTTGCTCAATGCGCAACTGACAAACGAGCTCACCGCGATCAACCAATATTTCCTGCATGCCCGCATGTACAAGCACTGGGGCCTGGATAAGATCGGCGCGAAGGAATACGCCGAATCGATCGGCGAAATGAAGCATGCGGACAAGCTGATCGACCGCATCCTGATGCTGGACGGCCTGCCCAACCTGCAGGCGCTGCACAAGCTGATGATCGGTGAAAACACCAAGGAAATGATCGAGTGCGACCTGAAGCTGGAAAAGGCTGCGCACAAGACCGTCAAGGAAGGCATCGCCACCTGTGAACAGCACGGCGACTATGTCTCCCGCGAACTGTTCCAGATGATTCTGGACGATACCGAAGAGCACATCGACTGGCTGGAAACCCAGCTGGACCTGATCGAGAAAGTCGGCATCCAGAACTACCTGCAAAGCCAGATGTCCCCGGCCAGCGAGTAAGCCTTACGGATGGTCCGGCTGCAAAAAAACGCGCTTCAGAGAAGCGCGTTTTTTACATCCATCGGCACCCATGCACCGACCCAAACTCAGGCCTGTGGCACCGTATCCCTGAATGACTGCCGTTCCGACACCTTGTCGAACAGGCGAACCAGCTCCGGGTACTCTTCGCGCCATCCCAGATCGGGGAAACGGAAAGCCAGCCACCCCAGAGCGCAACCGACAGCGACGTCCGCCAGGCTATAGTGGTTGCCGACGCAAAACGGCTTTTCCCCCAGGCCATCGGCCATCGCTTTCAGGGATGCCTCCACCTTGCTCCACTGGCGCTTGATCCATTCCGGGCTCTGCTGCTTGGTAGGGCGCTGGGTCTTTTCCAGGCGCACCAGCACTGCGGCATCCAGCAGGCCATCGGCCAGCGCTTCCCAGCACTTAATCTCGGCGCGCTCGCGGCCGTTGGGCGGCAACAGCTTGCCGACCGGGGTCAGGGTATCGAGGTATTCGACGATCACGCGCGAATCGAACATGGCGCCGCCGTCATCCATCAGCAGGCAAGGCACCTTGCCCAGCGGGTTGCTTTGCTGGATGGTGGTCGATGCACTCCAGACATCTTCCAAAATGAATTCGTAGTCGACTTTTTTCTCAGCCATCACGACGCGCACCTTGCGCACGAACGGACTGCCGTAAGAGCCAATGAGTTTCAGCATAGTCTTTAGAGTAATTATCCGCAGCGATTATAGCATTCGGCCTTCGGCACAAATTCAGGGACCAGGCCCCGCCTGCCGGAAAGCAACAGACCGGCAAAACTGGGGCTGGATAGCCGGCAAATGGTAAAATCCCGCCTTCAGGCGATTCCGGGGTTGATGTCAATTAACGTCAAATCTCCGCCAATCTTCAGTCAACGCACCTCACCCGCTTTCCATCATGTCTCTCTCCGCTCTCTCGGCCCTGTCCCCATTGGACGGCCGCTATGCTTCCAAAACCGACAAACTGCGTCCCATCCTGTCCGAGGCTGGCTTCATGCACCATCGCGTGAAGGTCGAGATTGCCTGGCTGCAAGCCTTGTCGGAAGCCGGCTTTGCCGAAATCAAGCCGTTCCCGGCCGCGGCCAGCAGCTTGCTGGACAAGCTGGCAGCCGACTTCACCGAAGCCGATGCGGCCCGCATCAAGGAAATCGAAGCCGTCACCAACCACGACGTCAAGGCCGTGGAATACTGGCTCAAGGAAAAAGTGAAGGACGTGCCGGAGCTGGTTGCGGCGTCGGAATTCATCCATTTCGCCTGCACCTCGGAAGACATCAACAACACCTCGCACGGCATGATGCTCAAGGCTGCGCGCGACGGCGTGATGCTGCCGGTCCTGCACAATGTGATCGCCAAACTGACCGAGCTGGCGCATGAACATGCCGCCGTGCCGATGCTCTCGCGCACCCACGGCCAGCCGGCCAGCCCGACCACCCTGGGCAAGGAAATCGCCAACGTGGTGGCGCGCCTGCAACGCGCCGTCAAGCGCATCGCCGCCGTCGACATCCTGGGCAAGATGAATGGCGCCGTGGGCAACTACAACGCCCACCTGTCCGCCTATCCGGAAACCGACTGGGCCGCATTCTCGAAGAGCGTGATCGAGCAGCGCCTGGGCCTGACCTTCAACCCGTACACCATCCAGATCGAACCGCACGACTATATGGCCGAGCTGTTCGATGCCTTTGCGCGCACTAACACCATCCTGCTGGACCTGAACCGCGACATCTGGGGCTACATCTCCCTGGGCTACTTCAAGCAGCGCACCAAGGCCGGCGAAATCGGCTCTTCGACCATGCCGCACAAGGTCAACCCGATCGATTTCGAGAACTCCGAAGGCAACCTGGGCATGGCCAATGCCGTGCTGAAGCACCTGTCCGAAAAACTGCCGGTCTCCCGCTGGCAACGCGACCTGACCGACTCCACCGTGCTGCGCAATATTGGCGTCGGCTTCGGTTACTCACTCCTGGCCTATGACAGCTGCCTGCGCGGCCTGAACAAGCTGGAAATCAACCCGACGCGCCTGGCCGAAGACCTGGACGCCACCTGGGAAGTGCTGGCCGAGCCGGTGCAGACCGTCATGCGCCGCTACGGCATCGAGAATCCGTACGAACAGCTCAAGGAGCTGACCCGCGGCAAGGGTATTTCCAAGGAAGCGCTGCGCGACTTCATCAATGGCCTGGCGATCCCGCAGGAAGCACGCGACCACTTGCTGGCCATGACCCCGGCCAACTACATCGGCACCGCCGTGGCATTGGCCAAGCAGATCTGAGCCTCACCCGGATTGCCTGCCGCCAGGCAGGCAATCCACCTCTCCTGATGGCGTGCGTCCTGCATGCCATTTTTGTTTCCCTCACCTTCTTTCCGGCGCTCTCACCAAAGAATTACTCGCAAAATCGGACGGGTGAAATTCCATTTCTGCCAGTAATGTGAAGTCGCGAACCTCTTTATACTCACGATCGGCAAAAGAGTGGCATGATGCAATGCACCCAGGAGTTTGCCGCGTCGCCTCCATCGCGCAATTCCCAGCCTGGATCCCTGCTGTGACGAAACCATTTCAGGCCACACCGTTCCAACTGCAACAACAAAATTCACACGCTATGGACCGCTACACCAAACCCGCCGTGCTGCTGCACTGGCTGATCGCCCTGTTGATCGTTTCCGCCTTTGGCCTGGGATTGACCATGGTCAATATCCCTGGGCTGACCCCGACCAAGCTCAAGTACTTTTCCTGGCACAAATGGATAGGCGTGACCGTGCTGGCCCTGGCCTGCCTGCGGTTGCTGTGGCGCCTCACCAATAAGGCGCCTGCTTACCCTGCACATATGTCGCAATGGCAGCAGACCTTGGCGCATTGGATGCATGCGAGCCTGTACGTACTCATGTTTGCCGTCCCGCTCTCCGGTTATTTCTACAGCCTGTCGGCCGGCGTGCCGGTAGTCTATCTGGGCATCGTGCCGTTGCCGGTGCTGATGGCGCCCAGCCCGGAACTCAAGCCGCTGCTCAAGGATGTCCACTATGTGCTGAACATGGCCATGCTGGCTGCCTTCTGCCTGCATGTGCTGGCAGCGCTGAAGCACCAGTTCATCGACCGCGACAATCTCTTCAGGCGCATGCTGCCGTAAGCGACTCGCAAGTATTGGAATCCGCCGCACGCCAGCCGCCGCGGCACATGTTCATCCGCCGGCTTATCCCCGGCTTATTATTTATTTTTACCGGAACCTCATATGACACTGCGAAGCTTCCTCCCCACCACCCTGATCGCTATCGGAGCGATTGCACTGGCCACTTCCGCCCAGGCCGCACCGCTCAAGATCGATACCGCCAAAAGCACGGTCGGCGCCACCTTCAAGCAGCTGAATGTGCCGGTGGACGCCAAGTTCAAGAAATTCACCGCCGCCATCGATTTCGACCCAGCCAAGCCTGCCAATGGCAAAGCCAGCGTCGACATCGACGTCGCCAGCTTCGATCTGGGTGAAGCCGAATACAACCAGGAAGTGCAGAAGAAGGAATGGTTCAATGCAGCCCAATTCCCCAAGGCCACCTTCGTCGCAAGCTCGATCAAGCCCAGCGCCGGCGCACCGGCCGGCACCAAATTCGATGTCGCCGGCAAGCTGACCATCAAGGGCAAAAGCACCGATGTCAGCTTCCCGCTGGCGGTAAAGAAGGAAGGCAACACCCAAGTCTTCGACGGCACGCTGCCGATCAAACGCCTGACCTACAACATCGGCGAAGGCGAATGGAAAGACACCGGCATGGTGGCCGACGAAGTGAGCATCAAGTTCCATATCGTCACCACGCCATAAACCACCTCGCTGGCGGCACACTACCGTACGCCGCCAACGGGACACATCAGCAAAACCGCGCCACCCACGCAACAGCCCGAGCACTGCGTTTGAAGCGCCAACTTTATCTACAAGGAACCGATACATGAAACTGAATCACGCCCTCCTCGCCCTGATCGCCGCCGGCACCGTCGGCTCCGCCTTCGCCGCCGACACCTATACCATCGACCCGAGCCACACCTATCCAAGCTTCGAAGCCGACCACATGGGCGTGTCGATCTTTCGCGGCAAATTCACCAAGACCAGCGGCACCGTGAATCTTGACCGTGCCGCCAAGACCGGCACCATGGAAATCACCGTCGACACGTCTTCGATCGACTTCGGCCATGCCAAATTGAACGAGCACGCCAAGGGCGCCGACATGTTCGACGTGACCAAGTACCCGACTGCCATCTACAAAGGCACCGCCATCAAGTTCGACGGCGACAAGCCGGTATCCGTCGAGGGAACGCTGACGCTGCATGGCGTGACCAAGCCGTTGACTCTGGCCATCAACAAATTCAACTGCATCCAGCACCCGATGCTCAAGCGCGAAGTCTGCGGCGGCGACGCCTCGGCCAGCTTCAACCGTGCCGACTTTGGCATCGACTACGGCGCGAAATACGGCTTCTCCATGGAAACCAAGCTGGCCATCCAGGTCGAAGCGATCAAGAGCAACTGATCAGCCTCGCAGCAATACGAAAGCCGATGCCCTGTGCGTCGGCTTTTTTTATGCCCATAGACATCGAGAATTCTTGCAGTGGATCATTGAGCCAATGGTCAGGATGCCGCACAATGGACTCGCATTCGCCGTTTTGCAGCTCTGCAGAACTTTTTAAAACGCGCTAATCTAGCGCTGTTCCAAAAGGATCAAGTAGCATGTCGATAGCAGACCTCCGTAAAGATTACAGCCGCGCCAGTTTGTCCGAACTCGAAGTCGCCGCCGATCCAGTTGATCAATTTGCAATCTGGTTCGATGAAGCGACCAAAGCACAGATCCCCGAACCCAACGCAATGAGCGTTGCCACCGTCGGGCCCGATGGAAGACCGTCTTCGCGCATCGTATTGATCAAACAATTTGATCAACATGGCTTTACCTGGTTTACCAACTACGACAGCCGCAAGGGAAAGGAAGCCGAAGCCAGCCCGTACGTAGCCTTGTTGTTTCATTGGGTCGAACTTGAGCGCCAGGTTCGCATCGAAGGAAAGATAGAACGCGTCACCAAGGAAGAAAGCGACGCGTACTTTTCCAGCCGTCCGCTGGCCAGCCAGTTGGGAGCGATCGCCTCCCGGCAAAGCCAGGTAGTCGCGGATCGCAGCACGCTGGAACAGCAATACGAAACGACGAAGCAGCAACACGGCGACCATCCGGTTCGTCCTGCCCATTGGGGCGGTTACCGGGTCATCCCTGATCGCATTGAATTCTGGCAAGGCCGGCCATCGCGCATGCATGATCGCGTGCTCTACATCCGCACAGACAGCGGGGAATGGCAGCGGCAGCGCCTGCAGCCCTGATTCCTTGAACAGGGCTGTTAAGCATTCACGTCACTACGCGGAGGAAAATCGTGTTTTGGGAAAAGAAGCTTAACGCCTGGGTAGAAAATGTTCGCAACGCATCGGCACTGCCGCTCCGGCTGGTGCTGTGGAACGGCCAGCAATACGACTTCAGCCAGGAAGCCCCTGAAGTCACGCTGAAAGTACCCCAGGCATCAGCCATCACCTCGCTGCTCAATCCCTCTCTCGCCAACCTTGGCGAAGCCTATGTCGAGGGCAAGATCGAAGTCGAAGGCGCGGTCAAGAACATCATCAGCGTCGCCAACGCGCTGGCGTCCAACACGCTCAAGGCCGAGGGCAAGCTGGGACGCATGGTACGCAGCGTGACCCACACCAAGAAGAAGGACGCCGAGGCGATCCAGTACCACTACGACGTCTCCAACGACTTCTACAAGCTGTTCCTCGACGAGCACATGGTGTACTCCTGCGCCTACTTCGAAAACGGCGACGAGGATCTCGCTACCGCCCAGATCAAGAAAATCGACCACATCCTTAACAAGATCCAGCTCAAACCCGGCCAGACCCTGCTCGACATCGGCTGCGGCTGGGGCGCGCTGGTGATCCGGGCAGCGCAGAAATTCGGCGCCAAATGCGTGGGCATCACCCTGTCGCAAAACCAATACGCGCTGGCCAAGGAGCGCGTGGAGCGCGCCGGCCTCGCCGGCCAGGTTGAAATCCGCCTGCAGGACTACCGCGATGTCACCGGCACCTTCGACCGTATTACCAGTGTGGGTATGTTCGAACACGTCGGCATCAAGAACCTGCCACTCTATTTCAAACAGATCAACAATCTGCTGGCCGACGGCGGCATGGTGATGAACCACGGTATCACCACCACCGACATCGACAACGGAGAATCGCCTTACGGCGCGGGCGAATTCATCGACAAGTACGTGTTCCCGGCCGGTGAGCTGCCCCACATCAGCGTGGTCTTGAAGACCATGCAGGAGGGCGGGCTTGAAGCATTCGACGTGGAAAACCTGCGCCGTCACTACGCCAAAACCTGCAGCATGTGGGCCGATAATTTCGAAGCCAACACCGAAGCCATCCGCAAAGTCACCGACGAGAAGCACTATCGTATCTGGCGCGTCTACCTGGCAGGCAGTGCTTACGGTTTCGAACGCGACTGGATCTCGCTGTACCAGGTTGTCTGCACCAAGACCAACACCAGCGCGCAGGGCTTGCCATGGTCGCGCAACTATATCTACGGCCAATGAGACGGATGCGCTACCTCCGTTTCCTGCCCTATTGCTGATAGAGAAAGAAGGATCCGCATCAAATAAAAACGGGCGTACGGCTTACGCCGGCGCCCGCTTTTTACATCGCACGAAAATCTCCGGGAGCTGCTTCCCTTATTCCGGCTTGCTCTTGTCTGCGAATACCTCGCGCAACTTCTCCAACTTGGGCGCCACGACAAAGGCGCAATATCCCTGGAAGGGATGCTGCTGGAAATAGTTCTGGTGGTAATCCTCAGCCTTATAGTAAGGCTGCGATGGACTCAGCTCCGTGACGATAGGTGCATCCCACACCAGTGCCATCTCGGCAATGATGTGCTTGGCAGTGTCGTGCTGGATTTCGTTCTGGTAGTAGATGACCGACCGGTATTGGGTACCGACGTCGTTGCCCTGGCGATTCAATGTGGTCGGGTCATGAATGGTAAAGAATATCTCCAGGATTTCCCGGTAGCTGATGCTTTGCGGATCGAAACGCAGTTTCACCACTTCCGCGTGGCCGGTCTGGCCACCGCAAACCTGCTCATAACTGGGATTGACGCCCGCGCCTCCCGTATAGCCGGACTCCACTGCTTCGATGCCCTTGACCTGCTGATAGACCGCCTCCAGGCACCAAAAACAACCGCCGCCCAGTACTGCGATTTCACTAGCCATATCGACCTCCCAATCCTCAATTGCCATTGCGTTAGTTAAAACTCTAACGCAAAACGGTAGCGACGTGCGCTTTGTTGATACAAACCAATATGACAATGACCCTATATTCACGCCTGCCCGCGGCAGGACTTGCCGCGATCCGTTATCATGCGCATATCCGGCTTGCTCACTTACCATGCGCAGCCATTTCGAATCAAACTCCATACTTTCGATGCACACACGCTTTCCGCGCGCTGAGTCTCGCGAATTCGACGCTGCCCATTTCCGTCAGGCGCTGTCCCAATTCGCCACCGGCGTCACCGTCATCACTACGCGCCTGGCCGACGGCACCCTGCTCGGCCTGACGGCCAGTTCGTTCAATTCGGTTTCGCTGGCTCCCCCGCTGGTACTGTGGAGCCTGGGAACCCAGGCTAATAGCCTGCCTGTGTTTTCAGGTAATTCGCACTATGTCATCAATATCCTGGGCGCCGACCAGGCACACGTGGCGCAGCAGTTCGCCAGCAAGAAGGAAAACCGCTTCGAAGGGATCCCTTATTCACTCTCACGCACCGGCCAACCTGTACTAGATGGCGTGTCTGCCTGGTTCGAATGCCATAACCGCAGCCAGTATCCTGAAGGCGACCATGTGATCTTCGTAGGGGAGGTAGAACACTGCGAGGTCAATCCGCAGGCAGCCCTGGTTTTCCACAATGGGAGCTTCATCAGAACCGGGGAAATCTAACCCTACTCAGCATGCTGCCTCGGCCTCGATGGCGCAAACATGACATAAAAAAAGCGCCCAAGGGCGCTTTTTTATTCGGCTCTGGCTGGATCAGAACTTGTAGCCGACAGACAGGAAGCTCACGATAGGATTGATCGTCAGGCTCGTGCTGGAGTGCGTGGTACCGCCTGCGGCCGCCGGCAGTTCAGTAGTAATGTCGGCATTGGTCTTGAGAGGCAGGTAAGAAACCGAGAGAGCCACGGACCAGTTCTTGTCGAAGTTATAGGTCGCACCGATGTTGAACACAGGCGCCCACGACGAACTCAATTTGGCGCTGGACTTGGCCGTAGCAACTGCGCCGCCGCTGTACTTGCTGGAGATGGTTTGCTGGAAGCCGTTGCTCAGTTCGATGCTGTCATACCAGACATAACTCACACCAGCGCCGACGAACGGGCGGAATTTGCTGTTGCCATCGCCGAAATACCACTTGGCCACGACCGCCGGACTCCACTGCTTGGCCTTGCCAATCTCACCAACGCCTGCCAGAGTGCCTGTGCCATTCAGCTTGAAGGTCGGAGGAATACCGAGGTCAGTCGTCAATGCGAAGTTATCGGTAAAAAAGTGGGTGAAAGCAAAGCCGAGGGTATCAGCGTTGGTAATCGTCGCTCCCGAACCTGGAATCGGGCCAGCTCCCGGGCCGTCATTCTTACGCAGAGTTTCGCTCGAATCCTGCGGCATCAGGTGGAACCACCCCAAGTTCACAATATTACTGCCGGCGGTCTGCGCCATGGCAGGTGCAGCGCATGCGGCCATCACGGACAACGCGGCGATTTTGGGCAAAAGGGAAAATTGTTTCTGCATTTCTGTCTCCAAGAATTGAGGGCTGTGCCCAGATTTTTTATTCCCGCCGGCTGGTGTCGGTAGGTGGTTTCTCAACGGTTAATTTACCGCTTTTGATTTTTTTGCATCACTCAGGGCGACTGATACCTCCCCCGATATTTACATCTGCCAAACAAAAAGAACGCGCGTGCTATTCTTTGAAGATACTATGCCAGCTTTGTGACAATTTGTATAGACGATGTCGGCCGGTGTCTTGTTTTGACAACCAGCAACTGACCGGAAGGTCAGTACCAGTATGGACGGCAGAGCTTCAGGGGAAGAAAAGACGGCGCGCTCAGGCGCCGGTCAGACGCGACAGGATGCCGATGGAATCAAAGGCGGCGCGACGCAAGCGGTCGTTGACACCTTGCCATTGTCCCGTCACGGGAAGGGCCTCGACGACGATGATGTCGGCGCCGGCGTGGTCCATGTCGCGCAAGGCGGCATAGATGTCATGCGCATAGGCGTCTGCGTCTTGCGGCATACGCCGCGCGGCAAACACTTGGGACGGTTGCAGCGTGCGGTGGATCAACGCCACTGTCTTGTTTTGCGCATGGAGCTTGGCGAGCACCTGCGGTACCTCTTCCGGATTGACCTGCACTACCGGCGTATGCGGCGCATAGTGCGCATCCAGCGTACCCGAAGCACGTGGCGCAGCGGCGTCCGGCGCAGCAGGCGCGGTGCCCAGCACCGCGGCAATTTGCTCAGCACTGATTTGGCCCGGACGCAGCAGCACCGGACCGTGGGTATCGATACGGCTAAGGTCGACAATGGTCGACTCGATGCCGACCTCACTCTGGCCGCCGTCGAGCACGTAATCGACCAGGCTGTTTTCATCGCCGCCAAACTCTTCGCGTACATGCTCGGCGGTGGTGGGGCTGACGTGTCCGAATTTGTTGGCTGAAGGGCCCGCGATGCCGCCCTTGCCGCCGCGGAATTCGCGCAGCAAGGCCTGCGCCACAGGGTGCGATGGACAACGCAAACCCACCGAATCCTGACCGCCGGCAACGGCGTCGGGAATATGCGGCGCACGCTTCAAGATCAAGGTCAACGGGCCCGGCCAGAAAGAAGCGATCAAACGGCGCGCCTCTACCGGCACCGATGCTGCCCAGTAGCCGATATCGGCCTCGGGCGCAACGTGCACGATCACCGGATGGTTGGCCGGACGCCCCTTGGCGGCATAGATCGCGGCGATGGCGGCAGGATTCTCAGCATCGCCGCCGAGACCGTAGACCGTCTCGGTCGGGAAAGCCACCAGCTTGCCCTGCTCCAGTTTGCGCGCGGCCAGCATTACTGCTGCCGCATCGATCTGCAACTGCTGAGGATTGTGCTTGTCGTCGCTCATGCCCGATTCCTGCCGGCTCAAAACGCGATGCCGAGGATGGCGCAAGCGGCGGCAAGCTGCTTCTGCGCATCTTCAATAGTGGCGCCGGTGAAGGTCACGTGACCCATCTTGCGGCCGCGGCGCGCCTCGGCTTTGCCGTACAAATGCAGATGCGCACCGGGCAGCACCAGCACTTGATCCCATGCCGGTTCACGCACGCTCTCGCCTTCGTACCAGACGTCACCCAGAATATTCAACATCACCGCCGGCGAATGCTGGCGCGTGTCGCCCAGCGGCAAGCGGGCCATGGCGCGCGCCTGCTGTTCGAACTGGCTGGTGACGCAGGCGTCGATGGTGTAGTGGCCGCTGTTATGCGGACGCGGCGCCATTTCATTGACCACCAGCGAGCCGTCCTGCAGCACGAAGAATTCGATGCACAGCACACCTACGTAATGCATGCCTTCGATGATCTGCAAGGCCGCCTGCTGGGCGCGCACGGCAGCGTCTTGCTTGATGTTGGGACCGGGGACGGTAGTGGTGAACAGGATGCCGTCGCGATGCACGTTCTCGGCGATCGGATAGACCACGGCCTGGCCGTCATCCCCGCGCGCCACCAGCACCGAGACCTCATAGGCCAGCGGCAGCATCTTTTCCAGCACGCAGGTCACGCCCTTCATGTCGGCGAAAGCGGCACGCACTTCGTCCAGCGTGCGTACGCGCACCTGGCCCTTGCCGTCATATCCCATGCGGGCGGTCTTCAGGATGCCGGGCAGCAGGTCGCCGCCGATGGCGGCAATGTCGGCTTCCGAACTGATGACGAAATGCGGCGCCGGCAACACGCCGGAACGGTTGCCGCATTCGGTAAAGAAGGCCTTCTCGGCGGTACGGTCCTGGGCAATCGATACGCCGCTCGCGGCAGGCGCCACGAAGGTCTGGCCAGCCAAGGTCGCCAGGCTTTGCGCCGAGACGTTTTCAAATTCAGTGGTGACGGCAGCGCACAGGCCACCCAGCTCAGCCAGGGCACGGGCGTCGTCATAGGGCGCGGCCAGCAGGTGGTCGGCCACCTGGCCGGCCGGACAATCGGCATCGGCCTCCAGCACGGCGACCTTGAAGCCCATGCTTTGTGCGGCGTGGGCGAACATGCGGCCCAGCTGGCCGCCGCCCATCACGCCCAGCCAGGTGGCAGGCGTGGTCGAAGGAACGGCGGGCCGGGCTTGTTTCGGGGACTGCGTGGTCATACAGGCAATTTCATATCGAGGGCGACTTGCGTCTGGGTCTTGCGGAAGGCTTCCAGTTTGGCGGCCAGCGCATCGTCGGTGGTCGCCAGGATGGCGATGGCCGACAGTGCCGCATTGGCCGCTCCGGCTTCGCCGATGGCATAGGTCGCCACCGGAATGCCCTTGGGCATCTGCACAATGGACAACAGCGAATCCTCGCCGCGCAGGTACTTGGATGGCACCGGCACGCCCAGCACCGGCACGATGGTCTTGGCGGCCACCATGCCCGGCAGGTGGGCAGCGCCACCAGCACCGGCGATGATAGCGCGCAAGCCACGCTCGCGCGCGGTCTCGGCGTAGGCGAACATCTGGTCCGGCATGCGGTGCGCGGAGATCACCTGCGCCTCGAACGGGACACCGAAGTCCTTGAGGATGGTCACGGCATTCTGCATCACATCCCAGTCAGAGGAGGACCCCATGATGACGCCGACCAGCGGCTTGATGGCATTGCTCATGGCTCAGTCCTTCAGCGTGTTGCCGGTCAGGCGCTCCAGCGCTTCGCGGTACTTGGCGCCGGTCTTCTCGATCACGTCGGCCGGCAGCGCCGGCGCCGGCGGGGTCTTCTGCCAGCCATCCACGGTTTCCAGGTAGTCGCGCACGAACTGCTTGTCGAACGACGGCGGGGAGATACCTACCCGATAGCTGTCAGCCGGCCAGAAGCGCGAGGAATCGGCAGTCAGCACTTCGTCCATCAGGTGCAGCACGCCATTGTCGTCCAGGCCGAACTCGAACTTGGTATCGGCAATGATGATGCCGCGGGTGGCGGCATAGTCGGCAGCAGCGACGTACAGCTTGATCGCGACATCGCGGATCTTGTTGGCCAGCTCGGTGCCGATGCGCTTTTCGGTTTCTTCAAAGCTGATGTTCTCGTCATGCTCGCCGAGATCGGCCTTGGCAGCCGGCGTGAAGATCGGCTGTTCCAGCTTGGACGCCTGCTGCAGGCCGGCCGGCAGCTTGATGCCGCAGATCGCGCCGGTCGCCTGGTAATCCTTCCAGCCCGAACCGATGATGTAGCCCCGCACCACGGCCTCCACCAGGATCGGCTTCAAGCGCTTGGCCACCACGGCGCGTCCGCGCACCTGCTCCACTTCGCCGGGCGCCACCACCGATTCCGGATCGACACCGGTCAAGTGGTTGGGCACGATATGGCCCAGCTTCTCGAACCAGAAGTCGCTCATCTGGTTCAGTACTTTGCCTTTGCCCGGGATCGGCTCGTTCATGACGACGTCGAAAGCCGACAGGCGATCGGTAGTCACGATCAGCAACTTGTCGTCGCCGACGGCGTAGTTTTCGCGGACCTTGCCAGTGCCCAGGAGAGGCAGGGAAGTAATCGAGGATTTGTACAGACTGCTCATGGTGGTATTCCGTAAAGTCAAAAACCGGGACCGCTGTGAACGGATCCCGGTTGGTTAGTGCGCGTGCGTCGAATTACTGAACGATTTGCGCCAATTCGCCCTTCTTGTACTTCTCTGCAATCTTCTCCAGCGGCAGCGCCTTGATCTTGCCGGCCTGGCCTTCGCAGCCGAACGATAGGTAGCGTGCCTTGCAGACCAGCTTTGCCGCTTCGCGCGCCGGCTTCAGGTAATCGCGCGGATCGAACTTGGAAGGGTTCTCGAACAGATAGCGGCGGATCGCGCCGGTCATCGCCAGGCGGATGTCGGTGTCGATGTTGATCTTGCGCACGCCGTGCTTGATGCCTTCCTGGATCTCTTCGACCGGCACGCCGTAGGTTTCCTTCATGTCGCCGCCGAATTCGCGGATCTCGGCCAGCAGTTCCTGCGGCACCGAGGAAGAACCGTGCATCACCAGGTGGGTGTTGGGGATGCGGGCGTGGATTTCCTTGATGCGGTCGATTGCCAGGATGTCGCCGGTTGGCTTGCGCGAGAACTTGTAGGCGCCATGCGAAGTACCGATAGCGATCGCCAGCGCGTCGCACTGGGTCTGCTTGACGAAGTCTGCAGCCTGGGCCACGTCGGTCAGCAGTTGCTCACGGGTCATCTTGCCGTCGGCGCCGTGGCCGTCTTCCTTGTCGCCCATCATGGTTTCCAGCGAACCGAGCACACCCAGTTCGGCTTCCACGGTCACGCCGATGGCGTGCGAGAACTCGACCACCTTGCGCGAGACTTCGACGTTGTATTCATAGCTGGCGACCGACTTGCCGTCTTCCATCAGCGAGCCGTCCATCATCACCGACGAAAAACCCGACTTGATCGCGGCCATGCACACCGCCGGCGACTGGCCGTGGTCCTGGTGCATGACGACCGGAATGTGCGGATAGGCTTCGACCGCCGCCGAGATCAGGTGGCGCAGGAAAGCTTCACCGGCATACTTGCGGGCGCCGGCCGAGGCTTGCATGATGACCGGCGCGCCGACTTCATCGGCCGCCTGCATGATGGCGGTAACCTGCTCCAGGTTGTTGACGTTGAACGCTGGCAGGCCGTAACCGTTTTCGGCGGCGTGGTCCAGCAATTGACGCATGGATACGAGAGGCATGATAAAAACTCCAGAACGATAAAAAATCAGTACTCGCCGACCCGCAGGATCTTCAGGGCGTTGGTGCCGCCGACTTGGCCGATGGGCTCGCCCCAGGTCACGACGATCAGGTCGCCCTTCTGCACGACGCCTTGCGCCAGCAGCAGGTCCTGCACGCCCTTCAAGACCACTTCGGTGTCGGTCGATTGGGCCAGTTCGAAGGTACGCACATTGCGGTACAGCGCCGCCTTCTGGCGGGTGGCCACATTGGGCGTGATGGCGAAAATGGGAATGTCGATGTTATGGCGGCTCATCCACAGCGCGGTCGAACCCGACTCGGTCAGCGCGGCGATGGCCTTCACGCGCAAATGGTGCGCGGTGAACAACGCGCCGTACGCAATCGACTGGTCGATGCGGGTAAAGCGCAGGTTGAGGAAATCGGCATCCAGGCGGACATCTTCGGAGCGCTCGGCTTCCAGGCAGATGGCCGACATGGCTTCCACGGTTTCCACCGGATACTTGCCGGAGGCGGTCTCGGCCGAGGTCATCACCGCATCGGTGCCGTCCAGCACGGCGTTGGCGACGTCGGACACTTCCGCGCGCGTGGGTACGGCGTTGACGATCATCGACTCCATCATCTGGGTCGCGGTAATGGTCAGCTTGTTGCATGCACGCGCCATCTTGATCATGCGCTTTTGCAGGCCGGGCACGGCAGCATTGCCGACTTCAACGGCCAGGTCGCCGCGCGCCACCATGATGCCATCAGAAGCGTCGAGGATTTCCTGCAGGAGCGGGATCGCTTCTGCGCGTTCGATCTTGGCGATCATCATCGGCTTGTGGCCGAACGGCTCGGCGGCAACGTTGGCCAACTGGCGCGCCATTTCCATGTCGGTGGCGTTCTTGGGGAAGGAGACGGCGACGTAATCGGCCTGGAAGCTCATCGCGGTCTTGATGTCGTCCATGTCCTTGGCCGTCAGCGCCGGCGCGGACAGGCCGCCGCCCTGGCGGTTGATGCCCTTGTTGTTGGACAGTTCGCCGCCGATCTTGACCACGGTGTGGATCTCGTTGCCCATCACGCGCTCGACTGTCAGCACGATCAGGCCGTCATTCAGCAGCAGCACATCCTCGCCCTTGAGGTCGCGCGGCAGCGCCTTGTAGTCCAGCCCCACGCGCTCCTGGTTACCCAGTTGGCAATCGGCGTCAAGAATGAACTTGTCGCCGTTAGCCAGCATGACACGGCCGTTCTCGAACTTTCCGACGCGAATCTTCGGGCCCTGCAGGTCGGCCATGATGGCAACCTTCTTGTTGCATGCGTCAGCCACTTCGCGCACCAGCGTGGCGCGGTCGATGTGGTCTTGCGGCTTGCCGTGCGAAAAATTCAGGCGCACGACATCGACGCCCGCACGGATCATGCGAGTCAGGGTTTCACGGTCGCTGGACGCTGGGCCGATGGTTGCGACGATTTTTGTTGCTCTGGACATGAGGACTTTCTAGTTTCGACTTAGTGAAGAAGCCCGCCAGATCCCGGCATAGGTATCGGGACTTGGCGGATGGCTTCCCGCCCCGGGATGCGCGTCTCCGGCGCATCCTGTGATTGGTGATTACTGCGCGCGCTGCTGCAGGATTTCGACGGCCGGCAGCGTCTTGCCTTCCAGGAATTCCAGGAAAGCGCCACCGCCGGTCGAGATGTAGCCAACCTTGTCGGCGATGTTGTACTTGGCAATCGCGGCCAGGGTGTCGCCGCCACCGGCGATCGAGAAGCCCCTGGAGGCGGCGATCGCACGCGCCAGCGCTTCGGTGCCCTTGCCAAACTGGTCGAATTCGAACACGCCCACCGGGCCGTTCCAGACGATGGTACCGGCACTGCCAAGCTGCTCGGCCAACAGCGCTGCGGTTTTCGGGCCGATATCGAAAATCATGTCATCGTCGGCCACGTCTTGCGCATTCTTGACGGTCGCAACTGCCGTCGGCGAAAACTCCTTGCCGCATACCACGTCGACCGGGATCGGCACCGAAGCGCCGCGCTTGGCCATCATGTCGATGATGGCCTTGGCATCATCGATCAGGTCAGGTTCGGCCAGCGACTTGCCGATCTTCAGGCCGGCAGCCAGCATGAAGGTATTGGCGATGCCGCCGCCGACGATCAGGTTGTCCACCTTCTCTGCCAAGGTCTTGAGGATGGTCAGCTTGGTCGACACCTTGGAACCGGCCACGATCGCCACCAGCGGGCGTGCCGGCTGGTTCAGCGCCTTGCCCAGCGCATCCAGCTCGGCCGCCAGCAGCGGGCCGGCACAGGCCACCGGCACGAACTTGGCCACGCCATGCGTGGTGGCTTCGGCGCGGTGCGCGGTACCGAATGCGTCGTTGACATAGATGTCGCACAGCTTGGCGATCTTTTGCGCCAGTTCGTCGCTGTTCTTCTTCTCGCCCTTGTTCAAACGGCAATTTTCCAGCAAGACCACCTGGCCCGGCGCGACATCCACGCCATCAACCCAGTTGGAGACCAGCTTGACCTCGAAACCCAGTAGTTCGGACAAACGCTTGGCGACCGGCGCCAGCGAATCTTCCGGCTTGAATTCACCTTCCACCGGACGGCCCAGATGGGAAGTCACCATCACCGCGGCGCCAGCCTTTTGTGCATCGCGAATTGCCGGGATCGAAGCGCGGATGCGCGTATCTTCGGTGATATTGCCGGCATCATCCTGCGGTACGTTGAGATCGGCGCGGATGAAGACGCGTTTTCCTTGCAACTGGTTGGTAGAAATCAGGTCGCTCAGTCGGTTGAATTTCATAGGTCCAAATTCGAAGGTGGGGGCGAAAAATGCCGTATTTTACTCCAGCCTGCCTGCTTCCAGATGGTTTCTGGGGCCCGGCCGGGCGGTAATTCGCCCTGCGCGCTTGCAGGGCCGGCGGCGGTGCGGAAGAATTCAGGTTGCCGTACTGACAACAACTCACAATATCAATCTCAATACTGTAAAGAGTGCCATTCCGGCCACAATAGTTCCCAGGAGATGCCGCGTCGCAACGAAGAAAACTGCGCCGCCGATGCCTGCCAGCAGCTTGGGATTGGCCAGGCTGACGTCGACGATGCCTTCGGCAGCCACCAGGTCGGGGATGACAATGGCCGCCATGGCCGCCGCCGGTGCGTAGCTCAAGGCATGCTTGAGCCGGGGCGGCAGCTTGACGGCATGGCCGAACAGAAAGAAACCGCTGCGTGTAATCAGCGTAGACAAGGTCATGAGCGCGATTGCCGCCCAGATATACCAGTCGCTCATGTTGCCACCTCGCCATCCTCATCGTCTTTGTCGCGCACCGGCAGGAACTTGTCCACCGTCAGCGCCGCCGCCATGCCCATGACCATCGCCGCCAGCAAACCCAGGCGATAAGGAAAATGCAGCGCCAGCACCGCCACGGTGCCCGACACCACCACGCCCACCAGCGCGGGCAAGTTGTTGGTCATCGGGATCATGATGGCAATCAGCGCCAGCGTGCCGGCAAAACCGATATTCCAGCTTTCCGGGATCTGGCTGGCCAGCAGGATGCCGATGGTCGCCCCCAACTGCCATGCCACCCAGCCGGGATAACAGATGGCTGCGAAGAAACCGATCTTGCCGGCCGGTTGGCCCACGGTGTGGTTAGGGAAGCGCTGCGGAAAAAACGCCATCGAGATATCGCCATTGAAAAAGCCGTACCAGATCCGGCGGTACCAAGGCAAATGCTCGAAATGCGGAGCCACGGCGGCAGAGAAGATGACGAAGCGCAGGTTGACGATCATCGCCGTGAAAAACACCACCAGCAACGGCGTGCCTACCGCCAGCAGCGGCAATACCGCGAATTGCGCCGAACCGGCATACACCAGGAGACTCATGCCCAGCGACTGGAAAATGCTCATTCCCGACTTGACCATGGCCATCCCCGACACGATCCCCCAGGCGAACACCGCCGGTATGGTCGAGGCACTGGCCCGCCAGCCTTCCTGAAACGCCTCTCTTTCGACGCGGCGCGCCTCCAACAGCGTGGCGCTGTCAGATGGCGCGGTGGCGCCCGTCTCCTTCTGCATTGTTATTTCCGCTTTGCGCTTGATGAAATGGGTAGCCGCGTCTGTTGCAGACGCTGGCTTGCCTTACAGCATTTTTACCCAAGCCAGTCATTCTACAGATGAAAGTTTTTGCTCGCTTGAATCCGCTAAAATGGAGCTCTTTCGTTCCGTTTTCCGATTATTCCCCGAGGAGACATCCATCATGTCCATGGCAGACCGCGACGGCAAAATCTGGAAGGATGGCGAGCTGATCGACTGGCGCGACGCCACCATCCATGTGCTCACCCACACCCTGCATTACGGCATGGGCGTATTCGAAGGCGTGCGCGCTTACAAGACACCGCAAGGCACGGCGATTTTCCGCCTCAAGGAACACACGCAACGCCTGTTCAACTCGGCCAAGATCTTCCAGATGAACGTGCCGTTCGACCAGGAAACCATCTATGAAGCACAGCGCCAGGTGGTACGCGAGAACAAGCTGGAGTCCTGCTACATCCGCCCGCTGGTCTGGATCGGCTCGGAAAAGCTGGGCGTATCCGCCAAGGGCAACAAGATCCACGTCGCCATCGCGGCCTGGCCGTGGGGCGCCTACCTGGGCGAAGACGGCATCGCCAAAGGCATCCGCGTGAAGACCTCGTCGTTCTCGCGCCACCATGTCAATGTGTCGCTGGTGCGCGCCAAGGCCTGCGGCTACTACATCAACTCGATCCTCGCCAACCAGGAAGCGCTGGCCGACGGCTATGACGAAGCGCTGTTGCTGGACACCGACGGCTACGTTTCGGAAGGCTCCGGCGAGAACGTCTTCATCGTCAAGAACGGCCGCGTGTACACGCCCGACCTGGCCTCCTGCCTGGATGGCATCACCCGCGACGCCGTGCTGACCATGGCGCGCGACCTCGGCATCGAAGTCATCGAAAAACGCATCACGCGCGACGAAATGTACTGCGCCGACGAAGCCTTCTTCACCGGCACCGCTGCCGAGATCACACCTATCCGCGAGCTGGACCACCGCACCATCGGCAACGGCGCGCGCGGCCCCATCACCGAGAAACTGCAGTCACTGTTCTTCGACGTAGTCTCAGGCAAGGCGCCACAATATTCGCACTGGCTGACACTGGTGTAAGCCATCCGGATTCATTCACCGCATCAACGTTTCAACGCTCAAACAGCATCACCTACGGAGAAAAACATGAGCCAAGCTCAAGCATCCCAGGCAGTCGTCCAACTTGAAGGCAAGGACCTGCCGGCCCACTGCCCCAACCCCAACATGACGAGCTGGTCCTCGCACCCGCGCGTGTTCCTGGAACTGGACGACCACGGCGCGGCCAAGTGCCCGTACTGCGGCACCCAGTACCAGTTGAAACCGGGCACCGTGGTCAAGGCCCACTGAAACAAAAACAAAGAGGGCCGATGGCCCTCTTTTCATCTGCTTCGGAGATTTCCATGCCCCGCGCCAAAATGATTCACGGCTCCCCCGATGAAATCGAAGCCGCGTACTACGACGCCCTCTCCCGCGCCGACCTTGAGGCGCTGATGGACCTGTGGGCCGAGGACGAGGAGATCGTTTGCATCCACCCCGGCGCCCAGCGCCTGGTGGGACACGCCGAGATCCGCTCGGTGTGGGAAGAGATCCTGGGCAATGGCGGCCTGCATATCCAGCCGCGCCAGTTGCATGCCACGCAGAACATGATGACGGCGGTGCACAGCGTAGTCGAAGAGATCAACCACGGTGACGATCCGCAGCCCGAGGTGCATGTCATTGCCACCAATGTCTACATGAAGACCGCGCTGGGCTGGCGCATGGTGATGCACCATGCCTCAGTGGCGCCGGGCGCGGCGCCGGTCGAACCGATTTCCAGCGGCGCCATGCTGCACTGACACGGCGCCCTGTCGCCACCACTATCGCAACAAGGCTGCACTATGCTTTACACCTCGCCCCGCTGGCTTCCCGGCGGCCACCTGCAAACCATCTATCCATCGACGTTCATCGCCAAGCCGCCGGTTGCCTATCGGCGCGAACGCTGGGCAGCGCCCGATGGCGACTTCGTGGATGTCGATTTCGTCGACGGCAAACCCGGCCGCCCGCTGGTGGTGTTGTTCCATGGACTGGAAGGCTCATCGGACAGCCACTACTGCCGCTCGCTGATGGCCGAAGTACAACGGCGCGGCTGGCACGGCGCAGTGCCGCATTTCCGCGGCTGTTCGGGCGAGATCAATCTGGCGCCGCGCTTCTACCATTCAGGAGATTCGGCAGAGCTGGACTGGGTCCTGCGGCGACTCAAGCAGCGCCAGTCGGACCTGGGGGCCACGCATCTGTATGCCGCCGGCGTCTCGCTTGGCGCCAATGCATTATTGCGCTGGCTGGGCGAATCGCAGCATGAGGCCGAAATCGTCGACGCCGCTTGCGCGGTATCGGCGCCACTGGACCTGGCCGGCGGCGGCGCTGCGCTGGCGCGCGGCTTCAACCGCCTTTACACCTGGGTATTCCTGCGCACCATGCGGCCCAAGTGCCTGGTGAAACTGGACCAGTTCCCCGGCCTGTTCGACCGCGAAGCGCTGCTGGCCGCGCGCGACCTGTATGCCTTCGACAATGTGGTCACCGCGCCGCTACACGGCTACCGCAACACCGACGATTACTGGGACCGCGCCAGCGCCAAGCACATCCTGCACGACATCACGGTACCGACGCTGGTCTTGAACGCGAAAAACGATCCCTTCCTGCCGGCCCGCCACCTGCCCCGCACGGCGGCGGCCGAGGTGGTACTGGAGTACCCTGAACAAGGCGGACATGTGGGCTTTGCCGCCGGCGGACCGCCGGGGCGCCTGGACTGGCTGCCGCGCCGGCTGCTGCATTTCCTGGAAGGCAAGAGCGAGTCAGCCTTCACGGAACAAGAGGAACGCATTCATGGATGAGATCGTCCGCCAGGCCATGGCCAAATGGCCCAACGTGCCGCACTGCTTCGGCTGGCTGCGATTGGATGCGCGCGGCGGCTGGCGCATGCGCGACGAGCGCGCACAGCACCTCGACCTTCCCGGCGAGCGTATCGCGCATCCGGCCTTGCTGGCCTTCATCGAACGCAACTACGCCAGCGACGAAACCGGCCGCTGGTATTTCCAGAACGGTCCGCAGCGTGTGTATGTCGATCTCGAATTGATGCCCTACATCGTGCGCACCCAGCCCGGCACCGATGGCAGCACCGAACTCGTCCTGCACACCGGCCAGCGTATGGAAAAAATCGATGCCGCCTGGCTCGACGGACAAGGACGCCTGTATCTCAGCGATGGGAAAAAAACCGGTGCGCTGGACGACCGCGACATGTCGCACATGCTAAGCGCCCTGAAGGTGGAGGGCAGCGCCGATGAGGATGCACTGCTGCGCTGGATGGAAGGCAACGACACTGGTACTGTGCTCAGGCTTGAGCATGCCGGCCGTGCGGTTACCGTGCAGCGCCTGGATCAGAACGGACTGGCACGGCACTTCGGCTTTGTCGCCACACCCTGCCAGGAATGAAGTCTTGCGTTAGCCGCGATCCTTCATGTCCTTTGACTCATCCTTCCATTTTTCCTTCCACTCACGCTCGCGCGCATCGATCATGGCCTGATCGTAGAAGGTAGCGTCGGGCGCACGACGGGCGATCCCCAACTGTTCGATGGCGGCCAACAGGCTGCCATTCAAGGCATAGGCTTCAGCCAGCGCCAAATGCTGCAAAGCTTGCTTGCCCTGTGCCGCATAGACTTTCGCCAACTGTTTCTGGATCTGCGGATCGGTGCGGTAGAGCTGCGCCTGGTCGCGCAGATACGCCACCGCTTCGTCATAGCGCTTGGCGGCAATCAGCGCCTCGCCATATTGGCGCGCCATCACGCGCGAGATCGGAAACTGCTTGCGCATCGCATCGGCCAATTGCAGCGCCTGCTGGCCTTGCTTGCGGGCGATCTTGATGTCGATCTCCAGGCTTGAAAACATGATGCCGGTATTGAAGGGCTGCGACGCCTCCCGCGCCTCCTTCAGCATAACGTCGGCCTGCTCGAGCTTGTCCTGCCGATAGTAGACGTACGCCAGGCCGTACTTGGCAGACATCGTCTGCAGCTTGGTGTTCTGCTTCATCTGGCTCTGGAAGCGCTCCGCCACATCACGCAACCCCTGGACCGATTCGTTCTGCAGCACCTGGGTGCGTGCACGCACCAATTGGAATTCAGGATTATCTACGCGCTGCTTGTAACGCTGATCGCGGATGCGCGCCTCGATGTCGGCGATGCGCTCCGTCGTCAGCGGGTGAGTCAGCAGGTAAGGCGGCACGGCGTCGCTGAAATTGCGCGAGGCCGACTGCAAGCGGCCGAAAAAGGTAACCATGCCGGACGGATCGAAACCGCCATCGCGCATGATTTGCAAACCGATACGATCGGCTTCGCGCTCGGCATCGCGGCTGAAATTGAGCTGGCGCTGGATGGCCAGGCCGGTGCCGCCCATCATGGTTGCCATGGCGGCATCCCCACCGGCCTTGGAGACGCCCGCGAGGGCGCCCAGCACGATGGCCGCCAGCTGGATCATGGAATTCTGCTTCTGCTGCCCCAGCATGCGCGCGATGTGGCGCTGCGCGACGTGGCCGATTTCGTGCGACAGCACACCGGCCAGTTCGGATTCGGATTGCGCCGCCAGGACCAGGCCGCTATTGACGCCGATGAAGCCGCCCGGCAGCGCGAAGGCATTCAGCGTCGGATCGCGCACCATGAAGAACTGGAAATCGAAACCGGCTTCGCCGCGGACTTCAGGGTGGATTGCGACCAGGTTCAGGCCGAAATTGTTGAGGTATTCCGATACCGGGCCATCGTCGATGTAGTCGCGATCGCTGCGGATATCGTGCATGATCTGCTCGCCCAGCTTACGCTCCATCAACGGCGACAAGCCTTCGCGCTCGGTATCGCCCAATGTCGGCAACGTCTGTGCGACGCCGGCAACCGGTGCAATCGTCAGCGGAATGGTCGGCAGCAACAGCAGCGCGGCAGCAAGCACGCGCGCCAGTATTCTGCGCGCCGGGCGAAACGGGTGGTTAACGGACGAAATCTCGGATCGTTGCATGGACAAAATCTGAAAATAATTACCGTCGTGCCGAAATTCCGCAAAGCAGCGCGGCCAGACTCCCCGTCTGGACTAAAACGCGCCGCCCCCGGAACGCCGGCTGTTACTGCAGACGATTCCGGCACGCCTGCTATGATACCTGCTCTGTTTCCCCGTTCATCATTTTTCCCGGCAGATCTGCAATGACCACACCCAGCGACCCGCAATCCTCTCACGGCGGCCTCACCCATTTCGACCAGAGCGGCCAGGCCCATATGGTCGATGTCGGAGGCAAGCACGAGTCCCACCGGGTGGCCGTGGCCAGCGGCGTGATCCGCATGAAACCGGAGACGCTGGCCATCATCGAATCCGGCACGGCCAAGAAGGGCGACGTTCTGGGCATCGCGCGCATCGCCGCCATCATGGCTGCCAAGCGCACGTCGGACCTGATTCCGCTGTGCCATCCGCTGGCGCTGACGCGGGTGGCGGTAGAGTTTGAAACCAACGCCGCCGACTCCAGCGTGCTATGCACCGCGCGTGTGGAAACCTATGGCAAGACCGGCGTGGAAATGGAGGCGCTGACCGCGGTGCAGGTCGGGCTATTGACCGTCTACGACATGAGCAAGGCCGTCGACAAGACCATGGTGATGACCGATATCTGCGTAACAGAAAAGCGCGGGGGGAAAAGCGATATCAGCATGGCGCGGCCATAAGCTCTGCCGCCTGGAGTCTGGCCGATTTATCCCAATGAAAAAGCGCCCCGAAGGGCGCTTTTTCATTGATGCGGGGGCAATCGCCTCACCGTGAATCAGCCACGGCAATTGGCTGGCACAAAGCGCGCTTCCAGCGTGCCGGCGGCAAATTCGCTATTGCGCGGCGCTCCCTCTGGCGACGTTGCCTGCGCAACACCGGCTGCCGCGCACTGCCATTGGATGGAGGAACCGGTCAGGGTCGGGGTCAGCGTCAGTGTGCCGCCGTTGCCGACACGCTGGCTGAAAGTGATGGTAATGACACCACCCACGCCACGTGCTGCCATGGGGGTGACAGTAATGTTCTCCACATTCTCGGTTTTCGTGAAGGCCGGCAATCCCAGTTGCGCCACCGTGAAGGCACCATTGTTGGTATTCGCCTGCTCAACCACCGCCAGCTTGTAGGGCGCGACCAGATTCAGCCCCTCGGCTACCCGCGAACGCGCGATGTAATCCTGGAGCTGGGTAGCGCCAATAGTGGCGAGGATACCGATGATGGCCAGTGTCACCATCAGTTCGATCAGGGTGAAACCTTGTTGCTGGGATGTGCGGACGACGGTTTTCATTGAGTTCCTGTTTAAAAATGGAAGACGTTGCCAGTATCGGCAGCGCCCATGATGCAGCAAAGCGAAATACTTCCAAAACTAGCAAGATTTGATATCCGCCACGCTGACCTGAGTCAAGCATTCATATTTGTCCGGCTTGCCGGTGAGGCCATGACGCGCTCAGGGCTGGCGGTTTTCCTGGCCCCTGCGCTTCAAGTTCAGGCCGACCAGCACCACACCGATGGCGCCGACCAGACCGGGCAGGCTCAGGTGCAACTGCGCGCCAGGAACGACGAATTCACTGTCGGGAATAAAGTTCTGCAGGTGCGACTGGATACCGACGTCACTGAAGATCATGCCACCGGCGATATAGCCTAGCAATGCAGCGCCCAGCGTGATGATAACTGGGAATTTTTCCATCAATTTCAAGACCAGCGTACTCCCCCAGACGATGATGGGAATGCTGACGACAATACCGAACACCACCAGCGCCATCTGATGCTGGCCGGCCTGTTCGGCCGCGCTGGCAATGGCGATCACGTTGTCCAGGCTCATCACCAGGTCGGCCACGATCACTGTCTTGACCGCACCCCACAGGCGGTCGCTGCCGCCGACGTCGGCATGGCCCTCATCCTCGTTGAGCAGTTTGACGCCGATCCACAGCAGCAACAGGCCGCCGATCAGTTTCAGGTAAGGCAGCTCCAGCATGGTCACGGCGAAAGCAATCAACGCAATGCGGATCGCAATAGCGCCCAGGGTGCCCCAGACAATGCCCTTCATTCTTAGCTTGGCTGGCAGGTTGCGGCATGCCAGCGCAATCACGATGGCATTGTCGCCGCCGAGCAGGATATCGATCAGGATAATTTGTCCGACCGCAATCCAGTTCAGGTTTGCCAGAAATTCCATTCACTTCCCTTGTCGTGAGATATCGCGCCATGCAGCATCGTGCGCCTGCACAATTTTCCTGATCATGGCGGCGGGCAATATCGGTGCTTCCATAAATGAACATGGGGAGCCGAAGCTCCCCATGCTTGTCTTGCAGGTTCTGCTTAGCGCCGGATTACAGCACCGACTTCAGCAGGCGGCCCATTTCGGACGGGTTGCGGGTCACCTTGATGCCGCACTCTTCCATGATCGCCAGCTTGGCTTCAGCGGTGTCGGCACCGCCGGAGATCAGCGCGCCTGCGTGGCCCATGCGCTTGCCCGGAGGCGCGGTCACGCCGGCGATGAAGCCGACCACCGGCTTCTTCATGTTGTCCTTGATCCAGCGTGCAGCGTTGGCTTCGTCAGGACCGCCGATTTCACCGATCATGATGACGGCGTCGGTGTCAGGATCATCATTGAATGCCTTCATGATGTCGATGTGCTTCAGACCGTTGATCGGGTCGCCGCCGATACCGACTGCGGACGATTGCCCCAGACCCAATGCGGTCAGCTGGCCGACGGCTTCATAGGTCAGGGTACCCGAACGCGACACCACGCCGATGCGGCCCTTCTTGTGGATGTGGCCCGGCATGATGCCGATCTTGATTTCGTCCGGAGTGATCAGGCCGGGGCAGTTCGGGCCCAGCAGCAGGGTCTTGGAACCGGCCTTGGCCATACGGTTCTTCAGCTCCAGCATGTCGCGAACAGGGATGCCTTCGGTGATGCAGATGGCCAGGTCCAGTTCGGCTTCGACAGCTTCCCAGATCGCGGCGGCAGCGCCGGCGGGCGGCACGTAGATCACCGAGACGTTGGCGCCGGTGGCCTTCTTGGCGTCGGTCACGTTGGCATAGATAGGGATGCCTTCGAAGTCTTCACCGGCCTTCTTCGGGTTGACGCCGGCGACGAAAGCATTCTTGCCGTTCGCGTAGTCGCGGCACATACGGGTGTGGAACTGGCCGGTCTTGCCAGTGATGCCTTGGGTGATGACCTTAGTGTCTTTGTTGATGAGGATCGACATTTCTCTTCCTTGTCTATGATGCCTGCGCCGCTGGCGCCTGTTGCCGGCGCCAAGCGGTTGCGCTGGCTTCCGGCCGGCGGCCTCGGCCGCGCAGGCTTTCGTGTTGGATTACTTACTTGGCAGCTGCCACAACCTTTTGTGCGGCTTCTTCCATCGAGTCGGCCGAGATGATCGGCAGACCGGATTCAGCCAGCAGCTTCTTGCCGATCTCTTCGTTGGTGCCCTTCATGCGAACCACCAGAGGCACCTTCAGCGAAACCGCCTTGGATGCGGCGATCACGCCTTCGGCAATCACGTCACAGCGCATGATGCCGCCAAAGATGTTGACCAGGATGGCCTTCAGCTCGGGGTTCTTCAGCATGATCTTGAACGCTTCGGTGACCTTCTCGGTAGTAGCGCCGCCGCCCACGTCCAGGAAGTTGGCCGGCTCGCCGCCGAACAGCTTGATGGTATCCATGGTGGCCATGGCCAGGCCGGCGCCGTTGACCAGACAGCCGATGTTGCCGTCCAGCGAGATGTAGGCCAGATCGAACTTGGAAGCCTCGACTTCAGCCGGATCTTCTTCGTCCAGGTCGCGGTAAGCGACGATTTCCGGATGACGGTACAGGGCGTTGGAGTCGAAGTTGAACTTGGCGTCCAGAGCGATGACCTTGCCGTCGCCGGTCAGGATCAGCGGGTTGATTTCAGCCAGGGAAGCGTCGGTTTCCCAGTAGGCCTTGTACAGGCCTTGCAGGTTCTTGCGTGCCTCGGGGATGGAAGCAGCCGGCACGCCGATCTTGGCGGCAACGGCGTCGGCATCGGCGTCGGTCAGGCCGGTGGCCGGATCGATCACGACGTTGTGGATCAGCTCAGGGTGCTTTTCAGCGACTTCTTCGATGTCCATGCCGCCTTCGCTGGATGCCATCAGGACCACGCGCTGGCTCACACGGTCGGTCACCAGGGAAACGTACAGTTCCTTCTTGATGTCGGCGCCTTCTTCGATCAGCAGGCGACGAACCTTCTGGCCTTCAGGACCGGTCTGGTGCGTGACCAGCTGCATGCCCATGATCTGGTTGGCGTATTCCTTGACTTGCTCGATGGACTTGGCGACCTTCACGCCGCCGCCCTTGCCGCGGCCACCGGCGTGGATCTGTGCCTTCACGACCCAAACCGAGCCGCCCAGGCTCTTGGCTGCCGCTTCGACTTCGTCGACGGACATGCAAGGAACGCCGCGCGGGACGGTTACGCCAAACTGGCGCAGGATTTCTTTACCCTGATACTCATGGATTTTCATGGGAGCTTCCCTTTAGACACTAATTGAATAAAACTTGCCGGATTGAAATTCTGTCATCGGCGCAATGCCGGCTGACGAGAAAGCAGACCGCAACCCGCAGGCGGGTGTCGCATCCGTTGCCGGACGAGAACTGGCGCAGGCATGAGCTGCGCGGGTTGCGAAAGAATTCGTAAAATTGGGCATGTGCATGCCGTCTGCATGAGTTGGTCTCTGATATTCGATCTCACCGGCATGCACCGGAGCGATCCGCATTATCCGTCTTCACTACTGTCGTCAGCCTTACATCGATCTGCCATTTTTCAAAAAAACAGCAACAATCAATACCTTATCGGCTACCGCGCCGCAGCAAAAACTTCCGAATTCTAGCACAGGGGCGGGAGGCTGAGCGATGGTAGCGCTAACCTTGCCGATAAAGACCTGCACTGCGGACTTTTCAATCGCCACCAGAGAAAAGTTGACTGAACAGCGCCGTAGCGGCTGCACCGCAATCAAGCATCCGGCCCGTCTTCATCCGACCAGGCGGTATTGAGCGCTTCACGAATGCTGCGGTGGGAGAAACCCCGCTGCTGCAAAAAACGCATGCGCTTGGCGCGGGATTCGGCATCAACCGGCGGCTCGCTGAATTTGCGCCGCAGAACCTGGGCTGCACGGGCTCCCTCGTCTTCAGCCAGGCCAGACTTCAGCTCGGACAGCGCCTCGCCCTCAATGCCGTGACTTTGCAACTCGGACAGGATGCGGTTGTTGCCGTAACGCGCCGCGCGCCGGTTCACCAGCGACTCGGAAAAACGCTCTGAGGAAAGGAAACGGGATTGTTCAAGCCAGTTGAGCAGGGCATCGACATCATCGCCCTCTTGCGCGTAAGGGCTAAGCTTACGCGCAAGTTCCAGGCGACTATGCTCACGTGAAGAGAGATATTTGAGCGCCCGTGCTTTCAGGCTGATCGGCGGTCTAGGCATGACGTTCGACTACACGGGCTATGAGGCGGGTGAAACGACGACTGCATACATCGGAAGCTGGATGCATGCAGACAAAACGAATACTGCAAAACAGCAACGACAGAAATACCAACCATCACCGGCATTGCAAACAAAGCCACACAGCACCGGTGACAGCCACAACCACCGAAACAGCAGCGACGGGCGAGGCATCCCTTGCTGCTATCCCAGCCATACAAATCGCAACAGGTTCTGACAGATTACGATGCCTGGACTTCAGCTTCGCCGCTGGCCAACTGCGGCACGCCGAGTGCGATACGCACCTTGTTTTCAATTTCGCGCGCCAGTTCCGGACGTTCTTTCAGGAAGTTACGCGCATTGTCCTTGCCTTGGCCGATACGTTCGCCGTTATAGCTGTACCAGGCGCCGGACTTTTCCACGATCTTGTGTTCGGAACCGAGATCAAGGATTTCACCTTCACGCGATGTGCCTTCTCCATACAGAATATCGAAGTGGGCTTCGCGGAACGGAGGCGCCACCTTGTTCTTGACGACCTTGACCTTGGTTTCGCTGCCGATGACTTCGTCGCCGGACTTGATCGAACCGGTACGGCGGATATCCAGGCGCACGGAAGCATAGAACTTGAGCGCATTACCGCCGGTAGTGGTTTCCGGGTTGCCGAACATGACACCGATCTTCATGCGAATCTGGTTGATGAAGATGACGGTAGTATTGGTGCGGTTGATGCTGCCGGTCAGCTTGCGCAATGCCTGCGACATCAAACGGGCCTGCAGGCCGGGCAGCGAATCGCCCATGTCGCCTTCGATTTCGGCCTTGGGCGTCAGCGCCGCAACGGAGTCGACCACGATCAGGTCGACCGCTCCCGAGCGCACCAGTGCGTCGGTAATCTCAAGAGCCTGCTCGCCGGTGTCAGGTTGCGAAATCAGCAAGTCATGCAGATTGACGCCCAGCTTTTGCGCGTAAGTAACATCCAGTGCGTGTTCGGCGTCGATGAAGGCGCAGGTGCCGCCCAGCTTTTGCATTTCGGCAATGGCTTGCAGGGTCAGCGTGGTTTTACCCGAGGATTCCGGGCCGTAGATCTCGACAACACGGCCGCGCGGCAGGCCGCCGACGCCCAATGCAATATCCAGCCCCAGGGAGCCAGTCGAAAAGACCTGGACTTCCTCGGCAACGGCGCCGTCTTCCATGCGCATCACGGAGCCCTTGCCAAATTGCTTTTCGATCTGCGCCAATGCAGCGGCAAGCGCTTTGCCCTTTTCAGAGTTGTTTGCAGCTTTTTTGTCGTCCATAAATCTCTTTCGGCAAAAGGTCGTGAAGAAGGTGTACTGCAGAATTCGTTTCCTCAGTGCACTAGATTAACTGCGCACCGATCAATTCAGTGGCGCTGCACTGATGAAGTAGTACTGTATAAAAAAACAGTGATCTGCGCAAGCTTTTTGTCACCCGAAAGACGAAAATCAATCCACGGGTGAGATGGCCGATTATAAAAGATCGGGAGATTGGGCCGGAGAAATGCGACACAAGTGCTGCAAGCAAAAGCAAAAACCGGCAAACTCGCGGTTTCCCTAGAAATGAATATCGTTTTCGTCCCTAACTTTGTGACGGGCGAATACCTATTTGATATACATTGCAGGCTTGCAATATAACGAGATAAAGACTGTTTTTAGACTGTTGTCATGAGTTTAGTGCCCTTTAGCCATATTAGCGCCTTGCGCTGCCTGATCATCGACGACATGCCGACGATGCGCCAGAACATCCGGATGCACCTCGGCCAACTCGGCGTGACCAAGGTGGATCAAGCCGCCACGCCTGATGAATCGATCCGTTTCGTCCAGGCCGGGGCTTACGACCTCATCATCTGCGACTACAACCTGAACAAGGAAAGCAACGGCCAGCAATTGCTGGAGTTCTTCCGTACCCAGAACATGCTCTCGCCGGCCTCCATGTTCATCATGGTAACCGCCGAAAGCGGCTACAACCTGGTCGCCAGCGCCGCCGAATTCCAGCCCGACGCCTACATGCTCAAGCCGCTCACCGCGAGCCGCATCGCCGAGCGCGTCGACCGCCTGCTGGAAAAGCAGCACGCCATGCTGCCGGTGACCGAAAAGATGAAGCGCAAGGATTTTGCCGCCGCCATCATCGAATGCGACAACGTCCTCAAGGCCGCTCCCAAGTGGATCGTCGAAATCATGAAGACCAAGGGTTCGCTGCTGCTCGAACAGCGCCGCATCGACGAAGCGCGCGAAGTTTATACGCAGGCCCTGGCCATGCGCGACGACCTGGTGTGGGCCAAGCTCGGCCTGGCGCGCTGCAATATCGTGGCCGGCCAATTGGATGACGCACGCAAGACGGTCGAAGAGGTGCTCGCCCAGAACAAGCAGTTCATCGCCGCCTACGACCTGTTGGCGCAGATCGACGAGGCGCAAGGCAACCAGGATGGCGCGCTGGCCGCGCTGACCATGTCGTCCGAAATCATTCCCTCGGCCCGCCGCAGCCGGCTGGTGGGCGATGTCGCCTACCGCAGCGGCCACCTGGAACAAGCCAGGGAAGCCTACGACAAGGTACTCAAGCACACCAAGGGCTCGCTCACCGCACAGCCGAGCGACCTGCTGTCGCTGGCCCAGGTGCACGTCGACAGCGGCGATCCGGACCAGGCCCTGCGCCTGCTGGAAAGCGCTCCGCGCCGCTATGAGGAATCCAAGATGTTCACTGCGGCCCAGGCCGCGGTGCAGGCCCAGGCCTATGTGCAACTGGGCGACACCATCTCGGCACAGCAGGCCTTCGAAGCGGCCAAGCAAGCCGCCGGCGACGAGATTTCCGAAGTCACTACGCTGGCCCTGGCCAAAGCTGCCTTCTCGATGGGCAAGGATGACGAGGGCGCCAAGCTGATCGCCAACGTCGTCAAGTCCGACCACGAAAGCAAAACGCTGCAGATGCTGGCGCGCAAGGTATTGGCCGACACCGGCAAGGCTGCCCTGGCCGAAGAGCTGATCGATGGCGCCATCAAGCATTGCATGAGCATCATCGCCGAAGCCAACGCGCTCATGCGCAACGCCAAACCCGACGAGTCGCTGGCCAAGCTTGAAGAAGCGCTCTCCAGCATGCCGGAAAACACCGGCGTGCTGCTGGCGTCGGCCCAGCTGCACCTGCTGTGGATGAGCCAGCGCGGCTGGAACGACGAGTATGTCAAACGCGTCAGGCGCGATCTCGCCACGCTGGATCGCCTGATTCCGGGCAATGACCGTGTCGCCAAGATGCATAAGTTTTTACGCGACACCTTAACCAAAGTAGCCCCGAAGAGCTGACCATGGACCCCAAGCTTGCCGCGATCATCATTCACGACATCAAGAACTCCCTGGGCGTCCTTGAGGGCGAACTGCGCCGCCTCTCCGACGATGTGCCGCGCGTTCAGCAGGCGCACGTCACCTGCCTGGCGCTGCAGGAAAAGCTGATCGCCTTCCTGACGCTCTACAAGGCGGATTCGCAAGGCCTGCGCGCGCAGGTCGATGCGGTCTCGCCGCTGGACTTCCTGGAAGCGCTGCTGCGCGAGCATGCCATGAACCGCAATGGCCAGGGTGTCGAGCTCAAGGTCGACGAGACCGACATGCCGCTGGTCGGCTTCTTCGACGAGCACCTGGTGGCCCTGGCGCTGGAAGCCGCGCTGCAAAATGCAAGCCGCTTCGCGTGTACACGCATCGAACTCGGCTGCCGCAAGAATCCGGACGGCGGCGTGATCTTCACCGTACACGACGACGGCCCCGGCATCGGCACCCAGGAAAAGAAACAGTCCACCGGACTGGGCATGGACCTGTGCAATGCCATCGCCACCGCCCACAACAAAGAGACCCAGCATGGCGAAGCGCGCCTGACCAACCATCCGGACGGCGGCGCATTGTTCGAACTCTGCCTGCCCTGAGCCCTCTCCACGCTTCCCGCGGCGACCGTCGCGGGAGCATGCGCAAAGCGCATATCCAAGCTTGAAAATAGTCGTTCTGCCGCACCGCGTTCGTCCTTAGAGTGTTTGTCTGCACCGCAGACTCCCCCAACACAACAAGAACGGACCACATGGAACGCAGACACTTCCTCCGCATCGGCTCGGCCGCACTTGGCGCCGGCCTCTTGGCCGCCGCCCCGCTGGTTACGCGCGCCGCGCAAGCCCCCAAGACCATCCGCCTGGACTACGCCTATTACTCGCCTCCCAGCCTGGTGCTGCGCAAGTTCGGCTGGCTGGAGGAAGACCTCAAGGCCCAGGGCACCGACGTCAAATGGGTACTGAGCCAGGGCAGCAACCGCGCGCTCGAATACCTCAACAGCGATAGCGTCGACTTCGGCAGCACCGCTGGGCTGGCCGCACTGCTGGCGCGTGCTAACGGCAATCCGATCAAGGCGGTGTACGTCTATTCGCGTCCTGAATGGACCGCGCTGGCCGTCTCCAAGGACTCCCCGATCAAATCCGTGCGCGAACTCAAAGGCAAGAAGGTTGCCGCCACCAAGGGCACCGATCCCTATCTCTTCCTGCTGCGCGCGCTGCATGAGAACGGCCTCAAGAAAAGCGATGTCGACATCGTCCACCTGCAGCATCCCGATGGCCGCGCCGCACTCGAGCAAGGCCGGGTTGACGCCTGGGCCGGACTCGATCCGCACCTGGCGGCCAGCGAACTGGAAGCCGGCTCCCGCCTGATCTACCGCAACATCAACTTCAACACCTACGGTTTCCTCAACGTCAGCGACACCTTCGCCGCACGCCACCCGGACCAGGTCAAGCGCGTCATCGCCGCCTATGAAAAGGCGCGTGCATGGATCGTCGCGCATCCGGAAGACACTGTGAAACTACTGGCCGAGGAATCGAAGCTGTCGCCCGACGTCGCGCGCCTGCAGCTCAAGCGCAACGACTTCTCGCATCCGCAGATCGGCCGCGAACACATCGACGCGCTGCGCGCCGCCGCCCCCATCCTGACCGAGGAAGACCTGGTCAAGAGTGGCACCGACCTGCCGCGCACCATCAATGCGCTGATCGATCCGTCGTATGCGCAAGGCGTGGTGAAGGCCTGAAGCGATGAGCGAGACGGGATCCGGCAGCTTGCCTGCGCAGGCACCGATACGGACGGAAACAGTCCGGGCGAAATCCGTAATGGCGCAGCCCATCCGCAAAGGCTGGCCACACGACGATGGTTATCGCCCGGGCCGCTTCACCGGCTGGATTCTGCCCCTTGCCTTTCTGCTGCTGGCCGAAGTATGCGCGCGGCTGGACATCATTCCGGCGCGCCTGCTGCCGCCGCCGAGCGAACTGGCGCAAACGCTGTGGTCGCTCGCCGCGCGCGGCGAACTGTTGCCGCACATCTGGGCCAGCCTTGCGCGGGTGCTCGCGGGCTTTGCGATCGGCAGCCTGCTGGCGATCGCGCTGGGCTTGCTGGTAGGCATCAGCCGGCGCGCCGAAGCCTTGCTTGAGCCCAGTTTCCAGGCCCTGCGCGCCATCCCGAGCCTGGCCTGGATTCCGCTGCTCCTGCTGTGGTTGGGCATCGACGAAACGCCCAAGATCGTGCTGATCGCCATCGGCGCCTTCTTCCCGGTCTACCTGAACCTGGTGGCAGGCATCCGCGACATCGACTACAAGCTGATCGAAGTCGGCACCAGCTCCGGCCTGGGCGCACCCGAACTGATACGCCACATCCTGCTGCCGGCCGCACTCCCCTATCTGTTCACCGGCTTGCGCGGCGGGCTCAGCCTGGCCTGGATGTTCCTGGTGGCGGCCGAACTGATCGCGGCCACGCGTGGCGTCGGCTACCTGCTGTCCGATGGCCGCGAAAGCAGCCGGCCCGACCTGGTGCTGGCGGCAATCCTGATCCTGGCGCTGCTGGGCAAGCTCAGCGACAGCCTGTTGCGCCTGCTGGAACAGCGCAACCTGCGCTGGCGCGATGCCCACCGCCCCTCTGCCACGAAATCCTGAAACTTCTTTTTCCGACTGCCCCATGAGCAAGCACACCTCTCCCGACCTGGCCCGCCGCCATCTCCTGCAAGCGGGCGCCGCCATCACGGCAGCCGCGCTGGCGCCTTCCCTGCTGGCGCAAAATAGCAACCGTGCGATCCGCATCGGCTACCAGAAATCCTCCACGCTGCTGACCATCATCAAGGCCAACGGCTCGCTGGAAAAACTGCTCGGTCCCAGCGGCGCCAAGATCAGTTGGCATGAGTTCTCCAGCGGCCTGCCGCTGCTGGAGGCGCTCAATGTCGGCGGCGTCGACCTCAGTGCCGACGTGGCCGACACCGTGCCGGTGTTCGCCCAGGCCGCAGGCGCCAGGCTCACTTATCTGGCGCAGGAATCGCCGTCTCCTTCGGCGCAGGCGATCGTGGTCCGCGCCGATTCGCCGATCCGCGGCGTGGCTGAACTCAAGCGCAAGAAGATCGCCGTGACCAAGGCGGCCGGTGTGCACTATCTGCTGATCGCCACCCTGGAAAAGGCCGGCCTGAAATTCAGCGACGTCGAGGCTGCCTACCTTTCGCCAGCCGACGGGCGCGCCGCCTTCGAACGCGGCAGCGTAGACGCCTGGGTGACATGGGACCCCTTCCTGTCTGGCGTACAGCGCCAGTCCCAGGTGCGTGTGCTATCGGACGGCCGCGGTATCGCCGACTACCAGCGCTACTACCTGGCGTCGACGCCGTTTGCCGACGCCAATCCCGATGTGCTGCGCGCGGTATTCGACGCACTGCAGAAAACCGGGCAATGGGTCAAGCAACATCCCAAGGAAGCGGCCGCCTTCCTCGCGCCGCTGTGGGGCCTGGATACGGACACCATCGAGCTGGCCAACAGCCGCCGCAGCTATGAAGTGCGCGCGGTAAAGCTGGAGGCGCTGGGCGAACAGCAGCGCATTGCCGACACGTTCTTCTCCGCCGGCCTGCTGCCGAAGAAGGTGAACACGGCCGATGTCGCGATCTGGAAACCGGAACGATTGGGGTAAGGGCATGGACGGACTCGACAAGATCACGCTGGTGCTGCTGGTGTTGCTGGTGGTCGTAGCACTGCTGTTTCCACTGTCGTCCAACCGTCGCGATGACCGTAGAAGCGGCGATAGTGCCGCCGCGAAAGACCCGAAGACTCGCCGCTAGCACCACAACAAAAAAGCGCCGCATCAGCGGCGCTTTCCTTTTGCATCACACGATCCATACGGTACTCAGGCCAACATCGCCGTCACGGAAATATCCGCATTCAGGACCTTGGACACCGGACAGCCGGCCTTGGCTGCCGCCACGGCTTCATTGAATTTATGCTCGTCGGGCTCTTCCAGCGCGACCTTGACCGCCAACTGGATGGCGGTGATGGTGAAGCCGTGATCGGATTTCTCCAGCGTCAACGTGGCTTCGGTGTCGATGCGTTTTGGGCCGAGGCCGGCCTTGTCCAGCCGGGCCGACAGATCCATCGAAAAACAACCGGCATGCGCCGCCGCGATCAGTTCTTCCGGGTTGGTACCTACACCGTTTTCGAAACGGGTGGAAAACGAGTATTGGGTATCGGACAGCGTCTTGCTCTCGGTAGTGAGTGCCCCCTTGCCGTCCTTCAGATTGCCGGTCCATACCGCCGATGCCTTGCGTTTCATAGCAACCTCCTTCGTTCAGTGTTGAGACGAGCGCGTGTGCATACGCAGTCATCCGCGCCACACGCGCAGAGATTCAATCATGCGCCCGCGGCGCAAGTGCGGCGATAGGACAATGGAGCAGGAATACGTAGGATTTCATGCGAGACGTCGATGCTGCAGCGACCGGGCCGGCCATGCCATTCGACATCGGCAACAGAAAAGAGAGGGGAATCGCTGCCATCGCAGCAGGAGGGGAAAACTTCAGGCGTGGAATGCAGATAAAAAAACCGCCGGCAGAGCCGGCGGTAAAACGGACTGGCGACGCTCATCCACTAACCGCCGCCTTCCGCGCCAAACTTTTACTGATGCATGAACTTGCTCACGCCGAAACAGGATCCAGTTGCTGAATACCCGCCAGCACCCAACCGCCTTGGCCGGCAGCCGGCTTGGACAGGTTCCAGATCTCAGCGAACTGCGCCGGCGAGCTGTTCGGGTCTTCCTTGATGAAGCCAAAGAATTTCACGCTGGCAATGTAGTCGTTACCCACGGTTTCCACGCCAAGCACTTCAGCGTCCAGCGACACCACGTCGGTCTGGTTGGACGAAGCACCGCGCTCCTGCAACTGCAGGCGCAGCTCGGCAAACATTTCCGGTGTGGTGAATTCGCGGATATCGTTGATGTCAGCCTTGTCCCATGCCGCTTGCAGGCGGATGAAATAGGTCTTGGCATTGCGCACGAAACCGACGGCATCGAAACCGGCCGGAATACCGTAAGCCGCTACAGGCTCAGCCGTGCCGAAACCGCCGCCAAAACCCGAACCTTGCGGTGCGGCAGGCGGCTGGGCCGGCTCCAGCAGCGAACCGATCTTCGGGGTCGCGGTGCTGTCGGCCGGGTGGCCGCCATTAGGCGCGGCCCAAGCCGGACGCGGCTGCGATGCTTCCGATTTGCGACGGAACATGCGGTAAATGAACATCGCCGCCAGGGCGATCAGCGCAATGGTGAGGATGGTGCTGATCATGCTGGCCAGCGCACCGCCCAGGCCGAGGTGCGAGAGCAGCGCGCCCAGGCCCAGACCCAGCAATGCACCGCCCAGAATGCCCTTCCACGGGCTAGGCTTGGGTGCTGCGGCGGCAGCGCCTGCGGGCGCAGCGGGCTTCGCGGCAGCGGCCTGGTTCTGCATCGGGGCCGGGCTTTGCGCCTGACGGCTGGCCGACGAAGACTGCTTGCCGAACGAACCGCCACCGCCCATACGCTTGGCTTCGACGTTGGTTATGCCAACTGACAGCGTCATCGCCGCCACTATCAGCGCGACAAATGCTTTTTTCATGCTATCTCCTGAGATGGAATCTGATGTGATGCGGTCACATCGGCCGTATTGACTGAACTGTTGATTACCTGATTGGCGCCGGACGAAGCCTGCGAACAGGCCATGTGCGTACAGACATCGCTGTCGCAAGACGCAAAGCCACAGGTTTCAGGAGCGGTTCAGCGGACGCGGCAAACGGATGTCGCGCAGGGCGACAAGATCAGGCGCGGGGAGGACGGCCTGCGAGAGGCAAGAACGGGGGTTGGCTGGCGTCATCGCTGCGAAGAGCGGGCGCCAGGCGCGAGGGTTCCGGCAGGACTGCCAGAGATTGGGTCAGCACGGGCTCGTCACCGATGCCGGCATGGGTAGAGAAATCTTCGCCGCTGTCGGCGTAGCCGGTGCTGTCGTCGTCGGAGCTGCCATTGTCGGCCACGGCGCCATGCAGCTGGCTGTCGATTGCGGCATGATCCGCAACCGTCACGGCCTGGGAACCAAGATGCTTGACGGCGATATTGAGTTCGGCCTGAACCGGCGCCGAGAAATCAGTTGCGGCAACCGAGCTGGCGTAAGTCAGCACCGCTGCAAATACTTGCACCGGGAACAGACAGATCAGCAACAGAACCCACAAACGTTTCATCAAACTTTCCAGCAAAGAAGAGAGAAATTATAACAACAAAAATGTCGGCAACAGCACGGGGAAAATTAAATACAGCAACGATATGGAGGCCAAACCACCAACTTCAAGTGCCAACCGCTCCGTTGTTACATTTTTTGATGATCCTACGGCGCCTGCTCTCCCGCATGACTCCTGAGCAAGCTTTCCGGATAAATCACAAGCTCTGCGAAGACCTTTGGCCGAATTGCGAGCTTGCTTTCAGCACAACCGCCATCCCTCAATTTGCATTGACGATTGAATTAGTAGATTATGCGTAAAAATACCACAATAATTCTAGATTACGAGACAAATCAGACGAGCCCCCTCTCTGATCGCCCCCTATGCGCATCCTCTTAGCTGAAGACGACAGTGTTCTGGCCGATGGATTGACGCGGTCCCTGCGCCATTCCGGATACGCTGCCGATTGCGTCAAGAATGGCCTGGAAGCCGATTCCGCCCTCTCGACCCAGGATTTCGATTTGCTGATCCTGGATCTGGGCCTGCCCAAGATGTCCGGACTGGAAGTGCTGCGCCGCCTGCGTGCGCGCAACTCGCGCCTGCCGGTATTGATCCTGACGGCAGCCGATTCGGTGGAGCAGCGCGTGCAGGGGCTGGACCTGGGCGCCGACGACTACATGGCCAAGCCGTTTGCCCTGTCCGAGCTGGAAGCACGCGTGCGCGCCCTCACCCGGCGTGGCGCCGGCGGCGGCCCGACCGTGATCAAGCATGGGCCGCTCTCGTACGACCAGGTCGGCCGCATTGCCTACATCGGCGAACAGATGCTGGAATTATCCGCGCGTGAACTGGGCCTTCTGGAAGTATTATTGCAACGCACAGGGCGGCTGGTCTCTAAAGAACAGCTGGTAGACCATTTGTGCGAATGGGGAGAGGAAGTCAGCAACAATGCCATCGAGGTTTATGTCCATCGCCTGCGCAAGAAAATCGAAGTCGGCGGCGTGCGTATCGCTACCGTACGCGGGCTGGGCTATTGCCTCGAAAAGCTCCCCGAAACCGCCAGCAACGCCGCCTGATGCGATGACGGCCGCTACCGGCCGCCCTCCCGCCCCTGATGCCTTCCGCCACCATGCTGCGGCGTGATCCTTCGTCCGCGCAGGCCGAACCGGCCGCGTCGCCAGCCGGCGAACCCCAGCCGGCGCCAACGCCGCGCAAGAAACGCCGCGCAGCCATCGCCACCCAGCCGGTAGAGCGCATCCAGCGCTCGCTCTTCGGCGAAATCCTCGACTGGATGCTGGCCCCGCTCCTGCTGCTGTGGCCCATGAGCATCGCCATCACCTACCTGATTGCGCAATCGATCGCCAACCAGCCGTTCGACCGTGCGCTGGAAGACAGCGTCACCGTACTCGCGCAGCAGGTATCCGATGTGAATGGAAAGGTGGTCGCGCGGCTGCCCGTATCGGCGCGCGACTTGCTGCGCGCCGACGACATCGACAACATCTATTACAAGGTCAGCGGCCCGAACGGGGAGTATGTGGAAGGCGACGTCGACATGTCGCAACCGCCGCCCGAAGACGATCGCCAGAACATCGGCACCGTGCAATTCCGCAACGACATCCTGCACGGCAGCGACGTGCGCATCGCCTACGTGCAAGTCGACCTGCGCCGCAGCGCGGCACAACGCGTCGCAGTGCATGAACCGCGGCTGGCCACGGTGCAGGTCGGCGAAACCCTGGAAAAGCGCGCCCAGCTCGCCAATGAAATCATCAAGGGCGTGATCCTGCCGCAGTTCATCATCTTGCCGGTGGCGCTGGCGCTGGTGTGGTTCGCGCTTTCGCGCGGATTGTCGCCGCTGTCGGAACTGCAGCAGCGCATCCGCGCGCGCCGCCCCGATGATCTCAGCCCGATCGACTCGGGCCAGGTGCCCGAAGAAATCTCGCCGCTGGTGCGTTCGCTCAACGATATGCTGGAACGGCTGTCGCAGACCATCGCGATCCAGAAGCGCTTTATCGCCGACGCCGCACACCAGATGAAAACGCCGCTGGCCGGCATGCGCATGCAATCCGAACTGGCCCTGCGCCAGGACGACCAGGTCGATGTGCGGCGTTCGCTGGAACAGTTGGCCAAAAGCTCCGAATCAGCCACCCGCCTGGTCAACCAGCTGCTGTCGCTGGCGCGCGCCGAGAACCAGGCCTCGCAGGCCGGCGCCATGGTGCCGATCGAACTCTCGGAACTGGCGCGCACGGTGGTGCAGGACTGGGTGCCGATGTCGTTCACCCAGCGCATCGACCTCGGCTTCGAACAGCCCGGCCACCCGATCATGATCCACGGCAATCCGCTGATGCTGCGCGAACTGCTCTCCAACCTGCTCGACAACGCACTGCACTACACGCCGCACGATGGCAACGGCAGCGTGACGGTGCGCGCACGTACCGACGAGGGCGGCGGCTTGGCGGTGCTAGAGGTGGAAGACACCGGCCCCGGCATCCCACCCTCGGAACGCCAGAACGTATTCGAACGCTTCTACCGCATCCTCGGCACGCCCAGCACCGGCAGCGGACTGGGGCTGGCCATTGTGCGCGAGATCGCCCAGCAGCATGATGCCAAGGTGGACATTGCCAATAATCCGCGCAGCGGCGATCCCAAATGCCCGGGTAGCCTGTTCAGCGTCAGCTTCCGCCTGACGCCGCGCACGCCCTTCATCGACGACATCGGCTGACATGGACCAAGGCACACCTCACCACGGCCCCGGCGACGCCGGCAACCACTGGCGCAAGATCCGCAAACATACCGCCGTGCTGCTCGCCGTCTGGTTTCTGGCCACGTTCTTTTTCATTTTCTTCGCACGCGAACTGGACCGGATCCACCTGTTCGGCTGGCCCCTTTCTTTCTACATGGCGGCCCAGGGCATGATCCTGATCTACCTGGCCATCGTGGTGATCTACATCCGGCGCATGAAGCGCATCGAACAACAGGTACACGGCGAGCAGGGACATGGAGAGTAACAAAGACTTTTTCTGGCGGCTGACCCGCTATTACTCCTTCTACACGGTCGGCTTCATCGCTTTCCTGTGCGTACTGGCCATCCTGGAACACGAGGGCATGCCTCGCTCATGGATCGGCTATCTGTTCCTGTTCGTCACCATCGGCCTGTACGCTGCCATCGGCGTGGTCTGCCGCACCTCGGACGTGCCCGAATACTACGTCGCCGGGCGCCGCGTGCCGCCGCTGTTCAACGGCATGGCCACCGCCGCCGACTGGATCTCGGCCGCCACCTTCATCAGCCTGGCCGGCGGGCTCTACCTGCAAGGCTTCGACGGCCTGGCCTATATCCTCGGCTGGACCGGCGGCTACTGCCTGGTGGCGCTGCTGATCGCGCCCTACCTGCGCAAGTTCGGCCAATACACCATCGCCGATTTCCTGGCCGCGCGCTATCCCGGCAAATTCGGCGGCACCCCGATCCGCATCCTTGCCGTGGCCGCCACCATCTTGATTTCCTTCACCTACGTGGTGGCGCAGATTTATGGCGTGGGCCTGATCACATCCCGCTTCACCGGCATCGATTTTTCGATCGGCATTTTCCTCGGCCTGGCCAGCATCCTGGTGTGCTCGTTTCTCGGCGGCATGCGCGCCATCACCTGGACCCAGGTCGCGCAGTACATCATCATCCTGTTCGCCTACCTGATCCCGGTGGTCTGGCTGTCCGTCAAGCACACTACGGTACCAGTGCCGCCGGTGGCATATGGCGCAGTGCTGCCCAAGCTCAGTACAATCGAACACAGGCTCGAAAGCGATCCCAAGGAACAGGAGATCCGCAAGATCTTCCAAGCGCGTGCCGACGAATTCGAACAGAAGTTGCAGAACCTTCCTCAATCCTGGGAGGAGGGACGGCTGGAAGCGCAACACCATATCGACGAAGTCAAACGCGACACCCATGCGTCGCTGGCGGAAATCAAGGCGGCCAGCCGTGCGCTATCGTCTTACCCTAAAAACGAGGAAGAAGCCGAACGGCGCTGGAGCGATGCGCGTGCGGCCAACCTGGTGCGTGCGCAGCCGCCGGTTTCGCAGACCGAACCCTTCCCCGGCCGCGACAAGGAAAGCTCCGACATCAAGCGCAACAATTTCCTCGCACTGGTGTTCTGCCTGATGCTGGGCACCGCCGCGCTGCCGCACATCCTGATGCGCTACTACACCACGCCCACCGTATCGGCTGCGCGCAAGTCGGTATTCTGGACGCTGTTTTTCATCATGCTGATCTACCTCTCGGTTCCGGCGCTGACCGTGCTGGTGAAATACGACATCTACACTTCGCTGGTCGGCACCAGCTACAGCCACCTGCCCGACTGGGTCTATTACTGGGCCAACATCGACAAGATCAACCCGCTGGTGAGCATTACCGACCTCAACCACGATGGCGTGGTACAACTCGGCGAAATCTCGATGGATGGCGACATCATCGTGCTGGCCATGCCCGAGATTGCCGGCTTGCCCTACTTCATTTCCGGGCTGGTCGCGGCAGGCGGCCTGGCGGCGGCGCTCTCGACCGCCGACGGCCTGCTGCTGACCATCTCCAACGCGCTCTCGCACGACATCTACTACAAGGTAGTGGACCCCAGCGCATCGACCCAGAAGCGCGTCACCATCTCCAAGCTGCTGTTGCTGGTGGTGGCGCTGCTGGCGGCCTATGCCGCCTCGCTGAAACCGGGCGACATTCTGTCGATGGTCGGCGCCGCTTTCTCGCTGGCCGGTTCGACCCTGTTCCCGGCGCTGGTGCTGGGCGTGTTCTGGAAGCGCGCCAACCAGGCCGGCGCGGTGGCCGGCATCGTGTGCGGCTTTTTGATGTGCGTGTACTACATGCTGCACACCAACCCGACCTTCGGCGGCAGCGCCGCCGGCCAGTGGTTCCATATCGCCTCCATCTCCGCCGGCGTGTTCGGTGTGCCGGCAGGCATCGCGGCCATGGTCATCGTCAGCCTGCTGACGCCGCCGCCGGACGAAGCCACCATCGCACTGATCGATCACATCCGTACGCCATGATGTCGGGCATGAGAAATCTCACACAATTTCATATTTGAAGGGAAACTCCGGAAAAAAGCGAGGTAAAAACCATCCTGCTTCTCCTTCTACACTAGCCTTCTCCGGCCTTAAAATCGGTGCACTATAGGGGGGTTCTCTGCGCAAGGGGCGTAAAGGGCAGTAGACATCGGCATCATCACAATTCCCCGCGAATCAAAACCAAGAAAGAAGGGATTACCGATGAAACTGTCACAAATGAAAGTTTCCAACCGCCTCAATCTGGGATTCGGTGTCCTGCTCGTGCTGCTGGCCCTGGTCATCGCCATCGGCGTCAACCGCATGGGCGAAGTCAATACCCGCCTCAATTCCATCAGCAACGTCAACAATGTCGAAGCACGGCTGGCAGTGGCCTTGCGCACCTCGCTGTATGAGCAATCGATGGCCACGCGCGACCTGCTGCTGGCGCCCGATGCGGCGGCGCGAAAAATCCTGAACGAGCGCATCAAGAAGGAAGTCGCCAACTACCAGGGCATCGAAAAGGAACTCGATACCATGTTCAATACCCTGGAAGAGACCGCCGACATCGAAAAAGCCACCATGGCGCAGGTCAAGGCACTTTCAGCATCTGCGGCCCCACTGGTGCAAAAGCTGACCGAATTGGCAGACGCCGACGACATCAATGGCGTGCGCCAGCTGCTGGACAATGGTCTGGCTGCCAAGCAAGCGGAGCGCCGCGTGAAACTGGGTGAGCTGGCGGCGCTGGAAGACCGGCTCAACAACGAAGCCAGTACAGAGGCAACCGAGTTCTATCAGGCCGCGAAGCACACCATGATCGTGCTGGGCGTCATTGCATTGGCCATCGGGGTCACTCTGGCACTGGCCATCTCGCGCGGCGTAGTCGGCCAGTTGGGCGGTGAACCGGCGTATGCCTCCGACATCGCCAACCGTATCGCGGCCGGCGACCTCAGCAGTGAAATCGCCGTCGATGGCAAGAAAGCGAGTTTGCTGCAGGCAATGAAATCGATGAACGGCAACTTGCAAGACATCGTCAGTGAAGTACGCACCGGCAGCGACGCAATCGCCATTGCCACCAGCGAAATCGCCACCGGCAACTTCGACCTCTCGGCACGCACCGAGCAGCAAGCCGGCTCGCTGGAAGAAACCGCTGCCGCCATCGAAGAACTGACCTCCACCGTGCGGCAAAACGCCGACAATGCGGCGCAGGCCAGCCAATTGGCCAACTCGGCTTCCGAGATCGCCGGGAATGCGGGCGAGTCGGTGCAGCGCATGATCACCACCATGAATGCGATCGATTCGTCGTCCAAACAGATCGTCAATATCATCAACGTGATCGACGGCATTTCGTTCCAGACCAATATCCTGGCCTTGAATGCCGCCGTGGAAGCGGCGCGTGCCGGCGAACAGGGACGCGGTTTCGCGGTGGTGGCTTCGGAAGTGCGCTCGCTGGCCCAGCGCAGCGCGTCGGCGGCCAAGGAAATCAAGACCCTGATCGAAGAATCGGTCAGCAACGTCGACAACGGCTACCAACTGGTGCAACAGACCGGCAGCACCATGGATGGCGTGGTCGAGAGCATCCGTAAAGTGTGCGATGTGGTCGCCGAAATCACCGCCGCCGGCCGTGAGCAAGCTTCCGGCATCCAGCAAATCAACGACGCCATCGTGCAGATGGACCAGACCACACAGCAAAATGCGGCGCTGGTGGAACAGGCTGCCGCCGCGGCGAGCACCTTGCAGAATCAGGCGCAGCGGCTGCAGCAGGCAGTCAGTGTGTTCTTGCTGAAGCCGCAGGCGTAAACCCGCGCTCTTCAGCGGCGATTGGAAAGGCAGCGTCTACCTTTCCAAACAGCACTCAGATAGCGAACGCCAGCTCCCCGGCCTCTTCGCCCGGCATCACCGTCACCGCCACCTGCATGGTTTGCTGGCCGCCGCCGATCAATACGCCACGCAACGGCGAGACATCGAGGAAATCGCGCCCCCACCCCAGCGTAATGTGGCTGGTGTCGGGAAACAGGCCGTTGGTGGGATCGGCATCGATCCACACGCCGGCTTCGCCATCGCGTCCGGGACAATATACCGATACCCAGGCATGCGAGGCATCGGCGCCGATCAGGCGCGGCTGCCCGGGCGGCGGCTGGGTCAGCAGATAGCCGCTGACGTAGCGTGCGGCAAGCCCGACCGAGCGCAGGCAGGACAGCATCAGGTGCGCAAAGTCCTGGCACACGCCGCGCCGGTTGGCGAACACGTCGGTCACCGGCGTGGAGACCGTGGTGGCGGCAGGATCGAAGGCGAACTCATCGAAGATGCGCAGCATCAGCGCGCGCACCCCGTCCAGCAACGGCAAACCCGGCGTGAAACATTGCTCCGCGTAATGGATGAACTCGCGCTTGATGCGCACATGGGAAGACTCGAACAGGAAATTGGACGCATCCAGCATCCCCGGCGACAAAGGCCGCGCGCCCTGGTAAGACAGCAATGCGACCGCCTCCTCCCAAGGCATGGAGTGTGCCGGCAGCAGGCGCGGCGTCAACTCGACCCAGGACTCGGCCACGACATCGAGGCTGGTGTGGTCGGTGTCCAGCGAGAACGCCTTGATGACGTTGCCGAAATTGTCCTCATAGCTGCACACCAGCGCCGGTGCGGGCTGGATGTTGACCTGGTGCGAGAGGCAGCGCTGCCAGGCCAGCTCGCGCGGCGTCAGATGCAGCATCTGGTGCGACAGGCGCACCGGCAGAGAATACTGGTAGGTAGTCTGGTGGTGGAGCTGGTAGATGACGCGCCCATCGGCGACGGCCGCGCTGGCGCCGGAGGTCTGGCCGGCAGTGTCTTTTTCCGTCATCTCATACCCCCTGGCTGACCGGCGCCGTCAACGGCGTGAAGTAGTGGCGCGACAAGTCGTCGGATAGCATGGCGCCGCCGCCGACGGCATCGCGCATCAGTTGCGCCAGGCGTGCGTTGGCTTCTTCCATGGTGGGCGATCCGTGCGCGAAATCGGCCAGGTTCATCGCATCCAGCTGGCCGGCCAGATGCGACGGAATGGTCATGCTCAGCAAGCCCAGTTGCTGCGCGATGTCGGCAAGATATTGCTGCAGCATGCGGAACTGGTAGGCCATGCCGTGCGGATTGCTGGCATCGAATACCAGCAAGTGCAGCACCGGCAGCCACTCGGGCGTGCGCCGATAGCGCACACGGTAGGTGACGATACTGCTGGCCGATTCCAGCAGCCACGACAGCGCGGCCGTCTGGCGTGCCGGGGGCAGGCGCAGGAAGTTGTCGAACAGCGTCGCCATGTTGACCATGCGTTCGATATGGCGCCCCACCATCAGGAACTGCCAGCCGGCGTCGCGCGTCATGTCATCCAGGGCATGGCCGGCCAGTCCGGAACAGGCATCGATCACATTGCCCAGTGCATGCTGGGCGCCGGTAGGCGTGCTGATGCGCTCCTGCACCATGGCCGGCATCTTGGTCAGGGCATGCCAATTGTCCAGAGACAGATGTTCACGCACCTGGTAGGCCGCATGCGCCAGCTGGCGCACCTGGGTCGCTACGCTGACCGGTGCGGACGGATCGATGACGGCAGCCTGCAGGCTTTGCTGCAGGCCGGTGATGGTCGGGCGCGGATCGGACTTGGGCATGAGCACGCCAAGCTGGCTGCAAATCCAGCTCACGCTGCCCAGGATGCCGCGGCTTTCGCTCTGGCCGTCCATCGTGTATTGCAAGGTGGTGCGCAGCAGGCGCGCGAGGTTCTTCACGCGCTCGGAATAGCGCCCCATCCAGAACAGGTTTTCACCGGAGTGGGATGAAACGTCGACGGTGCTGCGGATCTGCGTACCGTTGACCGTATCGACGACATCGTCGGGCATGAGCTCGGCCGGGCCGGGTTCGTTTTCACGCAGCACCCAGACATCCTTGGTGGTGCCGCCCTGCTGCATCGACACCACATCGCGGCGCTGGCGCGATGCCACGCGGGTCAGGCCGCCCGGCATCACTTGATAACCGCCATGGCCGTCGGCCACGGCAAACACGCGCAGGCTGATGGTGCGGCCCATCAGGCCATAGTCGCCGCTGCGCGACATCACCGGCGCCTGCGACAGGCGCACCCACTCTTGCGCCGCGTAGGCGTGCGGCTGCAGTTGCAGGCTTTCGATCAGGCGGCGCCGCGCAGCGCCGGTCACGGCATGGCCGAATACCGGCTGCATCCGCATGGAAGAAAAGGCTGGCACGATGACCAGATCGTCGAGATGTTCCAGCGTGTAATCCAGCGCAGGCTTCTCGCCGCACCACCAGGACGCCACCGCCGGCAGCGCCAGCGGCTCACCCAGCAGGCGCTCGCTGATGGCCGGCAGGAAACCGTGCAATGCGGTCGACTCCAGCACGCCGCTGCCCAGCGAATTGGCCACCAGCACATTGCCCAGGCGCGCCGCCTGCGTCAGGCCGGGAATTCCCAGCGCCGAATCGGCACGCAGTTCCAGCGGATCGCAATAATCGTCATCCATGCGGCGCAGGATCGCATGCACGCGACGCAGGCCGTTCAGGGTCTTCAGGAACACCTGGTCGCCTCGCACCGTCAGGTCGACGCCTTCGACCAGCGGGAAGCCCAGCGTGTGCGCCAGAAAGGCATGCTCGGAATAGGTTTCGTTATAGGGGCCCGGCGTGAGCAGCACGATCAGCGGCATCTCGCCGTTGGCTGGCGCCAGTTGCGTGAGCATGGCGCGCAGCGTGTGGAAGTAGCCATGCGGCGATTGCACGTGCATGTCGCGCAATGCCTCGGGCATGGCGCGCGACATGATCTGGCGATTCTGCAGGGCGTAGCCGGTGCCCGACGGCCCCTGGGTGCGGTCCGACACCACCCACCAGGTGCCATCGGCCGAGCGCGCCAGGTCGATCGCATAGGCATGCAAATGCACGCCGCCCGGCGGCTTGATGCCATGGCACGGCATCAGGTAGCCGTGCTGGCCGAACACCAGCGCCGGCGGCAGCAGGCCTTCGCTGAGCAAGGACTGTTCGCCATAAAGGTCGGCCAGCACCGCGTTCATCAGGCGTGCGCGCTGGGCCACGGCCTTGGCCAGGAACTGCCAGTCGTCGGCCGACACGATGTGCGGCAGCAGGTCCAGCTCCCACGGGCGGTTGGCGCCCTTGGGATCGGCGTAGACGTTGTAGGTGACGCCATCCGAAGCGATGGCCTCGCGCACCTCGCTGGCGCGCCGGCGCAGCATCTCCGGCGACAGGTTTTCAAGCTGGTCGATCAGCGTTCGCCAATGCGGCCGCAGGCGGCCGTCGGCTGACAGCATTTCGTCGTAACGATCGCTGCTGGCTGGATAGCTTTCCAGTAAACGCTGGTGCATAAATGGGGCTGGGCGGGCGCGATGCGGGCGGGTCCGCCACTGTCTGTTGGCGCCGGCGAACCGGCTTGCGTGGACGGGAGGACCGGCGCGGCGCGAACGCCGCGCCCGGCTGAGTTAGAAGTAGCGTAAGTCTAACGTAAAAGGAAACTCGATAGACGGCCGTGCCGGCTGCACATCGAATTTTCCCGGCGTGTGGTTGAGGCGGAAATAGCGCGCCAAACGGCGGCTTTCAGCCTCGAAGGCGTTGACCGGGAAGGTCTCGTAACTGCGTCCGCCCGGATGCACCACGTGGTACTGGCATCCGCCCAGGCTGCGGCCGTTCCAGGTATCGACCAGGTCGAAGGTCAGCGGCGAATCCACCGGAATGGTCGGGTGCAGCGCCGACGGCGGCTGCCAGGCGCGGTAGCGGATGCCGGCCACGAACTGGCCGACCGTGCCGGTAGGCTGCACCGGCACGGACACGCCGTTGCAGGTCAGCACATAACGGTCAGAGGCCATGCCGGTCACCTTCACCTGCAGCCGTTCCAGCGATGAGTCGACGTAGCGTGCGGTGCCGCCGGCACCGCTTTCCTCGCCCAGCACATGCCATGGTTCCAGCGCCGTGCGCAATTCGATCTCCATGCCCTTGACCGCGTAGTCGCCGATCTTGGGGCAGCGGAATTCCATGTGCGGCGCGAACCACTCGGCCTTCACGGCATAACCGGCCTCGTTCATATCGTCGATCACGTCACGGAAATCCTGCTCGATGAAATGCGGCAGCAGGAAGCGGTCGTGCAGTTCGGTCCCCCAACGCACCAGCCGCGCCGGCTTGTACGGTTCCTGCCAGAAACGCGCCACCAGTCCGCGCAGCAGCAACTGCTGGGTCAGGCTCATGCGCGCATGCGGCGGCATCTCGAAGGCGCGCAGCTCCAGCAGGCCCAGGCGGCCGGTGGCGCTGTCGGGCGAATACATCTTGTCGATGCAGAACTCGGCACGGTGGGTGTTGCCGGTGACGTCGATCAGCAGGTTGCGCAGCAGCCGGTCCACCAGCCACGGCGGGCATTCCCCCTTGGCAACCTGCTTGTCCATCTCGGCGAAGGCCAGTTCAATCTCCACCGTCGAATCGTTGCGGGCCTCGTCGATGCGCGGCGCCTGCGAAGTCGGGCCGATGAACATGCCCGAGAACAGATAGGACAGCGACGGGTGGTTGTGCCAGTACGAAATCAGGCTGCGCAGCAAGTCCGGCCGGCGCAGGAAGGGCGAGTCGCCGGTGGTGATGCCGCCCAGCACCATGTGGTTGCCGCCGCCGGTGCCGGAGTGGTGGCCGTCCAGCATGAACTTCTCGGTGGTCAGGCGGGACTCGCGCGCGGCCTCGTACAGGTGGGTGGTCTGTTCCACCAGTTCGCCCCAGTTGTTGGCCGGCTGGATGTTGACCTCGATCACGCCGGGGTCGGGCGTAACACTGAACTTGCGCAAGCGCGGGTCGTTGGGCGGCTCGTAGCCTTCCAGCAGTACCGGCTGCTTGAGCTCCTCCGCCACCGCTTCGATGGCGGCCACCAGCTCCAGGTAATGCTCCAGTTGCGCCAACGGCGGCATGAACAGGTAGAACACGCCGTTGCGCACTTCGGCCGACAGCGCGGTACGGGTGATCCGGCTGGCCGATTCGCCATGCGCCGGTGCCACGCCAGCGGCATTCACGGCATTGGCCGCGGCGTCCCCGGCCTGCCCTCGCGCCAGCCTGGCCGTGCCGATGCCGGTTGGCGCTCCCGCACGCAATGGCGGCTCCTGCGGACTGCCGGCCTGGCGCCGGATCTCGGCCGCACCGGGCAGCCCCTTGAACGCCTGCGACGGGTCGGCCGGATACACCGCCGGATACTCGCTGCTGCTCACCCAGGGCAGCGAATCGAGCGGCAGGCGATAACCCAGCGGCGAATCGCCCGGATACAGGTAGCAGCGCTCGCTGCGCAAAAACCAGTTGCCGCTCTGCCAGCCGCGGCCGTCGAAACGGCGGGCCAGCGGCAGCACGTGGCCCGCCGCACTTTGCAGGCCTTGCGTGAAGACGCGCATCAGGCGTTCGCGCTCCTGCTTGTCGTCCACGCGCGAATCGAAGGGATCGACATTGCCGGGCAGGCGACGCTCGCGCCACATGTAATAGAACACGTCCTCATAGGCGGGAAACACGTTCTTTCCATCCACCTTCAAACGCTGCGCCACGCGGTGCAGGAAATGGCTAGTGACAATCTTGTCGGTCACGTTCGGTTTGGTCTCGTCACCGATAAGCGCAGGATTGAGCCAGATCGGTTCGCCGTCGCGCCGCCAGTAGCAGTTCAGCGCCCAGCGCGGCAACTGCTCGCCGGGATACCACTTACCCTGGCCGAAATGCGGCAGGCCTTGCGCCGCATACTTGTCGCGCATGCGGTGGTAGAGCTCGGCTGCCAGCGGCTTCTTGGTCGCGCCCATGGCGGCGGTATTCCATTCCGGCTCATCCGGATAGTCGAGCGAGACGAAGGTCGGCTCGCCGCCCATGGTCAGGCGCACGTCATTGGCGACCAGGTCACGGTCGATGGCGTGGCCGAGCGCTTCAATCTCGGCCCACTGCTCCTCGCTGTAGGGCTTGGTCACGCGCGGCGCTTCCCAGATGCGCTTGACGCTCATCAGGTGTTCAAACTCGACTTCGCAGGGATCGACCAGGCCCGACACCGGCGCCGCCGAAGCAGGCTCGGGCGTGCACGACAGCGGGATATGGCCTTCGCCGGCGAATAACCCCGACGTTGGGTCCAGCCCGATCCAGCCGGCGCCCGGCAGGTAGACCTCGCACCAGGCATGCAGGTCGGTGAAATCGGCCTCGGGGCCGGAAGGACCATCCAGCGATTTCTGGTCGGCCGTCAACTGGATCAGGTAGCCGGAGACAAATCGCGCCGCCAGTCCCAGATGGCGCATCAGTTGCACCAGCAGCCAGGACGAATCACGGCAAGAGCCCGACTTCAGTTCCAGCGTCTGCTCCGGCGTCTGCACGCCGGGTTCCATGCGGATGGTGTAGTCGATGTGGTCGGCCAGCTTCTGGTTGAGCGCGACCAGGAAATTGGCGCTGCCCATTTTCTCGCGCGAAATGCCGTCGAGGAATTTCTTGAACAACGGCGACAACGGCAGCTTCTGCCGGTAAGGCATCAGTTCGTTTTGCAGGTCCTTGGCGTACTCGAAGGGGAACTGCTCGGCGTAGGGTTCCAGGAAGAAATCGAAGGGGTTGATGACCGACATCTCGGCCACCAGGTCGACCTCGATCTTGAATTCGGTAGTCTTCTCCGGGAACACCAGGCGCGCCAGGTAGTTGGCCTCGGGGTCCTGCTGCCAGTTGATGAAGTGCGGCTCAGGCAGGATGCGCAGCGAATAGCTCAGGATGCGAGTGCGGCTGTGCGGTGCGGGACGCAGGCGGACGACCTGCGGCCCAAGGTTGATGGCACGGTCATACTGGTACGAGGTGACATGGTTCAGCGCCACGTGAATTGACATGGAGATCCTTTACGGCGAGCAAATGGTAAATACCTGTAGTGATATGCCTATCCGCCATCCGCACCTATATGCCTGCCTGTTGCTGAAGATGGGCGAACTGATGGATATTCATATCGAATTATTCTTAGAACCCTTCCCTTGGAACTGCGACTACGCCGCCGTACCTACCTGTGATGCATATTAATGAAATCCCGCAGGCGTGGATAGATTTCGTTTTCCCAGCGGCGGCCGTTGAAAACGCCGTAATGCCCCACCGCCGTCTGAACGTGGTGCAAGCGCATGTAAGGCCGGATGCTGCTGCACATTTCCTGTGCGGCGACAGTCTGGCCGACGGCGCAGATGTCGTCCTTCTCGCCCTCGATGGTGAATAGCGCAGTGCGGCGGATGGCGCGCGGATTCACGTCGCGTCCCTGGTATTGCAAGGTACCCAGCGGGAGCGCATGCTCCTGGAACACCATCTGCACAGTCTCCAGGTAAAACTCGGCAGGCAGGTCCGACATGGCGAAGTATTCTTCATAGAAGGTCTTGATCTGCGACGCTTTTTCATCCTCCCCTTCGGCCAGGTGGTGGTACAGGTTGCGGAAAGCGTCAACGTGGCGGTTCAGGTTCATGTTCATGAACGCCGCCAGTTGCATGAAGCCCGGATACACGCGCCTCCCGCCGCCAGGATGACGGGCCGGCACGGTGCTGATCATGTTCTTTTCGAACCATTCGATCGGCTTGCTCTTGGCCAGCGCATTAACGGTGGTGGGATTGACCCGGGTATCGAGCGGGCCGGCCATCAGCGTCATGGTGCGCGGCTGCGCCGGATTTCCGTCGTCGGCCATCACGGCGGCCGCCGTCAGCGCAGCGACGGTGGGCTGGCAAACCGCCAGCAGATGGGTACCCGACCCGAGGATCTCGAGAAAGGAGATGACATGGGAAACGTATTCATCCAGGCCGAACTTACCATGCCCGGCCGGAATATCGCGCGCATTGTGCCAATCGGTAATGTAGACATCATGATGGCGCAACAGGGTCTTGACCGTACCGCGCAGCAAGGTGGCGAAGTGGCCGGACATGGGCGCCACCACCAGCACCTTGGGCTGGGCATCCGACGTTTCCTTGCGAAAACGCAGCAGGCTGCAAAAGGGTGTGCCGGCGACGACCTCTTCATGCACCGAAACCGTGCATCCGCCATCCTCAACGCTATTGATCTCGAAATCCGGGCGGGCGTGGGTGAGCTGGGTGCGCGCGAACACCTCGCAGGCCGACGCCAGCTTGCGCATGACGGGATGCACCGGCAAACCCGGCCATTCAACCCCGAACACGGGCGCCATCATCCTGGCGGAAGCCCGCAGGGGATCGGTGGCGTCTGCATATTGCTGGTAGAGCTGATAGGTATTGATCATGAGGACGCCGCCCTTCTGTCTCTTATATTGTTCGCTCGCAGTCCTCCTTGCGATGCAATATGCATGCCACTGATACCTTTCCCGATGCGGCCCGCACGCCGTCATCACGACATTTTTTGTCAACCGTTGGCAGCGACAAATCCGCAAGCTGGCACGCGCTTTGCAAGCATGTCCCCCAGCTACCGCTTTCCATCCCGATTGAGCAGACGCGGGACCAGGGCGGCAACGATGTCGTGCCTGCGCCAGCGTACTCGCGCGGCGACGACGTGCCCAAAGTCAACATTGCGAGAAAACAGATAAAGGACTGACATGCCTAAGACGACTTTGCGCATCACCAGCAAGAACTACTCTTCCTGGTCCTTACGCGGCTGGCTCCTGGTCAAGTTCGCCGGGCTGCCTTTCGAGGAAGACATCGTGCCGCCGGACGATCCGACGGCGCGTGCAGAGATCCTGCTGCTGTCTTCTTCCATCCTGGTACCCAGCCTCAAGCACGGCAGCGTGCTGGTATGGGACACCCTGGCCATCGCCGAATACCTCAACGAAATCCGTCCCAGGGCCTTGCTGCTGCCGGCCGACCAGGCGGCGCGCGCGCACTGCCGCGCGGTATGCGGCGAAATGCATTCGGGCTTCTCGGCATTGCGCGCCGCATTGCCGATGAACCTCAAGGCGCACTTCCCCAACTTCAAGGTATGGTCGCGCGCCGAAGCCGACATCCACCGCATCACCACCATCTGGAAGGAATGCCTGGCCAAGTACGGCGGCCCTTTCCTGTTCGGCGAGCAGCGCACCATGGCCGACGCCATGTATGCGCCGGTGGTCACGCGCTTCGTCACCTACGACGTCAAGCTGGATCCGGTGTGCTCGGCCTACGGCAAGCGCATCATGGCCATGCCCGAGATGCAGGAATGGATCACTGCCGCGAAGAAGGAGCCGGAAGATATTGATGAGCTGGATGTGGAGTTTTAGGACGCATTCGATTTTTCAGCGAACGCGTCCGCAGGTGCGGCAGCCGCCGCAGCTATTTTTATCGCAAGCCAAATGCGGGACGCCGCAGAAAGGACGGATGTGATGAACACGGTAGCTGAAAGCGTATTGGCAAGGAACACGTTCTCGCATGTATGCGAGGGCGACACGCCTTATGAAACGGGAGGGCTGCGCGACTTTTTTCTCTACCGCGACCTCGGCATCGCCGCAGCCACGGGCGGGCAAGTGGTCGCGCAGCTGGTCAAGGCCAACATGGCGCCGGAAGAAGGCACGGGGTGGCACCGGCACGAGGCGAATTTCCACATCGTCATCATGTTGAAGGGCTGGGCGCGCTTCATGTACGAAGACCAGGTGACGCTGGTGAAGGCCGGCGACTGCGTGCACCAGCGGCCCGGCATCGTGCATTTCCTGTTCGACTATTCGCCCGATATGGAATATCTGGAAATCGTCAGTCCGGCCGATTTCAAGACCATCGACATGCCGCCGCCGTGTGCCGTGCCGCCGCCCACGCCGTGGAACTGAACCAGGCGCAACGGCCGTTTTCCGCTGTGCATCCCGTTTCATCCGGGCACTTCCATCGATGGAACGGGGCCTGCCTGTTCAGTATTTTCGAACCTGTGCAAGAAGGAAAAACAGATCAGGAGCAAAGATAAAAACCATGAAATTTTCCACTGTCCAAAACCATATGCCTCTGATAGGCTTATCGAGCACACGCTAGCAAGCGCGCGCATTTGCAGCAGATCTCCACGCCTCATTTTTCGTCAAATTCAACTTAGAAAAGTTCCTGTTTACACCAGGAAAACGAATCAAATTTATGGCACATTTTTTCGATGAGATGTATTCGGGGAGCGCCGCAAGCGACAACCCGCAAGTGCGCCAGCACTACGCCGAATTCGCCAATTGGCTTTCAGCGCAGTCGGCAGAAACCATCGCCCGCAAACGTGCCGAGTCCGACCTGATCTTCCGCCGCGTCGGCATCACCTTCGCGGTCTACGGCAACGACGCCGGCACCGAGCGACTGATCCCCTTCGACATCATCCCGCGCATCATCCACAAGGCCGAATGGGCCAAGCTGGAAGCCGGTCTCGTGCAGCGCGTCAAGACGCTGAACATGTTCATCCACGACATCTACCACGAGCAGAAGATCGTCAAGGCCGGCATCATCCCGCCCGAGCAGATCTTCCAGAATGCGCAATACCGCCGCGAGATGCAGGACGTCAACGTGGTCAACGACATCTACGCGCACATCGCCGGCGTCGATATCGTGCGCGCCGGCGAAGGCGAGTTCTACGTGCTGGAAGACAACCTGCGCGTACCCTCCGGCGTGTCGTACATGCTGGAAAACCGCAAGATGATGATGCGGCTGTTCCCCGACCTGTTCACGCAGCACAAGATCGCCCCGGTCGACCATTACCCCGACCTGCTGCTGGACAACCTGCGTTCGGTGGCGCCGGCCGGCGTGACCGATCCGGTGGTGGTGGTGATGACCCCGGGCATGTACAACTCGGCCTACTTCGAGCACGCCTTCCTGGCCCAGCAGATGGGTGTGGAGCTGGTCGAGGGCCAGGACCTGTTCGTCAAGGACAACGTGGTCTACATGCGCACCACGCGCGGCCCCAAGCGGGTGGACGTAATCTACCGCCGCATCGACGACGACTTCCTCGATCCGCTGGCGTTCCGCCCCGATTCGGCGCTGGGCGTACCGGGCCTGCTGCAAGCCTACCGCGCCGGCAAGGTGACGCTGACCAACGCCATCGGCACCGGCGTGGCCGACGACAAATCGATTTATCCGTATGTGCCGGACATGGTGCGTTTCTACCTCTCGGAAGAACCCATCCTCAACAACGTGCCGACCTACCAGTGCCGCAAGAAGGAAGACCTCGACTACACGCTGGCCAACCTCGACAAGCTGGTGGTCAAGGAAGTGCACGGCGCGGGCGGCTACGGCATGCTGGTCGGCCCGGCCTCGACCAAACAGGAGATCGAGGACTTCCGCGCCCGCGTCATCGCCAAACCCGACGGCTACATCGCCCAGCCCACGCTGGCGCTGTCGGTGTGCCCGACCTATGTCGAGGCCGGCATCGCGCCGCGCCACCTCGACCTGCGCCCGTTCGTGCTGTCCGGCAAGAGCGTGACGATGGTCAAGGGCGGCCTGACGCGCGTGGCGCTGAAGGAAGGCTCGCTGGTGGTGAACTCGTCGCAAGGCGGCGGCACCAAGGACACCTGGATTCTGGAGAAATAAGATGCTCAGCCGTACTGCCGATCACCTGTTCTGGATGGCCCGCTACACCGAGCGCGCCGAAAACACCGCGCGCATGCTCGACGTGCATGTGCAAACCGCGCTGCTGCCGCAATCGACCGACGACGCCGAGCAAGGCTGGCGCGCCGTGCTCGGCATTTCCGAGCTGCTCTACGGCTACAACCAGAAGTACGACAAGCTCACGCAGAGGGATGTGATCGACTTCATGGTGCGCGATCCGAACAACCCTTCATCGATTGCCTCCTGCCTGCGCCAGGCACGCGAGAACGCGCGCGCGGTGCGCGGCGCGCTGACTACCGAAGCCTGGGAAATCCAGAACGCCACCTGGATCAAGATGCAGTCCTACCTGCAGACCAACGCGCTGGAGCAGAACCCGAGCGATTTCTTCGAATGGGTCAAGCACCGCTCGCACCTCTCGCGCGGCGTCACCATCGGCACCATGCTGAAGGACGAGGCCTTTCACTTCATCCGCCTGGGCACCTTCCTGGAGCGCGCCGACAATACTGCGCGCATCATCGACGTCAAGTTCCACGGCGCCAAGGAAAGCCAGTCGCAAAAGCAGAACGGCCAATCCCAATCGCAGTCGCAATCGGGCGAGGAAGGCGACGGCCAGATCGACTTCTACTATTGGGCCGCGATCCTGCGCTCGGTGTCCGGCTTCGAGATCTACCGCAAGGTCTACCGCGACGTCATCACGCCCGAGCGGGTGGCGGAATTGCTGATCCTGCGCGCCGACATGCCGCGTTCGCTCCTGGCCTGCATGGGCCACGTGCTGTCCAACCTGAAGAACGTGCACAACGACGTCTCGGCCGATACCGAACGCTTCGCCGGCAAGCTGCACGCCGACCTCAAGTTCGCGCGCATCGAGGAGGTGCTCGACGCCGGGCTGCACGATTACCTGACGGTATTTCTGGAGCGCATCTTCGAACTAGGCAACCGGGTCAGCCGGGATTTCCTTGTTCCTTTGGCAGCATGAATATTCAAAAAATCATCGCCACTGCCTAAGAAAATTCTGAATTGCGCCGTTAATGTAGGCACACGGCGACAGAAGTCCTTGTCCGCAACTTTCGTGGACAAGGCTTCCTGTAAAATCCGGTTTTTACATTTTCAGATCACATCATGACCTATTGCGTTGCCATGCGCCTGAACAGCGGCCTGGTATTTCTCTCCGATTCGCGAACCAATGCGGGGGTCGACCATATCGGCACTTTCCGCAAAATGAGTGTTTACGAGAATCCGGGCGATCGCGTCATGGTTTTGATGACTGCGGGCAATCTCTCGATTTCGCAGTCGATCCGCCAGATGCTGAGCGAACGCACCAACGCCGAAGGGCGCAGTATCTGGACCGCCACGTCCATGTATGAAGCCGCCCAGATTCTGGGCGACGCCATCCGCGCGGTGCATGACCGCGAAGCCGCCGAGTTGGGCAAGTTCGGCATCGACTTCAACGTTTCCATCATCTTCGGCGGCCAGATCAAGGGCGAGCGTTGCCGCCTGTTCCAGATGTATTCGGCTGGCAACTTTATCGAGTCGCACGACGAAAACACCTATTTCCAGATCGGCGAAGCCAAATACGGCAAACCCATCATCGACCGCGTGGTCACGCCCACAACCACACTGGACGAGGCTGCCAAGTGCGCCCTGATTTCCATGGACTCGACACTGAAGTCCAATATCTCGGTCGGCCTGCCGCTGGACCTGCTGCTCTACAACAGCGACGAACTGGCCGTGACCCGTTTTGTGACGATTGACGAGCAAAACCAGTATTTCCAGATGATCCGCCGCAGCTGGGGCGCGCAACTGAAACGCGTGTTCGAAGCCATCGACGACCCGGTCTGGGACGCGGCGCCGGAAGCCACGCTCAATGTGCTGTCTTCATCGTCCGACCACAGCGAGCCGGTACGCGTGCCGCCGCCATCCAATATCGCGCACAATGCACCGACCATGCCGCGCCAGATCCTGGCGCATCAGGATGGCAATTCGGAACAAGCCCATTAAGTCCGAGATACTTTCTCTTTTGCAATAAAAAATGGCTGCGATATCGCTATCGCAGCCATTTTTATCTTCCCCACCCCGCCAAAGACAGGGTGAGAATTTTCCTTTTAGACAACAATCGTCTGCGCTTCGCCTTCAGCGCGGGCGCGGATCTGGCCGATGCGGAACACGGTCTCGCCGGCAGCCTTCAGGTGTGCTTCGGCAGCGTCCGCGTTTTCCTTGGAGACGATCACGGTCATGCCGATACCGCAGTTGAAGACGCGGTGCATCTCGGCATCCGCCACACCGCCGTGCTGCTGCAGCCAGGTGAACAGCGGCGGCATGGTCCAGGACTTGGCGTCCAGCACTGCGGTCAGGTTGTCCTGCAATACGCGCGGGATGTTTTCCACCAGGCCACCGCCGGTGATGTGGACCATGCCCTTGACCTCCAGCTTTTCCATCAGCGCCAGCAACGGCTTGACGTAGATGCGGGTCGGCGCCATCAGCACATCGGCCAGCTTGCGGCCGTGGAAGTCGGCGTTCAGGTCGGGCTTGGCTACTTCCAGGATCTTGCGCACCAGCGAATAGCCGTTGGAATGCGCGCCCGAAGAGGCCAGGCCCAGCACCACGTCGCCGGGGGCGATCTTGGTGCCGTCGATGATCTTGGACTTTTCCACCGCGCCGACCGCAAAACCGGCCAGGTCGTACTCGCCGTCGGGGTACATGCTGGGCATTTCAGCGGTTTCGCCGCCGATCAGGGCGCAGCCGGCCTGTTCGCAACCGGCGGCGATGCCCTTGATGACATCGGTGGCCGAAGGTACGTCCAGCTTGCCGCAGGCAAAGTAATCGAGGAAGAACAGCGGCTCGGCGCCCTGCACCAGGATGTCGTTGACACTCATGGCAACCAGGTCGATACCGACCGTATCATGCTTGTTAAGATGGAAAGCCAGCTTCAGCTTGGTGCCCACGCCGTCGGTACCGGATACCAGCACCGGCTCCTTGTACTTCTTGCTGATCTCGAACAGGGCGCCGAAACCGCCAATGCCGCCCAGCACGCCTTCGCGGGTGGTTCGCTTGGCAAAAGGCTTGATTGCCTCAACCAGGGCGTCGCCGGCATCGATGTCGACGCCAGCGTCACGGTAAGAAAGGGAGACATTGGATGATGAAGTCATGATGATATTGCCAGTGAAGACGGTAAAATAAGAAGATTCAGGGTAAGAAACCCTGCCAAACCGTGATTTTAACAAAACCGACACCCCCAAACCCCGATTCCATGCCTTTTTCTTTATCCGAAGAGCAAAAACAAAATCTGGTGTGGCTGATCGTCGGAATCCTGCTGTTGGCCCTGCTGGCCGCGCTCGGGCCCATGCTGTCGCCATTCATTGCCGCCGGCATCATCGGTTACGCGCTCAATCCGGGCGTGGACTGGATCGCCAGCCGCCGTATCGGTCCGGTCCGCATGCCGCGTTTCGTGGCCGTGGCCATCATGATTTCGCTGCTGATATTGGCCGTGCTGGCGCTGGTGCTGATCGTCGTGCCGCTGGTGCTGCGCCAGATTCCGCAGTTGCAGGCGCAAATACCGCCATTGCTGGATAAGCTCAACGCCATCGTGTCGCCGCGGCTGCATCAATTGGGCATCGACGTACGCCTGGATATGGCCGGCATCAAGGCCTTGCTGACCCAGCAGATCAGCACCAGCAGCGATGAAATGTGGACTTCCGTGCTGTCCTCGGCGCGCGCGGGCGGCACGGCACTGCTGGCCTGGGCAGCCAACCTGCTGTTCGTGCCGATGGTGCTGTTCTACTTGCTGCAAGACTGGCATCCCTTCATCAAGCGCGTGCAGACCATGATCCCGCGCCGCTGGGCGCCGCGCATCAACCTCATGGCCACCGAAGTGGACGACCTGCTGGGCCAGTACCTGCGCGGCCAATTGCTGGTGATGCTGACGCTGGCGATCTACTATTCGGTGGCGCTGACGGTCGCCGGCTTCGATAGCGCCCTGCCGGTCGGCGTACTGACCGGCATCCTGGTCTTCATTCCCTACGTCGGTTTCGGCCTGGGCCTGGTGCTGGCGATACTGGCCGCCATCCTGCAATTCGACGGCGCCAGCGGACTGCTGTGGGTAGCGCTGATCTACGGCATCGGCCAGGTACTGGAAAGTTTTATCCTGACGCCCAAACTGGTCGGTGAACGCATCGGCCTGCATCCCCTGGTCGTCATTTTTGCCTTGCTGGCGTTTGGCCAGTTGTTCGGTTTCGTCGGCGTGCTGCTGGCGCTGCCGGCATCGGCCATCGTCTCGGTGCTCGCCATGCATGTGCGGCGCGAGTACCTCGCCAGCAATTTTTACAACCAATA
>NZ_LFLT01000139.1 GCF_001189955.1 Herbaspirillum chlorophenolicum | reverse complement strand
AGAACCAGAAATAACTGCAACTGAAAATGTTCCAGGAACTTATTGAGCGGCCTTGTTCATGGAACAAGTTTGGTGGACTGCGTTTGTGGACTTCGAGCGCCGGGCATCCCGGCCACAGCGTGCCTGCGTCATCGTCCGTCCAGAAAACCTACCTTTTCTGGATTTTGCGCCCGCTCCCCGGCATCCAACGACAAGGCTGGACTCTTGGCGATGATTCGAGTAGGATTAAATCCTATCACGCAATCGGAGACTACTATGCGAACAACTCAGCAATTGAGTATCACCCTGCCGCTGGATATGGCGGACGTGGTGAAGGCCAAGGTGCGGACTGGTGAGTACGCGACGGAAAGCGAAGTCATCCGCGACGGTCTGCGTGCGCTCCTGGCGCGTGATCGGGCTGTTGAAAGCTGGCTGAACCACCAGGTCGGACCGGCATACGATGCGTTGAAAGCCGATCCAGCCCGAGCCGTTACCGTTGACCAGGTACGCGCCCGCCTAGCCGCCGAGCACGCCAAGGCGCGATGAGCTACCGCGTCATCTTCTCCCCCGAGGCCGAGGAACAACTTATAGCGCTGTACCGCTACATTGCCGATGCGGCCTCGTCCGATATAGCAACCGGGTACACGGAAGCTATCGTCAGCTACTGCGAGAGTCTGTGTACCTTCCCCCATCGCGGCACTGTGCGCGATGACGTGCGGCCGGGCCTGCGCATCACCAACTACAAGAAGCGTGCTGTGATCGCTTTCGCCGTGGACACCGAGCAAATATCCATCATCGGCATCTTCTACGGCGGTCAGGATTATGAAACGATCTTGCAAGTTGACTCCGATGATGGACCGGAGCACTGAAGCGATGACCGAAAATCTTTCTTCCGGTTTAGGATTCCGTTTGCCGCCGAATATCACTGTCACGCGGCAACTTCTACCGAACGGCATGGCGTATGTGTTCCGTGATTACGAGCTGGGCGAACTTGGCAGGCTTGCCGTAGAAAGCACGCCGACAGGAGATACACAGATCGTCAGCGAAGTTGCCGGCGAAGCGTGCGACCCGATGACGCAACAACGCCTTAAAGTCCTCGACCCGATTTGCAAGGAGTTGACACGTATCCTTGAATCGGTGCGGGGGCGCGGACGCCCCGCGCCGCTCCCAATTCGACAACCTCACCCACAGGGTCAAGTTCCTTGCGAGGAAGTACGTTGCGATATGTGCGGCACGATGGTGGCGTTCTTGGTGTTCGCCGATGGCGCAATCGATGATGGCAGATTCGAGGACTACGCCCGCCAAATGTACCCGCACTATGCGCGCCACAATGTGCCGACCTACATCATTGGACCAGAGTTGGGCAACGGTCCAATGGAGCAGCGCCCGGCCAACATCCTCAAGGTGTGGCCCCAGCGCGGCCCCATGGAATGCCTGCGGCCCGAAGAGTTCAACCCTCGCATCATCGAACTGGCCGAACGGCATTGCTGATGGTCAGTTGCAGTTAATCCTGGCTCG
>NZ_LFLT01000138.1 GCF_001189955.1 Herbaspirillum chlorophenolicum | reverse complement strand
GGCATACGACCAAAAGACATTCCAATTCCCTTACTCATCATCACAGCGCGTGATGACCTTGATGATCGCTTGCAAGGACTTGATGGCGGGGCAGATGACTACGTCCTCAAGCCCTTTCAGATGGCAGAACTGCTGGCCCGCATGCGCGCGGTCTTGCGGCGCAAGGGGGGAATAGCTTCTCCTCTACTCACCAATGGACTGGTATCGCTTGACCCGGTCAGCAAGGAGGCAAGCCTGCGAGACGGAGGCTCGACACAATTATCCAACCGTGAGTTCGCTCTGCTCCAGACATTATTGATGCGTCCGGGAGCAATTCTGTCGCGCAGCGAATTGGAAGACAGAATTTATGGCTGGAACGAGGAAGTCGAAAGCAATGCAGTCGAGTATTTGATCCATGCCTTGCGCAGGAAGCTTGGCAGCGACATTATCAAAAACGTCAGGGGGGTAGGATGGATGGTCTCAAAAGCCGGCTGAACGAATCGGTTCAGTTGAAGCTCTCCGTCATACTTTGCCTGGCGATTTTAATAGTTGCCATAGTAGCGGGGGTATTTTCATTCGTTTCCGCGCTAGATGAATCGCACGAATTACAGGACGATATGCTTCGTCAAATCGCTCACCTGATGGAGCGTCAGCGACTTTCGCCTGCTTCTCCTGTGCCAGAGGTCAGTTACGTTTCTTCGAACGAAGAGTCTCGCGTCATTGTTCAACATCTTGGTTATTCCGCCAGTAAGGCGGAAATAGATGCTGAAGAAGCACTTCCTCTTTCGTCCACGTTGACGGATGGCCTGCACGACATTGATGCGGCGGGAGAGAATTTTCGTGTGCTGGTTCAGACGATGCCTGGCGGCGAACGCATCGCTGTCGCCCAAGAATCTGATTTTCGCAACGAAATCGCCAGAGACGGTGCGCTGAGAACCATCATGCCTTTCTTGCTTCTGGTTCCCGTCCTGTTGTTGATCGTCGCCGATCTGATCCGAAAGATGTTCCGTCCCATTGCGGCATTATCCAAGGAAGTGGACCAACGCCAAGATGAGCAATTGCACCCGGTAGAGGCAAGTCATTTCCCCGTCGAGGTAAGACCGTTTGCAGTAGCGATCAATCGATTGCTAGGTCGGATAGATCAATCCATGGCCTCGCAGCGGCGATTCGTCGCGGACGCCGCGCATGAACTGCGCTCTCCCATGACGGCCATCTCTCTGCAGGCGGAAAGGTTGGAAGAGGCTGACATGTCCGAACAGGCAAGGCAACGCTTGCGCGCATTACGGGAAGGAATCGACAGAGGCCGTAACCTCCTCAATCAACTGCTAGCGTTGGCAAAAGCCCAATCATCCGTTTCCGCCGTGGCTACGCCTATCTCCGTCCAGTTCATTTATCGCCGCGTGTTGGAGGACCTGATGCCATTGGCCGAGTCCAAGCAAATCGATATCGGCGTGGATGGTCAGCGAGATGCCCACCTGTTGGTTGGCGAGCTCGATCTGTTTTCGCTCCTCAGAAATCTTGTTGATAACGCCGTTCGCTACACCCCGAATGGGGGCAAGGTGGATCTTGCAATCGAAGTTGACGATAAAAACGTGGCCTTGATTGTCGAAGATAATGGGCCAGGCATCCCGG
>NZ_LFLT01000137.1 GCF_001189955.1 Herbaspirillum chlorophenolicum | reverse complement strand
GAGATACCGTAGGACGAGCCCGAACGGCCAGAACCATGCATTCATATGCCGAATGGATCGCAAATTTTTTGGAATGGTGCGAGGTAAACTCTGCAGATATCCATACTTGCACTTACCACAATCATGTACTGCGGTATCAAAATGACATGACCAGCGGCGCTTGGTCGCGCAGGGGCAATGAATTATCTGGTAAGACAGCCAACTATCGCACACAGCAAGTCTGCGACTTTCTTGCATGGATGCACTGGAAGGGCCACAGGCGCCCCTTCAATGTTCCTTACAGTGAGAAGCAAGTCTCCCGGAGCACGCGCGCCGATGCTGACGTGAAAGTGTCAAAAACGGTGCGCATCCGCAAAGGTCAATCGGACAAGTCGTTCAACAAGCCGCTCATTCTTCCTGAGGAGGAGGAAGTGCGCCAGTGGGCAGAAGCCGTCTATCAAACGCAGGGGCAAACGATTGGCCTCATCTGCGAGACCATTCTCTGCTCAGCGCTAAGAAGAGAAGAAGTCGTATGTTTGCGCGTGGACACCTTGCCTCTCGACAGACGAGACTGGGTGATAACAAATCCAGAAGAGCCGGCAGATAAGCAACTCGTGATGCTCACTACCGACCGGATCTCGCATGACGAAAGGGAGCCCTATCTGAACGGCCGTATTGATATACCGGCCGTAGTCCTCTACGCCGACAACGATAGGATGCGTACTAGGAGGAGTTTCACGATAAACCTCCAGATCTGATGGATAAATCGATATTACTGCAATGCCGAGCAGGCAGACTACGATAAGTCGCCAAGGGCGACGTATGTGAACCAAGGCGTTCCATGCCAAACGGCGCATCACTTGATTTTTCACGGACGCCCCACTTTCGGCAGAACATCCAGCTCTGGCTTGTAGACAGGAGACCGCATACCGAATGCACCCAACACACTGTGGAAGACGCTCGCCTGAGTAAAGGCGCCGTCAACGAACTTTGTGGTGGTGTTCTCTTTTATGTTGTCTCGGGAATTCCATACGATGAATGGAATACGCTTCTGTTCCTCAGGAGCCACAAGCCACGGCGTCCCATGTAGGTACAAGCGCCCTTCTCCCAAAGATTCGCCGTGATCAGCGATGAAGAACAGGGTCGCGTCAATGTCTAGCCGCCTCAGTAAATCGATCGTCTGCCCAACTACGTGGTCCGTGTAGCGGATGCTGTTATCGTAGGCATTGATCAATTCCTCCTGACTACACTGCTGCAGCTGGACAGAGTTGCAAACCGGTTTGTACTCCTCAAAACTTGCTGGATATCGAGTGTTGTATGCCGGCCCATGGCTTCCGGTAAGATGCAGCACCACCAAGGTACGCGGCCCTTTCGAGTCCGCTATGTGCCTCTCTAATCCGAAAAGTAATCCTCCGTCGTAATTGCACTCGTCGCCAACACAGGTCTGCTTAACATCCTCAAGCTTCTGATAGTGAAGGACCTTCATTGGGGGTTCCCCGGCATTGTGGCTTCTCCAAGTCACCTCTACGCCGCTGCGCTGAAGATAAGTAGTGAGCACTTCCCATTTCCCCTCATCCCCAGAGGTGGTGTGGCCCAAGATACACTCCAGGGAAGCGGTGGTGTAGGTAGCGC
>NZ_LFLT01000136.1 GCF_001189955.1 Herbaspirillum chlorophenolicum | reverse complement strand
TGTTGAGCAATGCTTCGGCCATGATGCTACGGGCCGAGTTACCGGTGCAGAGGAAAAGAACGTTGTAGGTCTTCTGTTGGCTAGTGGACATGGTGACTCCTTGGTGTGAAGGCCTGGCGGTTCCAGGCATTGATCATTCGGCAGTAGCGGTTGGCTCGCAGCATGCATTCACCGGCGAGCACACGTTGCCACCGCAGCAGTTCTCGGTGAGGAACCCTAGAACATCGTTCATGGCGGTGTAATTGGCGGCATAGATGACGAAGCGCCCCTCCTGGTGCGAAGTCACCAGACCGGCATGCGACAGCTCTTTCATGTGAAACGACAGAGAGGATGGAGCGATGCCTAGGGCGTCTCCGATCTTGCTGGCAGCGCTGCCCTCTGGTCCGACCTGAACCAGAAAGCGGAAGATGGCTAGGCGCGACTCTTGAGCCAGCGCTGCTAATGCAGTAATTACGGATTTCGTTTCCATATTCGCAGCCCTCAATTCAATATATCAATAATTCAATTATTATTGAAATAATGCGAAAAAACAAGTGAGAGCCAGCTGAGATGACGCAAGATTTCGGACGTGCAGCGAAAAAGCGTCACTTAGGGTTGCTCAAGAGTTGGCGGCATCTTTGACACAAGACGCTCCAGCATTTCACGGTGGTAAGGATCAGGCGAATCCACATAGCGCGAAGCAGAGCTGATGTTCTTCCACCCCACGTATTCCATCAGCGCCTGCATCTCCCATCCATTAGCACTGGCCCAGCTGGCAAAGCCTCGGCGTAATGAGTGCGAACTATAAAGGTGGACGTCCGTGACTCCGGCAGATTTTAAGATCCGGCGAAACAACGGAATAATGCTGGCCGCATTGACGGCACCTTCGCTAATCGTGCCCCAGCGGTCAATGCCCCTGATGACGGCGCCCGATTTCAGGCCGCTGACAGCCAGCCAGTCTAGGTAGGCTGCCACCGGGCACAGCTTCGATAACGCCGGCGTTTTGTAGGTGGTGCCCTTGAGGCTTCGGTCGGTCTTTGTGCGCGGCAAGTAAATGGTCATGCCTTCGCCGGCGACCGCCTCAATGCGATCAATCTCCAGCCTGGCAAGCTCGTCGCTGCGAAATCCACGCCAGAATCCAATGAGCAGTAGCGCCTTGTCGCGGGTATGGCGAAGCAGATCGCCAAAACGCCCCTGTTGCCGGGCCTGTTCGCGCTGCTGTTCCAGCCAGGCGCAAGTCTGCTCAAGCGCCTCAAGCTGTAGTGGTTTGGCCCGCTTTTCTTGTGCTGGGTGCAGCTCCTGGATGCCGCGCAGCATCTTGCGCACCACGGGCATTTTGGTCGGATCCGGGAAGCCTTGGTCGACATGCCATTGACCCAGGGCAGAGATACGCTGCTTCAGGGTGTTGTGCGCCAGCACGCCAGCATAGGCGGCCAGGTACCGCACAATGCTATCGGCGGTGGCCGGCAAGAAGCCACCCCATTCGATCTCGAAATGGTTCACTGCGGCGCGGTAGCTTTTGCGGGTGTTATCCCGGGTGGCGGCGCGCAAGTAGTCGTCAATCTGGATCATGGTGCTTGAAGTTCAAAAAGGCGGCATTACAGGTGGCCGGGGCTGAGTGAGGTTGATTTTAGCCCATCAGGAGAGATAACGAATCAATATTT
>NZ_LFLT01000135.1 GCF_001189955.1 Herbaspirillum chlorophenolicum | reverse complement strand
GTTGAATATTCTCGATGGCGGCGTAGTAACCACCAGCCTGCCCGGAGGTGGTAATGCCGCTGGATTCGTCGGTTACTTCAGCGGCAGTACGGGTACGGTAAATATTTCAAGCAGCACTGGCGATATCTCGACTTGGACGATCCGCGACTACCTTTCCATTGGCGATGCCGGCACGGGTACCGTGAACATCGACAAGGGCGGGCTGATCCATGTCGGCAGCGATGTCCTTGTCTCTAGGGCGGGCTCGTCCAGCGGAACGCTGAATCTGCTCGGAGACGCCAGTGGGCGTGGCGTCCTTGAGACCGGTTCGGTGATCAAGGGAAGTGGCGTAGTCGCCATTCTCAATCTTAACGGCGGCATTCTGCGTGCAACCCGAGATGAAGCCAATTTCCTGAACGGCTTCGGAGCACTGACCGTGGGAGCAGAAGGTGCCTGGTTCGATACCAACACATTTAGCATCAATATCGATACTGTCTTCACCGGTACTTCCAGCTTTAACAAATTGGGCCTTGGAGTGCTGACACTGACAGGAAACAGTGCGACCTTCACAGGCAACACCGATGTTCAGGCAGGGACATTGCAAGTTGATGGGGTGCTAGGCGGCACGGCAAACGTGTCATCGGCCGGCCGACTGACTGGCACAGGTCAAGTCGGGACAACGACCAATCTTGGCATGATCGCTCCTGGTCACGCCGATAGCTTTGGGACACTGACCATCGCCGGAAACTACATACCGTTGGGCGGCGGCCTTGAAATTAAAACCCAACTGGGGAACGACAGTTCCCCCACTGATCGTCTTGTGGTCACTGGGACCACTGCGGGTGTTACGCCGGTCACGATAGTAAATGTCGGAGGCCTCGGAGCACAAACGCAACAAGGGATTCAGGTTGTGCAGGTAAACGGCGCATCAAACGGTCAATTCAATCTGGCCAATGGAAACTACGTGATAGGCGGCCAGTCTGCCTTGATAGCCGGCGCATATGGTTACGTTCTCCAGAAAGACCAGGCCGACGGTGATTGGTATCTGCGTTCGTCGCTGCTGGCGGCCGGGATTTCTGACAGAGGTGACAGCCCGCTCTATCAACCTGGTGTCCCGGTCTATGAGGCTTACGCCAATACGTTGCTCGCGTTGAGCAGCGTTCCCACATTGCGCCAACGGGTTGGCAATCGGCACTACGATGCGGCGGACAGCTCCCATGATGGTGTATGGGCTCGCGTGGAAGGCAAGACAAGCCACCTGAAACCTTTGGTGTCTACGAGCGCCATCCGTCAGGATATCGATAGCTGGCAGGCTCAGTTCGGAGTGGATCGCGTCTTATCAGGCGAAAAAGACGGCGCACGCGTGGTTGGCGGATTGACTGCTCGCTACGGCACGGCAGACACGCAGGTAGCGTCGATCTATGGCAACGGCAACATCGACACCAAGGCCTATGGCGTGGGAACAACCCTGACGTGGTACGGGCAGCAGGGCGCTTATGTTGATGCTCAGGCCCAAGCGACCTGGTTCAGCAGCGATCTGAGCTCCAGACTCGCCGGCACCCTCGTCCGTGGCCAGGCCGGCCGCAGCTATGCAATGAGCGTCGAAGGCGGCGTGGCGTTACCGGTTAGCGGTGGATTCTCCGTCATTCCGCAAGCGCAATTGAGC
>NZ_LFLT01000134.1 GCF_001189955.1 Herbaspirillum chlorophenolicum | reverse complement strand
TCCTTCGGTGAAAGCCGATAAGCATGCTGGTACTGAAAAAACTAAGGCGGGCGACAACGACGTCGGCTGCTCTCTGTGCCACTTTTCGTGCATGAAATCGGTGCAGGTCTACAGCTCGAGCGTGATTGTTCCGCCGGCTGTCGAACAAAAATCGCATTTAGGCTACTCTCCGCATCCCACCTCCCATATCGCCGACGGGCCCGATAAGCCCAATTGGCAGCTCGCCGCATAACTCGGCGAGGACAATCCACACACAACTGTACTCGCCGAATTCCCCTTCTTAACACTGGAGAATTCGATGTATCGGCACAGCTTTTTGCTGGCGCTGGCGCTTCTTGCAGCCAGCACTAGCCACGCGCAATCAACGGCGCCTGGAAACACAGAACAAATTCAATCCTATACGGCTTCATCCCTGGTGAAAGAGCCGCGGTTGTTGTCGCTCCCAGCAGCTATTAACTTAGCGTTCGATCAGAACAAGGGTCTGGCTGCGGCGCGCAAGGAAATCGAGGCCGTAGAGGCGACCATCATTCAGGCCGGCGCGCGGCCGAACCCTGAGTTCTCGGCTCTGATGGAGGACACACGTAAGTCCACCAGGACTACGACCTATCTGATCAACCAGCCAATCGAATTGGGTGGTAAGCGCAGTGCCCGTATCGAAGCGGCCCAACGTGCGCGCGACATGGCCTTGCTCGGATACTCGGCCAAACGCACCGAGATTCGCGCAGGCGTCGTTGCCGCTTACTACGACGTGATGGTGGCCACGGAGCGCCAGCGTCTGGCGAAGGAGCTGCTTGGTCTGGCGAAGACCGCAGCAGATATGGCCGGACGTCGGGTGACGGCCGGGAAGATCTCACCTGTCGAGCAAACCAAGGCCAAGGTGGCCGAAGCCAGCGCGCAGCTCGAGCTCAATCAAGCTGACAGCGAGTTGATTCTGGCCCAGAAAAAACTGGCGATGTTCTGGGGATCTGTGGGCAATGAATTCCAACTCACGGACGGTGGGGTCGAGACGCTGCCGGAACTGCCGGCAATCGCCCAACTGACCGAAAAGGTCGCCATCGGTCCCGCGGTCAAGCTTGCGCAGCTTGAAGTTGAACGTCGCCGTGCGCTTGCCAAGATCGAGAGTAGCAAGCGTATCCCCGATGTGAATCTCACCTTCGGCAACAAGCGTGATGAGTCGGCCGCTAGAAATATGTGGGTGGTCGGTATCTCCATGCCCATTCCCGTCTTTGACAGCAACAAGGGTAACGAACTCGAAGCCCTGAAGCGTGTTGATAAGGCACGCGACGAATTGTCCATCGTTGAAGTGCAGATGCAGAGCGAGGCCGCACAGAGCTTCGAGCGCCTGCGCAATGCCAGGGAAGAGGCAGCCGCACTGCGCGGTGAAATTGTTCCCGGAGCACAAAGCGCCTATCAGGCAGCACGAACAGGTTTCGAACTGGGAAAGTTCGGATACCTGGACGTGCTTGACGCGCAACGCACCTTCTTCCAAGCCAAAGCGCAGTACTGGAAAGCGCTTTCCACGGCATTCCAAGCAGCCGCCGACCTGGATCGTCTGGCCGGCACTGAGACACCTTCAGCTGAGTGAGATTAAACATGACCAAGAAGCAAAAGCTCGCCATCGCGGCGATCATCGCCATCGCCGCACTGTTGTCCGGCGTAACCCTGATGCTGT
>NZ_LFLT01000133.1 GCF_001189955.1 Herbaspirillum chlorophenolicum | reverse complement strand
TTCGGGAAGTTCCATGTGCCGGCAATCCTATTTAATTTGGGCCTTTACGACTATATAAAGAGCGGTTCCTTCAGACATCACCTAGTGCGAGTTGAGCGTGAAATTGAAAATGAAACTAGCTAAGAAGGCGATCAGCCCCAAGCGTGATGAGAAGAGGACTCCTGACGAACTCTTTCTCGGCCTTGCTGAGCATTTGGTGCACGCGGACATAGAGCTATGTCCAAATTTCTCATTCAATCTGCTTAAGACTGACGCACGAAAAGATGAGGGACAGTACAAGAACGTCGAGTTATCGGATTTCTGGCTACCTCCCAATGGTGTATACGATGAGCCGCAACGTTTGACTAATAGGCACGATTTTGTGGGATCAGTTGTGCTGGCGGCCGAGAAGCTGCTCAGACGAACGAAGAGAAGCAAGACAAGAAATGCTCGGGCAGTTTTCTTAACTGCCACCCTTGCGAAATTCTTTGAATACATCTGGATCAAAAATAGATTTGATCTGAAAGCCATTCTTCCAGAAGATTTCGGTGAACTGGCACGTGCACTTGCACATGGAGGATGGCATGAGGCTCTGATGGTTGAGGAGCGTCTCACCAACGCGCTCGCCGCTAGAGGCCACGAGCTGGCATGTCAACTGATTTCGATTGGTAAAAACCACCTGAACAACGTCCCAGAAGATGCGTTAGGACCAACCATTGGGACAAATATCGCAGCACGCGAAGGAGCGGTCTATCGCAAGCTGATCCTTCAACATTACGAGGACCGGTTAAACCCTAGAGCTAGGGCAATCCTCGCAAGCGAAGACGTCCCCAAAAAAGGTATGAAGCGCAGCATGTTGCGCCAGACCTTGTCGATGATCAATTTGCTAATTGATTTGCCAGCACCCTATGGAGTCAAATTCCTCCCATTCGCTAATCCAACAAACTTGGCCAATAAATTGACGAAGCCTTCAGGGGCGACACGCAATTTAGGAGCAGTTGAGGCTGGGGCTTTACTTTCGGAAGGCTATATAGGTGGCTTTATAGCTACGGCGGAGACATAGCCATTTTGATTACGGATCTTTGCGCTGAAATCAGGAAGGCCGCAGAGGCCGGACGCAAGGTACTTGGAGATTCCCTGGAAGACTGGCTATCGTCTTCAAAAACAAGAGAGAGGTTGGAAGAGAAGATTGGCATCACGATTGGCGAGCTGGATGTCAGCAAGCCTGGTAGCTATTCTGTTCGAGAAGTTCTATTGACGCTAATGACTGGTTGTATGGTTCTGGTTGCGACTATGAACGGGCGGCGCCGTGACGAGGTATCTCACAGAAAATTTGGGATACATGTTGGTTTTACTTCGGTGGTCGACGAAGAATTTGAAATATATAAGGGCTTGTTCTACATCGAGAAATCGATCCAAGATCACGATTCATTCTACGTTAATAAAACGACCCGAGAAGTAGCGATTCTGCTCGAATCTATTCAAAAAGCCTTTGATGATTTGAATAGTTACCTGGGCAGGCCAACTTTTGCAGACATGCCTGAAACAGAGCGGTCGCTGTTCGCTTACCATAGGTTCAGTCGTGTCGAGGGCATGAATGAAACGCGAAATTGGTTTGTCTTTGAATCCACTCGCGATAGTCATTCCTCCATCTTTCTTCGCTTTGCCTTGGGAGAGGATTATGTTCTTGGTCCGCAGTCTCATAT
>NZ_LFLT01000132.1 GCF_001189955.1 Herbaspirillum chlorophenolicum | reverse complement strand
GAGCAGTGATACCTGCCAGGAGCGCTGCCAGTAGGAGTAAGGCGGCACTAGCTGTGAACGTTCCATCGTGCCCGTATGCGTCGAATAGAACGCCCCCGAGAGTCGACCCGAGCCCAATCGCCAGTTGAACCAGCGCTACCATCAAACCGCCGGCAGCTTCGGCATTCTTCGGCAAGGTCTTTGCAACCCAAGACCACCATCCAACAGGCGCAGCAGTAGCTACCATTCCCCAGCAGGCCAGAAGAATTGCTACAGGAAGCAGTTGGTGCCCAAGAGCAATCAGCCCGCCAGCGATGACCGACATAATTAAAGGGATGACGATGAGCGTTTGGTAGAAGCCACGCTTTAATACATGACCAATGAGTACGGTGCCGATAAATCCTGTAATACCCAGGGTGAGCAGCAACAGCGAAAGCGTCGGGATATCGACTCTCGTCACGGTTTCGAGGAATGGACGCAGGTACGTGAATAGAGTGAATTGCCCCATGAAGAAGAGACTCGCGCCGGCCATACCTGCCGCCACGAGCGGCGTCTTCAAAAGCGCGAACACGTTGCCAGAACTCTTCTGGTGGTCCTCGACCTTCATGGGAGGCAAGCTGGCGAATTGCCAGAGAAGCGCGAGCAGTGCTACCGGCGCCAAGCAGAAGAATGCCCCTCGCCATCCGATGATTGAGCCCAGGTAACTTCCAAGAGGCGCTGCAACGACGGTCGCCAAAGCATTGCCGCCGTTGAAGATGGCCAACGCCTTGGGCACCTGCGGCGCTGGCACAAGTCGGATAGCCGCGGCGGCCGACATTGACCAAAATCCCCCGATGGCAATGCCGATGAATACCCGGCCTGCCATGTATATCGTGTAGTTCGGTGCAAAAGCAATGATTGGCCCAGACACGAACATCAGGCCGGTTAGCCAAAGCAGCAGCGTTTTCCGGCTCATGTTCCCCGCCAGCGAGGAAATGAACAGGCTAGTGATGACAGCAAAGACGCCAGAAATGGAGATTGCTTGGCCGGCCATTCCTTCGCTTACCTTGAGGTCCGTCGCGATTGGGGTGAGCAGGCTCACTGGCATGAACTCTGATGCGACAAGCGCGAACGCGCACAGCGTCATGGCAAAAACGCCACTCCAGTAGGCGCGCTTGCCTGGCTGCTGAGATATGTTCCTCACGTCGCTCGTGGGGACGTCTTCTGCGACATCAGGTACTTGAAAAGACATAGGCTTGTTGAATCCGAAATTTATTGGTAGCGGCATACGTCATTTGCGTCCGGTAATAGCGTGCTGAAACCGTCCGCTTGATGCCACTTTGACTGGCTACAAGTTTCGCAATCCAAAGCCTGCTTGACTAGATAATGAATCCTTAATTACCCTATTAGCTGCGCTAATGAATAGCTAAAGGGTGGCAGACAATGATGAAACGCAATCTCAACGACCTCTTGGGGTTCGTTACCGTTGCTCGCGAGGGCAGTTTCACGCGAGCAGCCGCTACGCTTGGCGTAACACAGTCTGCCTTGAGCCAAGCGATTCGCGGACTTGAGGAAAGGCTTCAGATTCGCCTGCTGACACGAACTACACGCAGCATTTCTCTGACCGCAGCTGGTGAACGATTGATTCATACGATTGGCAATCGCTTCGATGAAATCGAAACGGAGTTGGATGCGCTCACCGCATTGCGTGATAAACCAGGCGGCACAGTTCGCATTACATGCGGGGAACATATCC
>NZ_LFLT01000131.1 GCF_001189955.1 Herbaspirillum chlorophenolicum | reverse complement strand
TATACCAAGAGCACTGTTTTCCCGGGCATCCATGCGCTGCCGGTTGTGGCTGGCGCTCTTCTGGTGATCGGTTCAGGCCCAACAAGCTTGTTGGGGCGTGTTTTGGCATTGTCGCCAATACGCTATGTCGGGAAAATTTCTTACGGATTCTACTTGTGGCACTGGCCGATATTTATCGCCATGCAGTCGCACATGACGAACTCGCGCAAAGGGCCATATCTTGTCATTGCCCTTGTCGGGGTGCTGTCGGCGCTTACTTATCATTTTGTCGAGCAGCCAATTCGAGAGAGGAGAGTATTTGTATCTGCCAGGAAGTTACTCCAGGGGTACTTCCTTTTCTACGCAGCCGCCGGCATCGTAGTGTGTGTGGCGTTGTTTACTCAGTTGAACTACTTGCGTTCGGAGATAGTATTTGGCGAACTTGGCAAAGTATTGAACCGAATTCACCAGGAGCGTAGCAACTATCTTGAGCGTATCGATGTGGCGTTCAATGGCAGCAGCGATTCTTATGATCTGGCCAAGTATGCCGGAGTGCCTTGCAGTCTCGATGAAGGAAATTCTCCATCCAGGCTGGATACCTGCCTCAAGGGCGCTCTGGGGGAGCATGCGTATCTCCTGATCGGCGACAGCATTGGTCGAGATACGTTGTTCGCGCTGAGAAAAGCATTTCCGTCGAAACGTTTTGCGATGTTGCATCAGTCCAGTTGTATTCCGGTTGATACCTACGACAAGGTCATTGGAAAAGTCTGCTTCCAAGGGCTTTCTTCTATCTTGGCGCCTTTGTTAAGTGAACGCAGGATTGATGGAATCATCCTGGCATCAAGAATATTTCCAGAGCAGGGGCCGGCATTTTCTGAAGGTGTCGCCAATCTTGAGAATACCGGTATTCCGCTTCTCGTGATTACCGGAACGCCGGCACTCATTTCTGAAATCGACCACTACGTGTCGGACACGTATAGAGCCCGTCGACAAATTCCTATGGCGGTAGAAGCGGCGAATTTTTCCATGATCAGAGAGGGGCAGTGGCAGGCCGTGCCGCGATTGCGAGAGGGGGCGCCGCGCGTTCCGATGGTAGACGTCTACCAATACCGCTGCAGTAGCGAGTGTCCGCTGTTCCTGGATCAGAATATTCTGCGGCCAATCATTTTTGACCGCGAGCACCTGACTCTGGACGGAATCGATTGGTTTTCGCAAAAACTGGCCAACGATAAGACCGTTCTTCAATTTTTGAAATAAGATCGACTTGGCGTCACTGTGCGTATAGGGGAAAGGAAGAAGTGACGGTTCTTGTTTTGGATTCAAATCCCGTGGGACGGAAGTAAGCCACTCGCGTCATCATCGGCTACGGTCTCGGCCTGGGAAAGGAGTACAACAAAGATGACGTCGCTAATGCGCTGCAGAATGCACTGGCGCCGTTCCAGCCGCGGGAATACAAGATCCCCGGTCTCAAGATTCGCCCGGGCGGAGGACTGGAGGGCGGCTTTCTTGGCTTTGAATAGGATATATTATTTTACATAATACAAATTATGCGAAATTAAGGCAAATTAGCGCAGCAGATATTTTCCCAGATGGAAACATTTCGAGGCCATCAACCACCTATAAATCCACTAACAAAAACGAGAAATTCATGAGATATCCGAATACCCGTTACGGCCACCACAGCGAATTTGAGTTCTGGATGCAAGGCCATTCCATCCAAGTCATCGCCAAGCGCCTCAAACGATCCGAGCGATCCGTCCATGACTGGCTCACCGGCAAGCGCAAGATTCCTTGGT
>NZ_LFLT01000130.1 GCF_001189955.1 Herbaspirillum chlorophenolicum | reverse complement strand
TGGCATGGGCTAGCAGGTAGCGGATGACTGCATTCTCGTCAGCCGGCAGGATGCCACCCCAGGCCAGGAAATGCCGAATGGCGGAACGATAGGTGAGCCGGGTATTTTCGGACGTCGCTGCGGCGAGGAAATCCCTATGGGCCGCTTCAACATCTGCGGGCAATAGCGTACCGGCAGTCATCGCATTGCTAATGGCAGGGATAATCTCAGAGGGAGGCAATTTGTCGCTCATTTTGGCTCATGTACCGCAACGGGGCGTCATAAACGATGAATGACGCACTATAACATTCCATAACGCTTCTTATAGGGGGTCATGCCGGGATAAGGCTGGAAATGACACACAATCCTGAAAGTGCTTAAGGTTGCCGCCTTTATGCCGTAGGAGCATAAAGACGGTGCTAAATTGAACACTTATCAACCGGACATCGGCTGGGATATTTTCTCTTGAATCCTCGCGCTGAATCGCCCCCCATATAGAGCCAGCCGAGATAAGGACACATTTTCGAGGCCGATCTGGGGCGTGCGATCGTGCGCGAGATAGGTCTCATGCGCCGCACTACGGTGACGCTAGATGAGGGTCGGCCGGGATTCTGGAAATTTTTGCAGAAATGGTGTTAAGTAATTGATTTTTATCGATTTTGTTGAATACCCAAATCTCTTTTCTTCACTCGAAAAATCGACGGGCCTCATCACCAAAATCAGTTTGATTTTCCAATGCCAGGTATCTTCCGCTCCCCCTTTTTTAGCGAGCAGTACCTTTAATTCCGATGATGATGCAACTTGGGCATCTTGTTTTGCCGTGGCGGTCGACGGCCACGTTCGGCTAATCATCAGCCTGTTATTCGGAAACATCTCTCAGTTCCCGAATTACTTTATGCCTTGCTAATCTCAAGCCTTACTCAGGTGTAAGCAAGCCAGATTAGTTGGAGTGATCCCGATCCGGCCGACGCCAAGGATCGATATGAGTCATCAGGTTAAGTACACGATGGCGTTGCATTACTCGTTGCCTAGCCAAGACAGCAATTTCATGCCCTGCCTCGACACTAATCTGTGCATCGACTTCGATATGGGCGTCGACCACGATCATGTCACCCATCTTTCGGGTACGCACATCGTGGATTCCATTGACACCAAGAGTATCCAGTAACGTGCTCCGAATAGCCTCTACCTCGTCTTGATCTACGGCGCGATCCATCAGATCGTGAAGTGCCTCCCAACCGAACTCCCAACCCATCTTTACAACCATGACACCTACTATCAAGGCCGCAATGGGATCGAGGATTGGGTATCCAGCCAAATTGCCTACAATGCCTACTCCAACGACTAAAGATGACGCAGCGTCGGATCGCGCATGCCAAGCGTTGGCTACCAACATGCTAGATTTCACTCGCTTTGCGACTCGTAACATGTAACGGAACAGGAGCTCTTTAGCCAGTAATGCTCCACATGCTACCCACAATGCCACGACGTGAACTTCTTGCACACTTTCGGGGTTCTCAAGTTTGACTATTGCCGACCAAAGCATGCCGACGCCAACTGTAAGGAGTAATACGCCTAACACGAGTGATGCAGCGGTTTCAAATCGATGATGCCCGTATGGATGCTCCTCGTCAGCATCCTTTTTACTGTGATGGTTCGCGAATAGAACAACGAAATCAGCAACCAAATCTGAAAGCGAGTGGATGCCATCGGCAATCAAGCCTTGAGATTTGGAAAATATCCCTGCAATGATTTGCAACAACGTCAGCAGAAGATTTACGGCAACACTGACCCAAGTAC
>NZ_LFLT01000013.1 GCF_001189955.1 Herbaspirillum chlorophenolicum | reverse complement strand
GGACACTAGCGGAAGGCGTGGCCGCTTCAAGTAAAATGATGCGGCCGCCATCCTGGCGGCTTGTGTATTGCCGCTGCTTCCTCCAAGTCACTATTTTCTCTCCATGCGTATCGCTTCGCACCTGGCGACCCTCGCCGTCCTGACCTCCTCCTTGTTGCTGACCGCCTGCGGCACGACTACCTGGCTGCCCGGCTCCTCCGACGCCAAGCCGGCTGAATCGGCCGCCGCCACGCCTGCGCCGCCGGCCGCGACGGCGCCGAAGAAAATCCGCATCGGCCTGGCCCTGGGCGGCGGTGCCGCGCGCGGCTTTGCGCATATCGGCGTGATCAAGGCGCTGGAGTCGCAGGGCATCGACGCCGACATCGTCGCCGGCACCAGCGCCGGCAGCCTGGTGGGCGCGCTGTATGCGGCAGGCAATGACGGCTTCGCGTTGCAGAAGCTGGCGCTGCAGATGGACGAGGCCACCATTTCCGACTGGTCGGTGCCGTTCTTCGCCAAGGTCGCCGGTGTGCTCAAGGGGGAGGGGGTGCAGAACTACGTCAACAAGGCCCTGAACAACCTGCCCATCGAGAAATTCAAGATTCCCTTCGGTGCGGTGGCGACCGACCTGAAGAGCGGCCAGCCGATCCTGTTCCAGCGCGGCAATGCCGGTATCGCGGTGCGGGCGTCGTCGGCGGTGCCGGGGGTGTTCCAGTCGGTCAAGATCGGCGACAGCTATTATGTGGACGGCGGCCTGGTGGCGCCGGTGCCGGTGCGCTTCGCGCGGCAGATGGGGGCTGACTTCGTGATCGCGGTCAACATCTCGGCGCAGCCCGAGGCGCAGGCGTCGGCCAGTTCGCTGGACGTGCTGTTGCAGACTTTCGCCATCATGGGGCAGACCATCAACCAGTATGAATTGAAGAACGCGGACATCGTGCTGCAGCCCAGCCTGGGCGCCATGAAGGGCAGCGACTTCGCCAGCCGCAACGTCGCTATCCTGGCCGGCGAGCAGGCGGCGATGGCGGCCATGCCGGAAATCAAGCGCAAGCTGAAGTTGCTTTCAGGGAATTGAGCGTATCTGCCGGGAGGAGGGGCCCGGCAGCATTTGCGCCAGAAAAGACAAAGCCGCCAGAAGGCGGCTTTGTCGTATGCAATGCATCGAAATGGTGCTTATCGGGTATCGCTGTCGTCCGTGGCGATCCGGCGTGCACCGCTGAAGCGCTTCTTCCAGTAGGACTCGTCCATGCTCTCGATGCGAACCTGGCCGCCGCTGGAGGGCGAGTGGATGAACTTGCCATCGCCCAGATAGATGCCGACGTGGGAGAAGCTGCGGCGCAAGGTGTTGTAGAACACCAGGTCGCCGGGTTGCAGGTTGTCCTTGCCGATCTTTTCGCCGACGCGGCTGATTTCAGCCGAGGTGCGCGGCAGGTCGGTGCCCAATGCTTCCTTGAATACGTAGCGCACCAGGCCGCTGCAGTCCAGGCCGCTATCGGGCGTGTTGCCGCCGTAACGGTAGTTGATGCCCAGCATGGCCAGGGCCTGGGTTGCCAGTTCGGATGCGCGGTCGGTAATGGCTTGCAGGCGGGCGATGGCAAGATTGGTCTTGCTGATCTGCTGCAGGGCTTGCGGGGTTTGTGCTTGGGGGGGAGGAAGATCCTGGGCCGCCAGGGACAGATCGGCAGAGAAGGCCGATGCACTGATCCAGAGTCCGGCCGCGAGCACGCACGCTCGCACGGTTTGGCGTCGGAATCGGTCAGATCGGCGTGAAGTCATCAGGATCCTCTGAAAGTAGGATTGCGGGACTGTAAGTGAATTCTTATGGCATGTCAAAAGCTAATTTCATGCCAACTTGCAATAATTGCATCGTTTTCGAGGCATCCCGGGGTTTCTCGCCGCATTATTATTCTTCGAGATTTTTTTGCGCTAAACAATTTACGGCTTTACTTGCTGGCCGTCTTCGGCAGTTCGCATGAAAAACGCTCACTGAAGAGTTTGTGCAGGTCTGATGTCAAAACATCTTTCTCGCCGTACAATCACCGTTCAATTTTTTCAGCACACCGGAGCCAACATGCAAACCAAACCATTTCTGACGCTGGACGATGTCAAGAAGATCGCCGCCGGCGCGGAAGCCGAAGCGAAGGCCAACAACTGGGCCGTGACGATTTCGATCGTCGACGACGGCGGCCACCTGCTGTGGCTGCAACGCCTGGACGGCGCCGCTCCGATCTCTGCGCACATCGCTCCGGGCAAGGCGCGCACCGCCGCGCTGGGCCGCCGCGAAACCAAGATCTATGAAGACATGATCAACAATGGCCGTTTCTCCTTCCTGTCGGCGCCCGAGCTGGACGCGCTGCTGGAAGGCGGCGTGCCGGTCGTGGTCGATGGCCATTATGTCGGCGCCGTGGGCGTGTCGGGCGTGAAGTCGTCGGAAGACGTACAGATCGCCAAGGCCGGTATCGCTGCCCTGGGCCTCTAATCCCGTTCTTCGCCGGCAGGCCTTGCCTGGCCGGCGAATCCCGCTATTTGCCTTCATTTGGATGCATCTTGCGGTAACTTTCGGCGATCCTGGATTTGCCGGAGGGAGTCTCTTGCGCTATAATTACGCGGTTTAGCTAATTTAAATTCCGTCGTAGCGCATACCCATCCTCCACCTCGTTCCAGCAGGCCAACAAGCACCCGAACCGAATGAGTCGGGGTCTTTGCGCCGGTCGGTTTGGTGCGCAAGGTCTTCCGGTCATCCAGCAGCGACGGTAACAATCTCAGGAGTTACCCTTGCTGCCTCTTCTTTCCGGTTCCGCGATTCCGGCCATCCTCGCGCTCGCAGACGGGTCTGTCTTCCAAGGATTTTCCATCGGCGCCGCAGGCAACACTACTGGTGAAGTGGTGTTCAATACCGCGATGACCGGCTATCAGGAAATCCTCACCGATCCCAGCTACAGCCGCCAGATCGTCACCCTGACTTACCCCCACATCGGCAATACCGGCGTCAACCGCGAAGACGTCGAAGCTTCGCAAATCCACGCCGCCGGCCTGATCATCAAGGATCTGCCGCGCCTGGTGTCCAATTTCCGCACCCAGCAATCGCTGTCCGATTACCTGAAGGAAAGCAATATCGTTTCCATCGCCGGCATCGACACCCGCAAGCTGACCCGCATCCTGCGCGAGAAGGGCGCCCAGAACGGCGCCATCGTCGCCGGCGAGGCCAATATCGAAGCCGCCACCGCGAAAGCGCTGGAGCTGGCGCGCGCCTTCCCGGGCCTGGCGGGCATGGACCTGGCCAAGGTCGTGTCGACCCGGAAGGCCTACAACTGGACCGAGACCGAGTGGCAACTGGGCCGCGGCTACGGCCAGCAGATCACCCCGAAATTCCACGTGGTCGCCTTCGACTACGGCGTCAAGTTCAATATCCTGCGCATGCTGGCCCAACGCGGCTGCAAGGTCACCGTGCTGCCGGCGCAAGCCACTGCCGCCGAGGCGCTGGCCCTGAATCCGGACGGCATCTTCCTGTCCAACGGCCCCGGCGACCCGGAGCCTTGCGATTACGCGATCGCCGCGTCCAAGGAGTTGATCGAGCGCGGTATCCCGACCTTCGGCATCTGCCTGGGCCACCAGATCATGGCGCTGGCTTCCGGCGCCAAGACGCTGAAGATGAAGTTCGGACACCACGGCGCCAACCATCCGGTGCAAGACCTCGACAGCAAGCAGGTGATGATCACTTCGCAGAACCACGGTTTCGCCGTGGATCAGGCGACCCTGCCGGCCAACTGCCGCGTCACCCACGTCTCGCTGTTCGACGGCTCGCTGCAAGGTTTCGAGCGCACCGACAAGCCTGCTTTCTGCTTCCAGGGCCACCCCGAAGCATCCCCTGGACCGCATGACATCGCCCCGCTGTTCGACAAATTCGTGGCGATGATGGAGAAGAAACAAAATGCCTAAGCGTAACGACATTAAAAGTATCCTGATCATTGGCGCTGGCCCGATCATCATCGGCCAGGCCTGCGAATTCGACTATTCCGGCGCACAGGCCTGCAAGGCCCTGCGAGAAGAAGGTTTCAAGGTCATCCTGGTCAACAGCAACCCGGCGACCATCATGACCGACCCGGAAATGGCCGACGCCACCTACATCGAGCCGATCACCTGGCAGGCGGTGGAACGCATCATCGCCAAGGAAAAGCCGGACGCCATCCTGCCGACCATGGGTGGCCAGACTGCGCTGAACTGCGCGCTGGACCTGCATCGCCACGGCGTCCTCGAGAAGTACAAGGTCGAGCTGATCGGCGCCACTCCGGAAGCCATCGACAAGGCTGAAGACCGCTCCAAGTTCAAGGACGCCATGACCAAGATCGGTCTGGGTTCTGCGCGTTCGGGCGTGTCGCACACCATGGATGAGTCCTGGGCGGTGCAAAAGACCCTGGGCTTCCCGGTCATCATTCGTCCGTCCTTCACCATGGGGGGCACCGGCGGCGGCATCGCCTACAACGCCGAAGAATTCGAAACCATCTGCAAGCGCGGCCTGGAAGCCTCGCCGACCTCCGAACTGCTGATCGAAGAATCGCTGATCGGCTGGAAGGAATACGAGATGGAAGTGGTGCGCGACAAGGCGGACAACTGCATCATCGTGTGCTCGATCGAAAACCTCGACCCGATGGGCGTGCACACCGGCGACTCGATCACCGTCGCACCGGCCCAGACGCTGACCGACAAGGAATACCAGATCATGCGTAACGCCTCGCTGGCGGTGCTGCGTGAAATCGGCGTCGACACCGGCGGTTCCAATGTGCAGTTCTCGGTGAACCCGAAGGACGGCCGCATGATCGTCATCGAGATGAACCCGCGCGTGTCGCGTTCCTCGGCGCTGGCCTCCAAGGCGACCGGCTTCCCGATCGCCAAGATCGCGGCCAAGCTGGCCGTGGGCTTTACGCTGGACGAGCTGCGCAACGAGATCACCGGCGGCGCGACTCCGGCGTCGTTCGAGCCGTCGATCGACTACGTTGTGACCAAGATCCCGCGTTTCACGTTTGAAAAATTCCCGCAGGCCGACAAGCACCTGACGACCCAGATGAAGTCCGTCGGTGAAGTAATGGCCATCGGCCGTACCTTCCAGGAGTCGTTCCAGAAAGCCCTGCGCGGCCTGGAAGTCGGCGTGGACGGCATGAACGAAAAGACCACCGACCGCGAGACCATCGAGGAAGAACTGGGCGAACCCGGCCCGGACCGCATCTGGTACGTGGGCGACGCCTTCGCGCAAGGCTTCTCGCTGGAAGAAGTGCATGGCCTGACCCACATCGACCCGTGGTTCCTGTCGCAGATCAAGGAGATCGTCGACATCGAACTGTGGCTGGAAAAGGACGTGAGCCTGGAGTCGCTGGACAAGGCCACGCTGTTCCAGCTGAAGCAGAAGGGCTTCTCCGACCGTCGCCTGGCCAAGCTGCTGAAGACCACCGACACCGCCGTGCGCGAGCAGCGCAAGAAGCTGGGCGTGCGCCCGGTGTTCAAGCGCGTCGATACCTGTGCCGGCGAGTTCTCCACCGACACCGCCTACATGTATTCGACCTACGACGAAGAGTGCGAATCGAATCCGACCGACAAGAAGAAGATCATGGTGCTGGGCGGTGGTCCGAACCGCATCGGCCAGGGCATCGAGTTCGACTATTGCTGCGTGCACGCAGCGCTGGCGATGCGCGATGACGGCTATGAAACCATCATGGTCAACTGCAACCCGGAAACCGTCTCGACCGACTACGACACTTCCGACCGCCTGTACTTCGAGCCGGTGACGCTGGAAGACGTGCTGGAAATCGTCGACAAGGAAAAGCCGGTCGGCGTGATCGTTCAGTACGGCGGCCAGACCCCGCTGAAGCTGGCGCTGGACCTGGAAGCCAACGGCGTGCCCATCGTCGGCACCTCGCCGGACATGATCGACGCGGCCGAAGACCGCGAGCGTTTCCAGAAGCTGCTGCAGGACCTGGGCCTGCGCCAGCCGCCTAACCGTACTGCCCGTACCGAAGCCGATGCACTGCGCCTGGCGCAGGAAATCGGCTACCCGCTGGTGGTGCGCCCGTCCTACGTCCTGGGCGGCCGCGCGATGGAAATCGTGCACGAGCAGCGCGACCTGGAGCGCTACATGCGTGAGGCCGTCAAGGTCTCGAACGACTCGCCGGTGCTGCTGGACCGCTTCCTGAACGACGCCATCGAAGTCGACGTGGATTGCCTGTCCGACGGCGAACGCACCTTCATCGGCGGCGTGATGGAACACATCGAACAAGCCGGCGTGCACTCGGGCGACTCGGCCTGCTCGCTGCCGCCGTATTCGCTGTCGAAGGACACCATCGAAGAGCTGAAGCGCCAGACCGCGGCCATGGCCAAGGGCCTGAACGTGGTCGGCCTGATGAACGTGCAGTTCGCGATCCAGCAGGCCGAAGTCGACGGCAAGACGGTCGATACCGTGTTCGTGCTGGAAGTGAACCCGCGCGCCTCGCGTACCGTGCCGTTCGTGTCCAAGGCCACCGGCCTGCAACTGGCCAAGATCGCGGCGCGCTGCATGGTCGGCCAGTCGCTGGACAGCCAGGGCATCAAGAACGAAGTGGTGCCGCCTTACTTCAGCGTCAAGGAGGCCGTGTTCCCGTTCGTCAAGTTCCCGGGCGTGGACACCATCCTCGGCCCTGAAATGAAGTCGACCGGTGAAGTCATGGGCGTGGGCAAGACTTTCGGCGAAGCCTTCGTGAAGTCGCAGATGGGCGCGGGCGTGAAGCTGCCGACCTCGGGCAAGGTGTTCCTGTCGGTGAAGAACAGCGACAAGCCGCGCGCCGTGCAAGTGGCCCGCGACCTGGTCGCACTGGGCTTCTCGGTGGTGGCGACCAAGGGTACCGCGGCTGCCATCAGTGCCGCCGGTATTCCGGTGACTACCGTCAACAAGGTGGTCGAAGGCCGTCCGCACATCGTCGACATGGTGAAGAACAACGAGATCGCCCTGGTGATCAATACCGTTGAGGAAAAGCGCAATGCGATTGCCGACTCCGGAGCGATCCGTACCTCGGCCCTGGCAGCGCGCGTGACCACCTTCACCACCATTGCCGGCGCCGAAGCCGCAGTGGAGGGGATGCGCCATCTGGACGCGTTGAACGTCTACGATTTACAAGGCCTGCATAAAGCTATACACTAAACCCACAACACGTTACTTTGCCGGCTGAATCAGGGTCGGCAAGCGCAGAGGGCATCTGAGCAATCGATGCCCTCTCTGACTTTTAGGACGACTCCCTGCGGCCACAACATGTTCAATGTTGCAGGGCAGCGCCGTCCAGGGGCCGCTAACAAAATCCTACCGTCGCAGTGCGGCCAGTGGGATTTTGTTAGCGGCTCTGAGTCGGACGCACGTGTTGGAGACGAGCTGACGGAACATCTGCAGCGGCGTTTCGTTCATCGGTAAAGATTGTTCCCATAAAAAGACATCGACCAGTTGCCCTGTCGGCGACGGAGTTTTCTTTTTGCGTTTTCAGTCTGTCTGGTGGGCGCCGTCGGCGTTTTCCTCAATTCCCTAACCTTGAGTAAGAGACTTATGAGCACAGTTCCCATGACCAAGCGTGGTGCAGAACTTCTGAAAGAAGAGCTGCAACGTTTGAAATCCAAAGATCGTCCGGAGGTCATCAATGCGATCGCCGAAGCGCGTGCGCAAGGCGACCTGTCGGAAAATGCCGAATATGAGTCGGCCAAGGAACGCCAGGCGTTCATCGAAGGCCGCATTGCCGATCTGGAAGGCAAGCTGGGTGCGGCCCAGGTTGTCGATCCCACCGAGCTGAGTGCGGAAGGCCGCGTGGTGTTCGCATCCACCGTGGATCTGGAAAACCTGGACAGCGGCGAGAAGGTGACCTACCAGATCGTGGGCCTGGACGAAGCCGACATCAAGGAAGCCAAGGTTTCCGTGACGTCGCCCATTGCGCGCGCATTGATCGGCAAGAGCGCCGGCGATGTGGTGGCGGTGGAAGCGCCGTCTGGCGTGAAGGAGTACGAAATCCTGGAAGTGCGCTACGTCTGATGAAAACGTGTGCTGCCGCCGGCTCATGCCGCGGCGGCATGCTCCACTTCAGGCTGGTGCTGTCGTAATGAAAATGCCCGCAATCTGCGGGCATTCTGTTTTTCAGCGTTTTCCGTTTTCCCGGTCATCCCGGCAAGCGGCGATGCTCAGCCCAACGGCTTCTTGGTGCTGCGCTGGCGCGGTTTGGCCTTGCGCACGTTGCCGCCGGCGGTGACGCGCTCATTGCCCTTGAGCATGATCTTGTTGACGGTGGGGCGCTTTGTCGTATGCGTCTTGACGATGGTGACCTCGCGCAAGCCGCCCTTGCTGCCGGACGGCTTCTTTTTCTCGTCTTCCTTTTTGGGGCGATAGAGCACCAGCAGCTTGCCGATATGCTGGACCGGCGCTGCCTTGAGCTGTTCGCAGATGGTTTCGTAGATGGCAATGCGCGCCTCGCGGTCGTCGCCGAACACGCGAACCTTGATCAGGCCGTGGGAGTCGAGGCTCTTGTCGATTTCCTTCAGTACGGAGTCGGACAAGCCGCTTTCGCCGACGATCACGACGGGATTCAAGGCATGGGCCTGGGCGCGCAGTTCGCTGCGCTCGGCGGGAGTAAGTTTCAACATGGGAATGCGATGTCGGGACCGCGCCGGGCGGCGCGAAGCTGTCCCTGAAAGAGATAAAACCAGTATTCTACGCGAATGGCAAAGAACAAATTAAACAAAAACTGGTTACACGACCATATCAACGATCCTTACGTGAAGCTCGCACAGAAGGAAGGCTATCGTGCACGTGCGGCCTATAAGCTCAAAGAGATCGACGAGGAAGAGCGCCTGATCAAGCCGGGACAGATCATTGTCGACCTGGGTTGTACGCCCGGCAGCTGGTGCCAGTATGTGCGCAACAAGCTGGCCGGGGCCGAGGGTGGTGGCATCCACGGCATCATCATCGGCCTGGATATCCTGCCGATGGACCCGATCGCCGACGTGAATTTCATCCAGGGGGACTTCCGCGAGGAAGAGCCGCTGCACCAGCTGGAAGCCTTGCTGGATGGCCGCAAGGTCGATCTGGTGCTGTCCGACATGGCGCCCAATCTGTCAGGCGTGGCGATAGCCGATGCCGCACGGGTCGAGTATCTTATCGATCTGGCAATCGAATTCGCCCAGGCGCACATGAAACCCACCGGCGCGCTGCTGGTGAAATGCTTCAACGGCACCGGCTACAACGAACTGGTGCACAAATTCCGCGCCGAATTCAAGACGGTGGCATCCAAGAAACCCAAGGCCAGCCGGGACAAGTCTTCCGAAATCTTCCTGCTAGGGAAAACCCTGAAGAATCCTCGCTGAAAAATCGGATAAAGTGAATCGAAACAGGCCGTATCTCCAAATTCTCCTGTCCCAGCTTGTTTTTGCGTCTTGTTTTGCGCCGGTTCAGCCCTATATCGCTTCATAGGAAGCATCTTATGCTTGAGATGACTATTATTTCGGCAAGATCGATGTAGCTTGCTTTCATCGCATATTTCCCCGATTCGTGATTCTGATGTTGGTTTGGCAATGCCCGCAATGGCGTTAACGCGCTTGCTGCGTTGCAGGCAAGCACGATGGGATGGGCGGTTTCCTAGTAAGGGTGTTTGAATCCGGGTAAAATCGGAGCATATAAAGGCAACGTGGCGCATCGGCGTCGGAGGAGTTCCAGTGAACAACATGTTTTCCAAGGCTGCCATTTGGGTGGTCATCGCGCTCGTTCTGTTTATGGTGTTCAAACAGTTCGACAGCCGTAGCATGGCGTCGAACGCAAAGGCGATCGCGTATTCCGACTTCATCAGCGAGGTGAAGGCTGGCCACATCAAGGATGCGACCATCGAAGACCGCACCATCGTTGCCACCACGCAGGACGGCACCAAGGTCAAGACCGCCGCTACCTACCTGGACCGCGGCCTGGTCGGCGACCTGCTCAACAACGGCGTCAAGTTCGACGTCAAGCAGCCGGAAGAGCAATCCTTCCTGTCGCAAGTCTTCATTTCCTGGTTCCCGATGCTGCTGCTGATCGGCGTATGGATCTTCTTCATGCGGCAGATGCAGGGCGGCGGCAAGGGCGGCGCGTTCTCCTTCGGCAAATCGAAGGCGCGCATGCTCGATGAGAACAGCAACTCGGTCACCTTCGCCGACGTCGCCGGTTGCGACGAAGCCAAGGAAGAAGTGCAGGAGCTGGTCGAGTTCCTGCGCGACCCTACCAAATTTCAGAAGCTGGGCGGCCGCATTCCGCACGGCGTGCTGATGGTCGGTCCCCCGGGTACCGGTAAGACATTGCTGGCGCGCGCCATTGCCGGCGAAGCCAAGGTGCCGTTCTTCACCATCTCCGGTTCCGACTTCGTTGAAATGTTTGTCGGCGTGGGCGCTTCCCGCGTGCGCGACATGTTCGAAAACGCCAAGAAGCACGCACCCTGCATCATCTTCATCGACGAAATCGACGCTGTCGGCCGCCATCGCGGCGCCGGCATGGGCGGCGGTAACGACGAGCGCGAGCAGACCCTGAACCAGATGCTGGTCGAGATGGACGGCTTCGAAGCCAATTCCGGCGTCATCGTGATCGCTGCGACCAACCGCGCCGACGTGCTGGACAAGGCGCTGCTGCGTCCGGGCCGTTTCGACCGCCAGGTGATGGTCGGCCTGCCCGACATCCGCGGCCGCGAACAGATTCTCTATGTGCACATGCGCAAGGTGCCTATCGCCCCGGACGTCAAGGCCGATATCCTGGCCCGCGGTACCCCCGGCTTCTCCGGAGCCGACCTGGCCAACCTGGTCAACGAGGCTGCCCTGTTTGCCGCGCGCCGCAACAAGCGCCTGGTCGAGATGCAGGACTTCGAAGATGCCAAGGACAAGATCGTCATGGGTCCGGAACGCAAGTCGGCCGTGATGCGCGAGGAAGAGCGCCGCAACACTGCCTACCACGAGTCCGGCCACGCAGTGGTTGCCAAGCTGCTGCCCAAGGCCGATCCGGTGCACAAGGTCACCATCATGCCGCGCGGTTACGCGCTGGGCCTGACCTGGCAGTTGCCGGAGCATGACCGTGTGAACATGTACAAGGACAAGATGCTGGAGGAAATCTCCATCCTGTTCGGTGGCCGTATTGCCGAAGAGATTTTCATGCACCAGATGTCCACCGGCGCTTCCAACGACTTCGAGCGCGCTACCAAGCTGGCCCGTGCGATGGTGACCCGTTACGGCATGTCCGAGACCCTGGGGACCATGGTCTACGAGGACACCGAGCAGGATGCCTATTTCGGCCGCATGGCGTCCAAGACCGTGTCGGAAGCCACACAGCAAAAGGTCGATGCCGAAATCCGCAGCATCCTCGACGAGCAATACGCACTGTCGCGCAAGCTGCTGGAAGAGAACCGCGACAAGGTCGAAGTGATGGCACAGGCGCTGCTTGAGTGGGAAACCCTCGATGCCGACCAGATCAATGACATCATGAACGGCGACGAACCGCGCCCGCCGCGCAACGGCGTGCCGGCCAAGAAGTCCTCGTCGGACAACAACCGTCCGGGCGACGTCTCGCCCAACGCCACCGCACCGGCCTGATTATCCCGGCCGCTGGGTTTGGCAAGCGAACCGATCAAAGGGTGAGGAGCGATCCTCACCTTTTTTTCTGCCCGGCGCATCCATCGCATCCGTCGCCGCATTACCGGCTGCAAGGCGGAGCCGCCAAGGCAATACAAGAAAAACACAAGACAGCAGCAATGCAGGCAGCAAAGAGATAGGCAACAAGGCACGATGACACAAGCATTCCTGAAATGCGGCAGGTTCCGCCTGCCGATGCAGCAAGGCCGTCGCCCTCTGGTGATGGGTATTCTCAATGTCACGCCGGATTCCTTTTCCGATGGCGGACATTACAACTCGCTCGAGTTCGCGCTTTCCCATGCGGAGCAGATGATCGCCGATGGCGTCGACATCATCGACATCGGCGGCGAGTCGACGCGTCCCGGTATCGCGCCGCTGTCGCTGGAACAGGAGCTGGAGCGGGTGATGCCGGTGATCTACGCACTGCGCGACTGCGGCAAGCCGCTCTCCATCGATACTTATAAGCCAGCTGTCATGCGCGAAGCGCTGCTGGCCGAGGTGGACATGATCAATGACATCAACGGCTTTCGCGCCGAGGGGGCCATCGATGCCGTCAAGGACAGCGAAGCCGGCCTGTGTGTGATGCACATGCAGGGCGAGCCGCAGACCATGCAGCGGGAACCGCATTACGATGACGTCGTGGCGGAAGTGGAGAGTTTCCTGCGCAGCCAGGTGGACAGGATGATGGCGGCAGGTGTGGCGCGCGAGCGCATTTGTATCGATCCGGGTTTTGGCTTTGGCAAGACACTGGAGCATAATCTGGCTTTGCTCAAGAATACCCGGCGGCTGATCGGCGCGCTCGACTTGCCCTTGCTGGCCGGGATGTCGCGCAAATCCATGATCGGTGCAGTCACGGGAAAACCGCTGGAAAAGCGCATGGCAGGCAGTATCGGGGCTGCGCTGGCAGCGGCCCAGCAGGGGGCGATGATCATCCGTGTGCACGATGTGGCCGAAACCGTTGATGCAATCAACATGTGGCAAGCCGGACGGGAAGACAATTAGAAGCAGGGCGCCGGTCCGGCAGACTGCACCGGACGGACATAAAAATAGTTTGGAACAACAGGATGGCGCCAGGCCGGCATCCTGCGATGCCGCCGCAGAGCGGCAATCAATTTAGAAGGAAACGATTTATGGCAGCAAAATATTTCGGCACCGATGGCATTCGTGGCCGCGTGGGCGTCGCCCCCATCACTCCCGATTTCGTCATGCGCCTGGGCTATGCCGCGGGCAAAGTCCTGGCCAAGGCGCGGGATGGGGTTGCACGTCCTACCGTGCTGATCGGGAAGGACACACGGATCTCCGGCTACATGCTGGAAGCTGCCCTGGAGGCGGGTTTTGCCGCCGCGGGTGTCGATGTGATGCTGGCCGGCCCGGTGCCTACACCGGCTGTCGCCTACCTCACGCGCGCATTGCGCCTGTCGGCCGGCGTGGTGATTTCGGCTTCGCATAATCCCTTCCACGACAATGGCATCAAGTTCTTTTCGGCCTCGGGCAACAAGCTACCCGACGCGGTCGAGGCCGACATCGAAGCGGCGCTGGAACAGCCCATGGATTGCGTGCCCTCGGAAAAGCTGGGCAAGGCGCGCCGCCTGGATGACGCCCAGGGCCGCTACATCGAGTTCTGCAAAAGCACCTTCCCCAATGCGCTGGACCTGTATGGCATGACCATCGTGGTCGATTGCGCGCATGGCGCCGCCTACAATATCGCCCCCCACGTGTTTCACGAGCTGGGGGCCGAAGTCATCACCATCGGCAACAAGCCCAATGGCTTGAACATCAACGAAGCATGCGGCGCCACAGCGCCCCAGGCCCTGTCGGATTCGGTGCGTGCCAACCGCGCCGACCTCGGCATCGCACTGGATGGCGACGCCGACCGCTTGCTGATGGTCGACGCATCGGGCCGCATCTACAATGGCGACGAGCTGCTGTACCTGATGGTCAAGGATCGCCTTGCCACCGGCCCGGTCGATGGCGCGGTGGGCACCCTGATGACCAATATGGCGTTGCAGGTGGCCTTCAAGAAGATGGGCGTTCCGTTCGAGCGCGCCAAGGTGGGCGACCGCTATGTGCTCGAAGTACTGCAGGAAAAGGGCTGGCTGCTGGGCGGCGAAGGTTCGGGCCACTTGCTGTGCCTGGACAAGCACACCACCGGCGACGGTATCGTCTCCGCCTTGCAGGTGCTGTCGGCGTTGAAGCGCAGCGGCCAGTCGCTGGCGCAGATGACGGCCGACATCAAGCTGTTTCCGCAATCGCTGGTCAACGTCAAGATCCCGGCCGGCTACGATTGGAAGTCGAACGCAGCGCTGCAGGCCGAGAAGCTGGCCGTGGAAGAGTCGCTGGGCGATCGTGGCCGCGTACTGCTGCGTCCTTCCGGCACCGAGCCGCTGATTCGCGTGATGGTCGAAGCCGAAGATGCGGATCTGGCGCGCAGCATGGCCCAGCGTATTGCCGACAAGGTGCTGTAATTCCATGGCGCTTGCGGTTTTTCCGTGGGCGCCCAAGCCGTGATGTAGTTTCCAGACAGAAGGACAATGTCAAAAGAGTCGCCCCATATCCTGCTGGTCGAAGATGAGCCCAGCATCGCCGAATTGTTGCGTTTCACGATGCAAGGGGCGGGTTTTGCCACCACCATCGCCACCGATGTTTCGCAAGCCCGCAAATCGATTGCCGAGTCGCTGCCGCATGCGGTGCTGCTGGACTGGATGCTGCCCGACAGCTCCGGCCTGGTATTGCTCAATGAGCTGCGCCGGGAGCCGCGCACCGCTGCGTTGCCGGTGATCATGCTGACCGCCAAGGGGATGGAAGAGGACAAGGTCAAAGGCTTGAATGAAGGCGCCGACGATTATGTGACCAAGCCGTTTTCGCCCAAGGAGTTGGTGGCGCGGGTACAGGCGCTGTTGCGCCGCAAGACGCCGGAGATTGGTAGCCAGGTGCTGAAGTATGGCGGAATCAGTATCGATGTCGAACGTCGCCAGGTATCGGTGGCCGAGCGGCCGGTGGCGCTGGACCAGGCGGAATTCAAGCTGCTGCGCTATCTGGTGGCGCATCCTGACCGCATCTTCTCGCGCTCGCAACTGCTGGACAAGGTGTGGGGCGACCATACCTTCATCGAGGAGCGTACCGTGGATGTCCACATCATGCGTTTGCGCAAGTCGCTCGGCGATCTTTCGCACTATGTGCAGACGGTGCGGGGGGTGGGATACCGGTTGAGTACGGAAGCGCAGGATTGACCTGCGGATGCAGGTTGGCAGATAAAAAAAGCGATCCATCGGATCGCTTTTTTTGCGCCTGGGACGTTCAATCCAGCGGCACGCTGCGATAGCGGTTCACTTCCGATGGGGAGACGAAGCCGGCACGGTTGCTCCAATCGTTGCGGATATACGAAACCACCGCCGCCACTTCCTGGTCGCTCAGCCTCGGCCCGAAGGGCGGCATGCCGAACGGATACGGGTTGCCCGCTGTCGATGGCGGGTAACCGCCATTGAGCACGATGCGGATGGCATTGACCGGAGATGACGTAGTCACCGCCTGATTGCCATTGAGCGGCGGGTAGTTTGGGCTGGCGCCCTGGCCCTTGTCGCTATGGCAGTCGATGCATAAGTCCCCGTAAAGCTGTTTGCCGAGTTTCATGATGCGTGCGGCTTCTGCCGGCTCAGGCTGCTGTGCTGGTGGGCGTGCAGACGCGGCGTCCGGCGGTAGCGATTTCAGGTAGATGGCCATCGCTTCGATATCCGTGTCGTCCAGATATTGCAGGCTGCGCCCCACAACTTCGGCCATCGGCCCGAAGGCCGCACCACGTGGCGAGATTCCGGTCTTGAGCAGGGCGGCGAGGTGCCCGGTTTCCCAGTTGCCCAGGCCGTTTTCCTGGTCGCCGTTGAGCGGCGGCGCATACCAGTCGAGTATCGCGATCATGCCGCCTGCCAATTCCGCCTGCGAGGCGGTGGCGCCAAAGGTGTTGCGCGCGGTGTGGCAGGCGCTGCAATGTCCCAGCCCCTGCACCAGATAGGCGCCGCGGTTCCATTGGACCGATTGCCGGGTATCGGCGCGGTATTCCCCCGGTTCGAAGTACAAGGCGCGCCAGCCGGCCAGCAGGATGCGCTGGTTATAGGGGAAACGCAGCGCGTGTTCCTGGTTGGGCCGGTCCGTGGCCGGGATTGTCTGCAGGAAAGCGAACAGCGCATCGGAATCGTCGCGGCTGACCTTGGTATAGCTGGGAAAGGGGAAGGCGGGGTAGAGGAAGCTGCCATCCTTGGAGCGCCCATGGTGTAGCGCACGCCAGAAATCGTCGGCATTCCAGCTGCCGATGCCGGTCTTCTTGTCCGGCGTAATATTGGAGGAGTAAAGCGTGCCGAACTTGGTGACGATCGCGCGGCCGCCAGCATAGGCGTCGCCGCCGCGCGGCGTGTGGCAACCGATGCAATTGCCGGCGCGCGCCAGATATTCGCCGCGCTTGATCTGCTGTGCGCGGTCGGCAACGGGAGTGGCGATGCCGGGGTCTTCGCTGCGCAGCGACTGCCACGCCACGACTGCGGCAGGTACTGCGATCGCTGCGGCGATGACGGCTGCGATGATAGCGCCGAGTGCTTTCTTCATTGTTTGGGCACTCCTGCTTGCTCCATGCTGCCGCAAGCCAGCGGCAGCGGCGCGGACGGCGACGTTGCCGGCGCGGCGTTGTGCGGGACGGGTTGGGCGGATAGCCAACTGCTGGCGGCGTTGATGTCTTCCGGAGTGAGCTTATGGACGATCGTTGCCATGCAATCGGGAGACCTGGCTTTGCGCACGCCATTGATCCATGCGCCCAATTGCGCATTGATGTAGTCGCGCGGCAGGCCGAGCAGGCCGGGGATGGCGGGTTGCACGCCGGTCAGCGCCACGCCGTGGCAGGCGGCGCAGGCAGGGACCTGGCGTTCCTTGATGCCTTGCGTCACGAGCTGTTTGCCGCGTTCCAGGACGGCGGCCGAAGCATCGGATGACGCCGGCGCGGGATAAGGCGGATGCTCGTTGGCGAAGAAGGCCGCGATCTTGTGCAGGTAGTCGTCCGAAAGATTGCCGAGCAGGTAGTTCATCATCGGGTACTGGCGCCGGCCGTCGCGGAAGTTTTGCAACTGGTTGAACAGATAGGTTTCGGGTTTGCCCGCGATACGCGGATAGTAGCCATCCGGAGTGGCGCGGCCTTCCTTGCCATGGCAGGCGATGCAGGCCGCAACCCGCTCCGGCATGCCGGGAACGGCATCGGCCGCGGCCGTTGGGGAAACCGGCTGGATCTGCGCCTGCGCTGCGCCAATGGCAAGGCTGCATGCCAGCAGCGTCAGGCCTCGTACGAACCTGCTGTGGCCGCGGCGGGCCGGATACGGTATGAACGCCAACTTCGGTCTCCCTTCGCCGGCATCGGCCGGGGTTACAGGGGCCGATGCGGTTTTTTCTGGTTTTTTCTGGCGCTGCCTGGGCAGCGATCCGGCCATTGTAGTGGAAGGGCGGTTGTCTGCATTCCATACATATCCCTGCATGGCGCATACAGGCAACACTGCCGCCGTGCACGGCCTTCGCTTTCCAAGCATGGGCGCAGAGGCTACAATAGCCGCCTTGCCGCCCCCGTAGCTCAGTGGATAGAGCGATCCCCTCCTAAGGGATAGGTCACACGTTCGATCCGTGTCGGGGGCGCCAGCATAAAAAAAAGCGCAGAAGATGTCTTCTGCGCTTTTTTCTTTTCAGCCCTGCTTCAGTGTCCCTGGTAGAGGTTCTCGTTGAACTTGTTGGCGGGGGCGCTGGAGGGCGGCGCCTTTTGCGTGCCAGGCGCGTTGGGCAAGGGTTGGCCACTCGCGGCCGGCGCACTCGGCGACTGGCTCGGCGTCCAGCCGAAGAAATTGGAAATCGCATCGACCACCGTTACGCCGACGTTGGTGACCAAACCGTTCTCGGGCGTGAAGTTGTCGTAATACGGTTCGCCATCGATGAAGCGGATGCCGTCTGGCACCGGCTGGTCGAATTGCGGGACGCCCTTCAAGGCCTTCCCCATGTAATCCACCCAGATCGGCAAGGCAAGCTGCGCGCCGAACTCCATGCCGCCCAAACTCTTGGGCTGGTCGTAACCCATCCATACCACGGTAGCCAGCGAGCGCTGATAGCCGGCGAACCAGCCGTCGAACGCCTCGTTGGTGGTGCCCGTCTTGCCCGCCAGGTCGGTGCGGCCGAGGCTGTTGCTGCGTGCGCCGGTGCCGCGCTGCGCCACTGACTTGAGCAGGTTGGTCATCATGTAGCTGTTGCGTTCGGCCACTACGCGCGGCGCGCCGTTGCCAACCACCAGCGGATCGGCCTTGGACAATACCTTGCCGCGGGAGTCGGTGATCTGCGTGATCAGGTAGGGCTGGATCTTGTAGCCGCCGTTGGCGAACACCGAGTAGGCGGCGGAAAGCTGCAGCGGGTTGGTCTGGCCAGCGCCCAGCGCCATCGGCAGGTAGGGCGGAACCTTGTCGGGGTCGAAGCCGTAGGTGCCGGTGATGAAGTCCTTGGCGTAGGGTACGCCGATGTAGTCGAGCGTGCGGATGGCCACCAGGTTGACCGATTTTTGCAGCGCGGTGCGCACGCTCATCGGCCCGGCCGGGGTTTCGTCATCCCTGGGTTCCCAGTTCGGCTGGCCGGGGCCGGCCGGGTAGGAAACCGGTGCATCGTTGACGATGCTGGCCGGGGCAAAACCCTTTTCCAGCGCCGCCGAATAGATGAAGGGCTTGAAGGTGGAGCCCGGCTGGCGCCACGCCTGGGTGACGTGGTTGAAATTGTTCTGGGTGAAGTCGAAGCCGCCGATCAGGGCGCGGATGGAACCGTCCTGCGGCACCACCGACACCAGCGCCGCCTCCACTTGCGGTAGCTGCACGATCTGCCAGTTCTGCTTGGCATCCTGCATGACGCGGATCAGCGAACCCGGTTGAATGCGGACTTCCTTCTTGGCCTTGTCCGAAAGCGCGTTGGCGACGAAACGCAGGGCGTCGCCCTTGATGCTCACCTTGTCGCCCGAGCGCAGCACCGCATCGACCTGCTTGGGGCCGGCGGCCACCACCACGGCGGCCAGGATATCGTCGTTGTCCGGATGGTCGTCCATTACGTCGTCGATGGCGCTGGCGCGGTCGTCGGCGTTGGCCGGCAGCTCCACGGTCTCTTCCGGGCCGCGGTAGCCGTGGCGGCGGTCGTAGTCCATGACGCCCTTGCGCACGGCAAGGTAGGCGGCCTGTTGGTCGGCGGCGTTGATGGTGGTGTAGACGTTGAAGCCCTGGGTGTAGGTGTCTTCCTTGTATTGCGCATACACCATCTGGCGCACCATTTCGTTGACGTATTCGGCGTGGGTGCTGTACTGGCTGCCCGGTGCGCGTACCTTCAGTTCTTCCTTGGAGGCGACGTCGTATTGCGCCTGGGTGATGAAGCCCACATCCAGCATGCGCTGCAGGATGTATTGCTGGCGGATGTGCGCGCGCTTGGGATTGACGATGGGGTTGTAGGCCGACGGCGCCTTGGGCAGGCCGGCCAGCATCGCGGCTTCCGCCAGTGTGACGTCCTTCAGGTCCTTGCCGAAGTAGGTGCGGGCAGCGGCGGCAAAGCCGAAGGCGCGCTGGCCCAGGTAGATCTGGTTCATGTAGACCTCAAGGATCTGGTCCTTGGTCAGCGCGCTCTCGATCTTGTTGGCCAGCAGGACTTCATAGAGCTTGCGCGAGAAGGTCTTTTCCTTGGTCAGGAACACGTTGCGCGCCACCTGCATGGTGATGGTGCTGGCGCCCTGGGAGGCGCTGCCGCGCAGCACGTCGGTCACCAGCGCGCGGGCGATGCCGATGTAATCGATGCCGCCGTGCTGGTAGAAGCGATAGTCTTCGATGGCCAGTACGGCGTTCTTCATGTCGGCCGGAATGTCGTCCAGCTTGACCAGGCTGCGCTTTTCCTCGCCGAATTCGCCCAGCAGCACCTTGTCTTCGGAATAGATGCGCAGCGGGACCTTGGGCCGGTAGTCGGTGATCAGGTCCAGCGAAGGCAGGCGCGGGTTGATGAAGATCAGCGCATAGACCACCAGCAGGGCGCCGACGATGCCGAGGCCGAGGATGGAGAGTCCGATGAATTTGGCGATATTGGGGTTGAGGAAGCCGCGTTGACGGTGCAACCGGCCCGGAGACGTTGGAAGATGCATGGGGTAGGCGGAAATCTGGATGCGCTATCTTACAGCATCAAGCCTGCCGGCCCGGAAAGACGGGCGCCGGCAATCCTTAACAGGATGTAAAAAATGTATCGGGGAGCATTTTTATGTGCTTCCTGGCAATCATTTCGACAAACCGGCCATGCGGCGCCGCATTTCCCCGCTGCAGTCGGTACAATGCCGCTCTTTACGCACATTCCAGACGCGGTGCAGTAGGCCGCGGCACATCTCCCTATGGCAGTCATTTCCCTTAGCGACGCGCAACTGGCCTTTGGCCACGTCGCACTTCTCGACCACGCAGAATTCTCGCTGGAGACCGGCGAGCGCGTCGGCCTGATCGGCCGCAACGGCACCGGCAAGTCGTCGTTGCTGAAGGTCATCGCCGGCCGTTCCAAGCTGGACGATGGCCTGCTGGTGATGCAACAGGGCCTGAAGATCGCCTATGTCGACCAGGAGCCGCATTTCCCGGCCGAGATGACGGTGTTCGACGCCGTGGCTTCCGGCCTGGGCGAACTGCCTGCGCTCTTGGCCGAATATGAGGCGATCACCGGCCAGTTCGGCGGCGACAACGATGACGCCTTGCTGGAGCGCATGCACCAGATCCAGACCGTACTGGATGCGGCCGATGCCTGGTCTATCGGCAACAAGGTCGAAACCACGCTGGACAAGCTCAACCTGAACCGCGACGCCAGGATCGGCGAACTCTCGGGCGGCATGCAAAAGCGTGTGGCGCTGGCTTGCGGCCTGGTCGGCAATCCCGACGTGCTGCTGCTGGACGAGCCGACCAACCACCTCGATTTCGGCTCCATCCTGTGGCTGGAAGGGCTGCTGCGCGATTTCAAGGGCAGCATCCTGTTCGTCACCCACGACCGTAGCTTCCTCGATAACGTCTCGACTCGCATCATCGAGCTGGACCGCGGCAAGTTGTTGTCCTTCCCCGGTAATTTCAGCACTTACCAGGCGCGCAAGGCCGAGCTGCTGGCCAATGAAGAAGTAGAGAACGCCAAGTTCGACAAATTCCTGGCGCAGGAAGAAGTGTGGATTCGCAAGGGCGTACAGGCACGCCGTACCCGCGACGAAGGGCGCGTGCGCCGGCTGGAGGCATTGCGCGTGCAGCGCAGCGAGCGCCGCGATCGCCAGGGCCAGGTCAAGCTGGAAGTCGGCAGCGGCGAACGCTCCGGCAAGATCGTGGCGGAGCTGGAGAATGTCAACAAGGCCTACGGCCCCAAGACCATCGTGCGTGATTTTTCTTCCATTCTCATGCGCGGCGACAAGGTCGGCCTGATCGGCCAGAACGGCGCCGGCAAGACCACGCTGCTCAAACTGATCCTGGGCGAAGAAATGCCCGACAGCGGCACGGTCAAGCAAGGCACCAAGATGCAGGTGGCGTATTTCGACCAGATGCGCGCCCAGCTCAATGAAGAAGCCAGCCTGGCCGACACCATCGCGCCGGGCAGCGACTGGGTCGAGGTCAACGGCCAGCGCAAGCACGTCATGACCTACCTCAGCGACTTCCTGTTCTCGCCCGAGCGTGCGCGTTCACCGGTGCGTACGCTGTCCGGCGGCGAACGCAACCGCCTGCTGCTGGCGCGCCTGTTCGCCAAGCCGGCCAACGTGCTGGTGCTGGACGAACCGACCAACGATCTCGACATCGACACGCTGGAGCTGCTGGAAGAACTGCTGGAAGAGTATGACGGCACCGTGTTCCTGGTCAGCCACGACCGCATGTTCCTCGACAACGTGGTGACCCAGGTGATCGCCGCCGAAGGCGATGGAATCTGGCGCGAATATGTCGGCGGTTATTCCGATTGGGAGCGCGTACGCGCGGCTTCCCCTGCGTCGTCGGCCAAGCCGGCAGCGAAGGCGGACAAGAACGAAGTCAAGGCCGAGTCGAGCATGGCGGCCCCGGCGCCCGCACAGCCGAAAAAGAAGCTCAGTTACAAGGAGCAGCGCGAGCTGGAGGAATTGCCCAAGCGTATCGCTGAACTGGAAGCAGAGCAGAAGTCGATTTCGGAGAAGCTGGCCGACCCCGATCTGTACAAGAGCAATGCCGATGACGCGGTGAAGCTGAACCAGCGTTTTGCCGAGATCGACGAGGAATTGCTTGTCAGCCTGGAGCGCTGGGAAGAGATCGAGGCGCGCAAATAACCGAGTTGCCATTCCTGCGAGTGCAGGAACGGCATGGCTCTTGGAACCTGTTCAGGATCTCAGTTGGGTTTGCGCAGGGCGTCGCGCAAGTCGGGCAGCATCTCGCGCAGGTTTTGCGCATCGTCCGCATGCGGGCGTAGCGCAAGGTAGGCTTCCAGATCTTCCAGCGCAGCCTGGGGCAGGCCCAGATTGGCGCGCGCCAGCCCGCGGTCGCGCTTCTCGGTGATCTCTTCGGGAAGCAGGATCACCAGGCGTTCCTGCACGTCCAGCACTTGCTGCCAGCGCTGGCTTTCCATGAAAATGGCCTTGAGGTTGCGCAGCATGCGCGCCAGGATCTCGCGCGGGTGCGCCGCGCGCAGGTATGCCCCCAGCGGCAGTTCATCGCCGAAGTCGTGTTCCTGCTGGCGTTCCAGATAAGGTTCCAGGCGTTCTTCCAACTCTTCCCGCGACAGGCTGGAACCATTCATCGGGTCCAGCACGATTTCGCCCGATTGCACCGACAGCTTCATCAGGAAATGGCCGGGGAAAGAGACGCCCTTCATGTCCAGGCCGACCTGTTGCGCCAGTTCGATATAGACCACTGCCAGCGAGATCGGGATGCCGCGCCGCGTCGCGATGACACGGTGGATGTAGCTGTTGTCGGGGTCGTAATAATTGTTGATGTTGCCGGCGAAGGCCATTTCCTGGAAGAAGAAATGGTTGAGCATGCGCAGCTTCTGGATCTGCGAAGCATCCGACGGCAATCGCAGCCTCAGCTTTTGCGCCAGCAGGTCGAGTTCGACTTCCTGCTCGGCGAAATCCATTTCGGGATAAAAGTCCTGACCCAGCGTCAAGGCCGATTCGAACAGCGGGATCGAATCGTCCTGGCGCACCAGCGAAGCAAAATAGTCGAGGGAGGTGAGCGTCATGGCGTCCATCCTATCAAAATATTTTGGCGTGCGTCACCCTCTGCAACACGGCGAAAAAAATACTTGTTGTTTCCAGCCAGCTACTCTGGCACACAAGGCGGCTGCGGTTTATTCTGTTCGCTTGTTTTTCTTCTTAACGCCGGGCGATGCGCTTGAATTCGCGCAGCCTGAACCCCATCGCCAGCAGCGGTCCGAAATAGGCGAGCCCGCATACCGCGATCACCAGCATCAGCGCTCCGATGCGCCCCAGCGGATGCGCCCGCAAGGCGATCCAGTCGAACTGGCCGGCCATCCACAATGACACGCCTGCCAGCACCAGCAGCGCACCGGCCAGCCGCGCCAGGAAAATCCCCCAGCCCGGGCGCGGCATGTAAATCCGGCGGCGGCGCAACCCCACGAACAAGAGTGCTGCATTCAGGCAAGCGCCGAGGCCGATCGACAAGGCCAGGCCGGCATGGGCGAACATCGGCACGAAAATGCCGTTCATCAGCTGGGTGGCGATCAGTACGCCGACTGCGATCATGACCGGGGTACGGATGTCCTGCTTGGCATAAAACCCCGGCGCTAGGATCTTGACCGTGACCAGGCCGATCAGGCCGACGCCGTAGGCAACCAGCGCATGGCTGGTCATGGTCACCGACAGGTTGTCGAATTTGCCATAGTGGAACAGCGTGGCCGTCAGCGGTTCCGACAAGGTGGCCAGCGCTACCGCCGCCGGCATGGCGAGCATGAACGTCAGGCGCAGGCCCCAGTCGAGCAGGGACGAGTATTCGTCCATGTCGTCGGCGGAGTGGGCATTGGACAGGCTGGGCAGGAGGATGGTCCCCAGCGCCACGCCCAGCAGCGCGGTCGGGAATTCCATCAGGCGATCGGCGTAGGAGAGCCAGGACACGCTGCCGTGCTCCAGGCGCGAAGCGATATTGGTGTTGATCATCAGGCTGATCTGGGCGGCTGAGACGGCAAATACGGCCGGGCCCATTTTCTGCAGCACGCGCTTCACGCCGGTGTCGCGCAGGCCGATCATCGGGTTCCAGTACAGGCGCGGCAGCATGCCGATCTTCACCAGCGCCGGCAATTGCAGCGCTACTTGCAGGATGCCGCCTACCAGTACGGCGAACGCCATGGCGTAGATCGGCTGTTTCATGAACGGCGCGACAAACAGCGATGCGACGATGAAAGCCAGGTTCAGCAGCACCGAGGTAAAGGCCGGAATCTTGAATTCCTTCCAGGTATTGAGGATGCCGCCGGCCAGCGCCACAAAGGCCATGAAGCCGATGTAGGGGAACATGATGCGGGTCATCACCACCGAGGCGTTGAACGCCTCAGGGTTGTATTGCAGGCCGGTGGCGATGAAGTAGACCACGAAGGGGGTGGCCACGATGCCTGCCACACAGGTAACCAGCATCACCCACATCAGCACGGTGGCGACATGGTCTACCAGATGCTTGGTCTGCTCCTCTCCGCGCTGGTTTTTGTATTCGGCCAGGATCGGAACGAAGGCCTGGGAAAAGGCGCCCTCGGCGAACAGGCGGCGCAGCAGGTTGGGAATGCGAAAGGCGATGTTGAACGCATCGGTATAGGCGGAGGCGCCAAAGGCGCGGGCAAACAGGATTTCCCTGGCCAGTCCGGTGATGCGGGAAAGCATCGTCATGCCGGAGATGGTCGCGAGCGTTTTATGCAAGTTCATGGTGCGGCATTATAGCGGCGCAGCGCAGTCCGGCGGCCGGGAATCGGCGGTGCGGGAAAGCGTTTCGGCCTGATGGGCGGTGGCGGTAGAGTGTCTTGATTTCGAATCGGTTCGATGCATCAATGAAATTTCTTTATTGCAACATCGGCGTCCATCATTGAATCCGCATGCCCATTTGCTATGCTGGTCGGGTAGGGCATCTGGAGGCAAGTCAGGATTGCGCGCAGCGTTTTGACCTGAATGCAACGGATCGGCGCGGATTCCTCCTTGTCCAGATAAGGTATTTGCCCAAGCTGGGGAAAATGGTTATAATCCGAGGCTTTACAGAATTTGGCTTCGCGAGTCCTAAGGGTTTGCGGCGCATACGACTCTCGATTTAGGATAATTTCATGGCAAATACCGCACAGGCACGTAAGCGTGCACGTCAAGCAGTTAAGCAAAACGCGCACAACTCGAGCCAGCGTTCGACCCTGCGTACCGCAATCAAGGCTGTCCGCAAGGCAATCGCCGGTGGCGACAAGGCTGCGGCAACCAGCGTGTTCCAGGCATCGGTGTCGACCATCGACAGCATCGCCGACAAGAAAATCATTCACAAGAACAAGGCTGCTCGCCACAAGAGCCGCCTGGCTGCTGCCCTGAAGGCCTTGGCTGCTTAATTCGCCGGCCGTTGGCTGACGCCGGCCCTCCGGCGCAGTTGCAGTAAAGCAGTAGAACAAAGACCCGTCTTTTCAGGCGGGTTTTTGCGTTTGTGTCGCGTGAATTCGGTAGCGCTTCTCGCTGCTTGTACGGATGCCGGGGCGGGTTATCCCACCTCGGAGCGCTATCGCTGGACTTACTTGGGTAGGCCTTCGATTTTGGTACCAGGTTTGATGTTCTTCTGCTTGAACCAGCCTTTATTCATTTCCAGCGCATAGACGGCAGCGCGTTTGGCACAATGCGAATCCAGGGTCTGTTCCTTCATCTCCTCGATGTTGATGACCTCGCCTTTTTCATCCATGAAGGCGACCGACAACGGGATCAGCGTGTTCTTCATCCACATGCAAACGCCTGCCGGTGTGCCGAACAGGAACAGCATGCCTTCGTTATCCCCCATTTTCTCCCGGAACATCAGGCCTTGCTCGCGCTCGGCTTCGGTCTGGGCGACTTCTGCCTTGATCAGGTGAATGCCGATATTGAGCTGGGTGGTGGGGAATTTGCGGACTTGCGGCGTCTGGGCGGCAGCGTCGGCAAGGCATAGTGCCGTGAGCAGGGCTGCGGCGACGCCGGCGAACAGGCGGGGGCGATTGAGTTGGCGCATGGTCAATATTGGTTTTCGATCAATCGGGGATTTGAATCTGCAGGATTATAGCGATTCGCCGTAGTTGTGCTTTGGCGCGGGCGGCGAAGATGTCAGTCCGTCAATAACGGATAGTAGGGAATTAATCGTCCGGGCATGAAAAAAGGCAGGACTAGCCTGCCTTTTTAAATTGCGCGACGCTAATTACTTAGCTTCAGCAGCCTTCTTTGCCTTCTTTGCCTTCTTGGCTTTCTTAGCCTTCTTTGCCTTCGGAGCAGCAGCTTCTGCCTTCGGAGCTTCCGGAGCGGCAGGGGCTTGTGCGAAGGCGGCAGTTGCGAACAGGCCAGCGACCAGAGCGGCGATCAATTTTTTCATTTTGCGTCCTTCAATTCAACATGTTAGGGATGTGAGGCAAACGATGATTCGTGCGAATCACTGACAATAACGGCAGCAGACAACGAAGGTTGACAACCTTTTTGATCTTTTTTGGCAATTATCGGGCGTGCGAGGGATTATTGGTGTTGTTTTGATAATTTTCCGGGCCTTGTCGCTTAGCGCTCCAGCTCCAGCGGATCCACTTCGCGCCACTCGCCTGGCAGCAGCGGATGCGTTGCCAGCGAAAACGGACCAATGGCGATGCGAACCAGGCGCAGCGTCGGCAGGCCTACCGCCGCCGTCATGCGTCGTACCTGGCGATTCTTGCCTTCGCTGATGGTGAGTGCGATCCAGCTGGTCGGCTGGCTTTTGCGTTCACGGATGGGCGGATTGCGCGGCCATAGCCAGCCAGGTTCCTGGATCAGCCGGGCTTCGCTTTTCTGCGTGACGAAGTCACCCAGGTTGAGCGGATCGCGCAGGCGTTGCAGCACTTCCTGAGAGGCGTCGCCCTCTACTTGCGCCAGGTAGGTCTTGGGCTGCTTGTGGCGCGGATTGCTGATTTCATGCTGGAGCTTGCCGTCGTCGGTGAGCAGCAGCAGGCCTTCGCTGTCGGCATCGAGGCGGCCAGCAGGGTAGACGTTCGGGATCTTGATGTAGTCGGCGAGGGTTTCGCGCTCCGGATGGGCGGAGAACTGGCTCATCACCTGGAAAGGTTTGTTGAATAATATGAGAGGCATGCGCTAGTGTCGCAAAATCATGGGATTCCGTAAAATCCTCATGCATAATCGAGGACATATCTTATGTCTTATAGAGGACATGGCGCCTGGCCGACGATAGTTTTGCCTTCCCTGAGCATTCTTCCGACCTGCTTTCGCGAAATCTCTTAAAATTCCCCGCTTGTTCTGCTTAAACGCCGGAGACCACGATGTCGTACCAACATATCCAAGTGCCTGCTGAGGGCCGGAAGATTACCGCCAATGGCGACTTCACCCTGAATGTCCCGAATAATCCGATCATTCCCTACATCGAAGGCGATGGCATCGGCGTGGACGTTACGCCGGTCATGCTCAAGGTCGTCAATGCGGCGGTGGAAAAGGCTTATGACGGTGCGCGCAAGATCCATTGGATGGAAATTTACGCCGGCGAAAAGGCGACCAGGATCTACGGCAAGGATGTCTGGATGCCGGACGAAACGCTGGAGGCGGTGAAGGACTATCTGGTCTCGATCAAGGGGCCGCTGACGACGCCGGTCGGCGGCGGTATCCGTTCGCTCAATGTCACGCTGCGCCAGCATCTGGACCTGTATGTCTGCCTGCGTCCGGTGCGTTACTTCAAGGGCGTACCATCGCCGCTGCGTGAACCGGAAAAGACCGACATGGTCGTGTTCCGCGAAAATTCGGAAGATATTTATGCCGGCATCGAATGGCAGAGCGGCTCGGCCGAAGTCAAGAAGGTGATCGATTTCCTGGTCAATGAAATGGGCGTCAAGAAGTTGCGCTTTCCCGAGACCTCGGCGCTGGGCATCAAGCCGGTGTCGCGCGAAGGTACCGAGCGCCTGGTGCGCAAGGCGATCCAGTACGCCATCGACAATGACAAGCCTTCGGTGACCCTGGTCCACAAGGGCAACATCATGAAGTTTACCGAGGGCGCCTTCCGCGATTGGGGTTATGCGCTGGCGGCCAAGGAGTTCGGCGCCGAACTGATCGATGGCGGCCCATGGATGAGGTTGAAAAATCCCAAGACCGGGCGCTACATCATGATCAAGGATGCGATTACCGATGCGTTCTTCCTGCAGATCCTGATGCGTCCCGCCGAATACAGCGTGATTGCGACGCTGAACCTGAACGGCGACTACATTTCCGATGCCGTTGCGGCGCAGGTCGGGGGTATCGGCATCGCGCCGGGCGCCAACATGTCCGACTCGGTGGCGATGTTCGAGGCTACCCACGGCACCGCGCCCAAGTATGCGGGCAAGGATTATGTCAATCCGGGATCGGTGATCCTGTCGGCGGAAATGATGCTGCGCCATATGGGCTGGACCGAAGCGGCGGACCTGATCATCAATGCAATGCAAAAATCGGTATCGTCCAAACGCGTGACTTACGACTTCGCACGCTTGCTTGAGGGAGCGACCCAAGTTTCCTGCTCGGGATTTGGCGAGGTGATGATCGAAAACATGTGAGCCCCTTGTGCCACATGCGGGAAATGCGAAAGCCGGGCACTGCCCGGCTTTTTGTATGGCGACGCAACTGCCTGTGAGGGCTGCAGCGGTCTCGTAAAGGTATGGGTAGTGGGGTGGGGTGCGGAAATGAAAAAAGCCTCGCTATGCGAGGCTTTTCAGGAGCTGGCTGGGATTACGCCGCTTGGATGTTCGAAGCTTGCTTGCCTTTGGGGCCTTGCGTGACATCAAACTGGACTTTTTGACCTTCTTTCAGGGTCTTGAAGCCATTCATATTGATAGCCGAGAAGTGAGCAAACAGATCTTCGCCGCCGTCATCTGGGGTAATAAAGCCAAAGCCTTTGGAATCGTTGAACCACTTAACTGTACCTGTTGCCATAAAAACATCTTTCAAATTTTAAACTATCACACGAGCCGTTAAAGCAAGAAGCATCGCGCGTCACGCAGCCCCCCTTAAACAGTGCCCCCTTTCATACCATTGACAAGTAGTAACTACTAATCAATGAATCCATTGTTCTCGCTGGAAATATAAAAGTCAAGCAGTTTTCAACTTAAAGTTTGGGCGCTTGTTTCGTCGATGGCGGCGGTAGCTCTTGATTTAGGATAAATCACCGTCATCTGCGCAGCAGCGGGAAAACGCGTAATATCTCTCCATCTGGATCTTACGTAATCATTGTGCGTTGCACAGCTTTTGATGGTCAAATAAACGCATGGCAACCAAGCACGAAAATGATGGCGGTACAGTACTGGAGCGGCAAGAGGCGAAACTTAAGCCGCCTCCTATGTACCAAGTTCTTTTGTTGAACGATGACTATACGCCGATGGAATTCGTTGTCGCCGTCATCCAGGAGTATTTCAACAAAGACCGTGAAACCGCGACGCAGATCATGCTCAAGGTTCACCGAGATGGGAAGGGTATGTGTGGTGTATATCCCAAAGATATTGCATCCACAAAAGTGGAACTCGTTTTAACCCACGCTCGAAAGGCAGGGCATCCCCTGCAATGCGTGATGGAGGAAGCATGATTGCGCAGGAACTTGAAGTCAGTTTGCATATGGCCTTTGTCGAAGCCAGACAATCGCGCCATGAATTCATTACCGTGGAGCATCTGCTGCTCGCGCTGCTGGACAATCCGTCCGCGGCCGAAGTATTGCGTGCCTGCTCGGTGAATATCGATGATTTGCGCAAAACGCTGACCAATTTTATTACCGACAACACCCCGACTGTCCCTGGTACCAACGAGGTGGATACCCAGCCCACGCTGGGATTCCAGCGCGTCATCCAGCGTGCCATCATGCACGTGCAATCGGCTTCCAACGGCAAGAAGGAAGTGACCGGCGCCAACGTGCTGGTCGCCATCTTCGGCGAGAAGGATTCGCACGCAGTCTACTACCTGCATCAGCAGGGCGTGACTCGTCTGGATGTGGTCAATTTCATTTCGCACGGCGTGCGCAAGGACCAGCAGGCCGATCCGCAGAAGGCGCCGGAAGGCGCCGAGGACGTGCAAGCCGAAGGCCAGCAGAAGGAAAGCCCGCTGGACCAGTTCACGCAGAACCTGAACAAGGCCGCCGCCGAAGGCAAGATCGACCCGCTGATCGGCCGTGAGTCCGAGGTCGAGCGCGTGATCCAGACCCTGTGCCGCCGCCGCAAGAACAATCCGCTGCTGGTCGGCGAAGCCGGCGTGGGCAAGACCGCCATCGCCGAAGGGCTGGCATGGCGCGTGACCCAGGGCGATGTGCCGGAAATCCTCAAGAACGCCGTCGTGTATTCGCTCGACATGGGCGCGCTGCTGGCCGGCACCAAGTATCGCGGTGACTTCGAGCAGCGCCTGAAGGCAGTGCTGAAGCAGTTGAAGGACAGCCCCAACGGCATCCTGTTCATCGACGAGATCCATACCATCATCGGCGCCGGTTCGGCGTCGGGCGGTACGCTGGATGCATCTAACCTGCTCAAGCCGGCGCTTTCCAGCGGCCAGTTGAAGTGCATTGGCGCGACCACTTATACCGAGTTCCGCGGCGTGTTCGAAAAGGACCACGCGCTGTCCCGCCGCTTCCAGAAAATCGATGTCAACGAACCGACCGTCGAACAGACTATTCAGATCCTGCGCGGCCTGAAGTCCAAGTTCGAAGAGCACCACGGCGTGAAGTATTCCGCTTCGGCGCTGACCTCGGCGGCCGAACTGGCGGCCCGCTTCATCAATGACCGCCATCTGCCTGACAAGGCGATCGACGTGATCGACGAAGCCGGTGCGGCCCAGCGTATTCTGCCGAAGTCGAAGCAGAAGAAGACCATCGGCAAGTCCGAGATCGAGGAAATCATTTCCAAGATCGCGCGTATCCCGCCGCAATCGGTCAACCAGGACGACCGCGTCAAGCTGCAGACCATCGATCGCGACCTGAAGAACGTCGTGTTCGGCCAGGACCCGGCCATCGAAGCATTGTCGTCGGCCATCAAGATGGCGCGCGCCGGCCTGGGCAAGACCGACAAGCCGATCGGCTCCTTCCTGTTCTCCGGCCCGACCGGTGTGGGCAAGACCGAAGTGGCGAAGCAGTTGGCCTTCATCCTCGGCATCGAACTGGTGCGTTTCGACATGTCCGAATACATGGAGCGCCATGCGGTGAGTCGCCTGATCGGCGCGCCGCCGGGTTATGTCGGGTTCGACCAGGGCGGCCTGCTGACCGAGGCGATCAACAAGAAGCCGCATGCCGTGCTGCTGCTGGATGAAATCGAAAAGGCGCATCCGGATATCTTCAATATCCTGCTGCAGGTGATGGACCACGGCACGCTGACCGATAACAACGGCCGCAAGACCGACTTCCGCAACGTGATCATCATCATGACCACCAACGCGGGCGCCGAGAGCTTGCAGAAGCGCACCATCGGCTTCACCGAGAAGAAGGAAGCCGGCGACGAGATGGTGGATATCAAGCGCATGTTCACGCCTGAGTTCCGCAATCGCTTGGATGCGATCATCAGCTTCCGTCCGCTGGATGAGGACATCATCCTGCGCGTGGTCGACAAGTTCCTGATGCAACTGGAAGAGCAGTTGCATGAGAAGAAGGTGGAAGCCGTCTTCTCCGACAGCCTGCGCAAGTTCCTGGGCAAGAAGGGCTTCGATCCGCTGATGGGCGCACGTCCGATGTCGCGCCTGATCCAGGACATGATTCGCAAGGCCTTGGCCGACGAGCTGCTGTTCGGCAAGCTGGTCAACGGCGGCCGCGTCACTGTCGAGATGGATGACAAGGACCAGGTCAAGCTGGAGTTCCCGGAAGGCGACGACTCGGCTCCGCCCGAAGAGCCGCAGGAAAAGCTGGAAGTGGAATAAGCTTCAGGTTGCAGGCACGAAAAAGCCGGAACATCGTTCCGGCTTTTTTATTGGTTTCATCGCCATCGTCCTGGCGAAAGACGGTGCTTGGGGTGGCGCAGGCTGAAAACAAAAACGGCGCGGAAGAATCATTCTTCCGCGCCGTTCCTGCTTGAGCGGTAACCGCTCAGGGCATCAGCGGTTTGTCGGACTGCTGTTTGGCCTTCACGATCTGCGTCACCTTATCGATCATCGAAAGGCGATAAGCCGTCGATGGATGTAAGGCCGTGTAGCCATTGGCCACGCTGGCCGGATATTGATCCGACAGGCGCTTCCAGAAGGCCGGCACGTTGTCGATGCTGTAGCCGGCGCGTGCCAGCAGGTAGAGCGAGAGCGTATCGGCCGCAGCGTCGAGATCCTGGGGATAGACGCGGATGCCGGCAGTACCGGCCGTGGTGGTCGGGTCCGGATGCGGCAGCAGCAGGTTATCGATGACTTCGGCAATGGTCGACACCATGCGCTGGCGGATCGCGTGGCCGAGGATATTGTGGGCCATGTCCTTGGCGATCAGGTAGGCCAGTTCCTCGTCGGTCTGGGTGAATTTCAGCATGCCGCGGGTGATCAGCACGCGGCGGCCGTCGGCATAGGTATTGACGTTGTCGGCGTTGCCCAGCTCGATGCTGAAGGCGCAGGCAAACGTCAAAGGAACATTGATGGTGAGTTGCTGGCCGTTGCGCTGCACGCCCAGGCTGATCGGTGCTTTCTTCACCACCAGCGGGCTCAGCAGTACGGCGGCCTGGCGCTCTGCGTCGGTGCCTTGCGGCATCGGCTTGCCGGCCAGCATGACCAGCAGGTCGCCACGCTGGATACCGGCTTGCTCGGCGCCGCTGCCGGGCAGCACACCCGTCACCTGCAGGCGATCGTCATAGCCCAGGCTGCGTGCGGTATCGGCATATTCGATGGGGAACGAATACCTGTTCTTGGCGGTGAAGCCAAGCAGGTTGCGCGCATTGCCGCGGCACAGTTGCGCATTGCTGGTCAACAGCGGCGCTGCCACACGATACAAGCGATCCTGTTGCGCGATCAGGTCGCGCAGTTCCTTTTTCTGAGGGGTGTCAGCCGACTTGGGGGCCTGCGCCACGACTGCGGCAGGGCTGCTGGTGGTAGCGGGGGCAACAGGCGACCCCGTTTCCTGCGTGGCGCAGGCAGCCAATACGGCCAGCGGCGCCAGTACGGCAATACTTCTGATCTTCTGCCACGCGGGCAGGTAGGGTGCGGACATTCGGTTCTCCATCAGTGTTTGCCTGTGCTGCCGAAGCCGCCGGCGCCGCGCTCGCTGCTATCGAATTCTGCCACCACATTGAAGCCGATTTGCAGTACCGGGACGATCACCAACTGGGCCAGGCGTTCCATGGGGTTTAGGACAAATTCGGTCGCACCGCGGTTCCATGTCGAGACCATCAATTGGCCCTGATAGTCGGAATCGATCAGGCCGACCAGGTTGCCGAGCACAATGCCATGCTTGTGGCCCATGCCGCTGCGCGGCAGGATCACGGCGGCATAGTTGGAATCGGCCAGGTGGATCGCCAGGCCGGTGGGGATCAGATGGGTGCTGCCGGGAGCGATCGTCAGCGGCGCGTCGATGCAGGCGCGCAGGTCCAGGCCGGCGCTGCCGGGGGTGGCGTAGGCGGGCAACTGGTCTTGCATGCGCGGGTCGAGGATCTTGATGTCGATGGTCTTCATGGAGGCGGTTGTCCGGTTCAATAGGATAAAAAAACATGGCCCGCGAAAGACGCGGGCCGCGGGGATTCAGGCTGCCATGCGGCGCGCGATTTCACGCACCAGCTGGCGCGCCAGTGTCAGTTTGTCGGCATGCGGCAGGCTGGTATGGCCTTGTTCGTCGAACAGCATCAAGGTATTGTCATCGCGCCCAAAAGTCTGGGGGCCGAGGTTGCCCACCAGCAGCGGGATGTTCTTCTTTGCCCGCTTGGCTGCGCCGTATTGCGCGAGGTTTTCCGATTCGGCGGCAAATCCTACGCAATAGGGGCACCGGGGCAGGGCTGCGACTTCGGCGAGGATGTCGGGATTCTGCGTGAATTGCAATTGCGGCGCGCCGCCATCGGCATTCTTCTTCAGTTTTTGCGTGCTGGCATTGGCCACGCGCCAGTCGGCCACCGCCGCTACTGCGACGAACAGGTCTTGCCCGGCAACGTTGGCCATCACGGCGTCATGCATTTGCTGCGCGGTCTGCACGTCGATGCGCTGTACGCCGTGAGGTACCTCCAGCGCGGTCGGGCCGGATACCAGCATGACGTCGGCGCCGGCCTCGCGCGCGGCGCGCGCCAGTGCGTAGCCCATCTTGCCGGAGGAAAGATTAGTGATGCCGCGCACCGGGTCGATCGGCTCGAACGTCGGGCCGGCAGTAAGCAGCACCCGGCGGCCGGCCAGCAGCTTGGGCTGGAACGCGGCAATGATGTCTTCCATCAATTGCGCAGGCTCCAGCATGCGGCCTTCGCCCATTTCACCGCAGGCTTGCGCCCCGGCGTCGGGGCCCAGCAGCAGGATGCCGTCCTGACGCAGCTGGCGCGCATTGCGCTGGGTGGCCGGGTTCTGCCACATCTCCACATTCATGGCCGGCGCCACCATCAGCGGCACGCGCGCCGGACGCGCGATGCACAGCGTGGAGAGCAGGTCGTCGCAGGCGCCATGCGCCAGCTTGGACATGAAATCGGTGGAGCAGGGCACGATCACGATGGCGTCGGCATCGCGTGTGAGGTCGATGTGCGGCATGTTGTTGGCGATGCGCGCATCCCACTGGTCGGTGTAGACCGTGTTGCCGGTCAGTGCCTGCATGGTGACCGTGGTGATGAACTGCGTGGCCGCCTGCGTCATGACAACCTGCACGGTAGCGCCGGCGCGGCCCAGTTCACGCGCCAGCATGGCGGCTTTGTAGCAGGCCACGCCACCGGTCAGGCCGAGTACGATTTTCTTGCCAGCGAGATCCATGTCTTGTTCCTTGCTCCCGGAATGAGGCGAAGCATGCGCTTCGCATGAGCCGAACGGCGGATTCTTTACTTCTTGGAAACCCGGCGCAATTCGTCCACGACGAACAATACCGCACCTACGCAAATCGCACTATCGGCCAGGTTGAAGGCCGGCCAGTGCCAGTTGCCGACAAAGACGTCAAGGAAGTCGATCACATGGCCGTAGGCGACGCGGTCGATCACGTTGCCGATGGCACCGCCCAGGATCAGCGCCAGCGCCCAGCAGAACATGCGCTGGCCGGGGTGCTTGCGCAGCAGGTGGATGATGAAAACCGCTGCCGCGATGCCGATGGCGGTAAACAGGTAACGCTGCCAGCCGCCGCTGGCGGCCAGGAAGCTGAAGGCCGCACCCTTGTTGTAGACTAGGACGAGGTTGAAGAAACCGGTCACCGGCAGCGATTCGCCGTAGTGGAACAGCTTGAGGATGGTGATCTTGGTGAGCTGGTCCAGCAGCAGCACGATGGCGGCAATGCCGATCCACGGCAAGAGGCCCTGCACCGAGGCGGTCGGACCGGAAGAGGAAGAGCGCTTTTTGGTTGCCATGAGAGTTCTTGTTGAAGGCTGGGATGCCGTTCTTCGCCAGGGAGCCGGGCGAAGAACGGCTTGCATCGGTCGGGTCAGGCGAAGCGGCGTTGCTCGCCCTGGCCGAACAGGTTGGCGAAGCAGCGGCCGCACAGGCCAGGATGCTCGGCATGAGACCCGACATCGGCGCGATAGTGCCAGCAGCGTTCACATTTCTGGTAGGTCGAAGGCGTGACGACCACGGTTTCCTCTTCCGCCGAGCCCACCTCGGTCACTTTGGCGCCGGAGGTGATCAGTACGAATTTCAGGTCGTCGCCCAGGCTTTCCAGTACGGCCGCCTTGTCGCCGGCCGCCTTGAGTTCGACTTCGGCCTGCAGCGAGGAACCGATGCCGCCGGCAATACGCACTTCTTCCAGTTGCTTGGTCACTGTCGCACGCACGTCATGCAGCACGGCGAACTTGGCCAGCAGCGCGTCGGCATCCGCTACCTCGGGCAGGGTGTAGTACGTCTGCGAGAAGATGGTTTCGCCGCTTTGCTCGAAGGCGTCCTTGCCGGCGAAGAAGCTCCATGCCTCTTCCGCGGTGAACGACAGGATCGGGGCCATCAGGCGCAGCAGCGCCTGGGTGATGTGCCAGATCGCAGTCTGCGCGGAGCGGCGTGCAGCCGAATCGACGCCACTGGTGTACAGGCGGTCCTTGAGGATGTCGAGGTAGAAGCCGCCCAGGTCTTCCGAGCAGTACATCTGCAGCTTGGCCACCACCGGATGGAATTCAAACGACTCGAAGTGCGTCAGCACCTCGGCTTGCAGGCGCGTCATGTTGGCGATCGCGTAGCGGTCGATTTCCAGCAGCTCGGCCAGCGGCACGGCGTGTTGGGCCGGATCGAAGTCGGAGGTGTTGGCCAGCAGGAAGCGCAGCGTGTTGCGGATGCGGCGATAAGATTCGGTGACGCGCTTCAGGATTTCATCGGAGATCGAGATCTCGCCGGAGTAATCGCTCGACGCTACCCACAGGCGCAGGATTTCCGCGCCCAGCGAGTCGGCGACTTTCTGCGGCTCCACGCCGTTCTTGAGCGACTTCGACATCTTGCGGCCTTCGCCGTCCACCACGAAACCGTGCGTGAGCAAAGCCTTGTAGGGCGCGCAGCCGTTGAGCATGGAAGAAGTCAGCAGCGACGAGTGGAACCAGCCGCGGTGCTGGTCCGAGCCTTCCAGGTAGAGGTCGGCCGGGAACTGCAGCTCCTGCTTGTGGGAGCCGCGCAGCACGGTCTGGTGGGTCGAGCCGGAGTCGAACCAGACGTCCAGCGTGTCCTTGTTCTTGAGGTACTGGTCGGCCTCGTCGCCCAGCAATTCCTTGGGGTCCAGCGCTTGCCAGGCTTCGATGCCGCCTTGTTCGATGCGCTGCGCGACCTGCTCGATCAGTTCGGGCGTGCGCGGGTGCAGCGCGCCGGTTTCCTTGTGCACGAAGAAGGCCATCGGCACGCCCCATTGGCGCTGGCGCGACAGCGTCCAGTCCGGACGGTTGGCGATCATGCCGTGCAGGCGCGCCTTGCCCCAGGCGGGGAAGAAGGCGGTGTCTTCGATGCCTTGCAGCGCGGTTTCGCGCAGGCTCTTGCCGCCATCCTTGGGCGTGTTGTCCATGGTGGCGAACCATTGCGAGGTGGCGCGGTAGATGATCGGCGTCTTGTGGCGCCAGCAGTGCATGTAGCTGTGGTCGAACATGACCAGTTTGAACAGCGAGCCGGCTTGTTCCAGCGCCGAGCAGATCGGCTTGGAGGCTTCCCAGATGGTCATGCCGGCAAACAGCGGCAGCGAAGAGGCGTAGCGGCCGTCGCCCATGACCGGGTTGATGAAGTCGTCGTCCTTCATGCCGTGCGCCTTGCACGAGATGAAGTCTTCGATGCCGTAGGCCGGTGCCGAGTGGACGATGCCGGTGCCGCTGTCGGCGGTCACGTAGTCGCCCAGATAGACCGGCGACAGGCGGTCATAGCCCTTGTTGGCGGCGGCCAGCGGGTGGCGGAAATTGATCAGCGAAAGCTTCTCGCCCTGGGTGGTGGCGATCACGCTGCCTTCCAGGCCGAAGCGCTGCAGGCAGGACTCGACCAGATCCTTGGCCAGGATCAGCAGCAGCGGCTCGCCGTTGCGGGTGGTCTGCACCAGCGCGTAGTCGAATTCAGGATGCACGTTCAGCGCCTGGTTGGACGGGATGGTCCAGGGCGTGGTGGTCCAGATGACGATGTAGCCCTTGTCGGTCGGCAGCTTGGGCAGGCCGAAGGCGGCCGCGATCTTGTCCGGCTCGGCAAACGGGAAGCCGACGTCGATGGCCGGATCGCGCTTGTCCTGGTATTCCACTTCAGCCTCAGCCAGCGCCGAGCCGCAGTCGAAGCACCAGTTCACCGGCTTGAGGCCGCGGTAGACGTAACCCTTCTCGAGGATGGTGCCGAGCGCGCGCAGCTCGTCGGCTTCATTGGAGAAGTTCATGGTCTTGTACGGGTTGTCCCATTCGCCCAACAGGCCCAGGCGGATGAAGTCCTTCTTTTGCAGTTCGATCTGCTCGTTGGCATAGGCGCGCGCCTTGGCTTGCACTTCGGCCACCGGCAGGTTCTTGCCGTACTTCTTCTCGATCTGGATCTCGATGGGCATGCCGTGGCAGTCCCAGCCCGGCACGTAGGGCGCGTCGAAGCCGGCCATGTTGCGGGCCTTGACGATCATGTCCTTCAGGATCTTGTTGACGGCGTGGCCCAGGTGGATCTCGCCGTTGGCGTATGGTGGGCCGTCATGCAGGATGAACTTGGGGCGGCCGGCGGAAGCCTTGCGGATGCGGTCGTAGATTTTCTTTTCCTGCCATTGCTTGACCCATTGCGGTTCGCGCTTGGCCAGGTCGCCGCGCATAGGGAACGCGGTTTCGGTCATGTTGACCGGGTACTTGGAGGGCGCCTTGCCTTGTTTTTCCTGCTTGCCCGGCTTGGCCGGCGATTCATTGTTGGACATGACAAATTTCTCTGATGGATGCTGGTTGATTCTGATGGCGCCGCATGGGGCGCGGCGCAAATACGGAGAACTGGAGCGGAGAGCTGGACGGCGGCTGGCGTGGAGGCCGGCCGGCTGCCAGCGTCAAATTCGGTCGGTCGCCGAAATGGCGAAGCCGGCGTTTTCGCGGAAATAGGCGCGTGCCTGTTCGGCATCGCGTGCAATCGCCGCAGTCAGCGTGGGCAGGTCGACGTACTTCTCTTCGTCACGCAGTTTTTTCAGGAAATCCACGCGCAGGAGCTTGCCGTAGCAGTCGCCCTCGAAGTCCAGCAAATGGGTTTCCAGCAGCACGCGGCCGCTGTCGTCCACGGTCGGGCGCACGCCCAGGCTGGCCACCGCCGGCAGCGGACGGTCGCCGAGGCCGTGCACTTGTACCACGAAGATGCCCGACAACGCCGGATGCTTGTGGCCCACGCGCATGTTCAGCGTAGGGAAACCGATGGTGCGGCCCAGTTTCTTGCCGTGGACCACATGGCCGCTGATCGAGTAGGGATGGCCCAGTAACTGGCGCGCCAGGTCAAAATCGCCCTTGGCCAGCGCTGCGCGCACGGCCGACGAAGAAATGCGCACGCCGGCATTGGTCACGGTCGGCATGGAGTGCACTTCAAAGCCGTATTTCTTGCCCGCTTCGATCAGGGTGTCCAGATTGCCGGCGCGGCGCGCGCCGAAGCAGAAGTCGTCGCCGACCATCAGCCAGCGAACGTGCAGGCCTTGCACCAGGATCTTTTCAATGAAGTCTTGCGGCGAAAGCGCGGCGAAGTGGCTGCCGAAATGTTCGACGATCACCCGGTCGATGCCGGAGTCGGCCAGCGACTGAAGCTTGTCGCGCAGGTTGGCGATACGCGCCGGTGCGTTTTCCGGCTTGCCTGCCAGTTGCGCGAAGAATTCACGCGGGTGCGGCTCGAAGGTCATCACCGCGGCATCCAGGCCGAGGCGGCCGGCAGCTTCGCGCACGCGCGCCAGCAGGGCCTGGTGGCCGAGATGCACGCCGTCGAAATTGCCGATCGTCAAAGCGCAGGGCGCTCGTGATTCGGCATTGGGAAGTCCGCGAAATACCTTCATTGAAAAGCTGATTGAAACGCTGGAAAGTGACTCTGTTGCAAAAGCCTTCCATTATAAATGTTTTCGGAGGCTTTCCTTGATTTGATGGCTGGAATCGGCGCAATCGGGTCGGTACAGATAATTTCCTTGTGGAAATAATTGGATGTCTACATCTCTCCCCAAATCGCATTCAAGGCCGAAAGGGCCGCCATGCCGGCCGTCTCGGTGCGCAGCACGCGAGGCCCCATGGACAGCATCAAGGCGCCTTGCGCGCAGGCGAGTTGTTCCTCTTCTTCATTGAAGCCGCCTTCGGGGCCGACGATCAGGGTCACCGCTTGCGGCGGATGATGGCGCGCCCAGCCCGACAGGGGCTGCTCGCCGCGCGGCGACAGCAGGATGCGGCGGTGCAGGTCGCTCTGGGCGATCCAGCGGCGGAATTCTGACAATTCGGCCAGGTGCGGCAAGCGGTTGCGGCCGCATTGTTCGACGGCGGACTGCACGATGCCCTGCCAATGCACCTGCTTTTTCTCGGCCCGTTCGCCCGACAGCCGCACCACGCAGCGCTGCGCGGCCAGCGGGACGAGGGCGGTGGCGCCCAGTTCGACGGCTTTTTCCACGATCCAGTCCATCTTGGCGCCTTCCGGCAGCGCCTGCGCCAGCGTCAGCGCGTAGGGCAGTTCGGCTTCGCGCGGAGAGAAGGTCTTGACTTCGGCATGGGCGCGCTTCTTTTCAATGGCGGTCAGGGTGGCGGTGTACTCGCCGCCTTCGCCGTTGAACAGCGTGACATGGTCGCCCGGCTGCAGCCGCAGCACCTGGACGTGATGGGCTACATGGTCGGGCAGAACCAGGGAGGCCCCGATGCTGAGGGCTTGCGGACAAAAGAAACGGGGCATGGATTGGATCTTGGCGATAATGATGGAGCGATCCCGGATTTTACCTCTGCATCGGCTTCCGGCCCATTTGTGGCGTGAGTCCGGACGCTCTCTGGTAAAATATAGCCCCGCGCGACCCCGGACATTTCCGGGGTTTGCATTTGAATGGCAGCATCGGAGCCGGCGGCAACAGGGCGTTGGCTCCCCGATACAGGTTTTTGGCGCCTGCGGGCGCATCCAGCAACTCTCTGACACCGACATGATTTCCACTCTCCCCACCGATAAGATGGCCAACGCGATCCGCGCGCTGGCGATGGACGCTGTACAAAAAGCAAATTCTGGACACCCGGGCATGCCGATGGGGATGGCGGAAATCGCCGTGGCGCTGTGGGCCAAGCATTACCGCCACAACCCTGCCAATCCGCAATGGTCCAACCGCGATCGCTTCGTGCTGTCCAACGGCCACGGTTCGATGCTGCACTACGCGCTGCTGCACCTGACCGGCTACGACCTGCCGATGGAAGAGATCAAGAACTTCCGCCAACTGCATTCCAAGACTGCCGGCCACCCGGAAGTGCACATCACCCCGGGCGTGGAAACCACCACCGGCCCGCTGGGCCAGGGCATCACCAATGCCGTGGGCATGGCGCTGGCCGAGAAGCTGCTGGCCGCCGAATTCAACAAGCCCGACCTGGCCGTGGTCGACCATTACACCTACGCCTTCGTCGGCGACGGTTGCCTGATGGAAGGCATTTCGCATGAAGCCTGTTCGCTGGCTGGCGTGCTGAACCTGTCCAAGCTGATCGTGCTGTACGACGACAACGGCATTTCCATCGACGGCCACGTCGAAGGCTGGTTCAAGGACGATACCCCGAAGCGCTTCGAAGCCTATGGCTGGCACGTCATCCCCGCCGTGGACGGCCACAACGTGGAAGCGGTCAACGCCGCCATCCACCAGGCCAAGCTGGCCGACAAGCCGACCCTGATCTGCTGCCGTACCGTGATCGGCAAGGGTTCGCCCAACCTGGCCGGCACCGACAAGGTGCACGGCGCCGCGCTGGGCGACAAGGAAATCGCTGCCGTGCGCGAAGCGCTGGGCTGGACTTCCGCACCGTTTGAGATCCCGGCCGACGTCTATTCGGCATGGGATGCCAAGGCCAACGGCGCGCAACTGGAAGGCGAGTGGAACAAGCTGTTCGCCGCCTATTCCGCCAAGTTCCCGGCCGAAGCCGCCGAACTGCAGCGCCGCATCAAGGGCGAGCTGCCGGACGATTTCGACAAGACCGTGGCCGCCTATATCGCCTCCACCGTCGAGAAGAAGGAAAACATCGCCACCCGCAAGGCCAGCCAGAACGCCATCCAGGCCTATGCGCAGGTGCTGCCGGAATTCCTGGGCGGTTCGGCCGACCTGACCGGCTCCAACCTGACCAACTGGAAGGAATCGGTGGCAGTGCGCGCCAACCAGGCCGGCAACCACATCAACTACGGTGTGCGCGAATTCGGCATGAGCGCCATGATGAACGGCATCGCCCTGCACGGCGGCTACCTGCCGTTCGGCGCTACTTTCCTGACTTTCTCCGACTACAGCCGCAATGCGTTGCGCATGGCTGCGCTGATGAAGATCCGCTCGCTGTTCGTGTTCACCCACGACTCGATCGGCCTGGGTGAAGACGGCCCGACCCACCAGTCGGTGGAACACGTCTCCAGCCTGCGCCTGATCCCCAACCTGGACAACTGGCGTCCGTGCGACACCACCGAATCCGCCGTGGCCTGGGCTGAATCCATCAAGCGCAACGACGGCCCCAGCACCCTGATCTTCTCGCGCCAGAACCTGCCGTTCCAGGAGCGCACCGACGCCCAGATCAAGGACATCGCGCGCGGCGGCTACGTGCTGCGTGATGCGGCTGATGCCAAGCTGGTGATCATCGCCACCGGTTCCGAAATCGAACTGGCGACCAAGGCTGCCGATGCGCTGGCTGCCGACGGCATCGCCGTGCGCCTGGTGTCGATGCCGTCGACCGACGTGTTCGACCGCCAAGACGCCGCCTACAAGGCATCCGTGCTGCCCAAGGGCTTGCCGCGCCTGGCCATCGAAGCCGGCGTGACTGCCTTCTGGTACAAGTACGTGGGCCTGGAAGGCGCCGTGGTCGGCATCGACACCTTCGGCGAATCGGCGCCGGCCGGTGTGCTGTTCAAGCATTTCGGCTTCACCGTCGAGAACGTGGTGGGCAAGGCCAAGCAGCTGCTGGCCTGATCCCCCGAAGGACAACGCAATGACACAAGCAGTACCAACGGGCGCATCGACCGAGCAAGTGACGATCCGGCGCGCCCGTGCTTCGGACGCGGCATCGATTGCCGGCGTGCGCATCGATAGCTGGCGTGCCAGCTATCGTGGCCTGGTGCCCGACAGCTACCTGGACAGCTTGCAGCCCGAGCAGAGCGTGAAGCTGTGGGAGCAGGTGCTGGGCGCCTCGTCGGACGCGGCCTGCACCTTCGTGGCCGAAGCCGGTGGCGAGATCATCGGTTTCGCCTCGGGCATGACGCTGGCCGACAGCAAGTTCGGCTGCGACGCCGAGCTCTCTGCCATCTGCGTGCTGCCTGACGAGCAGCGCCGCGGCCTGGGCAAGAAACTGCTGGCCAACGTGGCGGCGACCCTGATCAGCGCCGGCGCTACCGGCCTGATGGTCTGGGTGCTGGCCAAGAACGAAGGCGCACGGGAATTTTTCAAGGCGCTGGGAGCCGAACAGTTGTTCGAGCAGACCTTCACCTGGGACGACGGCACCGAGCTGGACGAAGTCGGTTTCGTCTGGCGCCAGCTGAAGTCCTGAGCGCTGGCAGGGAATCATCAGCCGGAAGGTTTGCCGAGACGCAGATCATCCGGCGGCAGTGCAGGCAGGGCCAGAACAATACGCAAGAACAAGGCCGGAAAAGACCGAAAAATGGCCGGGAGCGACCCGGCCGCCCCAGTAGGCTCTCTTGCTGTGGGCGGTTTTCCGGCAGAACCGATTTGCATTGATTTTTTAATACCTTAAGGAGAAGAGCATGGCAATTCGCGTCGCAATCAACGGTTATGGCCGCATCGGCCGCAATATCCTGCGCGCCCACTACGAAGGCGGCAAGAAGCACGACATCGAGATCGTCGCCATCAATGACCTGGGCGATCCGAAGACCAACGCCCACCTGACCCAGTACGACACCGCGCACGGCAAGTTCCCGGGCACCGTGACCGTCGACGGCGACTCGATCGTGGTCAATGGCGACCGCATCAAGGTGCTGGCGCAACGCAACCCGGCAGAACTGCCGTGGGGCGAGCTGGGTGTGGACGTGGTGCTGGAATGCACCGGCTTCTTCACCACCAAGGAAAAGGCCAGCGCCCACATCAAGGGCGGCGCCAAGAAAGTGATCATCTCCGCTCCGGGCGGCAAGGACGTGGATGCGACCGTTGTGTTCGGCGTCAACCACGGCGTGCTCAAGGCCAGCGATACCGTGATCTCGAACGCTTCCTGCACCACCAACTGCCTGGCGCCGCTGGTCAAGCCGCTGAACGATCAGATCGGCGTGCTGAATGGCCTGATGACCACCGTGCACTCCTACACCAATGACCAGGTGCTGACAGACGTCTACCACGAAGACCTGCGCCGCGCTCGCTCCGCCACCATGAGCATGATTCCGGCCAAGACCGGCGCTGCCGCTGCGGTCGGCCTGGTGCTGCCTGAGTTGAACGGCAAGCTGGACGGCTTCGCGATCCGCGTGCCGACCATCAATGTTTCGCTGGTCGACCTGTCGTTCGTCGCTGCCCGCGATACCACTGTGGACGAAGTCAACGCCATCATGAAGGCCGCTGCCGAAGCCGGCCCGCTCAAGGGCATCCTGACTTACAGCACCGAGCCGCTGGTATCGGTCGACTTCAACCACAACCCGGCGTCGTCGAATTTCGACTCCACCCTGACCAAGGTCTCCGGCCGTCTGGTCAAGGTTTCGTCCTGGTACGACAACGAATGGGGCTTCTCGAACCGTATGCTGGACACCACCGTGGCACTGGTGACTGCCAAGTAATACCCCGCCGATACCGGCCTCGGGAGGTTTTCCCGGCCGGTATCGTCAATTTCCGGGCTGATTCGGGTTCTTTTCCTCGGATGCAAGCTTGCGCATGCCGGTGAAAATATGTCATCAGCCTGCAAAAGATCGAAAGGCTGTTGCAAACTTCGGTTTGCAATGGCCTTTTGTCCGTTTGCGGCATTGCATTTCAAACAAGATCAATTCGAATTCACAAGAGGGACGTAATGTCAGCAACCTCATTCCAAGCACATCGCCTCGTTGCCAGGCTGGCCCTGATCGCCGGTGTCGCCTTTTCGCTTTCCGCGTGCGATTACATCAGCAGCTTCTCCAAGCCCAAGCAGACGCCAGAGGAGGCCAAGGCCGAAGGCATCGCCCTGGGCGCCGGCTGCCGCCAGGCCGGCCAGTCACTGGAAGACTGCTACCAGCGCAATCCGGACGCCCTGAAGGCGGGTATCTTTGCCGGCTGGAAGGATATGCACGAATACATGGCGGCCAAGAACATCCAGACCGTTACGCCGCCACCTCCAGCGCCGCCACCTGAGCCCGCCAAGGACAGTAAAGACAACAAGGACGGCAAGGATGCCAAGGATTCGTCCAGCCGGTCGCGTGACCGCGACAGTACCCGCGACAGCAGCCGTTCGCGCGACCGCGACGGTGGTTCCTCATCACGTGACAGCAGTTCCTCGCGCGATAGCGGTTCCAGCGATCGCAGCTCCAGCCGCGACGACAAGCCCACGCCCAAGTACTGAGGCGAAGCAAAGCAAAAACGCCCCGTGAGGGGCGTTTTTGCTTTTCCGGCAAGCGGTTTGTTCAGCCAAACACCAACTGCCACAGCCGAATCACGCAGGCGCGCTCATGCTCCACACGCTCGGCGTCGATGTGGGCACGTTCCGCGCCCTGCAACCGGATCTGGTGCTGCAGCTTGCGGAAGAGCCGGTAGGCATTGGCGGCTTCGGCCGCCAACGCTGTATCGATCAAGCCCAGTTGCCCCGCCAGCTTCAGCAGCGCGATGTTGCCGATGTCGCCGGTCAACTGCGGATGTTCCGGCGCATGGCGCAGCACCAGGTATTGGACGATGAACTCGATATCGATCATGCCGCCTTCATCGTGCTTCAGGTCGAACTGGGTACTGCGGTTGGGATGGGCGTCGCGCATACGGTGACGCATCGATAGCACTTCCTCCTCCAGCTTCTGATAGTCGCGCGGCTGGCGCAGCACGCGTTCGCGTAGCGCTTCGAAACGTTCGCCGATGGCGCTGTCGCCGGCGCAGAAGCGTGCGCGCGTGAGCGCCTGGTGTTCCCAGATCCAGGCCGAGTTGAGCTGATATTTCTCGAACGAGCTTACCGGCGACACCAGCAGCCCGCTGGCGCCGTCCGGGCGCAGTGCGATGTCGATATCGAACAGCGTGCCGGCCGGGGTGTGGCTGGTCATCCAGGTGATGAAGCGTTGCGCCAGCTTGGCGTATAGCGCAGGGGCTTCCTGGTCGTCGTCGTCGTACAGGAATACCACGTCGAGGTCGGACACGTAACCCAGTTCCTTGCCGCCCAGCTTGCCGTAGGCGATCACGGCGAATTGCGGTACCTCGCGGTGGCGCTGGGCGATGGTTTGCCATACCGCCTTGATGGTGGCGTCGACCAGGATGTCGGCCAGTGCCGAGAGTTCGTCAGCCAGCTTCTCTACCGACAGGTCGCCTTCCAGATCCTGCGCCAGCAGGCGGAACAGTTCCGTGTGGTGCAGTTCGCGCAGGATATCCATCTGGCGCTCGGTATCGCCCGGCGCGGTGTCGAGCTGGCGTTGGCAGTTCTCGGCGAAGGCGGCCCAGTCGGAATCCGCTTTCAGGTTGCGGTCGTCCAGCAGTTCGTCCAGCAGGATGGGATGCTGCGTCAGATAGGTAGCGGCCCAGCCGCTGGCGCCGATCATGCGGATCAGGCGCGTGAGCGCATAGGGGTATTCGGTCAGCAGCGCCAGGTAGGCGGCGCGGCGCGCGATAGCCTCAAGGAAGTCGAGCAGGCGGCCCAGCGTCGGCAACTGGTCGTAATGCAATGCCGCAATCAGCGGCAGGGCAGCGTTGATTACCGTATTGAGGCGGTTGCGGCTCTGTTCCGGCAGGCTTTGCATGCGCGGCGACTGCCAGGTCAGTTGCAGGCGTTTGGCGCCGGCTTCGATATCGGCCTCGGGAAAACCCACCAGCGTGAGCGCGTCGGCGATGGCTTCCAGGCCATCTGCATCGTTGATGCCCGGGGTTTCGTTCTCGTTGTCGGGCGCGGCTTGCTTGTCGTTGAAAATGGCATCGAACTGTGCCGCCACAATGCGGCGATGCGCTTCCAGCGCCTGCAGCAGGGCCGCGGTGTCGGTGTAGCCCATCATGCGCGCCACCAGCAGCAGGTCATCGGGATTGACCGGCAGGGTGTGGGTCTGCGCATCTTCCAGGTATTGCAGGCGGTGTTCGAGGTCGCGCAGGAACGTATAGGCCGCCAGCAACTGCTCCACCACGTCCGGCGCGAGCAGGTTCTTGGCGACCAGCGTACGCAGGGTGGTGCGGGTGGAGCGGTCGCGCAGCTCCGGGTCGCGGCCGCCCCGGATCAACTGGAATACCTGGCTGACGAATTCGATCTCGCGGATGCCGCCGCGTCCCAGTTTGACGTTGTTGCTGCGGTCCGGATGCAGCGCTTCCTGGCGTTTGACCTCGGCGCGGATTTGCGCGTGCATCGAACGCAGCGCGTCGATCGAGCCGAAGTCCAGGTAGCGGCGGAAAATGAAGGGGCGGCTGATGGCTTCCAGTGCGGCAATATCTTCCGGGTCCCCGGTCAGTGCGCGCGCCTTGGTCCAGGCGTAGCGTTCCCATTCGCGGCCCTGGCGCACCAGGTATTCCTCGACCATGTTGAAACTGGCCACCAGCGGGCCGGAATTGCCGTTGGGGCGTAGCGCCATGTCGACGCGGAAAGTGAAGCCGTCTTCGGTGATCTCGGCCAGGGCGCCGATCAGTTTCTTGCCCAGGCGCACGAAGAATTCATGGTTGGAGAGCTGCTTCTGGCCATCTTCCACCCGGGTGTCGCCGTCTTCGGGGTAGACGAAGATCAGGTCGATGTCGGAGGAAACATTGAGCTCGCCGCCGCCCAGCTTGCCCATGCCCAGTACGATCATCTGCTGCGCTCGTCCGGATTCCTCGCCGATGGGCACGCCATACAGCGCAGTTTGCTCGCGCATGAGGGCCGCCAGGTGGGTCTGCACCGCGAAGTCGGCGAACTCGGTCATGGTGGCGACCACCTCTCCCAGGTCGGCGCGGCCGGCGAGGTCGCGCTCGATCAGCGTACACACGACCAGGTTGCGCAGGCGGCGCATGGCGGCATTGAGCGCAAGGCCGGTATCCAGGTCGGTTTGCAGGCGGCGTGCGAAGAAAGCGCGGTCCATGGCCTGGGCGGCTGTTTCGGCGACCAGCGCCGGACGGGCGGCATCGGCCTGGGTCCAACGGGTGAAATAACGCGAAGCCTGGGCGTTGGCGAGAGGGGCAGTCGAATCTGGCATAAGGGCGCGAATGGGTCGGGGCAGGTGTAAAAGAAGGAAAACAGAGCGTAAAACAGGTTCAGGCTTGGCCGGCGACGACCGAGAATAGAGCAAGCCTGACGCGGCACTGACGATTTTTTCTCCAAAGGCGGATTTTATCGCCCGTTTTTAAACTTATCGCTGTTTTTGCCGCTCCTAGCTACTCCGTTCACATGGCAACAGCATGTTTTCCATGCGATCATGTCATTCGCGCGAATTATTTCATATCGAGTTGCCTTAGCCTGATGTCCGAAGAACAACATAACGCCACATCGAAGACTGCCCATTGGGCGCTATGCTGGCGAATCGTGCGGGGCACCTATTTTCGCCTGAACCAGGCTACCTATCACGTCCTCGGCTTCACCTTCAAGTTGCTGCTGGCGGCTTATTTCGTTTTCTGCGCGCTGTTCCTGGTGCTGCGTTATGCCGTGCTGCCCGAAATCGGCCACTATAAGCCGCAGATCGAGGGTGTGGCTTCCAAGGCTGTCGGCCGTGCGGTCTCCATCGATGCCATCGATGCCTCCTGGAGCGGCTTGCGCCCGCAGTTCTCGCTGTCCAATATCACCGTGCATGACGAGGCCGGCCAGCCTGCGCTGACCTTGCCGCACGTGTCCGCGACCCTGTCGTGGAGCAGCGTGCTGGTGGCCGGCCTGCGGCTGGAGAGCCTGACCATCGAGAAAGCCGACCTTTCTATCCGGCGCGATGCCTCCGGCAAGCTGTTTGTGGCCGGCATTCCGATACCGACCGGCGGTAACGGCAGCACGCTGGACTGGCTGCTGTCGCAGCGCGAGATCGTGATCCGCGACAGCAAGCTGCGCTGGAACGACGAAATGCGCAATGCACCCGAGCTGGCGCTGGACGATGTCGACCTGGTGCTGCACAACCACTGGCTGCGCCACCGCATGGCTTTACGCGCCACGCCGCCGGCTGCGTATGCGGCGCCGCTGGATGTGCGCGCCGATTTCAGCCATCCGGCCTTTGCCAGCCGCATTTCCGACGTCACGCACTGGACCGGCACCATCTATGCCGACCTGCGCCAGACCGACCTTTCGGTGTGGCGTGCCTGGTTCGACTATCCGATCGAGATCACCCAAGGCAGCGGCTCGGTGCGCGCCTGGCTGGCGCTGGATCGTGCCAAGGTGGCCAATTTCACCGCCGACCTCGCCTTGTCCGATTTCACCGCGCGCCTGTCGAAGAAGCTGGAGCCGCTGAGCCTCAAGCGCGTCAATGGCCGCATTGCGGCCAGCGAGAGCCTGGGCGGCACGCCCGACGATGGCGTACCCACCTTCGGAGCCAACGGCCACAAGGTGGCGCTCACGAATTTCTCCATTGAGATGCCGGATGGTTTCAGCCTGCCGTCCACCTCGATTTCTGAAAGCTATGAACCGGCCACGCCGCTTAAAGCCGAACATACCAGCGTCAAGGCTACCCACCTGAACCTGGAGGCGCTGTCGCAGCTGGCGACGCGCCTGCCGCTGACCGCATCGCAACGCAAGCTGCTGGATGACCTGGCCCCGCGCGGCGAGCTGAATGATTTCACCGTGCAGTGGCAGGGGACTTACCCCGAGTTGACTTCTTACCGTATCCAGGGCGGCTTCACGGGCCTGGGCCTGAAGGCGCAGGCGCGCCACGTTGAGGTGCGCAAGGCCACGCTGCAGCAGGCCGCACCGGCGCAGTGGGCCGGCACGCCCGGCGTCGAGAACCTGGACGGGGAAATCGATGCGACCGAGAAAGGCGGCACGGTGCGCTTGTCTTCGAAGAAGATGGCCGTGCAATTGCCGGAGCAGACGTTTGCCGGGCAAAGCATGCCCTTCGACAGCCTTGAGCTGAAGGCGCACTGGCAATACCAGAAGGACCAGACCCTGCTGGTCGAGCTGGACGATATGCAATTCACCCAGCCGGGCGTGGCGGGCCGCTTGCGCGGCACGCACTTGCTGCCGTTGCAGGGCCAGTCCCTGGGTAGCGTGGATATCACCGGCGAACTGACTACGTTCGACCTTAAGACGGTACGGCGCTACCTGCCGGAACATATCAGCGAGCCGCTGCGGCGCTGGCTCACCGAAGGGCTGGTAGATGGCACGATGCGCAATGTGCAGCTGAAAGTCAAAGGCGCGCTGGCCGATTTTCCTTTCCACGCGGCAAAGCCGGGTGATAAGCCCAAGGGCCAGTTCTTGGCCAGTGGCGACTTCGATGGACTGAAGATCAACTACACGCCGGGCCATGTGAACAAGGATGGCAAGGAACCGGAATGGCCCTTGCTGGAAGAAGGGCGCGGCAAAGTCAGCATCGATCGCACGCAGCTGGAAGTGAAGGCCGACAGCGCCAGGACGATGGATGCGAAGCTGAGCCAGGTCACGGCGCGTATCGCCGACCTGGCGTCGCATGATGCAGTGCTGGAGATCGATGGTGTGGCCAACGGCCCGATGTCGACCTTCCTGCAATATGTCAGGCAAAGCCCGGTGGCGCACTGGACCGGCAATGTCATGGAGCAGGCCAGCGCCACGGGCAACGCCCGGCTGGACCTGAAATTCCAGATGCCGCTGCATCATGAGATCGACACCAAGGCGCAGGGCGTGTTCAGTTTCGCCAACAACGATGTCGACCTGCTGCCTACGTTGCCCATGATGTACCGCACCGTCGGCAAGGTCGAGTTCAACGAGCGCGGTTTCAACCTTAACGGCATCCGCGGCCAGTTCATGGGCGACAGCGTGGCCATCACCGGCGGTACGCAGCGCGACGGCAGCAGCCAGATCCGCATGGATGGCGCGATCAATATCGAGGCCTTGCGCAAGCTCTATCCCGAAGCTTCGATGCAACGCCTGCTGGCACGCTTGTCCGGCGGCGCCCGCTATACCGCATCGGTGCTGGTGCGCCAGCACCATCCCGAGGTGATTGTCGAGTCCAGCCTGGCCGGACTGGGTTCGGATTTGCCGGCGCCGCTGAGGAAGTCGCCGCAGGACAGCCTGCCGATGCGTTTCGAGTTGCAGCCCGTACCGTCCAACGATCCGCTGATCGAACGCGAGGACATCAAGGTCACGTTGGGCCAGAGCATCGCATCGCATTATTTGCGCGAGAAGGTTGCGGCCCGGTCCGACGACTGGCGTGTGGTCAGCGGCGGCATCGCCTACAACCAGCCGCTGCCGTCGCCGGCGTCGGGCTTGAAGCTGGCATTGGCCGCCGACAGTTTCGACATGGATGCCTGGGAGGCTTTCAAGGCCGAGATCGTAGGCAAGGGCAATACCGCATCGGCGGCCGGGCAAAGCAAGCTGACCAGTTCTGAGATGGCCCAATACCTGGAGCCGGATACGGTCTCGGCGCGCGTAGGCGAATTCACGCTGATGGGCAAGAAACTCAATAAGCTGGTGCTCAACGCCACGCACCAGAAGAATGCCTGGCAAATGAAGCTGGAGTCGCAGCAGGTTTCCGGCAACATTACCTGGGATGAGCCTGGCGGCAATCGCGGGCCGGGCAAGATCACTGCGCGCTTGTCCTCGCTGGTGCTGCCCAAGGGGAATGGCGCGGCCGACGCCGCCAATGCCGATGCATCCGGCAGTGGCGGTTCGGCGCAAATGCCGGCGCTGGACATTCGCGCGGAGCAATTTGAACTGGCAGGCAAGAAGCTTGGCAGCCTGGAGCTTGACGCCAACAACATGATGACTGCGGTGGGCCGTGAATGGCGCATCAACCGGCTGGTGCTGGCCAATGAGGATGCGCAGTTCCGCGCCGCCGGCAACTGGATGTCTTTCGGCGCCAGCAATACCACCAACATCACCTACGCACTGGATATCAACGATGCCGGCAAGTTGCTGGACCGTTTCGGTTATCCGGGCACGATCAGGGGCGGCAAAGGCAAGCTGGATGGCGACCTGAGCTGGAAGGGACTACCTTATGCCATGGATGTGGCCAGCCTGAGCGGGCAACTGCATATGGATGTGCACTCAGGGCAATTCCTGAAGGTCGATCCGGGGGCTGCCAAGCTGCTGGGCGTGCTTAACCTGCAGGCGCTGCCGCGCCGCCTCACGCTGGATTTCCGCGATGTGTTCTCTGAAGGTTTTGCGTTCGACAACGTGGTCGGCACCGCTTCCGTCAACAAGGGCATCGCGACCACCGACAATCTGAAAATGACCGGCGTCACCGCCTCGGTGCTGATGAATGGTTCCGCCGACATCGCCAGGGAAACGCAGGACCTGCATGTCGTGGTGATTCCGGAAATCAACCTCGGCACTGCGTCGGTGGTGGCGATGGCAGTCAATCCGGTGGTCGGCGTAGGCACCTTGCTGGCCCAGTTGTTCCTGCGCAATCCGGTGATGAAGTCACTTACCTTCGAGTACAAGGTCACCGGCCCGTGGAGCGACCCTATCGTAGTCAAGCAAGGGCAGGTATCGCAGGTTGGACCCGAGCGCGTGCCGGATAACAGCAAGCCTGTGCCGGGCGCGCCATCGACACCGGCCGAGACCTCGGCGACTGCGCGCCGCCGTGTGCAGGATGTCGGCCCGCCGATCAACGTGGGCCACTGATTCAGTGGATGAGCCGGGCCGGTTGACGCTGCCGGCGCGGCAGGCAGTTCTGCGCGATACTTGAGGCAACGCAGGCATTTCCGATGAGGCATGACAACATGACGCAAGCATTCAAGGTGGCGGCGATACAGATGGTGTCGACGCCCGAGGTAGAGCAGAATTTCGAGAGCGCCGCGCGCCTGGTCGGCCAGGCCGTGGAGCAGGGTGCGAGATTGGTCTTGCTGCCGGAATATTGGCCGATCATGGGCATGCATGAGCGCGACAAGCTCGGCCATGCCGAGTCCGACCAGGCCGGCCGTATCCAGGAATTCATGGCTGCGCTGGCGCGCAGGCACGGCATCTGGCTGATCGGCGGCACGCTGCCGATGGCCGCCGCCACCGACGGCAAGGTGCTCAATACTTCGCTGGTCTACGATCCCCAGGGCCAGCGCGTCGCACGCTACGACAAGATCCACCTCTTCAGTTTCGTCCGTGGCGAAGAGAACTACGACGAGGCGCGCACCATCGAGTACGGTAACGAGGTCAAGACGTTCGAAGCGCCGTTCGGCCGCGTGGGTTTGTCGGTTTGCTACGACTTGCGTTTTCCCGAACTGTACCGGGCCATGGGCGACTGCGCATTGATCGTGATGCCGGCCGCCTTCACCTACACCACCGGCAATGCCCATTGGGAAACCCTGTTGCGCGCCCGTGCCATCGAGAACCAGTGCTATCTGCTGGCCTCGGCCCAGGGCGGAAAACATGTCAACGGGCGCCGCACATGGGGCCACAGCATGCTGGTCGACCCCTGGGGAGAAATCATTTCCGTATTGCCGGAAGGCGAAGGCCTTGTGATCGGCGATATCGACCCCCATCGTCTACAATATGTCAGAGAAAGCCTGCCGGCGTTGCGCCACCGCAAGCTTTGAGACGCTGTTGATGTGTTGTTAAGCCTTCCAGAAGATCCTATGAAATTATTTGAACCGAATATGGGCGCCCTGCAAGTGGCGCGCGATGTGCTCCTGACTCCTTTCGGCCTGGACGAGTCCAAGCTGTTGAAAGCGCTGGGCAGCATGTTCACCCATAAAGTGGATTACGCCGACCTGTACTTCCAGTTCACCAAGAGCGAAGGCTGGAGCCTGGAAGAGGGCATCGTCAAGACCGGCAGCTTTTCCATCGACCAGGGTGTCGGCGTGCGCGCCGTGTCTGGCGACAAGACTGCATTTTCCTATTCCGACGAAATTTCCGAGCGCGCCTTGCTGGATGCCGCGGCTGCCACGCGCACCATCGCGCGCCAAGGCGCGGGCAAGGTCAAGGTTGCCGGCAACATGATTCCCGGCGGCGGCCGCGCGCTGTACCTGCCGCATGATCCGCTGGTATCGCTGGACGCCACCGCCAAGGTGCAGTTGCTGGAGCGCGTCGAGCGCATCGCGCGCGCCAAGGACCCGCGCGTGGTGCAGGTGATGGCCAGCCTGTCGGGCGAATACGATGTGGTGCTGGTGGCACGCGCAGATGGCGTGCTGGCGGCCGACATCCGCCCGCTGGTGCGCGTGTCGGTGACGGTCATCGCCGAACAGAATGGGCGCCGCGAAATGGGCAGCAGCGGTGGCGGCGGCCGCTACAGCTATGGTTATTTCACTGACGCGCTGCTGGAGAAGTACGCGTCCGAAGCGGTTGCGACCGCACTGGTCAACCTGGAGTCGCGTCCGGCGCCGGCCGGCCCGATGACGGTCGTGCTCGGCCCAGGCTGGCCCGGCGTGCTGCTGCATGAGGCGATCGGCCACGGCTTGGAAGGCGATTTCAACCGCAAGGGATCGAGCGCCTTCTCCGGCCGCATCGGCGAACGCGTCGCGGCCAAGGGCGTGACCGTGGTGGACGACGGCACGCTGGCCGACCGCCGCGGTTCGCTCAACATCGACGACGAAGGCAATCCGACCCAGTGCACCACGCTGATCGAAGATGGCATCCTGAAGGGATATATCCAGGACACCATGAACGCGCGCCTGATGAAGATGCCGGTGACCGGTAACGCTCGTCGCGAGTCGTTCGCGCACCTGCCGATGCCGCGCATGACCAACACCTACATGCTGGCTGGCGACAAGGATCCGGCCGAGATCCTGGCGTCGGTCAAGAACGGCTTGTACGCGGTCAACTTCGGTGGTGGCCAGGTCGACATCACCAACGGCAAGTTCGTGTTCTCGGCCAGCGAGGCCTACATGATCGAGAACGGCAAGGTGACCTATCCGGTCAAGGGCGCCACCCTGATCGGTAACGGCCCGGACGTGCTCAACCGTGTCTCGCTGATCGGCAACGACATGAGCCTGGATTCAGGCGTGGGCGTGTGCGGCAAGGAAGGGCAGAGCGTGCCGGTGGGGGTAGGCCAGCCAACCTTGCGCTTGGATGGCGTGACGGTGGGCGGCACCGCCTGAGCGTTTTTCGTATGCTTCACAAAAAGCCGCCGGTATTTCCGGCGGCTTTTGTTTTTTGTGGGGCAGATTTGCGGGGAAGCGATGTGCATTTGCAATATCGGTGAAGTCAAAATATGAGGGATAGAGTGAATTTCACCGACTTTTTGCATGTTTGCCACACTGCAGGTAGTCAAATACAGGCCAAATTCCGTGCATGGGCATTGTTTTTTTATTGTATTTAAAGCCTGGATTTAATGTTTAATGCGATTTAATTTTTATTAAATGCCTAATTTTTGGATATTTTGTGCGATTAATTCATGAAAAGCCATTTTGATGGCCTCGCTTGCCAAAGCCTGGAATTTGTAGCACTATGAGGACTGCTTCAATTTATCCATGCAGCCAAAGATGTCTTTCTTCCGCGCTTACTTTTATTTTTACTTTAGCTATTCCAGCCCCACGGCGGTGAAAAGCGGTAAGCGTTCGTAAAAAGACAAAACCGAATTTCCTAAAAAACCGCCAGTGATGGCGGTTTTTTTTTGGTCGATTTCCAGCTAACCAAGCTAAAGCAATTCAGGAGAAAAAATGCCGCGCACTGACGATCTTCGCATCAGAGAAATGAAAGAACTGCTTCCTCCTTCGCATTTGATCCGTGAGTTTGCCTGCACCGAAAAGGTCGAGAGCACCACGGCCGAAGCGCGTACCGCATTGCATCGCATCCTGCACGGCCAGGATGACCGCCTGATGGTGGTCATCGGCCCGTGCTCCATCCACGACACCAAGGCAGCGATGGAATACGCGCGCCGCCTGGTGGTCGAGCGCGAGCGCCACAAGAACGAACTGGAAATCGTGATGCGCGTCTACTTCGAAAAGCCGCGCACCACCGTTGGCTGGAAGGGGCTGATCAACGACCCGTACATGGACAACAGCTTCCGTATCAACGACGGCCTGCGCACTGCACGCGAACTGCTGCTCAACATCAACGAGCTGGGCCTGCCGGCCGGCACTGAATTCCTCGACGTGATCAGTCCGCAATACATCGCCGACCTGGTCAGCTGGGGTGCGATCGGCGCCCGCACCACCGAATCGCAAGTGCACCGCGAGCTGGCGTCCGGCCTGTCATGCCCGGTCGGTTTCAAGAACGGCACCGACGGCAACGTCAAGATCGCCGTGGATGCCATCAAGGCCGCTTCGCAGCCGCACCACTTCCTGTCGGTCACCAAGGGCGGCCACTCGGCCATCGTCTCCACTGCGGGCAACGAGGACTGCCACATCATCCTGCGCGGCGGCAAGACGCCTAACTACGACGCTGCCAGCGTGGAAGCGGCGTGCCAGGACATCGCCAAGAGCGGCCTGGCCTCGCGCCTGATGATCGACGCTTCGCACGCCAACAGCTCCAAGAAACCGGAAAACCAGATTCCCGTGTGTGCTGACATCGGCAGCCAGATCGCCGCCGGCGACACCCGCATCGTCGGCGTGATGGTCGAGTCGCACCTGGTGGCCGGCCGCCAGGACCTGGTGCCGGGCAAGGAACTGACCTACGGCCAGTCCATCACCGATGGCTGCATCAACTGGGAAGAAAGCCTGCAAGTGCTGCAAGGCCTGGCTGACTCGGTCAAGCAGCGCCGCCTGATGGGGGAGCGCGACGCAGCCTGAGCGTTCACTGCTTTTTGAATGGACAAGCCGCCGTGATCCTGGTCACGGCGGTTTTTTTTCGTCCGTCGGACGATGCTGGTTCCTGGTTTTCGCCGTGATGACGGGCTTGCCAAGTATCAAGATGAAGGCTTCGTGGAAGAGCTTTGTTTTACGTTCTTCCGGGTGCAAAATGGGCATCCCCAAGCTTCAACGCTTGCCCGACAACCCCGCAAGGAGACGCGCATGTCCACCCCATCCAAAGTCAAACCGATTCCCACTGGCATGCATTCGCTCACGCCGCACCTGGTCTGTGCCGGCGCGGCCGAAGCCATTGAGTTCTACAAGAAAGCCTTCGGCGCCGTCGAAGGTGCCCGCCTGCCCGGCCCGGACGGCAAGCTGATGCACGCGAATGTGACTATCGGCGATTCCAGCCTGATGCTGGTCGATGAAATGCCCGAATGGAAGAGCCTGGGGCCGAAGGCGCTGGGCGGCTCGCCGGTTACCATCCACCTGTACGTGGAAGACGTCGATGCCGTCTTTGCCCAGGCAGTGGCGGCTGGCGCACAGGTGGCCATGCCGGTGGCCGATATGTTCTGGGGCGACCGTTACGGGCAACTGGTCGATCCCTTCGGCCACAAGTGGTCGGTGGCCACGCATATCCGCGACATGACGCCGGATGAGATCCGCAATGCACTCGACTGCCCGGGCGCCGGCCAGTAAGCAAGACGCATCGATGCGCCAATAAAAAACGCCGGCATTGCGCCGGCGTTTTCATTCGGGCTGCAGGCAGGGAGGATCAATCGCGGAAGTTGTTGAATTCCAGCGGGATGTCCTTCACTTCCTTGCGCAGCAGCGCCATGGCGGCCTGCAGGTCGTCGCGCTTGGCGCCGGTGATGCGCACGGCATCGCCCTGGATGCTGGCCTGCACTTTCATCTTGCTGTCCTTGATGACGCGCACGATCTTCTTGGCATCGTCGCTCTCGATACCGTTCTTGACCTTGATCACCTGCTTGACCTTGTCGCCGCCGATCTTCTCGATCTTGCCTTCGTCGAGGAAGCGCACATCGACGTTGCGCTTGGTCATCTTGTTGGTCAGCACGTCGCGCACCTGGCTCAGCTGGAAGTCCGAATCCGCATACGCGGTCAGTTCACGCTCTTTTTGCTCGACGCGGGCATCGGTGCCCTTGAAGTCGAAGCGGGTGGAGATTTCCTTGTTGGCCTGCTCGACGGCATTCTTGACTTCGACCAGGTTGGCTTCGCAGACGGTATCAAATGAGGGCATGGCAATATCCTTTTATTCTTGCAACCGGAGGGTTCCGGCGTTACGAACGAGATTTTAACGGACTGGCGGCGGCAGGGCTATGGCATGTGCGCCGACAGACACTGTCTGGCGGGACAGGCCGTGCGATGGCGCTGCGCGAGCGGCTATAATCCAGCCCTTATGTTCCCAATCCCCGTACAGCGCGATTTTTCCCTGCGCGCACTCAATACCTTCGGCATCGATGCCTGTGCGCAGGCCTACCTGGCTGTGGATGGCCCCGATATCCTGCGCGCGGTGCGCAACGACGCCGGGCTGTCCGGCTTGCCGCGCCTGGTGCTAGGCGGCGGCAGCAACCTGCTGCTGACGCGCGACTTTCCCGGCCTGGTGCTGCACATGTGCGGCCGCGGCATCGCCGTGGTTGGCGAAGACAGCGAATTCACCTACGTGCGCGCAGCGGCCGGCGAAAACTGGCACGGCTTCGTGCAATGGACGCTGGCCCAGGGGTTGGGCGGACTGGAGAATCTGTCGCTGATTCCGGGCAGCGTGGGTGCCGCGCCTATCCAGAACATCGGCGCCTACGGAGTCGAGGTCAAGGACCGTTTTCATTCCCTGACTGCCTTCGATTTTTCCACCGGCGAAGTGATCGTTCTGGACGGCCCAGCCTGCCGCTTCGGCTATCGCGACAGCGTGTTCAAGCATGCGCTTCGCGATAACGCCGTGGTGCTGGATGTCACATTCGCCTTGCCCAGGAAATGGCAGGCTAATGCAAACTACGCCGACGTGGCGCAGGCCCTGGCCGACAGGCAGATCACCGAACCCAGCGCGCGCGACATCGCCGATGCCGTCATCACCATCCGCACGCGCAAGCTGCCCGATCCGGCGCAGATCGGCAATGCCGGCAGTTTCTTCAAGAACCCCATCGTCAGCGCGCAGCAGCGCGAAGCCCTCTTGGCGCAGCATGCCGGCCTGGTGAGTTATCGCCAGGACGATGGCCGCTACAAGCTGGCCGCAGGCTGGCTGATCGACCAGTGTGGCTGGAAGGGCAGGTCGCTGGGCGCGGCCGGTGTGTACGAGAAGCAGGCGCTGGTGCTGGTCAATCGGGGCGGCGCCAGCGGGGCTGAGGTGGCGGCGCTGGCGCGGGCGATTCAGGCGGATGTGCGCGGGAAGTTCGGGGTGGAGCTGGAACCGGAACCGGTGTTTGTCTGAGCTGAGCCGATTGAAATGCTTGTCCAATAAAAAAACGCCGGTCGAGACCGGCGTTTTTTCATGTCGTTGCCAGCGCAGGCGATCAGCCGTAATGGCAGACGTAATCCACGGTCTCCGTTACTTCGATATCGAAGGACGAATTGCCCGGAACGCTGAACTGGGTGCCGGCGCCATAGGTATTCCAGGCTTCCTCGCCCTTGAGGCGGATACGGCAGCTGCCGCTGACGATTTCCATGATTTCCGGCGAAGCGGTGCCGAAATTGAGCGACGAGGGCAGGATGACGCCCAGGGTCTTCTTGGTGCCGTCGGCAAACAGCACAGTGTGCGAAACACACTTGCCATCAAAATAGACATTGCCCTTTTTCAGGACGGTGACGTTGTCGAATTGGGTGCTCATCAGAAATTCTTTCAGATCTCTCGGTTGAAGACGGTTACTTCGAATCCTTGTCCAGCAGCGGCAGCGAGACGGCGGTGCTGTTGTCCAGCAGGCCGGTGCTTTGATAGATCGCCAGCTTCTGGCGGGTGTCGATGATGTCCAGGTTGCGCATGGTCAACTGGCCGATGCGGTCGGCCGGGGTGAAGGCGCCTTCGCCCTTTTCCATGGTCAGGCGTTCCGGCTGGTAGGTCAGGTTGGGCGACTCGGTGTTCAGGATCGAGTAGTCGTTGCCGCGGCGCAGTTCGATGGTCACTTCGCCGGTGATGGCGCGTGCTACCCAGCGTTGCGCGGTTTCGCGCAGCATGATGGCTTGCGAGTCGAACCAGCGGCCCTGGTACAGCAGGCGGCCCAGCTTGCGGCCGTTGTCGCGGTATTGCTCGATGGTGTCTTCGTTGTGGATGCCGGTGATCAGGCGCTCGTAGGCGATGAACAGCAGCGCCAGGCCCGGGGCTTCGTAGATGCCGCGGCTCTTGGCTTCGATGATGCGGTTCTCGATCTGGTCGCTCATGCCCAGGCCGTGGCGGCCGCCGATGCGGTTGGCTTCCAGGATCAGGTCGGTCATGTTGGCGAAGGTCTTGCCGTTCAGGGCGACCGGACGGCCTTCCTCGAAGCGCACGGTAACGCTCTCGGCCTTGACTTCGACATCGTCGCGCCAGAAAGCCACGCCCATGATCGGCTGCACGATCTTGATGCCGCTGTTCAGGAATTCGAGGTCCTTCGCTTCATGGGTCGCGCCCAGCATGTTGGAGTCGGTCGAGTAGGCCTTTTCGACCGACATCTTGTAGTCGAAGCCGGACTTGATCATGAACTCGGACATTTCCTTGCGGCCGCCCAGTTCCTCGATGAAGGTGTTGTCCAGCCAGGGCTTGTAGATCTTCAGGTTGGGATTCACCAGCAGGCCGTAGCGGTAGAAGCGCTCGATGTCGTTGCCCTTGAAGGTGCTGCCGTCGCCCCAGATGTCGACATTGTCTTCGCGCATCGCGGCCACCAGCATGGTGCCGGTTACGGCGCGGCCCAGCGGGGTAGTGTTGAAGTAGGTCACGCCGGCGGTGGAGATGTGGAAGGCGCCGCTTTGCAGCGCGGCGATGCCTTCGTTGGCCAGTTGTTCGCGGCAGTCGATCAGGCGCGCCAGTTCGGCGCCGTATTGCAGTGCCTTCTTGGGGATGGCGTCGTAATCCGGTTCATCCGGCTGGCCCAGGTTGGCGGTGTAGGCGTAAGGGACGGCGCCTTTCTGGCGCATCCAGGTCAGCGCAGCGCTGGTGTCGAGGCCGCCGGAAAAGGCGATGCCGACTTTTTGATTGACCGGAACGGATTGCAGGATGTTGGACATGATCTTGACTGTTGCGAGTGTGTTGATATGACTTGTTTGCGGTGTGGCAGGCTCAGTCGAACTTGCCGTGCACCAGGTATTCGAGCAGGGCCTTCTGGACGTGCAGGCGGTTTTCCGCCTCTTCCCAGACCACCGACTGCGGGCCGTCGATCACTTCGGCGGCGACTTCCTCGCCGCGGTGCGCCGGCAGGCAGTGCATGAAGAGGGCGTCTTTCTTGGCGCGCGCCATCTTGGGGCCATCGACGATCCAGCCGTCGAAGGCCTTCAGGCGTGCGGCGTTCTCATCTTCGTAACCCATGCTGGTCCACACGTCGGTGGTGACCAGGTCGGCATCCTGGCAGGCGTCGGCCGGGCTGGCGAAGAAGGTGTAGTTCTTGTTGCCCGGGGTGACTTGCGCCGGGTCGATGTCGTAGCCCTTGGGGGTCGAGACGTTGACGTGGAAGCCGAACACCTCGGCCGCCTGCAGCCACGAGTACAGCATGTTGTTGGCGTCGCCGATCCAGGCCACGATCTTGCCCTTGATGCTGCCGCGATGTTCGATATAGGTGAACACGTCGGCCAGCACCTGGCAGGGATGCTGCTCGTTGGTCAGCCCGTTGATCACCGGCACGCGCGAATACGCGGCGAAGCGTTCGATGATTTCCTGGCCGTAGGTACGGATCATGATCACGTCGCACATGCGCGACATCACCTGCGCGGCATCCTCCACCGGTTCGCCGCGGCCCAACTGGCTGTCGCGCGTATTCAGGTAGATCGCCGCGCCGCCCATCTGGTGCATGCCGGCTTCGAAGGAGAGGCGGGTACGGGTCGAATTCTTCTCGAATACCATCACCAGCGTACGGTCGGCCAGCGTGTGGTGGGGCTCGTAATTCTTGAACTTACGTTTGATCACACGAGAACGTTCAATTACGTATTCGTATTCATCAAGCGTAAAGTCGGAAAATTGAAGGTAGTGTTTGATTGCCATAAATGAAAACGGCGGCTAGCGTGGCGCCTGCCGCCGATCGTTATAACTGCTTAGATTATAAGGGATTCAGGGCAAAAAGATACCCAACGGGGTTGCCTTGAAGAAACCGGGCCGCAGCCCGCGCTGTGCCTGCGGCGACGTATCGCTGTCCTGGACGGATGGAGGTTGGGTGGCGACGAAAAGGAGCAATGTCGGCTTGCCGTCGGTCCCGCATGTCAAAAAATCAAGCTTCAGAAATACATCTGGGAGTTTCTTTCATTTGTTGCAAGGTGGGTGCCATGTTTTGTGATTTATTGGCGCTATCGCATTCCGGTGTTGGTGTTAATGAGAATCGTTGTTGTTTGTGGGTCTAGAATTGCCCCTCCATTTTGACCAGAGAGGGGCCTGTCCGGGTCCTCATTCAATCCATGCCTACCCAATGCATTTCCGAGCGTCGCCTCAGCGTGATGGCGCTGGCCTTTTCCTCCCTTTTTTCCACCTCCGCTTTCGCAGAAGGCGAAGTTGATGACAGGCTGCCGCATATTGAAATTTCCGGCGAGCGCAGCCATTACGACCCGCGCCCGGGCAAGGTATCGACTGCGACCCGTACAGCGACGGATCTCAGGGATGTGCCGCAAACCGTCAACAGCGTGAACATGGAAGAAGCCGCCTCTTACGGCGCACAAACCATGGCCGAGGCGCTGGCGGGCGTGCCTGGCATTACCAACAACTCCGATACGCGTTTCGACTCCTTCAAGATCCGTGGCTTCTCCAGTGCCGGCGATGTCTTCCTCGACGGCATCCGCGACGACGCGCAGTACGTGCGCAGCCTGGGCAATATCGAACGCATCGAAATCCTGAAGGGGCCGGCCGCGGTACTCTACGGCCGTGGCAGCGGCGGTGGGGTGATCAACCGCATCAGCAAGCAGCCGGGAGCGGATGTCCAGAGCAGCCTCAAGGTATTTGCCGGAAGTTACAGCCGCCTGGGTTTTGCCGCGGATGTGAACAAGGTACTGAGCGAGCAATGGGCCATGCGCATCAATGCCGGCCGCGCGCATGCCAACAGCTTTCGCGATGGCGTCAACAGTTCGCGCCAATACATCGCTCCTTCGCTGAAGTGGGATGACGGTCGAACTTCATGGCTGCTGCAAACGGAGTTCTCAGAATTCGACCGCACCCCGGATCGCGGCATGCCGGCCTGGCGCCGTAATGACCGCAGTCCCTACCAGTTGCCGCCGGCGAACCGGGCAACCACCTACGGCGTGCCGAGTCGCGACTACATCAAGGACAGCACGCTATACCTGCGCTCCACGCTGGAGCACAGGATCGACCAGGATTGGAAGCTGCGCTACACGCTGGGCATGCTCCATCTGAACAGCATCTTCGACAATACCTTCGCGACCGGACTGACCGGGGTCAATAACAACATGGTGACGCGTGCGCGCTGGCAGCAGAACCTGCATCAGCGCAACTGGCAGAATAATCTGGAGCTGGAAGGCAACACCGTGACCGGTGCTGTGCGTCACGACATGTTGTTCGGCGCTGAATACACTGTGGAACGCCGGCAACCGACGTTGTATTCACGCAGCCCTTCCAGCAGCGTGTCTCTGTTGAATCCATCCAAGGCGCCTGATGCATTGGCGCCACCGGCTTTGTCCACTAACAGCTTGCACCGTGCGGACGGCATTGCCTTATATGCGCAGGACCAACTGACGTTTTCGCCGCAATGGAAGATGCTGGCGGGTTTGAGATGGGACCGTTTTGCCGCCGACTCCACCAGCCGGACGACAGGAGGAGGCCGCGCCGCGCGCATGACTTCTGCACTGAGCCCGAGATTGGGTGTGGTTTGGTCGCCGCTGGCAGACCACAGCTTTTATGCCTCGTACAGCAAGAGCTTCATCCCCAGCGGCGGAGCGGATACGGTCGGGCTGGACACCGGCACCGGCGCCAGCACCGTTTCCAACAATGCGTTGGAGCCTCAGTCCAGCCGGCAATACGAGGTCGGAGTGAAAAGCGATTGGCTGGACAAGAAGATCAGCACGACCCTATCCGTATTTCAGCTGGACTTGTACAACCGGCGTACCCAGGTTTCCAGCAATCCGAACTTGTTCGTGATCAGCGGGCTGGAGCGAAATCGAGGAGTGGAACTGTCGGTCAACGGCCAACTGGCCCCCAATTGGTTTGTCCGCAGCGGATTTGCCCTCCAGCGTGCGCGCATCGTCGAGGCACCTCTTTGCAGAGGGACAAACTGCCCGGCCGCGAATTTGGCGGGCAAACGTTCGGTGGGCGTCTCCGGCGCCAATGGCAGCGTGTTTTTGGGTTATGCACCAACCTTCGGATTTTTCTCGGAAGCTGGCCTTGTCTATGAAGGCTCGCGCTACGTCGATATCGCCAACCGGCTCGATTTGCCGGCTTATACCCGCTGGGATGGCAAGGTCGGTTACCGTTTTTCCAAAACCGAACTGACGCTGGCTGTGACCAATCTCACCAATCGCCAGTATTACTCCAGCTCGACTGGGCTGTCGCAGATCATGCCCGGTTCACCGCGCAGCGTTTTGTTAAGTGCAAATCATAAGTTCTGACGCCAGAAGAGAACGTGAAAACGGCCGCCGATTATCGAGGCGGCCGTTTTCTTTGGCAGCTACGCTTAATACAACGTCTGTGACGACTCATGCACCAACTGCGCATACAACTGGTGCCGCATCGGCGCGATCTCGCCGGACTGCACCGCTTCCAGCACCGCGCAGCCAGGTTCGTTGAGATGGTGGCAGTTGTAGAAGCGGCATTTTCCCAGGTACGGCATGAAGTCCCGGAAGGCGCGTTCCAGCATGCCTTCGCTCAGCTGGTACAGGCCGAATTCCTGGAAGCCGGGCGAATCGATGATGCTGGTTTCTTCATCCATCCGGTACAGGCGGGTGAAGGTGGTGGTGTGCTTGCCGGTGTCCAATGCCGCCGAGATTTCGCGCACGGCGATGTCGGCGTCGGGGATGATCAGGTTGATCAGCGAGGACTTGCCCATGCCGGACTGGCCGATCAGGATGGTGCTCTGGTTCTGCAGCAGCGGCATGAAGGCGGCGCGGGTCTCTTCCGGTTGCGCCTTGGCCGAGACTTCGTGCACCGGATATCCCAGCCGGGAGTAGACCTGCAGGCGCTCGCGCGTCTTCGGCAGCGCCTCTTCGATATCGGTTTTGTTCAGGATCAGGTGGGGAGCTACGCCGGCCGATTCGGCCGCCACCAGCGAGCGCGACACCAGGTCGTCCGAGAAGCTGGGTTCGGTTGCCACCACGATGAACAATTGCGTGACGTTGGCGGCCAGCAGCTTGGACTTGTACTGGTCGGAGCGGTACAGCAGCGTCTTGCGCTCGTCGATGGATTCCACCACACCCTGGTTGGGCGAGGTGCGGGCGAAACGGATGCGGTCGCCGACGGCCACATCGCTCTTCTTGCCGCGGGTGACGCATTGCAGTTTCTGTTCACCGGCCTGGACAAGATAATGCCGCCCGTGGGCGGCAATCACCAGGCCGGCTTCCAGTGCGCCGGCTGCCTGGCGCGGTGCGGCGTGGGGTTTCTTCGATGCCATCAGGACGCGGCGCGCTGGGCGAACACGGCATCTACCTTGGCGGCGCAGATGAAGTCGTTGATCGACAGTCCACCACGGCCATTGTTGACGCTGTGCGTGTCGAACTTCACGCCGCAGCGGTTGTAGCTGACGGCCAGGTCGGGGTGGTGGTCTTCGGCGTGGATCACCCAGGCGATGGCATTGACGAAGGCCAGGGTCTGGTAATAGTCCTTGAAGCCGAAGCTGCGCGCCAGCTTGCCGCCGTCGACCTTCCAGTCGGGCAGGGCGGCCAGATGGGATTGGATGGCGGCTTCATCCAGCGCGTCGGTCTGGTGGGAGCAGCGGCGTGCAGCGAGTTCGTTTGCGGTGATGCTCATGGAATTCTCCTTGGTTCCGGTTGCCGTTATCGGCAGCTGGAACATGTTCATTAGTGGGCCGAGGCGCCTTGCGCCAGGTTGAGGCGGCCAATGCGCAGCGAGGCTGGCGGGTGCGAGTCGTAGAAGGCCGAGTGCAGCGGATCGGGCGTGAGCGTCGAGGCATTGTCTTCGTAGAGCTTGACCAGCGCCGATACCAGGTCTTGCGCGTTGGTATGCTGGGCGGCGAACGCATCGGCTTCGAACTCATGCTTGCGCGACGTCAGCGACGACAACGGCGACAGCAGGAAAGTGAAAATCGGCAGCGCCAGCATGAACAGGATCAGCGCCATCGCATTGTTGCTGCCGAACAGCAGCGGGTTCACGCCCAAGCCAGTGTAGAACCACACCTGGCCCTTGAGGTAGCCCAGCAGCGCCAGGAACGCCAGCGAGATGCCGAACATCACGGTCACGCGCTTGACGATGTGCTTGAGCTTGAAGTGGCCCAGTTCATGCGCCAGTACCGCCTCGATCTCTTGCGGCGCCAGGCGTGCCAGCAGGGTGTCGAAGAAGACGATGCGCTTGCCCGAGCCGAAGCCGGAGAAATAAGCGTTGCCGTGCGCGCTGCGCTTGGAGCCGTCCATCACGAACAGGCCCTTGGAAGCAAAGCCGACACGCTGCATCAGGCCCTCGATGCGGCTGCGCAGGCTGTCGTCTTCCAGCGGAGTGAACTTGTTGAACAGCGGGGCGATGAAGCTGGGGTAGATCACCAGCATCAGCAACTGGAAAGCGCACAGTACGATCCAGGTGTAGAGCCACCACAGCGCACCGGCTTTTTCCATCAGCGTCAGCACCACCCACAGCAGCGGCAGGCCGATGACCGCGCCGATCAGCGATTGCTTGACCATGTCGCTGAAGAACAGGCCGGGCGTCATCTTGTTGAAGCCGAAACGGGCCTCAAGGCGGAACTGGCGGTAGTAATCGAAGGGCAGGTCGACCAGGCCGGAGATGATGCCGAAGGCGGCCACCAGGCCGATCTGGTACCACATGTCCGGGCCGCCGGTCCAGCCCAGGATCGTGCCGGAAAGCCATTGCAGCCCGCCCAGCAGCGTGAAGGCGATCAGTACCGCGGTGCTGATCGCCAGCGTCACCAGGCCGAACTTGGTGCGTGCCACGGTATAGTCGGCCGCCTTCTGGTGCGCCGCCAGCGGGATTTTCTCGGCGAATTCGGCCGGTACGGCAGCGCGATGCGCCAGTACGTGGCGGATATGGCGCGAGGCCAGCCAGAAGCGAACTACCAGGCTGGCGGCCAGGAAGGCGACGAACAAAACCGAAAACGTGAGTGAAGACATTCTTTCCCTGTGCGAAAATGGCGGAGGTTCAATGTCCGGCCTGCCGCTTGGGCGGCAGCGCTGTACAGCAGGACGATCAATCCATACAGCAAGCGAACGAATAAACCTGTAGATGGGCATTTGCCCATTGCATCGATAAGGAAGAATTATGTCACAAGCCGCCGACGCCAACGCTGGGCAAGCACTTGCCGCACCGGCCCGCACGAATGAGATGAACCTGGTCTGGGTGGACATGGAAATGACCGGCCTCGACCCGGACAACGACCGCATCATCGAAGTGGCGGTCGTGGTGACCGACTCCGAGCTGAATGTGCTGGGAGAAGGTCCGGTGTTGGCGATCCATCAATCCGACGAAGTGCTCAATGGCATGGATGCCTGGAACAAGGGTACCCACGGCCGCTCGGGCCTGATCGACCGCGTCAAGGCTTCAACCGTGACCGAGGCGGAAGCCGAGAAGGTGCTGGTCGAATTCCTGAAGAAATACGTGCCGGCCGGCAAGTCGCCCATGTGCGGCAACTCGATCTGCCAGGACCGCCGCTTCATGGTGCGCGGCATGCCGAAGCTGGAAGCGTTCTTCCACTACCGCAACCTGGACGTGTCGACGCTCAAGGAATTGTGCAAGCGCTGGAAGCCGGAAATTTCCACCGGTTTCAAGAAGCGCCAGATGCACACGGCCCTGGCTGACATCGTCGAGTCCATCGAAGAATTGAAGTATTACCGCGAGCACTTCATCAAGGAGTAATCCGGCCACGAGAGGCTGACCCGATTCTTGCCTTTGATGAAAAACGGCGCGCCGATTGATGTCGGCGCGCCGTTTTTTCATTGCGCGGTCTGTCCGTCCAATGTGTTCAGGCCAGGGGCTTGCTCACTCCTCGCCATCAGCGCCGCAGCACTTCTTGTATTTCTTGCCGCTGCCGCAAGGGCAGGGATCGTTGCGGCCGACCTTGGGGGCATCGCGCTGTACCTGCTCCACGGCCGACTTGCGCTTGGGCGCCCAGTAGCGCTGGATATGCGGGATGGCCGATTCGATTTCGATTGCCAGCTTGTGGGTCTTGACCGGATCGTCGATCAGCCTGGTCTCTTCCTCTTCCAGTTCTTCCGAGCCCAATAGATAGATCGGGCGCATCAGGGGCGCCAGGTCGGAGTGGAAGATCTCGTCCCATTGCTGGGCGCGCAGTTGTATGCCTTCCCAGAAACCCCAGGCCCAGGCTTCCGCATCCAGCAGCGGCTTGCCCTCATGTTCGCGCTCGCAAAACAGGGGTTCGTATTCCTTGGGCGCCACTTCGAATGTGATGGCGATTTCGTTCATGGTGCGCGCAATCAGGCTGGTGATGCGCTCGGCTTCCTTGCCGGACTTGAACTTGGGCGTATCTTCCGGACGGCTGCCCCAGACACGCGGCAGCCATTCGGCCATCAGCACTTCCTGCGGGCCGATGGTCAGCGCGGTCAGGTAGCCGTGCAGGGTGTCCATGGTCATGACGTCGTCGGCGCAGCGGTCGGACAGGAGAAAATCGTCGAGTTCGTCGAACTCTTCATCGGAAAGGGGCTGGTCGAGGTGCATGGCTTCCTTGGTGTGCGAATTACTGACAATCAGGCGGTCAGTGTAATTGCATTCGGCCAGCGGTGCGAGCATTGTCAGTTTGTTCACTGCGGCGAAGGCGTCTTTGACACACGTAGATCGCCGCCTCGCCAGTACAATAGCCGGATGAATGAATCCGCCAGCAATCTCCCCGACGCCACCTCCTTCGCTACGCTCTCGCCCGACACGGTGCTCGATGCCCTCGACAGCGTCGGCCTGTTCGGCGATGGGCGGCTACTGGCCTTGAACAGCTACGAAAACCGCGTTTACCAGGTCGGGATGGAAGAGGGGCCGCCGCTGGTGGCCAAGTTCTACCGGCCGCTGCGCTGGAGCGCCGGGCAGATCCTAGAAGAGCATGCCTTCTCGCAGCAACTGGCCGACGAGGAAATACCGGTAGTACCGGCGATGGCGCTGGAAAACGGCGCGACCCTGCATTGCCACGCGGGTTTTCGCTTCGCGGTATTCCGCCGCCACGGCGGACGCGCGCCCGAGCTGGACAATCCGGACACGCTGGAATGGATGGGGCGTTTCATCGGCCGCATCCATGCGGTCGGCATGCAGCAGCCTTACGCCGAGCGTCCGGCGCTGGATATCGCCAGCTTCGGCGAGGAGCCGCGCGACTGGCTGCTCTCCAACAATTTCATCCCGGATGAGCTCAAGGCCTCCTGGCTCAGTACCGTCGACCATGCGCTGGATGGCGTGCGCCGCTGCTTCGACCGTGCCGGCGAGGTGAGGGCACTGCGCCTGCATGGCGACTGCCACGTCGGCAATGTGCTGTGGACCGACGCCGGTCCGCATTTCGTCGACTTCGACGATAGCCGCAGCGGCCCGGCCGTGCAGGACTTGTGGATGTTGCTCTCGGGCGAGCGCGGCGACATGGTGCGCCAGTTGTCCGACCTGCTGGCCGGTTATGAAAGCTTCTGCGAATTCGAGCCGCGCGAGCTCTACCTGATCGAGGCGCTGCGTACCTTGCGCCTGATCCATTACTCGGCCTGGCTGGCGCGGCGCTGGGACGATCCGGCATTTCCGGTCGCCTTTCCATGGTTCAACACGCAACGCTACTGGCAAGACCGCATCCTGGAGCTGCGCGAGCAGATCGCGCTGATGGACGAGCCGCCGCTGTGGCCGGTTTGAATGGGCAAGAAGAGGGAAACATGAAAACACGCTGCGCCTGGGTCAACATGAACAACCCCTTGTACGTGAGCTATCACGACGAGGAATGGGGCGTGCCTTGCCACGACGAGACCCGGCTGTTCGAAATGCTCAACCTGGAAGGCGCGCAAGCGGGCCTGTCATGGGAAACCGTGCTCAACAAGCGCGCCAACTACCGCGCCGCCTTCGATCACTGGGACGCCCGCAAGATCGCCCGCTACGACGAGCGCAAGGTGGCCGAGTTGCTGGCCAATCCCGGCATCATCCGCAACCGCCTGAAGGTGGCGGCGGCCATTACCAACGCGCATAGCTATCTGCGGCTGAAAGAAGAAGTAGGCGGCCTGGACCCCTACCTGTGGGGCTTCGTTGGCGGCAAGCCGATTCGCAACAAATGGAAGGCGCACGGGGAATGCCCCGCCAAGACGCCGCTGTCGGACCAGATTTCCAAGGACCTGGCCAAACGCGGTTTCAAGTTCGTCGGCTCCACCATCATCTATGCCTACATGCAAGGCATCGGCATGGTCGACGATCATGTGGTGGGCTGCCACTGCCATGGCCGCAAGCATTGAGACAGGCGGGTATCGATACGGTATGCAGGGCAGGGATGGCAGGATGGTTTACACTCGCTGGCGGCCGGCTCCTGAGCGGCCATGAATTAGGAATCAAGATGCCGGTTCAGGCCAGAAGCCTGCCGGATTCAGTTTGGGAATAGCATGATTTTCATCAAATGGTTTGGCTGGTCGGTTCTCTGGATACTGCCCCTGTTGCTGAGGTCGGCGGTATCCGCGCTGACCCGCAAATCCATTCTCGGCGGACGCGGCGCGATCCGCGTCTGGCTCGGCACCTTGCTGCTGCTGTGCGGCAGCAGCGCCATCGAATCGCTCATCCGCGCGCAGGCCGATACCGGCGACGAAGGCGCCACCGCGGATTTGTTCGGCTTCGCCCTGATGGGCGCACTGGCAGGCAAGTTCAACAAATGGATCGCCGTGGTGTTGATGTTGGCGCTGGCGGCGCTGGGGTTGAAGTGGTTGCTGGGCGCATTCTTCGGACGCAGCAAGAAGGCCGACCGCGACGATCATCCGGAACTTGACCTGGCGCCGCCGCGGCGCGGCAGCATCGAGAGCGAACGCAACCGGCTGGCCGCGCTCCGCTATGGCGGCCCATCGGTGCAGGGCGCCGAGCGGCGGATGCCGCCGGCACGTCCTGCCAATGTGCAGCGAACGGCCGGCGCGGCCTCCGTTTCGCCTTTCGGCGCGAATGCCCGTGCTTCGGCAAACCGCCGCCCCGGTACGGCTGAGCGTGCTACCGACCCTTCCGGGCGCGAGGACTGGCAAGTGCCTTTGTCGGCACTGAACAGGAATGCTCCGCAGCGCCGCTTCACGCCGCCGCAGGAGAATCCCGCACATGGCGGAAAGTGGCCATCTCTCAAGCCCGCCGCGCAAGATGTGCGCTCGCGCCCTGAATCGGAATGGGCTGCTTTCGAAACCCTGCGCCCGACCGACGCCATGCTCGCGCGTGCCGCTGCCAGCAGCGCCATTACCGCCGCCAGTGCGGCGGCCAATGCCAGCTTGTCGCGCGCGGCCAATCCGACGCCGCCCGTGCAGCATATCCCGCCGTCGATCGTGCGCGGGGGGCAAGGCGAATCTTCCCAGCCCAGCTTGGCGCCGACCCGCAGCATCCGCATCAGCAGTGTCGGCCGCGCGGCCAGGCCTGCGCAGGAACCGGGCACGCCGGCAGAGCATGCCGATGCCATCCCCACGCGCCTGATGCGCTCGCTGCAGGAAGCAGCGGGGCAGAAAGCCGTTGCCGGCGAAGAGGCCGGTCTGATGGCGCCTGCGCTTGCACCATCGCCGCTGGTTGCCGAACCTCAGGTGCCTGAGGTTTCAGGTGGCATGGATATGGTGGATGGCGGAGCCGTTGCTTCGGCTACAGAGCCTGGCATATCGCAAGAAGAGATGCCGCAAGAAATCCCGATGGCGGCCCAGACTGCAGCCGTCGAGCCGTACACGGCGCCATGGTTTGAACCTGTACCGGAAGCGGTGGTATCGGCTCCTTCCGCTCCTGCTGAGAGGCAGGTTGAAGATCCTCGCGTCGAAGATCCTTTCATGTCGCTGTTCGACGAAGAACCGGAGCCGGTTCCTGCGTCGCAAACTCCTTCCGGTTCAGCTTTCGGTACGCCATCGTTTACGGTGCGCAGTCCCGAGCCGGCACCGGCTGTAGAGCCCGTTACCGCCTACACGGAATATGCAGCACCCGAACCGCAGGTGCAGATTCCATTGCCCGCGCTGGACTTGCTCGACGTGGTACCGGATGCCGCCATCGAAGTCGATGCCGAACAACTGGAAGAGACCGGCCGCCTGATCGAGCAGCGCCTGAAGGAGTTCAAGGTGCCGGTGGCGGTGCTGGGCGCCGAAGCGGGACCGGTGATCACGCGCTTTGAAGTCGAGCCCGCACAGGGTGTGCGCGGGGCGCAGGTGGTCAACCTGATGAAGGATCTCGCGCGCGCCCTGGGCCTCACATCCATCCGCGTGGTGGAAACCATTCCGGGCAAGACCTGCATGGGTCTCGAGCTGCCCAATGCGCGCCGGCAGATGATCAAGCTGTCCGAGATCGTGCATTCGCAGGCCTACCGCAAATCGTCTTCGCTGCTGACGCTGGCCATGGGCAAGGACATCACCGGCACGCCGGTGGTCACCGACCTGGCGCGTGCGCCGCACATGCTGGTGGCCGGCACCACCGGTTCGGGCAAGTCGGTGGCGATCAATGCCATGATCCTTTCGCTGCTGTACAAAGCTACGCCGGAAGAAGTGCGCATGATCATGATCGACCCCAAGATGCTGGAACTGTCGATCTATGAAGGCATTCCGCATTTGCTGGCGCCGGTGGTGACCGACATGCGCGAAGCCGCGCATGCGCTGAACTGGGCAGTGGATGAGATGGAGCGCCGCTACAAGAAAATGTCGAAGCTGGGCGTGCGCAATTTGGCCGGCTACAACCAGAAGATCGACGATGCCCACGCGCGCGGCGAAAAGATCCCCAACCCGTTCAGCCTGACGCCGGATGCGCCCGAACCGCTGGACAAGCTGCCCACCATCGTGATCGTCATCGACGAGCTGGCCGACCTGATGATGGTGGTCGGCAAGAAGGTGGAAGAGCTGATCGCCCGCCTGGCGCAAAAGGCGCGCGCCGCCGGCATTCACTTGATCCTGGCTACGCAGCGGCCTTCGGTGGACGTGATCACCGGCTTGATCAAGGCTAACATTCCGACCCGCGTGGCCTTCCAGGTGTCGTCCAAGATCGACTCGCGCACCGTGCTCGACCAGATGGGCGCGGAGTCGCTGCTGGGGCATGGCGACATGCTGTTCCTACCGCCCGGCTCGGGTTATCCGCAGCGCGTGCATGGCGCCTTCGTTTCCGACGAGGAGGTGCACCGCGTGGTGGAATACCTGAAGTCTTTCGGCGAGCCGCGTTATATCGAGGAAATTCTTGCGCCGCCTATCGCGGAAGATGCGGCGCAAGGGGACATGTTCGGCAGCGACATGCCCGATCCGGAATCCGATCCGCTGTATGACGAGGCGGTGGCCTTTGTGCTGAAGTCGCGCCGCGCTTCCATTTCGTCGGTGCAGCGCCAGTTCCGCATCGGCTACAACCGCGCTGCGCGGCTAGTGGAGCAGATGGAGACGGCGGGGGTGTTGTCGGCCATGTCGCGCAACGGCAGCCGGGATATCCTGGTGCCGCCGTCAGGCGGGGAAGAATAAACGTATCCCTGTAAAGAAATCAGCAAAAAAATGGCGAACCGGATTTCGGTTCGCCATTTTCATTTCATCCGTCCCGATCAGACATCCAACTGGGTCACCAGCTTGGTGTTGACATAGGCATCGATCGCCTCGGTGCCGCCTTCGGAACCGTAGCCGCTGTCCTTGATGCCGCCGAACGGCAGTTCAGGGATCGCCAGGCCCAGGTGGTTGATGGTCAGCATGCCGCTTTCCACGCGCGCCGCCAGTGCGTGCTTGGTGTGCGCCGACTTGGCAAAGGCGTAGGCTGCCAGGCCGAAGGGCAGGCGGTTGGCTTCCTCGATCACTTCATCCAGTGTGTCGAACGGGTTGATCAGCGCCAGCGGGCCGAAGGGCTCGTCGTTCATCACGCGGGCCGACAGCGGGATGTTGGTCAGCACGGTGGGCTGGAAGAAGTAGCCCTTGTCGCCGATGCGCTTGCCGCCGGTGCGCAGTTGCGCGCCTTGCGAAACGGCATCGTCGATCAGGGATTCCAGCGCCGGGATGCGGCGCTTGTTGGCCACCGGACCCATGGTGATGCCGGCTTCCATGCCGTTGCCGACCTTCAGCTGTTCGGCGTAGGTGACGAACTTGTCGACGAAAGCGTTGAAGACGTTCTTCTGCACCAGGAAGCGGGTCGGCGAGACGCACACCTGGCCGGCATTGCGGAACTTGGCGGCGGCCAGTTGCTTGGCTGCGGTGTCGATATCGGCATCGTCGAACACCATGGCCGGGGCGTGGCCGCCCAGCTCCATGGTGGCGCGCTTCATATGCAGGCCGGCCAGCGCAGCCAGTTGCTTGCCCACCGGAGTGGAGCCGGTGAAGGAAATCTTCTTGATCACCGGATGCGGGATCAGGTATTCCGAGATCTCGGCCGGCACGCCGTAGACCAGGTTGATGACGCCCGCCGGCACGCCTGCATCGGCATAGGCGCGGATCAGTTCGGCCGGGGAGGCCGGCGTCTCTTCCGGCGCCTTGACGATAATGGAGCAGCCTGCGGCCAGCGCGGTCGACAGCTTGCGCACCACCTGGTTGATCGGGAAGTTCCACGGCGTGAAGGCTGCGACGGGGCCAACCGGCTCCTTGATCACCATCTGGTAGGCGCCCGGCACGCGCGCCGGCACCAAGCGGCCGTAAGTGCGGCGGGCTTCTTCGGCGAACCAGTCGATGGTGTCGGCCGCACCCAGGGTTTCCATCTTGGCTTCCGCGACTGGCTTGCCTTGCTCCAGCGTCATGAGGCGGGCGATCTCGTCGGCGCGCTCGCGCAGGAGATTGGCGGCGCGGCGCATGATCTTCGAACGCTCGAAGGCGGAGATATTGCGCCATACGTCGAAGCCCTTCTTGGCGGCTTCCAGCGCGCGGTCAAGGTCTTCGCGGCCGGCGTGGGCGATCTTGCCGATCACTTCTTCGGTAGCCGGGTTGACGACGTCAATGGTGCGGCCGGAAACGCTGGCGGTCCATTCGCCGTTGATGAAAAGTTGTACGTCCTTATACATGTGCAATCCTCGTTCGTCAGGAGTTTCAGGGATGCCGGCGGCGGCGGTTGTAGCTTGCGCGGCGGGCGGAAATAATGGTGATGGCAACAGCTCTGGCGGTGTCTTGTCGATGGGCGGGCATGGCGCGCTGCATGTGGATCAGGCCATGCCTGCGAGGACGATAGTTATACCACGCATCGCCTTTTGCCGTTTTGATGCGCGCAGCCTGCCGGAGCGGGCCGGCGCATGTCAATGGACGTGCCGTGGGATCTCCATTTCGGCCAGGATCATTTCCACCTGCAGGCACTGTATCTTGAGTTCCTTGATGGCTTTGCGGTATTGGCGTACCGACTTCAGCGGCGGCCCGTCATCTTCGTGCCTGGCGGTGCGGATGACGCTGAGCATGATGTGCGACAGCATCATGGCCGCTTCGTCGTGGGAGCTCTTCAGTTCAGCGATGCTTGTCAGCAAGGCAAGCCGTTTGTCCATGGCGATCTCCTCTGGGTCAAGTCTGATGAGACTGCGCCGCAAGAGGGAATGTTCCGAAGCGAGGGAAGGGCGGGCATTGCCTCAGGGGAAGCCTGGCCCGATTGCCGGAGCGGGGCAAAGGCCAAAAGGATGAAGACGAAAAAAGCCCCGCCGGAGCGGGGCAAAGAGGGAACTGAGAAGACCTCAGTTTGTTGCAACAACTCGAATCAGCCCGGTCTGCGCCGGTTCGCGCCAAGGATTGCAGATCAGTACTTCCACATGATCTGTTGCAGTTCCTTGGAGTCGTTGGTTTTGGTCAGCGCCAGTTCGGCCAGGATGCGGGCCTTCTGGGCATTCTGGTCGTCGGTGACAACCCAGTCGTACTTGTCGTCAGGCTGCTCGCCGTTGCGGATCACGACACCGCTGCCGGTGCGGGTGGCGCGAATGACTTGCACACCCTTGCTGCGGACTTCCTGCAGCACAGGCACGATCTGCTCGGCCACGCTGCCGTTGCCGGTACCATCATGGATGATGGCCTTGGCGCCGGCGTTGACGAAGGCGTCATAGGCGGCGCGGCTGACGTTGCCGTAGTTGTAGGCAATGTCCACGCGCGGCAGGCTGTTGATCTTGTCGATGTCGAACTCGGTCTGGGTGGTGTGCGGACGGGCCGGCAGGCGGTAGAACGTCAGCTTGTTTTCGACCACGTAGCCCAGCGGACCGTACGGCGAACGGAAGGTCTCGACCTTGAACGAGTTGCTCTTGGTGACGTCGCGGCCGGAGTGGATTTCGTCATTCATCACCACCAGCGTGCCCTTGCCGGCAGCTTCCTTGCTGCCTGCGACCAGCACCGCGTCATACAGATTCAGTGCGCCGTCCGCGCCCAGCGCGGTACCGGGGCGCATCGAGCCGACCACGACCACCGGCTTCTCGCTCTTCAGCACCAGGTTGAGGAAGTACGCGGTCTCTTCGATGGTGTCGGTGCCGTGGGTGATCACGATGCCGTCCACATCGCTTTGCTTGAGCAGTTCGGAGACGCGCTTGCCCAGCTTCAGCAGGCGTTCGTCATTGAAGCTTTCGCTGCCGATCTGGAAAATCTGTTCGCCGCGGACATTGGCGATCTTCGACACTTCCGGTACGGCGGCGATGATTTTGTCGACCGGTACCACGGCCGATTGGTAGGCCGCAGTGTTGACGCTGGAAGCGCCGGCGCCGGCGATGGTGCCACCGGTGCCGATGACCACTACGTTGGGTTTTTTATCCTGCGCTTGCGCCGATATGCTCAAGGCGGCGAAAGCTGCGGACATGATCATGACAGCGCCGATTTGTTTGAATTTTGCCTGCTGCATTTGAAGTCTCCTGGTGACAGTTTGTAAGTCCGTTTCGCGGCTTGCTCTCGTTGTTTTGATGGCGCGTCGAAACGGCCGGTCCCACATTGATGGTGAGGAACGCAGCGATCATACGAAAGCCGAATTGCGATGTCTCATGCTTTTAAAACATGGGCGGATGCGCCAAACGCATGAGTCCCCGGATGCGATCCTGAGGCACGCCACCGCGTACGAAACGGCCCGGCTCCGGCGATGCATTGGCGAGCAAAATTCTGCGGGGGCGGAAAAGAAAAAAGCCGCCTTGAAGGCGGCCGTGGATGCGTTTTCCGGGATTGGCGGCGTCAGAAGAATTCGACGGTATCGTTGGTAGTGATACCGGAATGCAGCACGCCGGAATTGACCAGTTCTTCGTAGAAGCAGATGCGGTTGCGGCCGTTTTTCTTGGCGTGGTACAGCGACTGGTCGGCGTGGCCGAGGATGACCACGGGCGTTTCGCGCGAAATGCCGACAAAGCCGAGGCTGACCGTGACCTTGCCGACTTGCGGAAAATCGTATTCCTGCACGTTCTGGCGGAAGCGGTCGAAGATCTTGCGGGCGTCGGTCAAGGTGGTCGAGCGCAGCAGGATGACGAACTCTTCGCCGCCGAAACGGAAGATGCGGTCGTGGCTGCGGAAGGAGGCGCGCAGGATGTTGGCCATCAGGATCAGCACTTCATCGCCGTACAGGTGGCCGTAACGGTCGTTGACCTGTTTGAAGTGGTCGATGTCGACTACGGCCAGCCAATGGCCCTTGGCCTCGTCCAGGTCGTCATCATGGCGGCGGTCGTTCTTTTCCAGCGAATGCGCTTCATGCGGGGCGATGGCGAAGGCGTATTTGGTGAACTGTTCGTCGAAGGTCTTGCGGTTGAACAGGCCGGTCAAGGCATCGCGCTCGCTGTAGTCGAGCAGGCTCTGGTAATTGCAGAAAACATGGAAGATGCCATGGATGACATCCAGCATCTGCGTCTCGAAGGCTTTGGCGCTGCGAATTTCGACGCAGGAATTCATCTTCCCGTGCAGCCATACCGGCAGCCAGAGGATGTGCTCGCCGTCCTCGGTGGTTTCGAGATACTCGTTGAGATGGTTGCGGATGCAGGCCATCATCGCCGGGTAGCTGGAGAGGGGTTCCTTGGGGTCGTCGCTGGTGTGTTCGTCGATGGTGTGGACTTCACCGTCGCGGATCACCATTTTTTCCTGGACATAGTGGGTTTCGCGCATGTTGAAGATATCAAGCATGCGGATTTCCTGCACATTGGTCAGCTGGTACAACGCCGAGATGACGGAGAGCGCCAAGCGGGAGTGCTCCCGGTGGGCAGTGATCTCTACCAGATGCTTGAGCAGCGGTTTCTTCATCTCGTTATCGATGTCCTGCATGAGCCCATTGTTCTATGTATGGTCGGTACTCGGATTTGGTGCTTCGCCATTCGCGCAATGTATCGGCACTAATGCAAGAATCACGCCATGAATCAAGCAGGGAAGCGAGATGATTTTACACGCTCGAACGCGCTGGGATGAAGCAGTTTCTGCAGTTTGAAATCGAAAATATTTAATTCATTTCCACTTGGAAATTTTGTTTTCAAGTGAGTCATACTTACGGGCTTATTTGATAGTCTTTTGACTTTTGCTAATGCTTGCTGGGCATAAGGGGAAGTCTGAAAGCCGCGTCCTGGCTGTGTTTGTGATGATTTGTGAGAGTTTGTTCTCTCTCCGGCATGATGCAGGCGCAGCAAAATGCAGTGCAAAAAAAATCGCCGGTCATATGCCGGCGATTTTTTTTATATCGTTTTCAGTTTCGCACTGGTCAGGCGTAGATGATCAGTAGTGCAATGCCGATGATCAATGCGAATTTGGTGATGCGGTAGACGGTCTTGTTCCATTTCTTGAAGCGGCGGCGATACTGGCCGGCCAGCCAGACGAAGCGGAACAGTTTGTTGACGCGGCCGGTCTGGTCGCCGGTTTCATTGGGGGAAGCGGCGGCGGTCATCATGGTGCGGCCCAGGAAGCCGTTGATGGCCTCGGCCCAGCGGTAGCGCAGCGGGCGTTCGACATCGCAGAACAGGATGATACGGTTCGTCTCGGCGCCGTTTTGCGCCCAGTGGATGAAGGTCTCATCGAACACTACGCTTTGGCCGTCACGCCAGCTATAGCGCTGGCCGTCGACTTCGATGAAGCAGCGGTCGTCGTTGGGTGTGACCAGGCCCAGGTGGTAGCGCAGCGAACCGGCATAGGGGTCGCGGTGCGGATTGAGCGTGCCGCCCGGCGCCAGCTCGGCGAACATGGCTGCCTTCACGCTGGGAATGCGGCGCAGGATCTCGACGGTCTTGGGGCAGAATTTCTCGGCGGAAGGGTGGCTGGCGTTGTACCACTTCAGGTAGAAGCGCTTCCAGCCGGCCTTGAAGAAGGAGTTGAAGCCGGCATCGTCGTTTTTCTCGGCGGCCTTGATCTTGGCCAGGTTCTGCAGCGCCACGGCCTCGTCGCGGATGGTTTCCCAATTCTCATCGATGATGGCCAAATCCTTGAATTCGCGCACAGATGGATAGGGTATCGCCGGTACGCGCGAGAAGGCGTACATGAACAGGTTGATCGGCGACATGATCGACGAGTGGTCGAAGAACTGGCGCAGGAAGGGCAGCCGCACGCGTCCGCGGAAATGGATGAAAAAGATCGAAAACAGGTAAATAAAGACGATTACCCACTTCATTGCATGGTCCTCTTGATGTTGCGAGCCGCTGGGTCAATGTTGGCCAGCGGCATGGCAGATATCTGCCAGATGGAGTCGAATCGGGAAAAATCAACCGCAGAAAGCGCCTGAAGACGACCAAAGCGTGCGGATGAGCTGAGTTGGTTCCCGAGCGTAGGCCCGCGCAGCGCGCGAGGCAAGCAATCGATTCTACACCAAGGGGATGTCAGCAAATGTAAGCGCACCTGCTGCCTCGGGTACGCTGCGTGGCGACCGTATGAGGGAAATCAAACAGGCAATAAAAAAGCGGACCGGTGAAACCGGCCCGCGAGGGACAACAACAACAGTGAAGGATGAAACGTTACGTATCGTCAGGCGGCTTGCTGTACCACGGCCGGGCCGCGGTTCCAGCGCGGCAGGCCGGTGAAGGCGAAGTCGATCTCCGGCACGCGGCCGGCGACGATTTCGGCGATGGCGCGGCCGGAGCCGCAGCCCATGGTCCAGCCCAGGGTGCCATGGCCGGTATTCAGGTACAGGTTGCTGAACTTGGTCTTGCCCACATAGGGGACGTTGGACGGCGTCAACGGGCGCAGGCCGGTCCAGTAGACCGGATTCTCATAATCGCAGCCATCCGGGAACAGTTCCTGGGTGCGGCGAGTGATGGCTTCGCAGCGGGTGGTGTTGAGTTCGCGGGTATAGCCGTTCAGTTCGCAGGTGCCGGCCACGCGCAGGCGGTCGCCCAGGCGTGAAACCACCAGCTTGTAGCCGTCGTCGGTCAGCGAGACGGTAGGTGCGGCATCAGGGTTGATGACCTTGTAGGTGGCCGAATAGCCCTTGCCTGGGTAGAGCAGCAGGTCGATCCCCAGCGGCTTGACCAGCGGTTGCGAGAAGCTGCCCATGGCGACCACGAAGGCATCGGCCTTCAAGACTTCATGGCGGCCGTCCGGATTGATGATCTCGACCCCGGTCACGCGCGCCGAAGCGCCCGCGCCTTCGGTGATCAGGCGGGTGATGGTGGTGGAAAAGCGGAACTGCGTGCCGGCTTCCTCGGCCTTTTGGGCCAGGCCGGTGGTCAGCTTGTAGACGTCGCCGGATTCATCGGTGGCAGTGAAGTCGCCGCCGACGATCTTGTCGCGGATCGAGGCCAGCGCCGGTTCGATCTTTACCACTTCGTCGGCGCCGATCGATTCGCGCGGGCAACCCAGGTCGCGCATCAGCTTGGCGGCCGGCAGGGATTCCTGGAATTCCTTTTCCTCGGTATAGAAGTGCAGGATGCCGCGGGTCAGGTGGTCGTACTGGATGCCGGTTTCGGCGCGCACGGCCTGCAGGGTCTGGCGGCTGTATTCGCACAGGGCGACGATATTGCGGATGTTCTCGTCGGTGCGGGCGGCGGTGCATTCGCGCAGGAAGCTGACAGCCCACTTCCATTGCAGCCACTCGGGACGGAAGCGGTACAGCAGCGGGGCATCTTCCTTGCCCAGCCACTTGAGCACCTTCATCGGCGCCGCCGGGTTGGCCCACGGCTCGGCGTGCGAGACGGAGATCTGGCAGCCGTTGGCGAAGCTGGTTTCCTGCGCTGCGCCGGGCTGGCGTTCGATGACAGTGACGTCGTAGCCTTCTTTCTGGAGGAACCAGGCGGAAGCTGTCCCGATAATGCCTGCGCCCAATACGATCACTTTCATCTCATTCTCCCGGTTTATGCGTGGTCTGGAGCATGGCGACGCCGTGCTGCCAACAGATAGCAGCATTGTAAGAATTTCTCGATTGCCAATGTATTCAATACTGGCAAAGAATTTTTCCAGGTATTAAGCGATGAAGCTTTGTTTATTTAAAAAACAAAGAAATTGTGGGGAATGTTTAATTTTTTGAAGATGAGAATCGGGCCATCTCCTCGGCCACCGCGCGGGTCACGGTTTCCGCCAGCGCCTGGTGCAGGCTTTCCTTGACGCGCTGCGTCAGGATGTCGGAGATATTGTCCAGCACCACTGCCATCTGGTCTTGCAGGTGTTGCTGCAGGACGGAATCGGCTTGCGCCAGCAGGTTTTGCAGGACGTTTTCGCTGATTTCCTGTTCCAATTGGCGGTACTGTTCGGCGCTCGGGCTGGCCACTTCGGGCAAGGGTTGCACCTGGTAGCCGGCCGGTGCCGACGGTTGCCAGAAGGCACCAGATTGGGCTGCTGCGCCGTAATCCGGGCCGGTGTTTCCTGCATGCGCCGGTACGGCCTGCGGCGGTGCCATCGGGATGACCTCGGTCAGGAGCGGGATGCTGTTGTCGTCGTGGTTCATGGCATGCACTGGCTGTTTAGCTGGCCACGAAGTGGGAGAGCGGATAGCCGCGTTCCTTGTAGAAACGGTAGCGTTCGCGGCCGGCGGCGCGGTCGGCGTCGTCGTCGGAAATGATTTCCAGCATGCGCTCGAAGCGCGCGAAATGGGCCGGTGTTTCGCCCGACAGGTTGATCAGCACCTGATGGTGCGGCAGCTCGACATCGTCGCTGGCGGTCAGGATGATCGGGGTTTGCGCGGCCAGCGGATCGCCGGCGGTCACGTGCGGCAGGAAATCCTGCTCGGAAAAGGTCCACAGCGCCTGGTCGAGCTGCTGCAGTTCGTTGCGGTCGCGCACGCGCAGCACGATCTGGGTGCCGGCGCTGCGCGCCTTGCGCACCAGGCGGCAGACATAGGCGAGCTTTTGCGGGACGTTGCTATGGAAGTCGATGCGGGTCATGGCGGAAGTATAGTGGTTCGCAGCGGGCACTGCCATGCACAGTACCAGTTTCGTAAGGAAAAACGGCCTGCCGCAGGGCAGGCCGTCGAACCATGATCGCGGGATGGATCAGGCGGCCATGCCGCTATGCCGCAGCAGCGCATCGATGCTCGGTTCACGGCCGCGGAAGGCCTTGAACGACTCGATCGCCGGGCGCGAACCACCCACGGCCAGGATTTCCTGCTGGAAGCGGCGGCCGGTTTCAATCGACACTACATTCCCGCCGCCGGCAGCGGCTTCTTCAAACGCGCTGTAGGCGTCGGCCGACAACACTTCGGCCCACTTGTAGCTGTAATAGCCCGCCGCGTAACCGCCGGCGAAGATGTGCGAGAACGAGTGCTGGAAGCGGTTGAACTCGGGCGGACGGATCACGGCGACGCGGTCGCGCAGCTCGTTCAACAACTGCTGCACGGTCTTGCCGCCGCCTACTTCATATTCGTGGTGGATCAGCATGTCGAACAGCGAGAATTCCACCTGGCGCAGCATCTGCAGGCCGGACTGGAAGTTCTTGGCGGCGATCATCTTGTCGTACAGCGCGCGCGGCAGCGGTTCGCCGGTCTCGGCATGTGCGGAGAGGTGCTGCAGCACATCCCACTCCCAGCAGAAGTTTTCCATGAACTGCGAGGGCAGTTCCACCGCATCCCATTCCACGCCCGAGATGCCGGACACGCCGACTTCATCGACTTGCGTGAGCATGTGGTGCAGGCCGTGGCCGAACTCGTGGAACAGCGTGATGACTTCGTCGTGCGTGAACAGCGCCGGCTTGGCCACGCCGTCTACTACCGCCGGTTCGGTGAAGTTGCATACCAGGTAGGCGATCGGCGTCTGCACGCCGCTGGCGGTCAGGCGGCGGGCGCGGGCGTCGTCCATCCAGGCGCCGCCGCGCTTGCCGCTGCGCGCATACAGGTCGAGGTAGAACTGGCCGACCAACTGGCCATCGCGTTCGATGCGGAAGAACTTCACGTCCTTGTGCCACACCGGCGCGGTGTCCGGTTTGATGGTCACGCCGAACAGCTGCTGTGCGACCTGGAACAGGCCGCCCACCACCTTGGGCTCGGGGAAGTACTGCTTCACTTCCTGTTCGGAGAAGGCGTAGCGCTGTTCGCGCAGCTTCTCGGAAGCGTAGGTGCTGTCCCAGGCTTCCAGCGTGTCCAGGCCCAGCTTTTCCTTGGCGAAGGTCTTCAGTTCCGCGTAGTCCTTTTCACCGAAGGGGCGCGCGCGGCGGCCCAGGTCTTCGAGGAAGGCGACCACTTCGGCCGGCGATTGCGCCATCTTGGCCACCAGCGAGACTTCGGCGAAGTTGGCGTAGCCCAGCAGTTGGGCCTCTTCCTTGCGCAGCTTCAGGATGTCGTCGATGTTGGCGCTGTTGTCCCATTGCGGCTTGGCGCCCAGCTCCGATGCCTTGGTGGCATTGGCGCGATAGATCTTTTCGCGCAGCGCGCGGTTGTCGGCGTACTGCAGCACCGGAAAGTAGGAAGGGAAGTGCAGCGTGAACTTGAAGCCCGGCTTGCCGTCTTTCTCGGCGGCGGCGCGCGCGGCTTGTTTCACATCGTCGGGCAGGCCGGAGAGTTCGGCCTCGTCTTCCACGAACAGGCCGAAGTCGTTGGTGGCATCCAGCACGTTTTCGGAGAAGCGGGTGGTCAGCGCCGCCTGCTTTTCCTGGATCTCGGCGAAGCGTTCCTTCTTGTTGTCCGGCAGCTCGGCGCCGGACAGGCGGAAGTCGCGCACGGCGTTGTCCACCACCTTGCGGCGCGCGGCCGACAGCGATGCGAAAGCAGGGCTGGCCTGCAATGCCTTGTACTTTTCGAACAGCGCCAGGTTCTGGCCCAGGCCGGTCCAGAATTCGACCAGGCGCGGCTGGTTCTCGTTGTAAGTGGCGCGCAGCGCGGGCGTATCCATTACCGAGTTCAGGTGGCCGACCACGCTCCAGGCGCGGCCCAGCTTTTCGGTGGCGGATTCCAGCGGTTCGACGAAGTTGTCCCAGGTGACCTCGGCCATCGGCGCTTCCAGTTCGGTCACCAGGCGGCCGGCGTCGGCCAGCAGCTTGTCCAGGGCCGGGGTGACGTGTTCCGGCTTGATGGCGTCGAACTGGGCATAGCCCGAGAAGTCGAGCAGGGGATTGGCGGCGATGTCGGTGGTCATGGGCTCTCGTTTCATTCAGTGCGCCCCGCACGGTGCAAAGGCGCGATTACATTCAATACCTCAGGTGCGCTCGGCGGCCTCGATGGTGTTGACCAGCAGCATGGTGATGGTCATCGGGCCGACGCCGCCCGGCACCGGGGTGATATAGCCGGCGACTTCCTTCACGTTGGCGAAGTCGACGTCGCCGCACAGCTTGCCGTTGTCGTCGCGGTTCATGCCGACGTCGAGCACCACGGCGCCCGGTTTGACCATGTCGGCAGTGACGATGTTGCGGCGGCCGGTAGCCACCACCAGGATGTCGGCATTGCGGGTATGGGCGCCGAGGTCACGGGTCTTGGAATTACAGATGGTGACGGTGGCGCCGGCTTGCAAGAGCAACATCGCCTGCGGCTTGCCGACGATGTTGGAGGCGCCGACCACGACGGCGTTGGCGCCGCGCACGGGATAGCTGATCGACTCCAGCATCTTCATCACGCCGTACGGGGTGCAGGGACGGAACAGCGGCTGGCCGGTCATCAGCAGGCCGGCGTTGCTGATGTGGAAGCCGTCCACATCCTTCTCGGGCGCAATGGCTTCGATCACCTTGTGCGAATCGATGTGGGCCGGCAGCGGCAGTTGCACCAGGATGCCGTTGATCTTCGGATCCTGGTTCAAGGCATCGATGCGCGCCAGCAGTTCGGCTTCGGTCAGCGAGGCTTCATACTTTTCCAGCACCGAATACAGGCCATTGTCTTCGCAGGCCTTGACCTTGTTGCGCACATAGACCTGAGATGCCGGGCTGTCGCCGACCAGGATCACCGCCAGGCCGGGCTGCTTGCCTTGGGCGGTCAGGGCGGCGGCACGTTTGGCAACGTCGGCGCGCAGTTGTTGGGAGAGCAGGTTTCCGTCGATCAGTTGAGCTGGCATGGCGAATAGGTAGAGACAGGGCGGTGGCGAAAGCACCCGGGCTGCGCCGGGGGCGATGAAAGCGCATGAAGCGCCGAACCCATGATTATAAAGCCAGCGCAGCCGGGCGACGATCCGGCGCCCGATCGAAAGGGGTTGCTTTTCATGCAATGAAAATACCCCCGGTTCCACAATGCGGGCATTTTGCCGCGTGCACGACGGGGAATTTCAATTTCGGTTATGCTCCCGCAACCAAAGCGCAACGACATCTTTTTTGAAGGACGCCCGCATGACCGATTTGCTGAACCAACGCCTGCAACAGCTTGCCAGCCCGCAACACATCGCGCTGCTCGGCCAGGGTTTGCGCGGCGTGGAACGGGAAACGCTGCGGGTCGACCGCCACGGGCAACTGGCCCATACGCCGCATCCGCCGGCGCTGGGTTCGGCGCTGACCAATGACCTGATCACTACCGATTACTCCGAGTCGCTGCTGGAATTCATCACGCCCGCCGAGCCGGATATCGCCACGGCCCTGCAGCGCCTGGATGAAATTCACCGCTTCGTCCATACCCGGCTGGGCGGCGAGCTGCTGTGGAATGCATCGATGCCCTGCGTGCTGCCGCCGGAGAATGAGATTCCCATCGCTTGGTATGGCAGTTCGCACATCGGCATGTTGAAGCACGTCTACCGCCGCGGCCTGGCGCTGCGCTACGGTCGCACCATGCAGTGCATCGCCGGTATCCATTACAACTTTTCGTTGAATGAAGGCGTATGGGATGTGCTGCGCGAAAGCGACCGCGGCATCGACGCCTCGGTTTCGCGCCGCGACTACCAGTCGGAGCGCTACATCGCATTGATCCGCAACTTCCGCCGCTACAGCTGGCTCCTGATGTACCTGTTCGGTGCCTCGCCGGCGGTGGCGACCAATTTCCTGCGCGGCCGCCCGCACCAGCTGGAGACGCTGTCCGACGACACGCTCTACCTGCCCTATGGCACCAGCCTGCGCATGAGCGACCTGGGTTACCAGAACAACGCCCAGGCCAACATCACCCCGCACTACAACAACCTGCCGGCCTACATCCGCAGCCTGGCGCATGCCGTCAGCGAGCCGTATCCGCCTTACGAGGCGATCGGCACCAAGCGCGACGGCGAATGGGTGCAGATCAACACCAACATCCTGCAGATCGAGAACGAGTTTTACTCGTCGATCCGCCCCAAGCGCGTCATCTACAGCGGCGAACGTCCGGTGCAGGCCCTGTCGGCGCGCGGCGTGCAGTATGTGGAAGTGCGCTGCATGGACATCGATCCGTTCGATCCGCTGGGCATCAACCTGCAGACGGCGCGTTTCCTCGACGTGTTCCTGCACTTCCTGGCCTTCGATGACAGCTGCCTGACTTCGGACGAGGAGGGCGTGGAGAACCGCGCCAACTTCATGGCGACGGTCAAGCAGGGACGCCAGCCCGGCTTGCAATTGCAGTTCAAGGGCCGCGCCATCGGACTGAGGGAGTGGGGCGAGCAGCTGCTGGAGCGCATGGCGCCGGTGGCCGAGCTGCTGGATAAGCAGATCGGCGGCAGCGTCCACCGCGATAGCATGGCCGCCCAGCGCGCCAAGCTGGCCGACGCCGACGCCACGCCGTCGGCGCGGGTGCTGCGCGAGATCCGCGCTGCCGGCAATTCCTTCCCGGCCTGGGCCTTGCAAAACAGTGCGGCACAGGCCGAGCAACTGCTGGCCGATCCGCTGACGGCGGAGCAGACCGCCGGCTTTGTCGCCATCGCCCAGGCTTCGCTGGACGCCCAGCGCGAAATCGAGCGCACCCAGACCGGCGACTTCGACACCTTCGTCGCTGCCTATCGCGCCAGCACGCTGGGCAATATCAGCGTCTGATCCGTTCGTGCCGGCCCGAAGCCGGCCATCTCACGCCTATCTGCTATCTATATAGAGAACCGGCCTCATCCCGTGAATGGGATTGGGGCGGTATCTATCCTCCTGCCCACTTTGTTCGGGCAAATTTAATTGTCTTTTTAATATTTTTTCTGGTGATCCGGCACAGCTGTTGCGCCTTTTCGATAGCCTGAACAGGATGATAAAGCGCCATTTTGCGGCATTGCAAACATGGCAAAAAACACCCTTCGTATCGTCCTGACAGTAAAAATACGGTCGCTGGAAAGCCCCTGTTCATGCCGCTTTGCAGCATAATTTCGTATTATGAAATCAGTTATCGTAATTTGAAAATTAAAAAATCCCTGATAAAATGCGTCGTCCACACGGCTGGAAGACCGTACATTAGTGTTTTCCGCGCATCATCGCCGGCGGCTATTTGCACTGAATGACCCGACCGACCCGGCCAGTCCATCAGATCTGGCAGGGGCCTTCAACAAACAGGAGACATGACATGTCAGCCCAAATCGACCAAGTCCTGGCGCAGGCCGCCAACGATCCCGACGTGATGGAAACCCAGGAGTGGCTTGACGCCCTCGAAGCCGTGATCGAGAAGGAAGGTCCGGACCGCGCCCACTACCTGATGGAGCGCATGGTCGACCTGGCCCGCCGCCGCGGCGCGCACATCCCGTTTTCCAGCAATACCGCCTACGTCAACACCATCCCCGCCGACCAGGGCGAGCACTGCCCCGGCAACCTCGAATACGAAGAGCGCCTGCGCTCGTGGATGCGCTGGAACGCCATGGCCATGGTGGTCAAGGCCAACCGCGTCGACGGCGACCTCGGCGGCCACCTGTCCTCGTTCGCCTCGCTGGCCAACATGCTGGGTATCGGCTTCAACCACTTCTGGCACGCCCCGACCGAAGACCACGGCGGCGACCTGCTGTACATCCAGGGCCACTCCTCGCCCGGCATTTACGCACGCGCCTTCCTGGAAGGCCGCCTGACCGAAGACCAACTGATCCATTTCCGCCGCGAAGCCGACGGCAAGGGCCTGTCTTCGTACCCGCACCCGAAACTGATGCCGGAATTCTGGCAGTTCCCGACCGTCTCGATGGGCCTGGGGCCCTTGATGGCGATTTACCAGGCGCGCTTCCTGAAGTACCTGCACGCACGCGGCATCGCCAAGACCGACAACCGCAAGGTCTGGGCCTTCTGTGGCGACGGCGAGATGGACGAGCCGGAATCGATGGGCGCCATCGGCATGGCCGGCCGTGAAAAGCTGAACAACCTGGTCATCGTGGTCAACTGCAACCTGCAGCGCCTGGACGGCCCGGTGCGCGGCAACGGCAAGATCATCCAGGAACTGGAATCCGACTTCCGCGGCGCCGGCTGGAACGTGGTCAAGGTTATCTGGGGCAGCGGCTGGGACGAGCTGCTGGCCAAGGACAAGGAAGGCATCCTGCAAAAGGTGATGATGGAAACCGTCGACGGTGAATATCAGAACTACAAGGCCAAGGATGGCGCTTTCGTGCGCAAGCATTTCTTCGGCAAGCATCCGAAGCTGCTGGAGATGGTCAGCAAGATGTCCGACGACGACATCTGGCGCCTGACCCGCGGCGGCCACGATCCGCACAAGATCTACGCCGCCTTCAAGGTTGCGCAGGACAGCAAGGATCAGCCGACCGTCATCCTGGCCAAGTCCATCAAGGGCTACGGCTTCGGCAAGGCCGGCGAAGCGCGCAACACGGCACACAACACCAAGAAGCTGGACGACGAAGCCATCAAGGCCATGCGCGACCGCTTCCAGCTGCCGATTCCGGACGACAAGCTGGCGGATATTCCGTTCTTCAAGCCTTCCGACGACACCCCGGAAATGCAATACCTGCACGAGCGCCGCAAGGCACTGGGCGGCTACCTGCCGCAGCGCCGTCCGCAAGCCGACGAGAAGCTGGTGGTGCCTGAGCTGTCCGCGTTCCAGGCAATGCTGGAGCCGACCGCCGAAGGCCGTGAAATCTCCACCACCGCCGCCTACTCGCGCGTGCTGACCGCGCTGCTGCGCGACAGCAGCCTGGGGCAGCGCGTGGTGCCCATCATGGTCGACGAGTCCCGTACCTTCGGTATGGAAGGCCTGTTCCGCCAGATCGGTATCTTCAGCCAGGTCGGCCAGCTGTACGAACCGGTCGACAAGGACCAGGTCATGTACTACCGCGAAGACAAGGCCGGCCAGATCCTGCAGGAAGGCATCAACGAAGCGGGCGGCATGAGCTCGTGGATCGCTGCGGCGACCTCGTACTCGACCAACAACCGCATCATGATTCCGTTCTATACGTATTACTCGATGTTCGGTCTGCAGCGTATCGGCGACCTGGCATGGGCGGCAGGCGACATGCGCGCGCGCGGCTTCCTGATCGGCGGCACTGCCGGCCGTACCACCCTGAACGGTGAAGGCCTGCAGCACGAAGACGGCCACAGCCATGTGTTCGCCTCGGCGATCCCGAACTGCATCCCCTACGACCCGACCTTCGCCCACGAAGTCGCCGTGATCATCCATGACGGCCTGCGCCGCATGGTGGCCAACCAGGAAGACGTGTTCTACTACATCACCGTGATGAACGAGAACTACGCGCATCCGGGTATCAAGGCCGGCCAGGAAGAGGGCATCCTGAAGGGCCTGTACCTGCTGAACGAAGGCGGCAAGAAGAACAAGCTGCGCGTGCAACTGCTAGGTTCGGGCACCATCCTGCGCGAAGTCATCGCCGCTGCCGACCTGCTGCGCGACGACTGGAAGGTCGACGCCGACGTCTGGTCCGCACCGTCGTTCACCCTGCTGGCCCGCGAAGGCCAGGATGTGGAGCGCTGGAACATGCTGCACCCGGCCGAGACCGCCAAGAAGAGCTACTTCGAGCAATCGCTGGAAGGCACCGACGGCCCGATCGTGGTCTCGACCGACTATATGCGCACCTATGCCGAGCAGGTCCGCGCGTTCGTGCCGAAGGGCCGTTCGTACAAGGTGCTGGGTACCGACGGCTACGGCCGTTCGGATACCCGCGCCAAGCTGCGCGAGTTCTTCGAAGTGAACCGCTACTTCGTGACCGTGGCAGCCTTGAAGTCGCTGGCAGATGAAGGCAAGATCAAGCCTGAAGTCGTGGCGCAGGCGATTGCCAAGTACGGCATCGACCCGAACAAGCCGAACCCGGTGACCCAGTAAGTTCCGCAGACCCGAGCATCCCCGCTTCAGCTTCCTGATTGCGGGGATGTTTCGTGTCAGTGTCAGCCGAAAAACAGGGAAGGGGCGGCCGCAACATGGCTTAAGATGCAATGGCCACGCGGCAGCACCTTCCCCTCTGCGAATACCCCTCCCAGCCCAAGGCCAGGGAACAGAACAACGGAGCGCAACAGATGAGTCAAGTCGAAGTAAAAGTCCCGGACATCGGCGATTTCAAGGAAGTCGAAGTCATTGAAGTGATGGTCAAGGTCGGCGACACGGTCAAGGTCGACCAGTCGCTGGTCACCGTCGAATCCGACAAGGCCAGCATGGAGATCCCCTCCAGCCAGGCTGGCGTGATCAAGGAAATCAAGGTCAAGGTCGGCGACAAGATCGCCGAAGGCTCGCTGCTGCTGATCGTCGAAGGCGCTGGCGCAGCGCCGGCCGCTGCCCCGGCGCAAGCCGCAGCCGCCCCGGCCGCGGCACAGGCTTCGGCCCCTGCGCCGGCTCCTGCTGCTGCACCGGCACCAGCCGCTGCCGGCGGCGTGATCGAAATCGAAGTGCCCGACATCGGCGACTTCAAGGAAGTCGAAGTCATCGAGCTGATGGTCAAGGTCGGCGATACGGTCAAGGCCGAACAGTCGCTGCTGACCGTCGAGTCCGACAAGGCCAGCATGGAAATCCCGTCCAGCCACGCCGGCGTGATCAAGGAACTGAAGGTCAAGCTGGGTGACAAGGTTGCCAAGGGCAGCATCATCGCCTCGCTGGAAACCACCGGCGGCGCACCTGCTGCTGCTCCGGCAGCAGCGCCTGCACCGGCCGCCGCTGCGCCCGCGCCTGCGGCAGCACCGGCCGCTGCACTGGCTGCAGCGCCGGCGATCGCCACCGCATCGGCGACCAGCGCCGGCGGCAAGGCCCACGCCTCGCCGTCCGTGCGCAAGTTCGCGCGCGAACTGGGTGTGGATCTCGCCCGCGTGCCGGCTACCGGCCCCAAGGGCCGCATCCTGCAGGATGACGTGCAGAACTTCGTCAAGGGCGTGATGGCCGGTTCGACCCAGGTTGCCGCTGCACCGGGCAAGAACGGCAGCGGCGCCGGCATGGACCTGTTGCCATGGCCGTCGCTGGACTTCAGCAAGTTCGGCGCGACCGAGCTGCAACCGCTGTCGCGCATCAAGAAGATCAGCGGCCCCAACCTGCACCGCAACTGGGTGATGATCCCGCACGTCACGCAATTCGACGAAGCCGACGTGACCGAGCTGGAAGAATTCCGCGTCACTTCCAATGCCGCTTACGCCAAGGCCAAGTCGCCGGTCAAGCTGACCATGCTGGCATTCGTGATCAAGGCCAGCGTTTCGGCGTTGAAGAAATTCCCGGCCTTCAACTCTTCGCTGGATGCCAAGGGCGAAAACCTGATCTTGAAGCAGTTCTACAACATCGGTTTTGCGGCGGACACGCCCAATGGCCTGGTCGTGCCGGTGATCAAGAACGCCGACCAGAAGAGCGTGAGCCAGATCGCCATCGAAATGGGCGAGCTGTCGGCCCAGGCGCGCGAAGGCAAGTTGAAGCCGGCCGACATGCAGGGTGCGACCTTCACCATCTCGTCGCTGGGCGGCATCGGCGGCACCGCCTTCACGCCCATCATCAACGCGCCGGAAGTGGCGATCCTGGGCCTGTCCAAGTCGATCACCAAACCGGTGTGGGACGGCAAGCAGTTCGTGCCGCGCCTGATGATGCCGACTTCGCTGTCCTACGACCACCGCGTCATCGACGGTGCAATGGGCGCCCGTTTCTCGGCCTACCTGGCCGACGTGCTGGGCGACCTGCGCAAGTCCTTGCTCTAATCAAGTCGATGCGCCGCCCCAGTGGCGGCGCGCAGCGAAACAGAACATAACGGAGCCAAGACAATGAGTCTCTCTGAAGTCAAGGTCCCCGATATCGGGGATTTCAAGGAAGTCGAAGTCATCGAAGTGATGGTCAAGGTCGGCGATACGATCAAGGTCGACCAGTCGCTGATCACCGTCGAGTCCGACAAGGCCAGCATGGAAATCCCGTCGTCGACGGCGGGTGTGGTCAAGGAAATCAAGATCAAGGTCGGCGACAAGGTCGCCGAAGGTTCGGTGCTGCTGATGGTGGAAGCTTCCGGCGCAGCCGCCGCGGCACCGGCTCCTGCAACTGCGCCAGCACCTGCTGCCGCTCCCGCCGCTCCCGCATCCGCACCGGCCGCTGCCAGCTTCGGCGGCAGCGCCGACGTGCAGTGCGACGTCATGGTGCTGGGCGGTGGCCCCGGTGGTTATTCGGCCGCTTTCCGCGCAGCCGACCTGGGCCTCAATACCGTCATCGTCGAACAGGAAGCCACGCTGGGCGGTGTCTGCCTGAACGTGGGCTGCATCCCGTCCAAGGCGCTGCTGCATGTGGCTGCCGTGATCGACGAGACTGCCGCCATGGCCTCCCACGGCGTCACCTTCGGCAAGCCCGAGATCGACATCGACAAGCTGCGCGGCTACAAGGACAAGGTCATCGGCACCATGACTGGCGGCCTGGCCGGTATGGCCAAGGCGCGCAAGGTTACCGTGGTGAATGGCAACGGCCAGTTCGCCGGCCCCAACCATATCGAAGTGACGGCCGCTGACGGCAGCAAGAAGGTCGTGCAGTTCAAGCACGCCATCATCGCCGCCGGCTCCTCGGTGGTGAACCTGCCGTTCGTGCCGCAAGACCCGCGCATTGTCGACTCCACCGGCGCGCTGGAACTGCGTCAGGTGCCCAAGCGCATGCTGGTCATCGGCGGCGGCATCATCGGCCTGGAAATGGCCACCGTGTACTCCACGCTGGGTGCGCGCATCGACGTGGTCGAAATGATGGACGGCCTGATGCAGGGCGCCGACCGCGACATGGTCAAGGTCTGGCAGAAGTTCAACGAGAAGCGCTTCGACAACGTTATGGTCAAGACGAAGACCGTGGCGGTGGAAGCGCTGGCCGAAGGCATCAAGGTTACCTTCGAGGCCGCTGAAGCCGGCGCCAAGGCGCCCGAGCCGCAACTGTACGACCTGGTGCTGGTGGCCGTGGGCCGCAGCCCCAACGGCAAGAAGGTTTCGGCCGACAAGGCCGGCGTGATCGTCGGCGACCGCGGATTCATTCCGGTCGACAAGCAGATGCGCACCAACGTGCCGCACATCTTCGCCATCGGCGACCTGGTGGGCCAGCCGATGCTGGCGCACAAGGCCGTGCATGAAGGCCACGTGGCAGCCGAGGTGATCGCCGGCGAGAAGAGCTTCTTCGACGCCAGCGTGATCCCGTCGGTGGCCTACACCGATCCGGAAGTGGCATGGGTCGGCGTGACTGAAGACGAAGCCAAGGCCAAGGGCATCAAGATCGAGAAGGGCCACTTCCCGTGGGCCGCTTCCGGTCGCGCTGTCGCCAACGGCCGCGCTGAAGGCTTCACCAAGCTGCTGTTCGACGCCGAGACGCACCGCGTGATCGGTGGCGGCATCGTCGGCACGCACGCCGGCGACATGATCGGTGAAGTGGCACTGGCCATCGAAATGGGCGCTGATGCGGTCGACATCGGCAAGACCATCCACCCGCACCCGACGCTGGGCGAATCGCTTGGCATGGCGGCGGAAGTGGCGGAAGGGCATTGCACCGACCTGCCGCCGCAGCGCAAGAAGTAAGCGTTGCCGCACAATGAAAAACGGCGAACTTCGGTTCGCCGTTTTTTTTCGTCTGCCGATGAGATCAGGCGGCGCGCGTGGCGCTGCCGCGCCGTCCCCACACCGAAGGGTCCAGCAGGCTCTCCGGCTGCTGTCCCGACAATGCGGCGATGACCTGCCCCGCGCACTGGGTCGCCGTGGCCTGTAGCGCTTCCTGTGAAGAACCGGCGATGTGCGGCGACAGCACCACGTTGGCCAGCGTTGCCAGCGGCGAAGCCGGCGACAGCGGTTCCTGTTCGAACACGTCGAGTCCGGCGCCGCCGATGCGGCCGGCGCGTAGCGCATCGACCAGCGCCGTCTCGTCGATCAGGCCGCCGCGCGAAGTGTTGACGACGATGGCGTCGCGCTTCATCCGAGACAAGGCACTGGCATCGATCGTGTGCGCGGTGTCCGGGCGCAGCGGACGGTGCAGGCTGATCACGTCGGACTGCGCCAGCAATTGCTCAAAGGAGGCCGCGACCTCGGCGCCGAAGGAGCGCACATGGAGGGCGTCCGCACGCGGCGACCATACCAGCACACGCATGCCCAGTCCGCGACCGGCCATGCCGCACAGTAGCTCGCCGATGCGGCCGAAGCCGACGATGCCCAGCGTCTTGTCGTACAGCGAGACCATGCGGCCTTCATACTTGAAGCGCCAGTTGCCGGCGCGCGTGGCGGCATCGGCGGTCACCGCCTGGTGCGCGGCCGCCAGCATCAGATATAGCGTGTGCTCGGCCACGGCGCGCACATTGGCCAGCGGCGTGTTGCTGACTGCGATGCCGATGCTGTGCGCATGGGCGACGTCGATCTTGTCGGTGCCGGTGCCGTGGTTGGCCACCAGCAGCAGGCGCGGCGCGCCATCGAGCTGGGCGGCGCTGACGCCGTCGCGCACGATGGCGGCGTCAGCGCTGGCCAATTCCTGCGCGAACGCCTCGGCCCCGGTCGATTGCAGCACGTCGATGCCGGCCGCGCGCAGCAGTTCGGCGCCGACCGGGTGGATGGGTTGGGCGATCACGCACAGCGCCATGTCTGGACATTCCTTTCAGGTGAAAAAAAGCCGCACCGGCCGTAGGACGCCGGTGCGGAAAAGAGGCAAGAACCTCAGAGGGAAACCTGGGCTTGGCACATCCGGACCTCAGGCCAGCAGGGCCTGCGCCGGATCCCAATGGGCGCCGGGCATGGCCGCGATCAGCGCGCGCGTGTAATCGTGGCGCGGCGCCTCGAACAGTTGCTGCGGCGGGCCTTCTTCAACGATCTTGCCGCGATGCATGACGATGAGCGAATCGCAGATCTGCGCCGCCACCCGCAGGTCGTGGGTGATGAACACCAGTGCGATGCCCAGCTTCTGCTGCAGCTGGCGCAGCAGCCGCAGCACCTGCGCCTGCACCGACACATCCAGTGCCGAGACCGACTCGTCGGCTACGATCAGTTGCGGTTCCATCGCCAGCGCCCGGGCAATGCCCACGCGCTGACGCTGGCCGCCCGAGAACTCGGCCGGATAGCGGTCGAAGGCCGAGGCGTCCAGTTCCACCAGTTGCAGCAGTTCGCGCGCACGCTGTTCGGCTTGCTTGCGCGGCACGCCGGCGGCCATCGGCCCGTCGCACAGGATGCGGCCGATGGTGTGGCGCGGATTGAGCGAGGCGAACGGGTCCTGGAAGATCATCTGGATATCGCGCCGCCGCGGACGGAACTGGGTCTCGCTCAACGGCGCGATATCGTCGCCGCCGAACAGGATCTTGCCGCCGTCGATGTCGGTGAGCTTGAGCAGGCACTTGCCGATGGTCGACTTGCCCGAACCCGATTCGCCTACCACCCCCAGCGTCTGGCCGCGCCGCACCGAGAAGCTCACGCCGTCGACCGCGTGCACCACGCGCTTGCGGCCCCAGAAACCGGAACCGGCGGCATAGGTCTTGCGCAGGCCTTCGACCTGCAGCAGCGGCTTTTCTTCCACCTGCCGGATGTTGCGCTGGCCGTCGCGCGCAGGCGATGCCTGGCCGCCGTGGCGCGGCACCGCACCGATCAGTTTGCGGGTATAGGGGTGGCGCGGACGGTTCAGCACTTCGTCCACCGTGCCTTGCTCGACCAGTTCACCCTTTTCCATCACGATCACGCGGTCGGCGATTTCGGCTACCACGCCGAAGTCGTGGGTGACGAACATCACGCCCATGCCGCGCTCCTTCTGGATGCGCGCGATCAGCGCCAGGATCTGCGCCTGCGTGGTCACGTCCAGCGCCGTGGTGGGTTCGTCGGCGATCAGCAGCTTGGGTTCCAGCGCCAGCGCCATGGCGATCATCACGCGCTGGCGTTGCCCGCCGGAGAGGCGGAAGGGCCAGCTGTGGCGCAGCGTGGCAGGGTCGGGCAGGCCGACGAACTCCAGCAGCTCCAGCACGCGCTGTTCGCGCGCGGGGCCGGGGAAAGCGTTGTGCACGCGCATGACCTCGGCAATCTGGTCGCCCACAGTCATTAGCGGATTGAGCGCCGACAACGGCTCCTGGAAGATCATCGCCATCTCGCGTCCGCGCAGCGCGCGCAGGCTGTCCTCGTCGCGGTCCAGCAGGTTGCACCCTTCGAGCAGGATGCTGCCCTGTTCAGGACGCAGGTACGAGGGCAGCAGGCCCATGATGGCGTTGGCGCTCATCGACTTGCCCGAGCCGGATTCGCCGACGATGCAAACGATCTCTCCGGCATGGATATCGTAGGAGATGTCGCGCACTGCGTACTTGCGGTCGCCCTGCCGGGGCAGCGGGATGCTGAGGTGGCGGATGGACAGCAGCGGCGCGTCGTCGCCGGCGGCAACCGCAACAGCGGTGGCGATATCGTGTTCGGTGGTGGTGCTCATGTCATTCTCCACGCTTGCGCAGTTGCGGGTTGAGCGCGTCGTTCAGGCCCTCGCCGATCAGGTTGATGGCCAGCACCGTGAGCATGATGGCCAGCCCCGGCCACAGGCTCATCAGCGGGGCTTCGCGCAGCATGGTGCGCGAGGCGCCGATGATGTAGCCCCAGCTCATCAGGTTGCGGTCTCCCAGTCCCAGGAAGGACAGCGCCGACTCGGTCAGGATGGCGGTGGCCGTCATCAGCGACGCGGTCACGATGATGGGCGAGGCGGCGTTGGGCAGGATCTGGGTCACGATGATGCGCGCCGGCGTCTGGCCGATCACGATCGCGGCCTGCACGAACTCGCGCTGCTTGAGCGTCATGAATTCCGAGCGCACCAGCCGCGCCACCGGCGGCCACGAGACCACGGCAATGGCGCCCACGATGGAATACAAAGACGGCTTGAAGATGGCCACCAGCACCATCGCCATGGCCAGCTGCGGGATAGTCTGGAAGAACTCGGTGCAGCGCATCAGCAGGTCGTCGATGCGGCCGCCGTTGTAGCCCGCCAGCGCGCCCACGACGATGCCGAACAGCACCGCCACCAGCGTCGAGATCAGGCCGATCATCAGTGACACGCGCGCACCGTAGGCCAGCCCGGCGGCCAGGTCGCGGCCGAGCATGTCGGTACCCAGCGGATAGCCGGCTTCGGTGAAGGGCGGCAACAGCGGTTGCGCCACCATCGCCCACGGCGACTCCTCGTACCAGAACGAGGCCAGGCAAGCCACCAGCACCACGATGCCCAGCAGCACCAGGCCGGCCAGGGCGCCGCGGTTGGCGGCGAAACGTCGGAAGAACAGGGTCATGGAGATTCCTTTCAGTGCCCGGCGATGCGCGGGTCGATCAGGCGGTACAGCACGTCGGTCAGCAGGTTGAACAGCACCACCATCACCGAGGTCATAAGGAACACGCCCAGCATCAGCTGGTAGTCGCGCTGCATCAGTGCATCGAACATCAGGCGGCCGATGCCCGGCCAGCCGAACACGGTCTCGGTCAGCACCGCGCCGCCGGCCAGTTGGCCCAGCTGGATGCCGGCGAAGGTCACCACCGGCAGCAGCGCATTGCGCAACGCGTGGCGGCGGATGATCTCGCCGGTGGCGACGCCCTTGGCGCGCGCCGTCTTGATGAAGTCCATGCCCAGCACTTCCAGCATGGAAGCGCGCGTCAGGCGTGCATACACCGCCATGAAGAAGCAGCCCAGCGAGACGGTCGGCAGCACCAGGTGGGCGGCGATGTCGCCGGCGCGGGCCCAGCCGGTGAGGCCGGCGCCGACGGTTTCCATGCCGAACGGCGGCAGCCATCCCAGGTGCAGCGAGAAGAAGATCACCGCGATCAGGGCCAGCCAGAACTGCGGCGTGGCGTAGATCAGCAGCGCGGCGCTCATGATGGCGCTGTCCAGCCAGGGGCGCTTGCCGGCATAGCGGGCGCGCGAAGCGATCACACCGAACAGCACGCCCAGCGCCACCGAGAAGACGAAGGCACATCCCATCAGCAGCAAGGTGGCCGGCAGGCGGTCGAGGATCAGGTCCAGCACCGGCAGGCGTTCACGATAGGAAAAGCCGAGGTCCAGCCTGGCCACGCCCTTGAGGTAGGTGGCCAGCTGCACGTACACGGGTTGGTCCAGGCCGAACTCCTGGCGCAGCTGCGCCACGTAGGCCGGATCGGACGAACCGGCCTCGCCGGCCAGTACGCTGGCCGGGTCGCCCGGCGCCATGCGGATCAGCAGGAAGTTGATCACGACCACGCCCAGCACCACCACCAGGGCCTTGCCCAGGCGGGCGAAGAGAAAGGACAGAGACTTCATCGGTAACTCCAGCGAGGCCATGCGGAGGTTGTGCCGCATGGCCGGTTCCATGTGCTTACTTGTCCAGGTAGACGTCGGCGAAGGTATCGTTCAGGCCGATCGCACTCTTGACCAGGTTGTGCACCTTGCCGCTGTAGAGCGTCGGGTTTTCCAGCTCGAACAGGTAACCGTTGGCGACTTCCTCGACCAGGGTCTTCTGGATCGTGGCATAGGCACGGGCGCGTTCATCGCTGGAGGTGGCTGCGGCCGCCTTGTCCCACAGTTCATCCATGGCGGCGTTCTTGTAGCCCTGGTTGTTGACGAAGGCCGAACCCTTGACGATGTTGCGGGTCAGGTACAGGCGCGACACGCCCAGCGCCGGATCGCCGTACTGCGAGGTGAAGCTGAAGGTCAGGTCGAAGTCGAAGTCGGAGACGCGCTTGGACCAGGTGCCGGCGTCGGCCGACTCGATCTCGACCTTGAAGCCGATCTGCTCCAGGCTCTGGCGGGTGTACTCGGCCAGGCGGTCCCAGGCTGCGCCGTAGGGATAGGACAGGATCTTGACCGGCGTCTTCGACAGGTCCACACCGGATTCCTTCACCAGTGCGCGCGCCTTCTTCAGGTCGAAGGCGTAGGCCGGCACGTCAGCGCTATAGAACGGCGTGTTCGACGAGATCGGGCCGGTGGCGACCTTGCCCAGGCCGAAGAAGATGTTGTCCACCACGAACTTGCGGTTGATCGCCGCCATCACCGCCTGGCGCACCTTGACGTTGTCGAAGGGGGGCTTGCGCTGGTTCATCTGGATGTAGGACTGCTGGGCGAACATCTCCCAGCCCTTGGTGGTGTACTGCACGTTGGGCAGCGCCTTGAGGCGCCTGATGTCGACGTTGTCGGCGTCGCCGCTGCGCAGCACCTGCACGTCGCCGCGTTCGAAGGCCACCGCGCGCGAGGCGGCGTCGGGGATCACGTTGAACACGATCTCGTCGAGATAGGGCTTGCCGGCCTGCCAGTAGTCCGGGTTGCGCGTCAGGATGATGTACGAACCTTTCTTCCATTCCTTGAACTTGAACGGGCCGGTGCCGATCGGGGTCTGGTTGGCCGGGTTGTTCTTGTAGTCGGTGCCGTCGTAGATGTGCTTGGGCACGATAGGCATGTTGTCGCTGACGAAGGCTTTCAGGAACGGCGCGAACGGTTCCTTGAGCTTGATCTCGACCTTGGTCGGCGACAGCGCCTTCACCGAGGCGACGAACTGGTTGATGATCACGCGCGCGCGCGGATGCACTTCGCGCAGGAACTTGTCCAGCGTGAACACCACGTCGTCGGCCGAGAACGGCTTGCCGTCGTGCCACTTCACGCCGCTTTGCAGGGTAAAGGTGTAGGTCTTGCCGTCCTTGGAAATTTCCCAGCTCTTGGCCAGGCCCGGTTGCGGCTGCAGGTCGGGCGACCAGGTCAGCAGGCTTTCATAGATCTTGCCGGCCACGTATTGCGTGGGGATCTGCTGGTTCAGGCCCAGCATGAGCAGCGGCGGTTCCGGCTGCACGATGGCGCGCAGGGTGCCGCCGCGCGTCTGCGCCTGGGCGGCCGAAGACGCCAGCACGCCGGTGGCGCACAGGCCGAGCGACATGGCTGCCACCGCGATGGTGCGGCGGGAGGGGAGGGCGATGCGAGAAAACATGGGCGTAGCCTTTCTGGTTGGCGGGGCGGAATGAAGGACGGAAGTTCCTGCTGAAAAATCGCGGATCAGGTAGCGGCGATGGCGATGCCCTCGGCGCGCAGTGCAGTGCCGATCTGTTGCGCAAATACCGTGGCGCCGGCCTGGTCGCCGTGCACGCACAGCGTGTCGGCCTTGACCGGCACATCCTTGCCGGACAACGCGCGCACCGTGCCTTGCAGCACCATCTGGCGCACTTGCGCGGCGGCCTGGGCCGGGTCTTCGATCATGGCGTGCGGCTGCGAGCGTGGCGTGAGCGTGCCGTCGTCCTGGTAGCTGCGGTCGGCGTAGATCTCATGGACTGCCTTCAGGCCCAGCGCCAGCGTGGCGTCGGCCATGTGGCGGTTGGCGACGTAGACCTGCAGCCCCGGATCGATGTCGAATATCGCCTGCGCCACGGCATCGGCCATAGCGCGGTTTTTCCCGGTCATGCCGTACAGCGCGCCATGGGTCTTGACGTGGTGCAGCCGCGCACCCTGGGTGGCGGCGATGCCTTGCAGCGCGCCTACCTGGTACGCCACCAGTGCGTAAACCTCGGCCGGGCTCATGGCGATCTCGCGGCGGCCGAAACCCTGCAGGTCGGGCAGGCCGGGGTGCGCACCCAGCGCCACGCCGTGGCGCAGCGCCAGCTTCACGGTGGACAGCATCACGCCCGGGTCGCCGGCGTGGAAGCCGCAGGCGATGTTGGCCGAGGTGATGTGCGGCATGATGGCCTCGTCGGCGCCCATGTTCCAGGCGCCGAAGCTCTCACCCATGTCGCAGTTGATGTCGATGCTTGGCATGGCCACTCCTTGTTGAACTTGTCGGATCGGTTTCAGTTGGACGCCAGCGTGCGTTGCGCGGCATCGCGCAGCGCTTGCACGCGGTCTTCGCATTGCAGCCACAGCTTCTCGGCCTGGGCTTGCGCCAGCGGCACAAAGCGTACGGCGGTGCCCGGCCCGGCTTGCGCCAGTAAAGGCAGGTCGGCGGCAGCTACGTAGGCGATCTTGGGATAGCCGCCGGCACTCTGGCGGTCGGCCATCAGCACGATGGGATGGCCGCCGGCCGGTACCTGCACGGTGCCGAAGCAAGTGGCTTCGGAAATCATGTCAGGCAGATCCGGCTTGTCCAGCGGCGCGCCATCGAGGCGATAGCCCATGCGGTCGGACTGCGGCGTGATGCGCCAGGCTTGAGCGGTGAAGGACGCGCGCGCGGCCTCGCTGAAGGCCTGCCAATGCGGACCGGGAATGCAGCGCAGCGTCAGTGCGCCGTCACCGGCGTCGAGCGGGGCGATCCAATGGCCGGCAGCTTCGGGCAGGGCGGCAGCCGCCACCATGTTCAGGCCGCTGGAGACCAGCGTGCGCTCCAGCGCCAGCGGTGGCGTGCCGCGCTCGCGGCTGAAGGCCGGCACGCGGTCGCCGCGCTGCAAGGGCCGCCCCTCCATGCCGCCGAAGCGTCCGCGCACATAAGTGCTGCGGCTGCCCATCACGGCCCCGGTGGCGAAGCCGCCGCGCACGGCCAGGTAGGCGCGCGTGCCGCAGGCAGCACCTAGCAGTTCGATCTTCGCCTGCCGCCGCACCATCACCGCACGCTGGCGCGGCAGCGCACGGCCGTCCACGGTGGCGCGCATGTCGGCGCCGGTCAGCGCCACCAGCGTGTCCTGGCTGAAGTGCAGGGCCGGGCCGGTCAGCGTGCATTCCAGCACTGCTGCATCTTCCGCATTGCCCACCAGCGCGTTGGCGGCGCGGTGTGCCCACTCGTCCATGGGGCCGTTGACCGGCACTCCGTATTGCTGGAAGCCGTAGCGCCCGAGGTCTTGCAGCGTGCAGTACATGCCCGCGCGGTCGATGTGCATCAGGTTCATGGGCGTGCCTCCAGCAGTTGCCCGAACTGCTCGGGCGAGACCGGGCGGAAATGGATCAGGTCGCCCGGTTGCATGCGGGTGGGTGGCATGGCCTTGAGGTCGAACAGGTTCAGCGGCGTGCGCGCGATGATGTTCCAGCCGCCCGGCGAGGCGTTCTGGTAGATCGACGTGATGCCGCCGGCCACGCCCACCGAGCCGGCCGGCACCAGCGTGCGCGGCGTGCTGCGGCGGGGGATGTCCAGGCGCGCATCGAGCGGGCCGGCGAAGGGATTGCCGGGCGAGAAGAAGAACGCATACACCGTCAGCGGCCTGCTGCTGTGCAGGGCGATGACTTCCTGCGGCGTCAGTTTGCAGCGGCGCGCCACTTCCACCAGGTCGGGGCCATGGTCGCCGCCGTAGCAGGCCGGCACCTCGACCACGCGGCCGCTGCCGGCGGTGGCGCGCACGCCTTTGCCGAGCAGCCGCTCCACCTTGCGCGCGACTTGTACCGACGCGGGGCCGGCGCGACGCGGGAAGGCGGCCGGCTGGAAATGCACCGCCACCGTGGTGAAGGCCGGCACCACATCGAGCACGGCGGCACCCAGGCCTTCGTGCAGCAGCGCGGCCACCGCATGAACGATGCGGCTGGTGTCCACACCCACGGTCCGTCCCACGCGCACCAGCAGGCAGCGTTCGCCGACCGGTTCGGCCTGCCAGTCGAAGGCCGGCAGCGAGGCCGAAGCCAGCGCACCTTCGGCGATGGCGTAATCGTGTTCGCCAGGGGGGATGACAGTCTTCATTGCGTCAGATCCTCATGCCTGCTGCAGGCGCTGGCAGGCCGCCACGATCTGTTCGCAGGCCAGGCGCAGGCGGTCGTCGGCGGTGGCATAGGCCAGGCGCAGATAGCCGGCCATGCCGAAAGCGCTGCCCGGCACCACCGAGACGCCCGCTTCTTCCAGCAGCCAGGCCGCCAGCGCGGCATCGTCGGCCAGCCGTTGGCCTTGCGGCGTGAGCGCGCCGATTGCCGCCTGGCAGTCGGCATACAGATAGAAGGCCGCGGCCGGCTTGCGCACGGACAGCCAGGGGGCGGCGTCGCCGAGGATGGACAGTGCCATGTCGCGCCGCGCGCGCAGGCGTTCGCGCCAGCCGTCGAGGAAGTCCTGCGGGCCGTCGAGCGCCGCCAGCGCGCCGGCCTGGCTGATCGAGCTGGGGTTGCTGGTGCTTTGCGACTGCAGCAGTTCCAGCGCCCGGATCAGCCATTGCGGACCGCCCGCGTAACCCAGGCGCCAGCCGGTCATGGCATGCGACTTGGAGACGCCGTTCACCGTCAGCGTGCGCGAATGCATGTCGGGCGCGGCCTGGGCGAAGGTGCAGAAGGCGCCGTCGAAGACGATCGCCTCATAGATGTCGTCGGCCAGCACCATGATCTGCTGATGCGGACGCAGCACATCGGCCAGCGCGCGCAGTTCATCGGCGCTGTACAGGGCGCCCGAGGGGTTGCAGGGAGAGTTCAGCATCAGCCAGCGCGTGCGCGGGGTGATGGCCGCCTGCAGTTGTTGCGGCGTGAGCTTGAAGTCCGCATCGGGCGAGGCCGGCAGCACCACGGGCTCGCCGCCGGCGATGCGCACCATCTCCGAATAGGACACCCAATACGGCGCGGCCATGATCACTTCGTCACCAGCATCGACCGTGGCCAGCAGGGCGTTGAACAGGATCTGCTTGGCGCCGGTGGCGGCGATGACTTCACCAATTTGGTAATCGAGGCCATTGTCGCGCGCGAATTTGGTGACAATCGCTACCTTCAGTGCGGGCGTGCCGCCCACCGAGGTGTAGCGGGTCTGGCCGCCGGTGATGGCCTGGATCGCCGCCTGTTGTATATGGGCGGGGGTGTCGAAGTCCAGCTCGCCCTCGGCCAGGCTGATGATCCGGCGGCCTTGCGCGGTCAGCCTGCGGGCGGCTTCGGAGGCGGCGCCGGTGGCCGAGGGACGGGCCTGGGCCAGGCGCGCCGAGAGACGTTGCGAAGGATGCGGGATCGTCATGTGAAGAAGCTTATTCCGTTTTGGTTCAAATATAAATACAATTGGTATACCAATCGTATTCAAGCAATACTCGTGCCAAACACAATGATCCTTTCGGTTAAAATCTGCCCACCATGAATGCCCGCCACGACATGCCAGCCGAATCCGACGCCGATGCCGATAACGGCATCGACGCGCCCGAAGCCGGCGCCAGCAGCCTCGGCAACCAGGCTTATGAAGCCCTGGTCGACCTGATCCTCTCGCGCGAATTGAAGCAGGGCGAGGCGGTACAAGAGCGCATGCTGGCCGCGCGCCTGGGCATCTCGCGCACGCCGTTGCGCGAGGCGATGCACCGGCTGGAAGGGGAGCGTGTACTGGAGCGCAAGGCCAACGGCCGCCTGTATGTGCGCCTGGTGACGGTGCAGGAAATCATGGAGGTGCTGCATGTGCGCCGGCTGCTGGAGTCCGATGCGGCCGCGCGTGCCGCCGGCAAGGTGCCGGGCGCGCAGGCGGCAGACCTGCGCATGCGCATCGAAGGCATCATGCGCCGCGACGACCCGGCCGACCCCGAGCACCAGCGCCTGGATGGCGAACTGCACGGCCTGATCACCGAATGCTGCGACAACCAACTACTGGCAGCGATGATCGTCGAGCTGCGCCGCAAGACGCGCATGTTCTCGTTGAAGCGCATGGACAACCGCGCCCATCCCACCTGCCTGGAACACATGGCCATCCTCGATGCGCTGGTGCGTGGCGACGGCGCCGCGGCAGCGGCCGAGACCGCACGCCATATCGACAATATCCGCCAGGCCATCATCGACAAGCTGCTGCGCTGATCGTTGAACAGCTTCCTAGAGAAGCTTGCCCGGATTCATGATCAGGTTGGGATCGAACGCCTGCTTGATCCGTAACATCAATTCCATCTCCAGCGGCTGCTTGTAGTGGCGCAGTTCGTCGCGGCGCAACTGTCCCACGCCATGCTCGGCACTGATGCTGCCATTCATGCGCACCACCATGTCGTGCACCAGCCGGTTGAAGACGGCGGTGGCGTGCTTGACCTCTTCATAGGTCGACGACAGCGGGATCATCACGTTGAAGTGCAGGTTGCCGTCGCCCAGGTGGCCGAAGTTGATGATCTCGGCGGAAATGTCCTCGCCGGCGATGGCGGCGTCGGCTGCCTGCGTGAACGCCGCCAGCGACGAGATCGGCAGCGCGATGTCGTGCTTGACCACCTTGCCGGCGCGCACCTGCGCCTGCGAGATGCCCTCGCGCAGTTTCCACAGCGCCGCGCTCTGCGCCTGGCTGGCGCAGAACATGGCATCGTTCACCAGCCCGTCTTCCAGCGCCTGGCCCAGTACGTCCTCCAGCATCGCCTGCAGCCCCCCGTCTTCGGTGTCGGCCAGTTCGATCAATGCGTTGAACGCAGCCGGCTGTGCCAGCGGCGCACGAGTGTCTGCCACGTGCTGCAGCACCAGCGCCAGCGAGGCCGCCGACATCATTTCGAAGGCCACCAGCCGTTCGCCGCAACGCGCGCGGGTGCGCGCCAGCAATTCGACCAGTTGCTCCAGCGTGTCGGCGCCGACCCAGGCGGTGGCGCGCGCATGCGGCTGGGCGAAGAGCTTGAGCACCGCACCGGTGATCACGCCCAGCGTGCCCTCGGAACCGATGAAGAGGTCGCGCAGGTCGTAACCGGTATTGTCCTTGCGCAGGCCGCGCAAGCCGTTCCAGATGCGCCCGTCGGGCAGCACCACTTCCAGTCCCAGTGCCAGCTCGCGCATGTTGCCAAAGCGCAGCACGGCGATGCCGCCGGCATTGGTGGCGAGGTTGCCGCCTACCGTGCAGCTGCCTTCGGCGCCCAGGCTCAGCGGAAAGTAGCGGCCCGCTTCGCGTGCCGCCTGCTGCGCGTTGGCCAGGATCACGCCGGCATCCACCGTCATGGTGTTGTTGAGCGGGTCGACTTCGCGGATGCGGTTCATGCGCGTGGTCGAGAGGATTACCTGGGCGCCGCTGTCGTCCGGCGTGCCGCCTCCGCTCATGCCGGTGTTGCCGCCCTGGGCGACGATGGGCGTGTGCGTGATGTGGCACAGCCGCACCACTTCGGCAGTCTGGGCGGTGTCGGCCGGGCGTACGACGACCGTCACGCGGCCCTGCCACTTGCCCAGCCAGTCTTTCAGGTAGGGCGCCTGCGCATCCGCGTCCGTCACCAGTCCGGCGTCGCCGACGATGGCGCGCAATTGTGCGATCAGGTCTTGCGTGTTGTCGCTCATCTCAGGCTCCATGCCAGTTCATCTTGACCCGGCCAATCGCCATTGCGGCCGCTGCCTGGCTTGGTTCCACCACCGGCATGCCCAGCGCCTGCTGCAGCGGTTCGCGATAGACCGCCATGCCGGCACAGCCCATGACGATCACGTCGGCGCCTTTATCGTCGCGCAGCCGGCGGCCGACCTCGGTCATGCGTTCCAGCGTGCGTTCGTATTGGGAGAGCTCGGTCACGTTCAGGCCGATCGCCAGTTCGCCAGCCAGCCGCGATTGCACGCCCATGGCGCCGTAGGCGCGCAGGTGGCGCGGGATGGAGGCATCGAGGATGGCGATCACGCCGAAGCGCTGGCCCAGCGTCAGCGCGGTCAGGATGCCGCTTTCCATGATGCCCAGCACCGGCGCCTTGACCGCTTCGCGCACCGCGAACAAACCGGGGTCGGAGAAGCAGGCGATCACAAAGGCGCCGGCACGCGCTTCCAGTGAGCGCGCCAGCGATGCCAGCGGCAGCGCCACCGATTCGACGTCGTGCTGGGTCTGGATGCCCGGCGGGCCGGATTGCAGCGACAGGCATTCGATGGCCGGGCCGCCGGCCATGCGCAGCGGCGCCATGGCGGCGTCGATGCCGTCGGTCACGCGCTGCGTGCTGTTGGGATTGATGACGAAGACGGTCTGGCCGTCGGGCAGGGGAGTGGACATGGGTTTTCCGGTTCACAATCGATGCAGAAACTTTACTCCAGGCCGCTGGGCATGCTCCTTGCTCATTTGTCGGTTCCCCTTAACATCCTGTTATGCATGGCGAGGACTTATGGCACTGAACCTGCGTCAGATCGAAATCTTCCGTGCGGTGATGATCACCGGCTCCATCAGCGGCGCTTCGCAGCTGCTGTTCGTCTCGCAGCCGGCAGTCAGCCGCCTGCTTTCGCATACCGAGCAGCGCGTCGGCTTTGCCCTGTTCGAGCGCATCAAGGGACGGCTGTACGCCACGCCCGAGGCCAAGAAGCTGTTCCATGAGGTGGAGAGCGTCTACCAGGCGGTGCAGCGCGTCAACGAACTGGCCACCGACCTGGCCGACAACCGCAGCGGCATCCTCAATATCGTCTCCAGTCCCAGCATCGGGCAGATGCTGATCCCGCAGGCCATCACGCTGTTCCGCAACCGGCATCCCGACGTCAAGCTGAGCTTCCACTGCCTCAACTATGGTTATCTCAAGGAGCGCCTGCTGAGCCGCCAAGCCGACCTGGGCATCATCATCCTGCCGATGGAGCATCCCAACCTGGAGGTCACGCCGCTGTGCAGCAACCGCCTGGTATGCGTGCTGCCGTACAACCACGAGCTGGCGCGGCGCGGCACGCTGGCGCTGGCCGACCTGCGGCCCTTCCCGCTGATTTCCTACGACAAGGATTCGCTTTTCGGCGGCATCGTCAGCCGCTTCTACCAGGCCGAGGACGAGGCGCTGCGCCCCATCATGGAAGTGGGCTCGCCGCAGAACGCCTGTTCGCTGGTGCAGATGGGGGCGGGTGTGGCGCTGGTGGACGAATTCTCGGTGCGCAGCTGGGCCGGCAGCAGCCAGATGGTGGTGCGGCCGGTGGCACGCGCGCCCATCCTGCAGGCCAATTTGGTGCATGTGCGGCTGGAGCCGTTGTCGCAACTGACCCAGGCCTTCATCGGTGAACTGCGCCAGCTGGTCAAGGTGCAAGGCTATGGCTTGCCGCCGGAAGAGGTCGAGCTTGCCGCGGCGTGAGAAGCCGGTGAGGCAAATGCCGGGACAATTAACAGCAGGTTAAGGATTCCGCACAAAAAGGAAAGCGACAGGGCTGGAACACTCCACGACAATGATTTTCAACATTCGGGCCCGCACCTCGCAACGGCTGGCCCGGCACCTTCGCCATTGTCTGCCCATCGTCTGATTACGGAATTCACATGCCACAGTCCAACGCATCGCTGTCCACCGCCCGCGGCATCTATACGATCTGCCCCACGCCTTTCCACGCCGATGGTTCGCTCGACCTCGGCAGCATCGCTACCCTGGTCGATTTCCAGGTCGAAGCCGGGGTTTCCGGCCTGGCCATCCTGGGTTTCCTGGGCGAGGCGCACAAGCTGTCCAACGCCGAGCGCCGTGCGGTGGTCGATACCTTCGTCAAATGCGCCGCCGGCCGTGTGCCGGTGTGGGTGGGCGTGCGCGCACTGGGCCTGGCCGGGGCCATCGAACAGGCGCGCGAAGCGGCCGAAGTGGGCGCCGCGGCCGTGTTCGCCGCACCGCTGGACAACGCTTCCGACGCCGTGCAGTTCGACTACTACAAGTCGCTGGCCGATGCGCTTGAGATCCCGGTGGTGATCCACGACTTCCCCGACTCCTTCGGCACCGAGATCAAAGCCGAGGTGATCGCCCGCCTGGGCCGCGAAGGCGGTGTCAACTTCATCAAGATGGAAGAACCGCCGGTGGGCCAGAAGATCAGCCGCATCCGCGACCTGGCAGGCGAGGCCATGCGCATCTTTGGCGGCCTGGGCGGGGTGTATTTCCTGGAAGAGCTGCAGCGCGGTGCGGTCGGCACCATGACCGGCTTCGCCTTCCCCGAGATCCTGGTGCGCATCTACGACAAGTTCGCCGCCGGCGACCTTGAAGGTGCGGCCGCGACGTTCGACAAGTACTGCCCGCTGATCCGCTACGAATTCCAGCCGAAGATCGGCCTGTCGCTGCGCAAGTACGTGTACCGCAAGCGCGGGGTGATCTCCAGCGACGCCATCCGTTCGCCGGGCATGCGCATCGATGCCGAGACCGAGCGCGAACTGGAGGCCGTGATCGCCCGCGTGGGCTTGTCGCTGGACCAGCGCGGCGCGCTGGTCATCGAGTAAGCGGAGGCCGGCATGGATCTTGGCATCGCAGGACGCAGCGCGCTGGTGTGCGCTTCCAGCAAGGGCTTGGGACTGGCTTGCGCAGCCTCGCTGGCGCGCGAAGGCGTGGCCGTGACCATGACCGCGCGCGGCAAGGACGCACTGGAAGCCGCCGCGCAACAGATCCGGGAAGCCACCGGCGCTACCGTCATCACCGTGGTCGGCGACATCACTACGCCGCAAGGGCGTGCATTGGCGCTGGCCGCCTGTCCCAGCCCGGACATCCTGGTCACCAACGCCGGCGGCCCCAAGCCGGGCGACTTTCGCGAGTGGTCGCGCGATGACTGGATCGCTGCGGTGGACGCCAACATGCTCACCCCGATCGAACTGATCAAGGCCACCGTGGACGGCATGATGGCGCGCGGTTTCGGCCGCGTCGTCAACATTACCTCGGGCGCGGTGAAGGCTCCGATCGACATCCTCGGCCTGTCCAACGGCGCGCGCTCGGGGCTGACCGGGTTCGTGGCCGGGCTGGCGCGCAGCACCGTGGCGCGCAACGTCACCATCAACAACCTGCTGCCGGGCCCGTTCGAGACCGATCGCCTGTTCGCCACTGCCGCTGCTGCAGCCCGTAGCACCGGCAAGACCGCCGACCAGATCCTGGCCGCGCGCCGCGCCGCCAACCCGGCCGGGCGCTTCGGCACGCCGGCCGAGTTCGGCGACGCCTGCGCCTGGCTGTGCAGCGCGCAGGCAGGCTTCGTCACCGGCCAGAACCTGCTGATGGACGGCGGCGCCTATCCCGGCACCTTCTAGGAACAGCCATGGACTTCGACCTCACTATCCGCAACGGCCGCATCTCCACCGACAAGGAAACCTTCATGGCCGACATCGGCGTGAAGGACGGCGTGATCGCCAAGATCGCGCCGGGCTTGCCGCCCGGCCACGAGGACATCGATGCCGGCGGCCGCTGGGTGCTGCCGGGCGGCATCGACAGCCATTGCCATATCGAGCAGTTGTCGGGCATGGGGATGATGTGTGCCGATGACTTTTATTCGGGCACGGTCTCGGCTGCCTTCGGCGGCACCACCACCATCATCCCTTTCGCTGCCCAGCATCGCGGCAACCGCATCCCCGAGGTGATCGCCGACTACGCGCAGCGGGCGAAGGAGAAGGCGGTGATCGACTACGGCTTCCACCTGATCCTGGCCGACCCCGACGAGCAGGCGCTGCAGCACGACCTGCCGCAGGCGATCCGCGATGGCATCACTTCGCTCAAGGTCTACATGACCTACAACGCGCTCAAGCTGGACGACTACCAGTTGCTGGACGTGATGGCGCTGGCCGGCAGGGAAGGGGCGCTGGTGATGATCCATGCCGAGAACCACGACATGATCCGCTGGCTCGCCTCGCGCCTGCTGGATCAAGGCCACACCGCGCCCAGGTTCCACGCGGTGGCGCACGATCCGCTGGCTGAAGCCGAGGCCAGCAACCGCGCCATCGCGCTGTCGCGCCTGATCGGTGTGCCGGTGCTGATCGTGCACGTGGCCGGCGCCGAGACGGTGCAGACCATCCGCGCCGCCAAGCTGCTGGGGGCGCAGATCTACGCCGAGAGCTGCCCGCAATACCTGTTCCTGACTGCCGAGGACATCGACCTGCCCGGCGTGGAAGGCGCCAAGTTCTGTTGCAGCCCGCCGCCGCGCGACGCCAACGCGCAGGAGGCAGTGTGGGCCGGCCTCAAGGACGGCACGCTGGGCATGTATTCCTCCGACCACGCGCCTTACCGCTTCGACGAGAGCGGCAAGCTGCCGCGCGGCGAGGACACCACCTTCAAGGAAATGGCCAACGGCGTGCCCGGCATCGAATTGCGCCTGCCGCTGCTGTTCTCGGAAGGCGTGCTGGGCGGGCGCATCAGCATCAATGAATTCGTGCAACTCGCCGCCACCAACCATGCGCACATGTACGGCCTGTCGCACTGCAAGGGCAACATCGCCGAAGGGCTGGATGCCGATATCGCGATCTGGAACCCGCAGCGCGAGACCACCATCACTACCGGCCTGCTGCACGACAACGTCGGTTACACGCCATATGAAGGCCGCCGCATCACCGGCTGGCCGGAGACCGTGCTCTCGCGCGGCCGCGTGGTGGTGCGCGACGCGCAGCTGCAGGTGCAGCGCGGTTCCGGCCGCTACATCAAGCGCCAGTGCCCGGAGCCGGCCAACATCGCGCGCAAGCCGGCGCGTAGCCATTTGCCGGGTTTGCTCGGCCTGAAAGGAAAAGCATGGGAGTCGAACTGAACATGAACGCAAGCAAGGACAAACGCTTCGGCCTGGCCGTGGCGCAGATGGGCCCGGTACACCTGGCCGACGACCGCACCGCCGTGGTGGCGCGCCTGACCGACATGCTGCGCGAGGCCGCCTCGCGCGGCGCCAGGATGGTGGTGTTCCCGGAACTGGCGCTGACCACCTTCTTCCCGCGCTATTGGATGGAAGACGAGGCCGAAGTGAATGCGCGCTTCTTCGAGGCCGAGATGCCGGGGCCGGCGACGCGCCCGTTGTTCGAGCTGGCGGCGCAGTTGAAGATAGGTTTTTATCTTGGGTATGCCGAACTGACGCCGGACGGCCACCGCTACAACACCTCGGTGCTGGTCGACGAGAGCGCCAGGATCGTGGCGCGCTACCGCAAGATCCACCTGCCGGGCCACAGCGACCACAAGCCCGATGCGCCATTCCAACACCTGGAGAAGAAGTACTTCGAGGTCGGCAACGGCGGTTTCGGCGTCACCGACATGCTGGGCACCCGTATCGGCCAATGCCTGTGCAATGACCGCCGCTGGCCCGAGACCTACCGCGTGATGAGCCTGCAGAGCGCGCGCATCGTGACGCTCGGCTACAACACGCCATCCTGGAACATCCACTGGAGCGAGCCGCCGCACCTGCGCATGTTCCACCACCTGCTGTCGCTGCAGGCCAACGCCTACCAGAACGGCCTGTGGGTGGCCGCCGCCGCCAAGTGCGGTTCGGAGGACGGTTTCCACATGATCGGCGGTTCCGCCATCGTCGCGCCCACCGGCGAGATCGTGGCGCAAGCCCAGGGCGAAGAGGACGAAGTGATCTTCGCCAACTGCGACCTGGGGCTGGGCGAGACCTTCCTGCAGCACGTCTTCAATTTCGCCAAGCACCGCCGTCCCGAGCATTACCGCCTGATCGTCGAGCGCACCGGCGCCGGCGAACCCTTGGCGCCATCCGAACTTTCCACCTGAGTCCTTACACCACCGAGGAGTGATGCGATGTTCCCGTTCCAGCTGCTGCCGTCCAAGTTGTCCCTGAACTGTTCCCTGCTGGCGGCCGCGGCCGTCATGTCGCTGGTAGCCACCGGCGCCTGTGCCCAGACCGGGCCGTTGCGCACCGGCGTGGATGCCACCTTCGCGCCGCACGCCATGGTCAAGCTGGGCGGCGGCCTGCAAGGTTTCAACATCGACCTGGGCGAAGAGCTGGCGCGCCGTTTGGGCCGCAAGATCGAGATCGAAGGCACCGAGTTCTCGGGCCTGGTGCCGGGGCTGAACGCCAAGAAGTACGACTTCGTGCTGGCGCCGGTGACGGCCACGCCGGAACGCGCCAAGGCCATGCTGTTCACCGAAGGCTACCTCGACACCGACTACACCTTCGTCATCAAGAAGGGCGGCACCGCGATCAAGGGGCTGGAAGAACTGAAGGGCAAGACCATCTCGGTCAACAAGGGCTCGGCCTACGAGATGTGGGCGCATGACAACGCGGCCAAGTACGGCTTCAAGTACGACGTCTACGGCAACAACGCCGACGCCGTGCAGGCGGTGCAGTCCGGCCGCGCCGACGCCAACCTGGCCGGCAGCACGGTGGCCGCCTGGGCTGCCAAGCAAAATCCGGCGGTGCAGACCACCTATACCGTCAAGACTGGCCTGGTGTGGGCCTTGGCCTTCCGCCTGGACGACAAGGCCGGCCGCGATGCCGCCGGCAACGCCTTGAAGTGCATGAAGCAGGACGGCACGCTGGGCAAGATCGCGCAGAAATGGTTCGGCTATACCCCGGCGCCGGACGCTACCGTGGTCAAGGCCGGCGTGGGGCAGGGCGTGCCGGGACTGGATGGTTACGACGCCACCCCGGTTACGCCGAAGTGCAGCTGAAGCCAGCCTGGTTCGGCTGCATCGGACGGTGGCTGCGGCCGCCGCCGGACCGGAATTTTTCCCACGGACTTTGACTATAGCGTTTGCCTCCATGAGTTCTGCTCCCATTCTGGAAATCGTCGGCCTGCATAAATCCTATGAAGACAACACGGTGCTGCGCGGCATCGACCTGCGCGTGCGCGCCGGCCAGCTGGTCTGCGTGATCGGCCCCTCGGGCTCGGGCAAGAGCACCATGCTGCGCTGCTGCAACCGGCTGGAAGAACCCAGCGCCGGGCAGATCGTGGTGGATGGCATCGACATCATGCATGCGCGCACCAACCTCAACGAGGTGCGTCAGAAGATCGGCATGGTGTTCCAGCAGTTCAACCTCTATCCGCACATGACGGCGCTGGGCAACGTCATGCTGGCGCTGAAAAAGGTGCAGGGCCATTCGCATGCGGAAGCGGAAAAGCGCGCCCGCCGCGCGCTGGAGCAAGTCGGCCTGCTGGAGAAAGCCGGCAGCTATCCGAGCCAGCTCTCCGGCGGCCAGCAGCAGCGCGTGGGCATTGCCCGCGGCATCGCGCTGGAGCCCAAGGTGATGCTGTTCGACGAGCCCACCAGCGCGCTCGATCCGGAACTGGTGGGCAGCGTGCTGCAGGTGATGCGCGAGCTGCGCGAGTCGGGCATGACCATGCTGGTAGTCACGCACGAGATGGCCTTTGCGCGCGCCGCGGCCGACCGCGTGGTGTTCATGGACGGCGGCGTGATCGTCGAGGAGGGGCCGCCGGAGCAGGTCTTCGGCGACCCGCAGCAGGCCCGCACCAAGGCCTTCGTCTCGCGCTACGCCGCACGGCACTGAAAGGCGGGGCGCATGGAGCAGTTCGTCTTCACCTTCTTCAACGCCGAGATCGCCGGCCGCTACTGGCAGGACATCCTGCGCGGCATGGGCGTGACCGTGCTGCTGAGCCTGGCGGTGATCGCCGCCGGCCTGTTGCTCGGCCTGCTGCTGGCGGTGCTGCGCGCCACCGGGCAGCGCGCAGCGACGCTGGCAGTGGTGGCCTTCGCCGACATCATGCGTTCGCTGCCGCCGCTGATTGTCATCATCGTGCTGTTCTTCGCCTTTCCCTATATCGACCTGGCGATGTCATCCTTCACCGCCACCTGGCTGGCGCTGACGCTGGTGCTGGCGGCCTATGCGGAAGAGAGCATCTGGGCCGGCATCCTGGCGCTGCCGCGCGGCCAAAGCGAAGCCGCGCGCTCGACCGGCCTGTCGTGGATACAGGCGATGGCCTGGGTGGTGCTGCCGCAGGCGCTGCGCATGGCGGTGCCGCCGCTGACCAACCGCGTCATCTCGATCACCAAGAACACCGCGCTGGGTTCGGTGGTGGCACTTTCCGAAATTCTCAATACCGCGCAGGCCGCCAGCAGCAACGCCGGCAACCCGACACCGCTGATGCTGGGTGCGGCCGCTTATCTGGTGATTTTCATTCCCGTGGTCTTGTTCGCGCGCTGGCTGGAAACGCGCTGGCGCTGGAAACGTTAAGGAACGGCGATGGAAGCTTTACTGCAAAATTTCTTCAATCTGCAGGTCTACCGTGAGGTGCTGCCCTTCCTGCTGGGCGGGCTGTGGACTACCGTGTGGCTGTCGCTGCTGGTGATCCCGATTGGTATTGTCTCCGGCCTTGCGCTGGCCTTGCTGGCTACGCAAAGCGGTTCGCGCATGCTGCGCATTGCGGTGGCGGTGTATGTGGATTTCTTCCGCTCCTTCCCGCCGCTGGTGCTGCTGATCCTGATCTATTTCGGCGCGCCGTTCCTGGGGGGGGATCTGCCCAAGCTGGTGGCGGTGGCGATCGGCTTCATGTTCAACAACTCCAGCTATTTCGCGGAAGTGTTCCGCGCCGGTATCGAGAGCATTCCGCGCGGGCAGATGGAAGCGGCACGCTCCACCGGCCTGTCGCGCATGCAGGCGCTGGCGTATGTGGTGGTGCCGCAGGCCACGCGCAACGCCTTGCCCGATTTGGTGGGCAACTGCATCGAGGTGATCAAGCTGACTACCATCGCCAGCGTGGTGGCCCTGCCGGAATTGCTGCGGGTGGCGCGCGATGCGCAGTCGCTGGTGTACAACCCGTCCCCCATCGTGCTGGCGGCCTTGCTCTACCTGATCCTGCTGTGGCCGCTGGTGCGCTGGCTGTCGCGGCTGGAGCACAGGAACCGGGCGTTGCATTGAGACGAAAACAGCCCGGACCAGTCCGGGCTGTTTTCTTCACCGTCGCCAAAGCGCCAGGCAATCAGCCCGATCAGCCATTGAGCAACTTCAGGCTGGCTTCGGTATAACGATCGCCGACCGCTGCGCCGACCGGGAACAAGGCGGTGAGCTGCTGCAGGTCTTGCGGACTAAGCTTCACACCGGCCGCACCGGCGTTTTCTTCCAGATAGCGGCGGCGCTTGGTGCCGGGGATAGGCACGATGTGCGGATCCTGCGCCATTACCCAGGCCAGCGCCAACTGGCCGGGCGTGCAACCGTAGTCTTGCGCCAGTTGTTTTACCTTCTCCACCAGCGCCAGGTTCTTGGCGAAGTTCTCGCCCTGGAAACGCGGGTTGGTGCGGCGGAAGTCATCTGCAGCCAGGTCCTCGAACCTGGTGATCGCCCCGGTGAGGAAGCCGCGTCCCAACGGGCTGTAGGCGACGAAGCCGATGCCCAGCTTGCGGCAGGTGGCCAGCGCATCTTGTTCCGGGTCGCGCGTCCACAGCGAGTATTCGCTCTGCAGCGCGGTGATCGGATGCACGCGGTGCGCGCGCTCGATGGTGGTGGCCGAGGCTTCGGATAGGCCGATGTAGCGGATCTTGCCGGCCTTCACCAGGTCCGACAGCACGCCCACGCTTTCTTCGATCGGCGTGTTGGGATCGATGCGGTGCTGGTAGTAGAGGTCGATGGTTTCCACGCCAAGCCGCTTCAGGCTGCCTTCGATAGCCTTGCGGATATAAGCCGGGCTGCCGTCGACGCCGCGCACCGAGGAATCGTTGGGATCGCGCACGAAGCCGAACTTGGTGGCGATGAAGAACTTGTCGCGGCGGCCCTTGATGGCGCGGCCCACCAGTTCTTCATTGGTGAAGGGGCCGTACATATCGGCCGTGTCGAGCAGGTTCACGCCCAGTTCCAGCGCACGGTCGATGGTGGACAGCGATTCGGCATCGTCGCGGTTGGAATAGAAATCGCTCATGCCCATGCAGCCCAGGCCGATGGCGGACACCAGCGGGCCGTTGGGGCCCAGGCGGCGGGTACCGATTGCCGATCCGGGTTGGAGGGGGAGGGAAGAAACTTGCGTTGTCATGTTGCCGTCCTTTCTTGGTGGGCGCTGGCAGGCTGCGCGGCGGGGGCTGCATTGTTGCGATCGGCTGCGCGATGACCGGCCTGGGACGTGGCTTCTTTTTCGATCTCGCCGTACATGTCGATCTTCCAGTGCAGCACGGCCAGGTTGCTTTGCAGTTCGGCCAGTCTGTGTTGTACGGAAAGCGCATGGGCTTGCAGGATCGCTTTCCGCTCCGCGACACTTTCCAATGTATTGCCCTGGCGCCGCAGTTCGGCATAGCGCAGCATCTCGCGTACCGGCAGGCCGGTGGACTTGAGCTTGAGCAGGAAGCCGATCCAGTCCAGGTCTTCCTGCGTATAGCGCCGGTGCGTGTTGTCGCGCCGCTCGACCGGATCGAGCAGGCCGATGCGTTCGTAATAGCGCAGCGTATGCACCGAAAGTCCGGTAGCGACGGCAGCCTGGGCAATGGTCATGGAAGTTGTCATGGGAGGCAGTCTATTTGTTGGAGTGCGCTCTAAGTCAAGCGCCGTTTTTCCATTATCGGCAACTTGGCGCCGGCCTGCTGGCGGCCGCGGTTTGTTGCCGTCTTGCCATGCTGCCGGGCGCGGCATGTCCGCGTACAATGCGCGCTGCCGCCCATTACCCTGCCATCCGGAGGAAGCAACAATGAACGCCCACGCCGCAACACAACTTCTGCTCGATGCCCGCACCAGCGGCCTCTTGCTGGACTGGCGCCGGCTGGCAGTCGGGGATGCGGCCACCGCCTATGCGGTGCAGGATGCGCAGTTGCTGCGCCTGGGGCCGGTGGGCGCCTGGAAAGTCGGCAGCAAGGGCGAAGGCGCGGAGCCGGCCTGTTCGCCATTGCCGGCCTCCGGCGTGCTGGCGGCGGGTGTCGAATTGTCCGGCCCGCAATGGCGGATACGCGGACTGGAGGCCGAGCTGGCGTTGCGTGTCGGGCGCGATTTCGATCCGGGTGACGCTTTGCCGTCCCGCGAGGAGCTGCTGGGCGTGTTCGACGCCGTGCTGCCTGCCATTGAAGTGGTGGAAACCCGGCTGGGCCCGGCGCCTTGCGGCAACCCCTGGGCTGCGATGGCCGACCTGCAAAGCCACGGTGCGCTGGTGCTGGGCACACCGTTGCCCATGCCCGCTACCGGGCCAGATTTACGCACGATCAGCGCCAGCCTGTCGCTGGATGGAAAAGAAGTGGCGCGCATGACCGGCGGCAATCCTGCCGGCGACGTATGGGCCATGCTGGCCTGGCTGGCGCGCCATTGCTCACGGCGCGGCATGCCGCTGAAGAAGGGGCAGATCGTCACCACCGGTTCATGCACGGGTGTGCAGCATGCACGTCCGGGCATGAAGGTGGAGGCAATGCTGGACGGGATCGGCGCGGTTGCCTTCAGTTTCGGGGGCTGACGCCTGCTTCAGCTGCCGCTGCGGCGGTAGAGCGCCAGCGATCCGGCCAGCGCCAGCAAAATGGCGCCGCAGGTGCGGTCCATCCACAGCAGTGCGCGCCGGCGCAGCAGGCTGACGGCGCGTGCGCCGATGGCGGCGTAGCCGAACATGATGGTGAAATCGAGGGCGCAGAACACCGTGCCCAGCGCCAGGTATTGCAAGGCCTGAGGAGCGGCGCTGTCGATGAATTGCGGCAGCAATGCCGAGCAGAACAGGTAGCCTTTAGGGTTGGTTACCGCCACCAGAAACGATTTCATGAATACCTTGCGCGGGCTGGCCTGCGGATCGCCCGCCTCCACGGCGAGATCGATTCCGCCGGAGCGCAGCATGCGCAGGCCGAGCCAGGCGAGGTAGGCCACGCCCACCCATTTCACGACCGAGAACCAGAATTCCGAGGCGGCCAGCAGCGCACCCAGGCCCACCGCTACCGATCCCACCAAAACGCAGTCCGACGCGACGGCGCCGAGCATGCCCGGCAACGCGCGCCGCACGCCCAGGCGCGCGCCATTGGACAACGCCAGCAAGACGGTAGGGCCGGGCGTGGCGATGGTGGCCATCGCGACCAGCGAAAACAGAACCAGTGTGGTGAGGTTGAGGCTGTGGGCGGTCATCGGGTCTCCTCGGCAAAGCGGCTGGGTGCGGCACTTTGGTTGTTCGGTTGTACAAACGGTGAAGGCTGGCCAGCCCCCGTCCTTGCCGGGCATTATGGCATGCCTGTTTGCCGGCCGAGAACGCAAGACCGCTCAGAACCTGTTCCCGATCTCGCC
>NZ_LFLT01000129.1 GCF_001189955.1 Herbaspirillum chlorophenolicum | reverse complement strand
CGGGGAGAGCATCCCCGTCGATAAGCGCCCAGTCGACGACGTCGACTTGGCCCGCGCCCGACCAGATGGAGTGCCGAGCGACTCCAAGGCGTTCGCAGGCACAATCAACGGCGCCGGCGCCATTGAGATCGAGGTAACACGTCGCTCCAGTGAATCTGCGCTGGCCAGAGTGGTCAAGATGGTGAGTGAGGCCGAAACACGGAAGTCGGCTACGCAACGCTTCACCGACAAGTTCGAGCGTGTCTTTGTCCCGGCCGTTCTTGCCCTGGCATTCCTTCTGCTGTTCGCATGGGTCGTCGTCGACGAGCCATTCCGGGATAGTTTCTATCGCGCGATGGCTGTTCTGGTCGCAGCAAGCCCGTGCGCGCTCGCCATTGCCACTCCTAGCGCCGTGTTGTCAGGCATTGCTCGTGCTGCACGCAGCGGCGTTCTCATCAAAGGCGGCGCACCACTTGAAGAACTTGGTTCCCTCAGCGCCATCGCATTTGATAAGACGGGCACCCTGACCGAAGGGCGGCCTCGCATCACCGATGTCATACCGGCCGAAGGGATTGCAGTCGAAGAACTCCTCAATGTTGCGCTGGCGGTCGAATCGCAGAGCGACCACCCTCTTGCAACGGCGATCACACGAGACGCGAAGAAACACTTGGGCTCCTCTCAGAGCCCGCCAGGCGCGCTGGACATTAAAAGCCTGACTGGCCGCGGCGTTACCGCAACCATCGCCGGCGAGACGGTTTGGATTGGCAAGCTGGAGATGTTCGGCAGCGACGACGTCCCCGCCTTAGATGCAGCAACCATATCCGCTGTTGAGAAACTGCGTGAAAACGGCAGGACCACGATGGTAGTACGGCATGGTCAGCGCGATCTGGGGACAATCGGACTGATGGATACGCCACGGGCCGATGCCAAGGGAGCACTGCAGGAGCTGCGTGAGATTGGGATTACCCGAATGATCATGATCTCCGGAGACCATCAAAAGGTTGCCGATGCAGTGGCCAGCGAAGTCGGCCTGGACGAGGCCTGGGGCAATCTGATGCCTGAAGATAAGGTTGAAGCCATCCGTAAACTTCGCCAGACAACCAAGGTTGCAATGGTTGGTGATGGAGTCAATGATGCTCCGGCTATGGCTAATTCAACGGTGGGCATTGCCATGGGCGCTGCTGGCTCGGACGTCGCCCTGGAGACTGCCGATGTGGCATTGATGGCAGATGACCTGAAGAATCTTCCTTTCGCTGTCGACTTGAGCCGGCATACTCGAAGTGTCATCCGGCAAAACGTCTTCATCAGCCTGGGCGTCGTTGCGTTCCTGGTGCCAGCAACCATTTTCGGCTTAAGTATTGGTGTTGCGGTCGCAATGCATGAAGGCTCCACGTTGATCGTCGTCTTCAATGCCCTGCGATTGCTTGCTTACTCCAGGCGATCCACCAGATAACCAACTGTGCATGCCGATTTTCGACAATGCCATAATTGGTTGCACGGATCGCCTTTTCCTCACACAAGGGCACCGGCGCAATCGACCTCTCCAGAGGTAACGGCTCAATGCTGATGGCGATGATGGGTATCAGGAAAGTGATCGTGCGTATGTGTAAGACGTGAATGGCGATGCCTGTGGGTGTGTTTCACTCCAGGGGCTACCGCCTCTTCATGCCCATGCAAATGGTGCTGATCATCATGCGTATGCTCATGCTCATGTTCCATCTCCTCGTGAATATGCTCGTGCACATGGCGCTCGGTAAGGTGCAGATAGATACCCACTGTCATCAATGCGCTGGCAATAACTAATTGCGACGTCAACGGCTCCCCATTGGCGAGCGCTAAAAC
>NZ_LFLT01000128.1 GCF_001189955.1 Herbaspirillum chlorophenolicum | reverse complement strand
GACTCCAACCCACTGATCGACCCTGTCGCGGATGCTCTGCCCCATGGCGGTCATGCAAGGCCACAGGCTGGCCAGGCCATCCAACGCCAGGAACGACTCGTCGATCGAATACACCTCGACCCGCGGGCTGTACTGTCTGAGAACTTCCATTACGCGATTACTCATATCCGCGTAGAGCGTGTAATTTGAAGAGAGCGCCACGATGCCATGCTGTGCGGCCAAGTTTTGCATTTGAAACCAGGGAGCCGCCATCTTGATGCCGAGAAGTTTCGCCTCGTTTGAGCGAGAGACCGCACAGCCATCGTTGTGTCTGAAAGATGCTAACTGTTAGCACCCTCTAACTATTTGTTTTTGCTGGCTTTCTTGAGCTAACTGTTTCACCTTGTTTTATGTTGGAACGGGCCAGCGGAGAGTCTTGAAGCGGTACTGGCCGCTGGGCAAGAATGGACTTGCGAATGGCGAATGGCGAATAGCGGCTACAGCTTGGTCTGGCTCATACGCTTGGCCAACTCTGCAGCAGTCTCCCGCCGTTCGCTATAGCGATCGGTCAGGAATGGCGAGATATCGCGCGTCAGCAGTGTGAGTTTGAACAGCTCTTCCATCACGTCGACCACGCGCTCATAGTATGGCGACGGTTTCATCCTGCCGTCGTCGTCAAACTCTTGGTAGGCCTTGGCCACCGATGACTGATTAGGAATGGTCAGCATACGCATCCAGCGGCCGAGGATCCGCATTTGGTTCACGGCGTTGAAGGACTGCGAACCGCCGGATACTTCCATGACGGCCAACGTCTTGCCTTGAGACGGACGAATGGCCCCTTGTGACAGCGGGATCCAGTCGATTTGAGCCTTCATGATGCCGGTCATGGCGCCATGACGCTCAGGCGAGCACCACACCATTCCTTCGGACCAGTTGGCCAGTTCGCGCAGTTCCACGACCTTCGGATGTGTCTCCGGCTCACTATCCGGCAACGGCAAGCCGCGGGGATCAAATATCTTGACCTCGCCGCCCATCGCTTCCAGCAGCCGGGCGGCTTCCATGGTCAGTAATCGGCTATAAGAACGTTCACGAACAGATCCGTACAGCAGGAGAAAGCGCGGACGGTGGGTCGATGCGCCAATTTTCGAGAAGTCACCGATCCCAGGCACCTTGAATTGACCGGGGTCGACGTTAGGCAGATCAGTTACTTGGTGCGACACGTTGGCCCTCCGCATTGATCACGACTTCGCCGTCTTCCTTGGTGAAAGCGCCTTGTTGCGGGTTCGGAAGGATGTCCAATACCAACTCGGATGGACGGCACAGCCTGGTTCCCTTGGTCGTCACGACGAATGGCCTGTTGATCAGGATGGGATTGGCCAGCATTGCATCCAGTAGTTGATCGTCGGTCAAAGAGACGTCATCCAGGCCCAGCTCGGCGTAAGGCGTGCCTTTCTGGCGAATGGCCTCGCGAACCGTCAGACCGGCATCCTGAATCATCTTGACCAGCTGCTCGCGGCCGGGGGGATGCTGCAGATACTCAATCACGGTCGGCTCTTCACCGCTGTTGCGGATCATGGCCAGGGTGTTGCGGGAGGTTCCGCATGCAGGGTTGTGATAGATGGTAGTCATGGTGTAGTCCTATTGTGAGATCGGCTCTGATTGCGGGCGAATCGCCGCCGTAGCGAAAAAGAAGAGAATTGCTCCCGTCGCCGCTATGGCAACCAAGGCAGCAATGGCACCGGGATAGCCGCCGCCGGCGCTATACAGGAGCGATGCGACGAACGGACCGGCAGCGAAAGCGATTGTGACGGGCGTTGCCATCGCGCCGCTGATGGCACCATAGGCTTCACGGCCATACAATTCAGCCGGTAGCGTCCCGCGAACGATGGTCATGACGCCGTTACCCATA
>NZ_LFLT01000127.1 GCF_001189955.1 Herbaspirillum chlorophenolicum | reverse complement strand
CAGCGTGTGCCAGCAGGTAGCGGATGATTGCATTCTCGTCAGCGGGCAGGACGCCGCCCCAAGCCAGGAAATGTCGAATGGCCGAACGATACGTGCGCCGGGTATTTTCGGACGTAGCCGCTGCGAGGAAATTCCTGTGAGCCTCTTCCACATCAGCAGGTAAAAGCGTACCGGCATCCAACGCACCGCCAATGACGGGAGTAATTTCAGGGGAAGGCAATTTGTCGCTCATTTTGGCTCATGTACCGCAACGCGGCGTCATAACCGGGAAATGACGCACTATAACATTCGATAACCGACTTTATAGAGTGTCATATACCAGTTTATCCCATAAATTTTGAATTGTATTTAAACGTATTATTACGTATAACGTAATACGATATCTTATTTGATGGAGCTTCCATGGCCCGTGCAGGCATCCTCTACTCACAAGTCGCCAAAGCAGCCTCCCAGCTGGCCGCCGCTGGCAAAGCACCCACCATCGACACGGTTCGCGAAGCGCTCGGAGATACTGGAAGCAAGAGCACCATCGCCCCCATGCTCAAGCGCTGGAAGGCCGAACATCAGGAAGTGATTGCCGGCGGCGACACCGGCTTGCCAGTCGATCTGGTGGAGGCCGTCAAGTGCGTCTACCAGCGGCTTCAGGATGATGTCGCTAAGCAGTTGGAAGTCGCCAACGAGGCACACGAGCAAGCGCAGGCGGCGATGCGCAGCCAGAGAGAGGCAGCCCTGGCCGGCGAAGCCCAACTCCGCCTGGCCCACACCACCTTAGCCCGAGAACACGCCCAGACTCAGCAAACCTTGGCGAGATGCCAGCAGGATCTGCAGGCCAATGCGCTTGCCCTCACGGCCGCACAGACTGAGAATGCCGGCCTCCAGCAACGGCTGAGTGATCGCGCCGCCGAGGTTCATGCCTTGAACCAGCAAATGGCAAAGACTCGCACCCAGTTCGAGCACTTCCAGGAGGCGGCAGCGCGCCAGCGCGCCGAGGAACGGCACGCTTTCGAGCAGCGTCTTGTGCGCCTTGAGCAGGAAAATATCTCCGGCCAGCGGCGCCAAGAGGCGCAACAAGCGACGCTTGGCCAGCAGGAGGCCACGTTAGCGCACCAAGTGAGCGAACTAGAACGACTTCGCGATTCCCTGAGTGAGGCGCACGCTGAATTGGACCAGGCTCGCTCGGAGCGAAACCAGCAAGCAGCTCAACTCCAGGAACTGACTGGGGCACGGGCCGACGCAGAGCGCCGACTCGACATGGCGCAGCAGGCTCTCATCGAGGCCAAGGCTGGCGTAGCGGCGGCTGGCAACCAGATTGAAATGCTGGCGAGTCAGCTGACCACTGCGGAACGCAAGGCCGAGCAAGCTGAGCGGGACAAGGCAGCTTGGATTGACAAGATCCTCGCGCAGCGTCCAGATAACGGGGCCGCCGCCGTGTCCATTGCCCATGAGGGTATACGCCGTGATTAGGCTTCATGAAATCGGGGGGGGGCTGTCAGGACGCGCTATCAAGAAGTTGGGCGTTCGTCTCAACAACTGGCAACTTTCAGCGAATTGCGTAGCGCAGGATTGATTGCAAAGCACTGGGGTGTCCATGTGCAACCCGATTTTTTTACTCCTCTCGACGGTGTTGCATGAAACCATCGACTTTGCCAGACACCTCGGTTGACTTTGCCCTGCTACTAGAACTTTTTGGCCGACTCATCGAAGTCCAGGCTGGTAACCCTTTAGCACCAGATGATCAATGGAAAAATCATGCTCAAGTGCTGCTGATTAAAGTCTTTCGGCATCTCGAGTCCATCGAGACGATATTCAAAGGCGTGAGCACCTCCCTCGAAGGCAAGGCCTATCCGCACTATGTCGATCACGCATCGATTGCGGTCTTAGTTCGAGCAGCTTTTGAGACTTACATGATGTTCCACTTTATTTTCTGTGCGAAGACGCCCGAGCTACGTCATCTCCGCTACAAGGTGTGGGAA
>NZ_LFLT01000126.1 GCF_001189955.1 Herbaspirillum chlorophenolicum | reverse complement strand
GTGTCTAGTAACTTTCCGCTGACCAGAATATGCCCGAGACCGTCGCCTTCAAATTGAATAAATGGCTCTTCGTGACAATTCCCCAGCCTGGCTTTTCCGACGAGAGAATCTTTCAAGCGCTCCAACTGAGCGACAAAATCGGGAAATACCGGATTATCGAAAAAAAAATCAATCTGCGCCTGAAACGGCGACGATCGTAAATCTAAACGGCAAACGCCTCCCGAATCGTCTTCGAAGATACGGATGTCTTGCATGCAAAGAGAATTGAGCTCGCTATTCGTTATAAGTGTCGCATTCACACACGATCCCGCTTTATTTTCATGCCTTTCCTATTTTAGTTCGGATATCCGTATCTGGCTGATAAGAGACGTTCCTGAACGAATCATCACGCGATAGGAAGCATCTCAATCGATTCCACCTGAATCGATTTGCATCGAAACGTTCCTTCCAAGCCCCAGGATGACTCTAGGCTTACTCTCGCTTCTGGAGTATTCGACAGTGAATACTCAGTGATATCCAATGAATGTATGACGTTCTGTCCATTGAAGTTAGAAATGGCGAGATCCTGAATGTTTCGGAAGACGAGATGAACAAGAATATTCTTATTCATTCTCAAATGATATTGGGCTGTTCCAAGTCCAATCTCCTCATGTCGTCGAACATGAATACTAAGGCGCATTGATGTATTTTCCTCAGAGCCGAGGCCAGCTTCGCGCTTGAGAAAAACGGTAACGATTTCGTCATCGTGAAATGACGGCCATTCTCCCAGTTCGGCAATTAGTTTCTCTGAGCCGTCGATGAAATCAAGAATTCTCATTAGCACATTTTAACTAATTGTTTTGCACAATTCCCAAGTCCGCTCTTGACCAAAAGAAGTCCTTTGTTCCGAGGTAATTCAAACTCAAGGAGCGGTCTCTTCGAGAGCCCAGGCGACGATTTTCTCGGGACTCGGATCGTAGTCGTCGATCGGTTTTCCGCACGTCTCAGTGGCAGAAGGGGCCACGTTATCCCAAATGTTGAGCGTCATGGCTGCGCGCCTATTTCCGGCATATCTTCACGGCAAGCCACAGTATAGGAAGCGCTGCGACCGAAAATAGGAGAATTGGTTGACGATATGCCCTGAGGAGAAGAAACCAAACGTTGCTCTCTTGATCTGCAGTGGAGGTGCTGTCGGCTCTGGCCTGCAGATCATTTGCCGGAACAATCAAATCCATCGACACGACACTAACTGGAGCGGCAAAGTAAAACATTACGAGATACAACACATAAAGGACGAGCAAACATAAAACAACAAATAGCCATGGCCTCGGTAACTGAGGCCATGCAACTAAACCAGCAATACCGACGAAAAGAGCTGGCATTCCCAGAAAAATACCAAGGTCTAGAAGTCCTAGAAGTAGTTTAAACATTTACGAGAGCCTGAGATGACATCCAACGTGTGGATGACCAGCGCTGAAAGCGTCGGTGTCGATTGCGATGTTAAAGCTAGCTGGAAAAGCAGAAAACTCAAGTTTGGGTTTAACCGTTTCAAATTTCATATTAGGTAATATTAGAAATCAAAGACTGCTATTGGCCGATTGCGGTCACTACTAAAGCTTATCGAGTCGGTATGCACAGATACACGGCACTGCTTACTGAATGCTTTTTTCATCAAATGAATGGCATAACAATGATCGGAGCAGTCCAGGTGATGCTCTATAAGGTTCCCAATCAGCCAAGCCATAAAAGGCGTTCACCAGTGCTTCGATGATGCTACCTGTATAGATTTTTGCTCCAACGTAGTCTGTCTGTGCAAAGGCCGCAAAGTCAGCCAAGCGAGAATCGACAATGGGTGGAAGATTGCCGATCTTGGGCCACCGGCCGCCACTAATCTCCGTCACAAAAACTGACGGAAGAGACATAACAGAGCCGATCACATCTGGAAAGGTCGTCGCCAGGTCGTTAGCTAGGTGGTCAAAGACGGCCACACAAATGACTTTCGGTCGCCATCTGGCAATTACC
>NZ_LFLT01000125.1 GCF_001189955.1 Herbaspirillum chlorophenolicum | reverse complement strand
TGGCCTGGCGAATGCTGGTGGCAGACAATTGCGGAATCATGCGCGCGCATTCGACCGCAGTCAGACTGGTGCCGTGGGCCATGATGCCGGCATAGACCATCAGCAGCTCGTCGGTAGAGCGCGGCTCACGTCCGAGCATGATCCAGCTAAAGCGCACCTGGGCGTCAACGGCCAGAATCACTTCCGGCAATTGAACCTCACCGATGCGGTGATCCAAAGCCGCGCGCAGCTTGGTCACTTCTGGGTCTTCGTCCTCTGCGGGCAATGGCGACAAATGGAGTTCATCATCCACGCGCAGTACGCCACTGCGGGCTGCAGCGGCCACCGCATCGACACCGGCAGTTACTCTGGCCAGCAAAGGCTTCAAGAAAGTGGCAGCCTTGCTGGGTAACGATAGACGGGCATAGTGTTTCTTGGACTCTGCCTGCCAACGCTCGTCCGTGAAGAACAAGCGCGCACGACCCCGAAAGCTCAGGCTGTGCTCAATCCAGACCGAGCCATTGCGCACCGCGCGGCGCAGGGCAAACAGGGTGGCCACCTCCAACGCCTGAAACGCCCGTTCCCGGTCTGGGCTGGAGATCGAAACCTGCCAGATCATTCCCAGACTTGGTGCCACCACTTCAACTGGCAGCTTTCTGGATCCTTTGAGATATAAAGCTTGCAGCTTGGCAAGGTACTCGATGGCAGGATGCTCGCCGGTGGCCTGCCAGGGCAGCTTTGCAATGGCGACGAGCAACGACCGCACGGGGCGAATTCCATCAATCAATCCCTCGCGGACCAGGGAGGCCCTGCTCGGTGGTTTGCGTTTCTGGGTTTCGGTGATCAAGGCTTCAAGACGGGCACGCAACTCAGCATCTGGCACCGCACCTTGCGCGCTCAAGGCAACAAGTTCGCCGAGCAGCGTTTTGTACATTGCGGCCCAATTGACGGTAGCGGGGACATCGGCGGCAGCCTGACGCCACAGATCGGCGATCCGGCGCTGCACCATAAGGATCAACTGGTCTGTGGTGGTGAACAGGCAATACCGAAGAAAGCATGCGACCTCCACGGTGCGCGCTGGCTCTTTGATCTTGGCTCCGGCTGAGGGCGGCCTGGAGACAAGTCGGCGCGCGTAGCGGCGCAAGATGAGATCGGGGATGTCTGCCAGGTGCTTATGAACGTCCAGCGTGTAAAGCAGGTCGATGCGCTCCAGTACCTCGCTGATTTGGCGGGTTGAGTGTTTCGCCGGTGCAGCCCATAGCCAACTCTGCTGGGTTTGTCCATCTGGGCGCAGCTCTGAAACTGAGGCTCGCCAGCGATCAAGTGTTGCTGGATCAACGCTGGCGGCGATGGCGGTGCCTGTTTCAACTTCAAGCTGGGCAAGTGCCGCCGCAATCAGTGTCCGAATTGCCCGCTCGTGCACGATCACCAGCTTGTTCTTGTACAGCCATTGACGCGCCCGCACGAGTAGCTGATCGCGGTCGGCGCAGCGCGCCACTTCGTCGCGCAGTTCACGTACCAGTGAGCGGCGCTGGTGCTCGCTCATCCACTGGAATCCAAGGACCGTGCAGGCTACTTGTTGGTGATCGAATAGCGTGCGCCCGCGTTCATACATGGCTCTCAGCGAGGCGACTTCTGGTGCTGCAATGCCAAGCTCGTTGCCAAGGTGGCGCCACAAGGCTACTGGAATTACCCGAAAGGCACCGAGCAAACGCCCACTCATGCGCAGGAAACCAATATGGAGCGCCAGACCAAGCTTGTGGGAATCACCTCGGCGTGCATTGATTGCGTCGCGCTCGGCACCATCGAAGGTGAAAAATGCCTTCATCTCGAAGTCGCTGATATCGCGGGGGAGCCCACGCATCCCCAAAAACGTTGTGTGCCAACCCTGCATCGTGAACCTCAAAAGTGGGAGGCCACCATACCCGTTTACAAAGCGAACAGGAAAGTCAATGAAATCAACGGTCTACCCAGACCACCCCCGCGCCAGTGCTAGCTTTGCGTACCGTCACTTATTGCACTGAAAACGAGGAGA
>NZ_LFLT01000124.1 GCF_001189955.1 Herbaspirillum chlorophenolicum | reverse complement strand
TCGTACAGTATAGCACCAAATGCGACCGTGAATTTCCATGCTGCTTCATGCTTGGTGGCGAGCAGAGCAAGGCATCCCCGTATGTTGCTTATTTGGAAACTTTGCGACTTAAGCGCTTTACGGGGGCAACTGCAGCTTTCCTGGTCGTGGCTGGGGGCTTTCTGGGGGCCTTCGTCGCTGCTGTCGTGAGTGTTTTCTTCGCAATTGGCTTTGCTGCCGGTCTCCTGGCTGCTTTCGCTGCCGGCCTCTTGGCTGCTTTCGCTTCCGGCTTTGCTTTTGTGGAAATTCTCCCCGTCTTTTTCGCCCGTACTGATTTGGCCGCAATTTCCGCAGCCACATAGCGGATGTGCCATTCGTTCATGAAGTTGTCGAACGATATTCCTAGTGCTTCACACCAGAAGGATAGCTCCGCGATATCCAGTCGGCGTTCACCGACTTCAACTTTGCTGATGTATGTCTGATGCACGCCGAGAAGCTCGGCAAATGGACGCTGAGCCAATCCGGCGTGAGCACGTGCCTCTTTCAACATTGATAGAAAGGTCTGGTACCGCAGTGTGTATATTTTTTTGTCCATCGACGCTCCTGTAGATAGCGTCGGTAGATTGAGCACATATATTTTTGAACCCAAATTAGGTTCAAAACCGTGAACCTAAGATAGAATCGCCTTTGACCACCTGCGATAAAGGATGTAGACGTGCTACGAGAGCGCCTTTACGGGTTCGCTCTCCGTTCGGCGATGCGGGGTTCTCTGACATTCGACTTGGCGTTCTCTGCTATACAGCGCTGGCGTCCGTAAACGCTAAATAGCCGAGGTTGCCTTTGATTTATCGAGATTTGGCGTTGGCCACTTCGATGAGAAGTTGCGTCACGCTTTTATTGGCGTCCTTGAGTTTTTCAGGCTCGATGGAGTAGCCATAGACGGCATTGAGAGCCGCAGCTACGCCAGGCGACCGAGAGAATCCGCCCTGGCAATGTACAAGCACTGTGTGAATGGTGGACGGAAGCTCTTTGATAAACGCATGTACCTCCTTTGCTTGCGAGGGCGTCATGGCAGTATCCAATTTGGCTTTGGCTCGTTCGGTCAAATTCTTGTCCAGGAAGTCGACATCAGCGAAGTTCAGCCGCAGTAGGTTCTGATACGCCGGCAGGTTGGCCGGCGCCCGGCCTGGAGCAACGATGGAGATGACTGCTACCCCTGGAAGCAGCGGCAACGCCTCTGCCTCGGCGATAGATGCAGTAAGTACCTGTCGACCTTCTAGTGGGTGGCGGTAGATTTTCGAGATGATTTCGCCGGTGCGTTTGCTCATATGGAGATTTTTCCAGCGCAGACCTTCGCTAGCAATAACCGAGGGCCATGGTGCAAAGCCGCCAGTGACCTCGGAAGTGTGGCAATAGGAAGAAATGTGCCGGTACGGCAAAAGATAGTGAATTACCGGCAGGATGTTGCCGGTTGTATCAAGAAAGATTTCGGCGTGGAGAAGTGGGATGCCAACAACAGAATTGGGTATATCTGAAGAAGCCCTGCAGGAGATGGAAACTGTTCTCGGCAACGATGTCAGGCTCTTTCGCATAAATACGCTGAAGATTGGCCAGGAAACGCTTGCTGAGCGTGCTGGTATTAATGTGCGGACGCTGCGTAACTTGGAGTCTGGTCATGGAACGTCTCTTCGCACGTTTCTTGCGGTCTTGCGTGCGATGGAGCGACAAAGCTGGCTGCGGCAGTTGATACCGGATAGTGCGTTGCCGCCGAAAATGATTGTTCACGAAGTGAAGCAGCCGAAGCGGGTGAGCAAGCCGAGGAAGGAATAATTCCAGGCGGCTGGCAATGAAAGATGAAAAATTAATTTCATCTGTGCCCGGTGCATTTGTAAGTGCAGAAATAGAAATCGCCCCTGATGGGGCGATTTCTATTTTCACGAGCACCTAAATAGTCTGTGGTGCGAGAAGGCGTGGTGGATATAACTAAAATGAAGCCACGATGGAAAAATCAATGTTGAGAGTCTCAGGGGCGGCATCTTCGCGGTAGGACATAGCCAACGCAGAGTTTGCGTCATGGCCGTAGACCTTCAGTGTTGCTACCATGTCTTCGGGGA
>NZ_LFLT01000123.1 GCF_001189955.1 Herbaspirillum chlorophenolicum | reverse complement strand
TTGGAGAAGGTCTCTAGGCTATATTCCCACGTGTGCGGCGCTAGCTGCGACCAGCGCTCCTCGAAGCAATTCCAATGACGATAAATCCGGTCCTCGACGATGGGTTTGGGAATGTTGGATAACTCTTGAAGCCAGTGCTCGTAATATGAGTCAAAAGGTTCTCGTTCGATATTGCCGTAGCCCCGAACCAGCGGGTATGGGTGTTTCTTAGCCATTTGACCTTTTCGCCTGCAGTATCATGAACCTTAGTTCTAGCGGGCTTGACCCCTTGAGGATCGGCTCACTAGGTATGGATGACGGACGCCGTTGAGACGCCGCGCTCATGGACGTCAGGTAGCCCAAATATTCCCTTGATTCGTCGGTTTCACTTGAAGCAAAGCCAGAGCCGCCATGTTTGAGGCCGATCGCAAAACATAGACTGTCCAAGACGGATATCAGTCGATAGAAATTAAGCTGGTTTGCGTAGTCATGGAATAGACCATGAAGAATGCCGTTTCGGTTTAGCCTGGTTGCACTTTGATCGAGAGCAGTATCGACAAATAGACGCGTTTCAAAAATCGCCCGAAGAGACTGCAGCATCACAATGCGCTCTTCAAAACGGCCAGGCGATAATTCTTCTTTCGCGATAAGCGCATCTATCTCAGGCAGCATCCAGTTTCGCCTCTTTGGCTGCCCCACCCGCTCGGCAGCCATTTTCTGCAGAACGCCTTCGATCACTGGAATCAATGAACATATCGCGGCGTGGAAGAGTCCTCCTGCGGCTGCTTCGATCGATTCTGCAATTTGTGCGCTAAATTCTTGAATGTGGATCGTTGATTTGTAGCGCCCGATGTACATCGAGGATAGGCGTCGAAGGTCATAGACCCAGGGCATTACCTTGCTCAGGATTTCCTCATGTTTCGATGGGCCACATGTTCCCAAGGCTTCCGCGATCGTCTCAATTACAGCGCTGGACGTGAAGGGTGGCAGAGTCCAATCGACGGAAAGAAATTGTTCCATTGCCTTTGGCATCTTGGATGGTTGCTCGGAGTTGTTCATCAGTGTCCTGTGTCAAATTTTCAGAAGGAGCCGATTGTGGCCATCGAATGCATTTAGGGTAGGCGATACTATTATTGCTCTAGTTTATTCTTGTCGAGTCTTCCCCTCAGGTTCTTGGCGCTTGACGCGCGTTTACTCTCCCTGCTATCCTTAAAACGTCCCAAATAAAAATGGGATCGAGTTTGGCGACTCGGTAAGTAACAGGCGGACAACCGCCTCATGGCGGTATTTTTTCGTCCGGATACACTTCGACCTCCCACGGGCGGCGATGGTGGGGATACCTTCGGGTATGCCGGTTACCTGTTACACCGGTTCGCCAACCCCGCCATCTGCTGCCCACCCGTTTGGCGACGGGAGCAGCTTAATGCTGTAACAGGAGGTCATCATGCCTAGCGTCCGCACGCCCAATCAATCCACCACGCCCACATTCCAAGCTTTCTCTTGGCACAACCCGGCTATTTTCCCGTCTGCCTCGGTTGAACTGACAGAGCATGCTCAAGACATCGGCAACGGAGTTGCCACGCTCCTGGAGCTGCTCGAATTCAGTGAAACGCAAGTTGCGTTCGAAGATCCTCCGTTGTTCAAGGAGGTAGATAAGGGCGTTTTGCTGCGCCTAGCGATCTCTTCGAGCAAGCTGCTGGCGCACTTCGCGCATGTGCAGATCACCCAAGCCAATCGTACCCACAACGGCGCCGTAGAAACTGGCCAGAAAGGTGGGAAGCATGACTAAGAGCCGGATAGCAGAAGTCATCTCAGGCATCAGGAACGCGGGTTTACCATCGAAGACCAGGCCGAGAAAATCGAAATCTTGTTGGGGTTTGTCTTTGAGATTTTGACGTGAGGGGGCGGTCCAACGATGCTAAAATTTCCCTTGAATTGACTAAAAATTAACTAAAACAGCTGTCTTTTTGAAGGGGAGTGCGCAATGGGGCGTAGAAGTGGAATTGAGGGATTTCTGAGAGCGACTGCGCGTGCGGCTGCGGCTGCCGAACGAGAGAGTCAACGGGCGTTACGTGCCCAAGCTACTCAATTGCGCCAGCTGGAGCGGCAGCAGCGCATGGCGGCGGCTCAAGAGGCGCGTGATCAAAAGGC
>NZ_LFLT01000122.1 GCF_001189955.1 Herbaspirillum chlorophenolicum | reverse complement strand
GCTGGTGCCCCCGCCGCGCACGCACCGCCACCGCTACTTTGGCGTGCTGGCACCGAACTCACCCTTGAGGCCTGCCGTCACGGCGCTGGCGCGTGATGCAGCGGTGAAACCGGCGCAGGTGCAAGCCGAGCCAGCCAGCACGGCTGCAGGCGAGGGCGCACTTGGGGTAAGAAGCCCACTGCCAACCCAGACCGAGCCCGCCCAGCCGGTGCCACCCAAGCGCCCGGCGCACTATTTGTGGGCGGTGCTGATGGCCCGTATCTACGAGGTGTTCCCGCTGCTGTGCCCCATCTGCGGCGGGCAAATGCACATCATCGCCTTCATCACACACAGTGCCGATATCCGCCAAATACTGGAGCACATCGGGGTGGAGACGGAGCCGCCGCACATCACCCCGGCACGCGGGCCGCCACTGTGGGACGAGTGCGACGCGCAAGCCGCAGAGGGCGTGGAGCCAGCCCCAGACTGGGATGAAGCGACCCAACCGGCCCCGGACTTCGAGGTCGATCAGCGCGTCAGTTGGTAGGGTGGCAACAGCGGTTAACAGTGGTTTTGCCAACGTTGCGAGGCAGCGCTGCGCCTGTCACCGCCAAAAACGGGTCATACCGAAAAATCTCGGGCAACTGGCTTTGAGAAATCAACCCAGCAGTCCCCTGTGTGCATGCCTGAGACGCCCCAAACGTGTGCTATACTTGTGCTCATGCGGTTGGATTTCCTATCCCCCGACCTGCCATAGCCGGCGCGCCCCACCCTCAACCTTTCCAGGCGGAGCCCCCCCATGACCCAGACGCCCAACCAACTCGCCGAAGCGATCTGGGCCGCCCGCCAGGCCGGTCGGACACTGGACGCCGCAGCCACCATCGGCACGCCCGACCTCGCCACCGCCTACGCCATCCAGCGCGCGCTGCTCGGCCTGCGCCTGGCCGCCGGCGAGCGCGTGGTCGGGTGGAAGCTGGGTTACACGTCGGAAGTGATGCGCCGCCAGATGGGCATAGCCCGGCCCAACATCGGGCCGCTGACCGACCGGATGCTGCTGAACTCGGGCGACGCGGTGCACGAGCGCCTGGTGCAGCCGCGGGTCGAACCCGAGATCGGGCTGCGCCTCCAAACCGCCCTCGACGCGCGGCACGCGCCCGTCGACCGCCACACCGTGGTCGCCGCCGTGGAGGGCGCCTACGCCTGCCTCGAAGTCGTGCACTCCACCTGGACAGGCTACCGCTTCAACCTCGAACAGAACACCGCCGACAACTCGTCCGCCGGCCAGGTCGTCGTCGGGCCACGCCTGCCGGTGACCGACCTGATGGCGGCGGGCACCGTGGCGGTGCGCCTGCACGACGGCAGCCACCACACGCTGGGACAGGGCGTGGGCGCCGATGCCGACGGCCACCCCCTGGACGCGGTGGCGCGGCTGGCGCGGGAGCTGGCCGCGTTTGGTCAGCGGCTGGAGGCGGGTGATCTGGTGATCACGGGTGGGCTGACAAAGGCTTGTGAGCTGGAGGTGGGGGGGAGGTTGACGGGAGTGTTTTCGTTTGGGGACGCTTGGTCGGTAGATGTGACTGTGCGGCGTCTGTGAAACGACACTTGATAGGTGCGGATCGCCTGCACATCAACCCGGTCAACGAACGGCTCCATCAAAGACGCCAGTGCAGCGTGAGCGGTCGCGTGACACCTTGACCAGTGAGCGGCCGGTGGAGGCGCCTCTACGATGGCCTGCAGAGAGGTCGAGTGACAGCCACCAGCCTTGTGCGGACTTCGGCCGCGATCAAATGAAGCGCTGCCACGGGTCGGCGCCGAGCCGACCGCGCAAGCCCTTCCTCAAGCAACTGTATGCCTGCAAGGGGTATCCGCTTAGCTCCATCAGCCCCATTGACACTGTGATTTCATCCAGCAATGGTATCCGATTGCCTCTCCCCGGTGTTCTTGCTCACGACATCCCCATACGTCACTGGCGGCGTCACCACCGCTTGCTGCAGCAAGCGTTAAAACAGCATCCCGCGTGAGCTGGATGTGCGCCGGTTGAAACGGAACACGAATTCATCGAGATAGGCGTCCAGGTGTTCGGGTTGCACAGAACCGTGGTGCGTTCCCAGCACCCAGCGCTGTACCAACGAGGCGACCCGGTGCACTCCCGCCATGGAGACATGGGG
>NZ_LFLT01000121.1 GCF_001189955.1 Herbaspirillum chlorophenolicum | reverse complement strand
AAATCCGTACACAACTCAATGAGTCGGTGGCATCCATCAAAGTAGTCACCATAAATCAAAAATCGGCACCAGAGGAAAAGCTTGATTACTCGCGCTACAAAAATACAGAAAAAGGCAGGCGCGTTATCGCCATCGGGGGGCTTACGCTCTCCCGGGGACTAACACTCGAAGGTTTAAGCGTTAGCTATTTCTACAGAAACTCAAAAGCCTACGATACGTTGCTACAGATGGGACGCTGGTTCGGCTATCGCCCAGGATATGACGATCTATTCCGTATATGGATGAATATCGATGCGCAAAACTGGTATGCGCACATCGCAAATGCTGTTGCAGAACTACGAACCGATTTCCGGAGAATGAGCGCTAATCGACTTCCTCCATCTCGCTTTGGCATTCGCGTAAAAGCACATCCGGACACATTGATCGTGACCGCGCAAAACAAGATGCGCAGCGGCCAAGAATTCGAACACTCCATTTCTTTCAGCGCATCCGGAGTCGAAACCGCCTATGTGGCAAAAGATCAGTTGAATCAACAGAATGTTGATTGGGTCAAGCAATTCATCAAAGAGCGTGGAACAGCCACCACGCAAAAGAATAAATACTTGTGGTCAGGTGTAAAAAAACAAGCCATTGCACAATTCCTAGCCGGCCTCAACATCAGCAATTTGAACATGCAGTTCTTGCCTGATCACGAAACTGGGGAACGTCCGCTGGTAAAGTTCATCGAGAACAATCCATACACAACTTTAGATGAATGGGACATCTGCATTCCGCAAGGCGAGAACGATATTGTCCCTAATTTCTTGATCAATACAGGAACAGATGTACTCGGGGAAGTTGCGTGCCGTAGCCGTCAATTCGAGAAAACTCCGAAGAGCGCCTCATATTTCAAGCTCAACAGACAACGCGTTGGAGATACGAGTGACGAGAAGGTCGGCATGTCCATCTCACAACTTGCTGCTGTTGAAAACGCCTGGAAGGACGAACTGGCAAAAGACCCAGAAAAGAGAGGAAAGAGTATCCCCGGTTATATGTATCGAAAAATCCGAAGCAAACCTCTACTGACCATTCATTTCATTAAAGCCGTCGAGCCTAAAGTCAAACCCGATACCATGATGAAGGCCATCGATATTGGTACCGATCCAATCGTCGCGATTAGCCTCAGCTTCCCGGACTTTGATCCCGAGTCCAAGGGGAAATCTGTAGTTTACCGACTCAACAAAGTTGCGCTACGCGATTTGATTGGAGAAGAAGAGGAAGAAGGCGATGACACCGATTGAGACACTCTGGGAAAAACTACGACAGGATACGCTCATCGACCCACTGCGCGAATCTGACTGCCGGTTGCTAAAAACTGATCTCACTTCTGCTTTCGATATTTTCGCAGGGGTTGATAGTATTGGATGCGCTATCGTTGCGTTCAGTACCCGCGCCAAGCCGCCGGAGATTGATTTCGAGACCGGAGCGCTTGACTATTTTCGGCAGCCAAGATTGAACGGCCATTGGCTGATGGCTTTGCGCCTAAAAAACGAAAACCTTCAGCAGGTATTTGGCCGATTATGCCAGGATCTGATTGACGAATCACGTGCCATATTGACAGAAGCCGGTTTGATTTCTCTTTTTAGAGAACGACTGACTTTATGGAAAAGACTCTTTGTCCAAAACAATGACGGCTTGCTAAAACCCAATCAGATCAAAGGCCTATTGGGAGAGCTGCTAGCCCTAGAGAGCTTTAGTGCTGCACTTCAAGATGCACCTCATTCCTTAATATTGGCTTGGACGGGCCCTGATGGTGGAAATCAGGATTTCTTGTTTTCCAATCAAGCCATCGAAATCAAGTCGATCGCTCCCTTCACGGAAGAAATCACCATCAGCTCCCCGGCGCAACTGGACTGCGCCCTTCCATTGGAATTACATCTATACGTTCTGAAGGAAAGTGCCCCTGAGCAGGGTGGATCCCTATCGCTCGCAATGCAAGTGATTCGAATAGAGAACATATTGCGAAGCTCACCTGAAGCCTTGAAAGCCTTCCGCCAAAAGCTGCTGGCCGTCGGATACGTTGAAAATCCTTATTACGATACGGTCACCTTCATCCCCATGGAGACAAAGCGATACTCGGTCACGGAACAGTTTCCCAAGGTCTGACTCTT
>NZ_LFLT01000120.1 GCF_001189955.1 Herbaspirillum chlorophenolicum | reverse complement strand
TGTCCATGCTATCCATGCTCGACATCGAGTCCATGCCGCTCATGGACGACATCCCCGCCATCGCACCGTGATTCATGTGGCCCATGGCCCCATGATCCATGCCGGCCATGGAAGACATGTCGCCCATCATGTCACCCATGCTGAGCCACTCCGGTTTGTCGACTGCCGGCACCGGTGCTGCCAGCCCCGCACGCGTGGCCAGCGTGCCGCGAGCGTAGCCGGTGCGCTCCATCGTCTGCGCAAACACGGTATAGGCATCTTCCTTGGGCTCGACGACCACGTCACACGTTTCGCCTGGGCCGAAGCGGAATTCGTCCACGCTCACCGGTTCGATATCCACGCCGTCCACCTGCACCACCTTCAACTTCAATCCGGGAATGCGTACGTCATAGAAGGTGTTGCCAGATCCATTGATACAGCGCAGGCGGACTCTCTCGCCAGGCTTGAACAATGCAGTCCAGTTGCCTGCGGGCGTGACGCCGTTAGCGAGGAAGGTCAGAACAGCTGCGGACAAGTCCCCCAAATCCGTGGGATTCATGCGCATCTCATTCCACATCGCACGATTATCCATGGCCGCCTTCACGCCATTTTTGCGTGCATCGCGAACAAAATCCCCAGCCGTCACGCGGTTCAGATTGTAGATGTCCCCTTGTTTTTTGAGTTTGGAGAGTACGGACATTGGATTTTCATCCATCCAGTCCGAGAACAAGATCACATGTTCCCGGTCGGCCAGCTTTTTGCCGGCGTCAGTGGGGTCGATGACGATCGCACCATACATCCCGGTTTGCTCCTGCATCCCCGAGTGGGAGTGATACCAGTAGGTACCGCTTTGCTTTACCTTGAATTTATAGGTGAAGGTCTCTCCAGGGGCGATGCCAGCAAAGCTGATCCCAGGGACACCATCCATCTGGAACGGCAAGATAATGCCGTGCCAGTGAATCGAGGTATGTTCGCGCAGCTTATTGGTGACGTTAATCGTGACCATCTCGCCTTCTTTCCAGCGCAAGGTTGGTCCTGGCAGAGAGCCGTTGATCGTCGTAGCGACGGTCTGCTTACCTGTGAAATTGACAGGCGTTTCTGCGATCACCAGGTTAAACACGTTACCTGTGAGAACGGGCGCTGCCGAGGGGCTCGCCGGGGCTTCGGCAGCTTGAGCCACCGCTTGCATGGCACGCGACGACAGCCCCAGAAGGACACCTCCAGCGGCCAGCCCTTTGACAAAACGGCGGCGGGAGTTCAAAGGGAACGATGAGTTCGACATAGGATAAAACTCTCCGAAATGGGGATATGGCGCTGATGATAAGTAGCGCTGGCGATCAGTCGGATTACTCGCGCATTACATTCCTGTAATGATTGCGTCATCTTTGCGAACTCGACGTACCATGTATCCATCTTCTTATGTGTTCTCAAAATGAAACTTCTTGTGGTCGAAGATGAGCCCAAAACGGGCGAATACATTCAGCGCGGACTTACCGAAGCCGGATTTATTGTTGATTTGGCAAAGAATGGCTTGGACGGCTACCACCTAGCCATGACCGAACCTTATGACCTGGTCGTCCTGGACGTCATGCTGCCCGATGTAGATGGCTGGCGCATCGTCCTGTCCCTTCGCGATGCCCAAAAGACTGTCCCTGTCTTGTTCCTGACGGCGCGGGATAGCGTCTCCGACAGGGTCAAGGGTCTGGAGATGGGCGCTGACGACTATCTCGTCAAACCATTTGCCTTTTCTGAACTGCTGGCCAGGGTACGCACCTTGCTGCGCCGGGGTAGCAACGTGGTACTGCAAGATCGTTTGACGGTCGCAGACCTGGTGCTCGATCTCCCTCGGCGCAGTGCCAGCAGAGGCGGTAGAAAGTTGGTGCTCACAAGCAAGGAGTTTGCGTTACTGGAGTTCTTGGCACGGCGTCGCGGTGAAGTGCTGCCTCGTTCACTGATTGCCTCCCAGATCTGGGACATCAATTTCAACAGTGACTCGAACGTCATCGATGTGGCCATCCGTCGCCTGCGCGCCAAGGTAGATGACGGCTTCGATCACAAGCTGATTTTGACAGTACGCGGGGTGGGATACATCCTGGATGACGCTGACGCGCCCGGGAGCGCGCCATGATTCGCCAACGGTCCCTGACCGTCCGCCTCACGGCGCTGTTTGCGCTGGCATCTACGGCCGTCCTGGTCGGTCTC
>NZ_LFLT01000012.1 GCF_001189955.1 Herbaspirillum chlorophenolicum | reverse complement strand
TCACATGGCAAGCCGGTCTTGCGTTCTCCCAAACGTCTTCAATGGCGGTTCCTTTGCGGCGGATGTCCCCGGAAAATGTTCCCAGTGCATCCGTATCGTAACCAACAGGCAGGAGAACCTTGAATCCCAGGTCCGCCAATAAAGGGCCAAGTACCATTTCCTTGCCATGCATGGTGGCGATCAGCACGGGGAGCCCGTCATCAGGCCCTGCCACATGGCGCAAGGAAATTTTCCCTGGAATCGGCGCACTCTTTTTTACAAATGACCCAGCGGCATTCATTGTCATAATTTTTCCACTCAATAGACCAGATACCAGATGTGAGACGTTCGTCATTCCACCGGGGTGAAATAGGTCTCTTCTGCTTCAAGCGTGGTTACCTTTGAGAAGGGCTCAAGAATCTTGAGTGCATGTTCATGCATGGATTGCTCCGAGAATTCCGCCGTTGCCCTTGCCGCGCATGCGTCCCCGACGATCGAGAATTTATAGCCGCGGCTATAGCCATCCACAATGGTCGCCAGGCAGCACATCGTGGTGCCATATCCAACAATGACAAATTCGTTCTTTGCGTGTGCTGCCGCAAACTGGGCGAAGGCAGGAGAAGAGAACGAAGAAATATTGCTCTTCACTGCCAACGTCTCTCCCTCCTGCGGAGAAAACCCATCAACGAATCCTGACATTTCCGACGTGGGGTTGAATACTTCCCCTTCCTGCAAATGTTTTACATGAACAATAGGCCAACCGCTTTCACGGGCAAGGTTCAGCATGGCCCGGGCATTCTCGAGCGAACGATCAATATTCTGGATATGAAAGCGACGCCCTGGCGTTGTGTATTCTTTCTGGATATCGATAACAACAAGAGCTTTCATAAAAAATCCTTAAACAAGTAGTTGAAGTCGGGGCAATTTGCGACGCTATTCAATTCGCGTGCAAAGTAGATCTTTCCACGGATGGCCGGTGCTCCAACGGCCCCAAGGAAAACGGAGAATTTTCCGGGCGGTTCAAGGTCATCGGAGCAATGCCGATTTGCTTTGACGGTTGGGCATGTGGCTCGGCATCGACCAGCACCATTTCCGCGTACTCGTAATCCGAAAAGCCGAAATTGCCGCCCACGGGCTTGAATCCGTATTCGCTATAGAAGTTCTCATACCTGAGCTGGGCATGGAGATAGAACTGCGAGAAGCCTTTTTGGCGGCACAGTTGCAGAGCGAAACTCAGGAGACGGTGGCCATACCCCCTTCCGCGATATTCACTGCGGATGGACAGACGTTCGATTTTGGCAAAACCGTTGAAGTAGCGAATCCGCGCAGTCAGGACAGGCTCGCCATCACCGGCAAGACCGATGATCTGGGTAGCGGTATGATCGTTCAGGTCAAACTCTTCATGAAACGGACATTTCTGCTCATGCATGTAGACGATTGCCCGCACGAGCATGGCCTTAAGGCGTTCGGTCTCATCCTCGACGATCTTGATCGTCAGTTTTTCTGTCTCGTCTGTCGATGGACAAAGCTGATGTACAGTCATGGCAAGAAATAAGATTATGAGAGGGTATGTGTAGAGAGTTGCTTTGAATCCCGCAACACGCTGATCATCTTCTGAACCGAATGCGTCGTCATATCGGCCGCACCATTCCTGATGGCCGTGGCCGATACGCCGTCTTTGCGAACGACCGGAAATGGATATACCCATCCCGACTCGTCATAAATGCTCCGGACCCACATCCCTCCAAGATCGCTGCCGTGGATTCCGTGGACAGGAACACCCGGATGCTTCCGCTTGATCTCGGACAAGATCGAATAGAATCCGCCTTTCTCATAGAGGTCCGGCATATCCAGTACCTCTACCTTCTCCGCCAGTCCCGCCTCTGCGATGGCAAGACGCATCATCTCCAGGCGCGTCTCGTACTCGTAGAATTTGCGTCCGGTCGGAAAATAGTTTGCGTGGACATCCGCACGCGATGTCGTTTCGTAGACGCGCATGCCATGCTCGAATCGGGCGATCTTGATTTCCCCCGAATCCAACGCCTTCGAATGGAGCCTTGGAATATTGGTGCAATGAATGTAGATCTTCTGCAGAGACCGTTGGTCGATGGCTTTGCGCATCAACTCCAGATGGGTCCGGTGAATCGGATTGAACGTCCCGAAGAATATCCCCACCCCGCCACGCGCAAACCATATGGCCCGTGCGTCAGAAAGAAAACCTATAACGAAAAAGACCGCGCCAAAGATAATTCCCGACACCAGAAAGATAAGCTTCGCCGCAGGAAATCCAAGGGTGGCGACAGCCGTAACGGCAATATTGATGGACAATGCGATGACGACATTGCGCGTTTTCTCTCCGATCTCGCGATTGGATAAGGCCAACGCAAGGTATTGCATCCCCTGGGATGCAAGCGTTGTCAGAAGTGCGACGCCGAAAATTCCGCCAAGCGATTGTATATTTCCAACCGGGATAACATCTGACTGGGTAAGGAATTCGAAAACAATGACGTTAAATAAAAGCTGAGGAAGAAATCTGGCCAAACGGCCATAACTGATTTTTGCAGTATGGAGATTCACCTTCTCTTCCAGGCGATTACAGAATTTTGAATAATAAGGAATGAAGATGCCGATAAAAATGCTCAGGCAGATCAGCTCCAGGCTGGCGAAGGCCTGGTAACTAATCGCATAGCTTACGTACATCAAAAATCCAACGCCCGCGCCAAGCTGAACAGAAGGACTAGACAAGTGATCTTTAATCTTCAATCGGAACATTTGTGGACTGGTCTGAAAATTTAGATGAAAAGCTAGATGAAAAGCTTTATGCGAGTCATCGTGACGTATCAGATGAACGTTTCTGAAATCGAACAATCATCAGAAAATGATCCTCCCAAGAATCATCTGAGATTGGAATAATTGATCGTCAGACGCGGTGACGTCAGAGCACGATGCCAGCTGATTATGGGAAGCGAACCTCTTCGCTTCAAATGATAATTTGGCAGGCTTAGCATGCGATATTTGCATGCATATCCCACTGTACTTTTTCTTTTCCGCGAACGATCATCTGATCCTAAAAATCGGTTCTTCCAAGCTCCATATCCCATCCGCGATGGGTCGGATACGTCGTCGCCAGGGAGTCGAAAATCTTGGCGTCAATGCGATTACGGAGGCAGCCACCAGCGTCGGCCGACATTTTTCAGCATCGAATAAGTCCGCCGCTCCGCCAAGGTTGAATCTCATTTTTTCTCAGGATAAAAAATGTTTTTGCGCCTTTCACTTAGTCCAGATAGTCCAGATGACTAACTCCGCCAACCGGCTCGTGACGGCTCAATTATCGTCACTCCCATTTTTCCTCCGAATCTCGGAGAGTGACCCAACGCATCCTTTGAATATCCCTTTGGGGATGTTCAACTGGTAGCTCCATAAATTTTTATTGAGATTTGATGCAAATGATTGATGAACGTACAGAGCAACGGATTATCGACAATCTTTTCCTGCGCACACAAGGAATGGGGCACGCCGCGGTCCCCAAAGGTTGAACAAGGTTGATGGATGAAATCCGTGAGCGCTTGGCTTCAAGTAAGCTCGATCCCTGAAATGAGAAAAATAATCTACACGCTGCTGGTACCTGGAAGCCTCCAGAAGGTAACACCCTTCCAGGGCTTCAATCACGATGTCGCCACTCCCGAATTTTTGTCTTTGGTCGAGATCGTCTCGATACTCCCAAACGATGCCAGGGAACTCTTCCTTAACCATACCCAGCTCGTGGAATATCGCCGCCTGGGCGCCACCAAGTCGGTATGGGCGATGGGCGCTCAGAATGTCTCGCTCGAGCTCTTTGATGAACCGGCAATCCATGTCATCGCCGTTCCACAGAAACATATCGCCAAAGCGCTCAAGATCAGGAGCAAAGTCAAATCGCCGCTGATCATCTTGTCGACCAAAAGCGGCGAAGGGATTGTCAATCTGCGCGAGCGCAACAGCCTGGACCCGACATTCCTGGACGCAGAGCTTCTGGAGATACTGAAGGAGACCGCCCCGATTCCGGCCGACCAGCTCCCGCTTCTTCGCTCCAGTTACAACGTACCGCTGGAATTAAAAAGCCGGATCAACGGCACGGTCAGGGCAAACGAATTCAAGCTTCTGTCGCTGGGATTTACGTTCTCTGACAGCAAAGCAATCAGCCCGCTGAACGATCAAAATTATTTCGACGCCGTTAACGATATTCTGACCGTCACCAAACGCGTTGCATATGAAGACGAAGCGATCCCCCAACTGGTGATGTTTTCTCCCGCGATCGCGGCCCATCTGTACGACGTCAGCTCCCCTTACTGGAATGGGATTCTGAAATTGGTAAAGTCCCAGGACTTCCGCAGCATCATCAAGGATGGCTTCATACGAAACCGTGGGTATGCCGGATTCAAGATTCTCTGGAATGGCTCCGCGCCGGACAAGGCCTCGGAGCAGGTGACCGGATTCATCATGCATACGCGCCAAAGAGAGCAATTTGCCACCGTGGCATCCATTGCCCTGCTGTGCTCGAGCGGCAATTATGTCCCGCTCCGGCTGCCGCATGAAGTCAACTTGCATCGCGGACTCCTGGACGACATAGAGCGATTTCGCCGGCGCACCGACCGCAAAGCGGCTCCAATGCTCCAGGAGCGCTTCCGTTCTCTGTCCGAGAATCTGACCCGGGCTGCTATACAGTTCCAGGATACGATCACCACCAGTTCGCGCATCACCATCTGCAGCGATGTCCCGTTGGAGTGGATCGTCTTCAACGACCTGCCGCTCATGATCAGCCATGAGGTATCGCGCATCCCCATCACGACGGGAAACATGCTGATGCAGTACGCAGCTGTTGGGGACTCCGTCGCCATCCCCGCTGCTGCCCTGCACAAGGTGCTGGTCATCCGCTCGTTCAAGCAAAACGACCCCATCAGAAATGCATTGCAGACGGCGATAGAAACATTCAGGGTTTCCGACACCATGGAGATCATCTATGCCGATGTTGCCAATAAAGACGAATTGGTCGCGGCACTCAATGGCTTTGATGGCCTGATTGTTGTTTTCGACTGCCACGGCCAACATGGGGGACACCGGGACTCGGGATGGCTGCAGATTGGAGATGACAAGATCGACACCTGGCAATTGTTCGGAAGGGCGCGAATCCCGCCTATCGCCTTCCTCAGCGCTTGCTCAACCCCCACCATTTCCTGGTCTCATGCATCGGTCTCCAATGGATTGCTGAGATCCGGCGCCTTCACCGTTGTTGGCACGTTCCTGGATGTGGACGCCTTCAAAGCTTCCGCATTCATCGCCAGAATCCTCGATCGCATTCACAGTTGCCTTCCTGCATTGCGCAACCTGGGGTTCAAGACGGTCAACTGGCGCATGCTGATCAGCGTCTTTCTGAGGATGTCCTATGCGTCGGACATTCTGGAATTCTTCAATGGAATCGAGCTTATCTCCAACGAAGAGAGGCACGATATGGGCATCGCGGCAAACTTGGAGATCAACTCCCTTGACCCGGACTGGCACACCAACCTCATCGGCAAGATTGCACGAAGCGCCCGCATGAGCAGCGGCGAAATCTTGGAGCGGATTCGCAAGGATGCCGCCTTGGTTGAGACGATGCTGTATTGCCAGCATGGCAGGCCGGAATTGATCGATATCTTGCTGGATGAACTGGATCATGGCATCGCCGAGCGCCATGTTTATGCGTCACCAGGATGCCGGCAATAGCGGGGCCACCTCTATCCCGCCATTCCCTTGCTGGCTGTCCCAGACGGGATGGAGTTCCGAACGGTACCGCTCCCATCCCGATGGCATCTTTTTATTTATAAACGCCGCACCCCAAAACAAGGCCGTCGACCAATTCGATGTAGGTGCGCTTTTCTTCCAGCAGGCCGGTTACCGGGTTCTGCCACCGGTAATCCACCCATCCCTGCCCTGCACTCTTGGCCGTTTCCACAAAGTGCCGGATGAAGGGCTTGCCATCGGCATCCTTCATATCGATCAGGTTGCGGCCGATCAGCTTTTTATTGTCGCCATGGGCCAGGGTGTTCCCATTCAGGTCGATCGCATTGATGTAAAGGTCGCGTTGCCGGAATTCGGGAGCCGGAAGGCTGAAATCAGCCAGGGCGGCCTCAGTGCCGTTAGCCTGCACATGGCGCACGGCTCGCTTCACCATTGCAATGGCTGCGTCTGAACTATTTTCCAGGCGGAACGCTGCCACCGACTGCGCCAGCGATGTGGCCAACTGCTGCATCTTCAATGCGGAGGAAGCTGCGTTCTCGACAAGCAGGGCATTCTGCTGCGTCATCTTGTCCATCTGCGCCACCGCATGATTGATCTCGGTAATGCCGTGGCTCTGTTCGCGCCCGGCCTGCGATATTTCCGCAATGATGCCCTCTACCTGGGCCACCGACCGCACGATGTCATGCATCGCACCTTCCGCCTGGCCCGCGAGAAGATTGCCGCTTTTCACCTTCTGCACCGACTCGTCGATCAAGACCTTTATCTCGCGCGCCGCTACGGCGGAGCGTTGGGCAAGCGAGCGCACTTCCGAGGCGACCACCGCAAACCCGCGGCCTTGCTCTCCCGCGCGCGCGGCCTCGACGGAGGCATTCAGGGCCAGGATGTTAGTCTGAAATGCGATACCGTCGATCACGCTGATGATGTCGACGATGCGGGTCGAGCTATCGTTGATCGCTCCCATGATGTCGCGCACTTGCTCTACCACCTTGCCGCCGCGCACCGCCGAGCCGGAAGCCACCGCAACCACCTGGTTGGCCTGCTCCGCGTGGCCGGCGTTCTGCGACACCATGGAAGTCAGCTGTTCCATCGATGATGCGGTCTGCTGCAAGGAACTGGCCTGGCTCTCCGTCCGCGAAGACAGCGCACTGTTGCCGTCGGCAATCTGGTCGGATGCTTCCGCGATGACCTGGGTCCCCACCCGCACATCCCCGACGATTTTCTTCAGGTTGCCATTCATGGCTTGCAGAGCGCGCAGCAGGTCCGATATTTCATCCTTCCCTTTGGCCGCAATGTCCGAGGAAAGGTCGCCGGTCGCCACCCGCCGCGCCAGCGATAACGCCGCCTCAAGCGGATGGGTGATGCTGCGCCCGACCAGCCACGCAACTGCACCAGCCAGGGCCGCCACCAGCACGGCGCCGCCCGCGGCATATTGCAGCAGCATCGTTCTGGCCGCCTCCGCTTCCGCCACAATTTTTGCGATGGCCTGCAACTCTTGCCGGCCGATACCTTGCCCCAGCGACGCCAATTGGCGGGCCAGTTCATCCTGGCGTGCGATATCGTTGAACCCGACTATCGCCGCAAGTACCGCCAGCAGAATGAATAACAAGGCAAACGCGCCAGCCAGGCGCGTGCGAATAGAACACCAGCGCAGGTCCATTGTCTCCGTCCTTATTCTTTTGCTCTTCCTGGATTTCGTTGCCGCAGGCAATACCTAGCGCTTGGCCAGGCCCAAATAGCTTTCGACGATCTTGGGATCGGCCGCCAGGGCATCTGCCGCCCCTTCCTTCACCAGCTCACCCATCTCCAGCACGTAGCCGTAGTCCGCCACCTGCAAGGCCGCACGTGCATTCTGCTCAACCAGCAAGGTAGCCACGCCGGTCTCGCGCAGTTTGGCGATAATCCCGAGAATTTCCTTTGTAATCAGCGGCGCCAGCCCCAGGCTTGGTTCATCCAGCATGAGCAACTGCGGTTTGGCCATCAAGGCACGGCCCACGGCCAGCATTTGCCGCTCGCCTCCCGAGAGCGTTCCGGCCGCTTGCTTACGCCGCTCCAGCAGCCGGGGAAACAGGTCGTAGACGGTATCGATCTGATCCATGTAGTTGGCTTCGCCATTGCGGCGGCGCTTATAGGCGCCAAGCTGCAGGTTGTCTTCCACCGTCATGGTGGCAAACAGCTCCCGCTTTTCCGGGACCAGCGACAAGCCCCGGGCCACCCGCTCCTCCACATCCAGGCTGGCCACATCATGTCCAAGCCACGCTACACGGCCATTGGCAGCCGCGTTGACCGGCAAGGCGCCCATGATGGCATTGAGCAGCGTGGACTTGCCTGCGCCATTGGGCCCAATCACGGTCACGATCTGCCCGGCGCGCACGGTCAAGGCCGCGCCGTGCAGGGCCTCGACCTTCCCATAACGGGCCTGGAGCCCGCTGACTTCCAGCAATACCGGCGCCTGCGCGGTGGCAGCCACCTCGCTGCGGGCGATCATGGTTTCGGCATTCATCATCAAACTCCTCCGAGATAAGCTTCCAGCACTGCCGGATGTACCTGAATCTGGGCTGGCGTGCCTTCGGCGATCTTGGTGCCGAATTCCATGACCACGATGTGGTCAGTCAACCGCATCACAAAGTCCATGTCGTGCTCCACCAACAGCACCGCCATCCCCTCGCCGCGCAGCTTGGCGAGCAGTTCCGACAAGGCTTCCTTCTCCTTCAGGCGCAGCCCGGCGGCCGGCTCATCGAGCAACAGCAGTGCCGGGTCGCAGCACAGGGCGCGGGCAATTTCCAGGATACGTTGCTGGCCCAGGGCCAGGCTGCCGGCGGGGCGATCCAGCATGTCCCCCAGGCCAACGCGTTCCAGCTGGCGCTTGGCCTCCGCCATGATCTTGCCCTCTTCCCCACGGTTCAACCGCAGCAGCCCGGCCAGGATGCCGCCTTGAGGGGCGAAGTCGCCGCGTCGGTAAGCGCCCATCGCGGCGTTTTCCAGCACGCTCATCCCCGGCACCAGGCGCACATGCTGGAAGGTACGGGCAATACCGCGGCTGGCGATTTGGCGCGATGACAGGCCCGCGATGGAACGGCCGCGGTAGTTCACCTTGCCGCTGGTAATGGACAGCACACCCGTCACCAGGTTGAACGTGGTCGATTTGCCGGCGCCGTTGGGACCGATCAATCCGACGATCTCGCCCGCCTTCACACTGAAGGACACGTCATTGACCGCCACCAGGCCGCCGAATTGCTTGCGGGCCGCTTCGACCTCAAGAATCGTTTCACCGGTGGCAGGCTTCGGCAGCTGCTCCAATGGCGGCGCATCTGCAGGTACCCGCACCTTGCTGCGCCCGGCGAATCGCGCCTGGATATGGGGCCACAGGCCTTCGTTGGCATATTGCAGGAAGATCACCAGGGCAATGCCGAAGACCACGGCCTCAAAATTGCCCTCGCTGCCCAGCAAGCCCGGCAGCCACTCCTGCAGGAAATTGCCGAGCATCGTGATCAGCCCGGCGCCCAGCAGTGCGCCCCATACGTGGGCCGCACCGCCGACCACCACCATCAGCAGATAGTCGATACCGTACTTCAGGCCGAAAGGCGTGGGATTGACCGCATGCTGCAGATGCGCATACAGCCAGCCTGAAATACCGGCCAGGATGGCGGCATAAACGAAGATCACGATCTTCATGCGCGCGGTGTCGACGCCCATGGCCTCGGGCATCACCGTGCCAAACTTCAGTGCCCGCACGGCACGGCCGGCCCGCGAATTGAGGAAGTTCTGCACCGAGACCAGCGCCAGTATGGCGACGACCCAGATCAGTACATACATCGACGTACCGTTGCCAAACTCGAATCCGGCCATGCTGATAGAAGGAATACCGCCGATCCCGTCGTATTTCCCCAAGCTCTCGAGGTTGCCGAACAGGTAATACAAGGACAGCCCCCAGGCAATCGTCGACAACGGCAGGTAATGGCCGGAAATGCGCATGGTCACCGCCCCGATCAGCAAGGCGCAGACGCCGGTGATGGCAATCCCGGCCAGCAGGCCGAGCCAGGGCGAAAGCGCATAGTGCGTAGTGAGGTAGGCAGTGGTATAGGCGCCGATGCCGACGAAGGCAGCCTGGCCGAAAGAGGTCAGGCCCGCAACACCGGTCAACAGCACCAGGCCCAGCGCGACGATGGCGTAAAGGCCCACGTATGAAAGCAAGGTGATCCAGAACGGCGGCACGCCAAGGCCCGGCAACGCCAGGACCAGGGCGAAAAACAGCACCGGCAAGAGAGTCCGCAATGTGAGTGTGTTGGTCATGGCGCTTCCTTCATGCTTCTTCATCGACGTGGTGGCTGGTCAGCGAGCGCCATAGCAAGACCGGGATGATCACGGTAAACACGATCAACTCCTTGAAAGAGCTCGCCCAGAACGAGGAAAAGCTCTCCACCAGCCCTACCGAAAGGGCGCCGGCGGCGGCGATCGGATAGCTCGCGAGGCCACCGAAGATGGCAGCCACGAAGCCCTTGAGCGCGATCAGGAAGCCCGACTCGTAGTTGACGATGGTGAACGGTGCGATGAGGATGCCGCACAGCGCGCCGATACCGGCGGCCATGGTGAAAGACAGCTTGCCTGCCTGGTTGATGCCCACACCGACCAAACGCGCCCCCAGACGGTTGACCGCGGTAGCGCGCAAGGCCTTCCCCGAGAGAGTGCGTTCAAAGTAGCACCAGATCGCGGCGATCAGGGTCAGCACGGTGGCAATCACGATCAGGCTCTGGCCAGAGACCATGCTTTGTCCGAAGGTCAGTTGCAAGTCGGTGAACGGTTTGGTGTTGGAACCTTCAGGCCCGAACATCAGCAGCCCCAGCCCCACCATCGCCAGGTGCACTCCGAGCGAAACGATCAGCAGCACCAGAATGCTCGCATGCGCCAACGGCTGGTAGGCGATGCGATAGATCATCGGCCCCATCGGCACGACGATGGCCAGCGCCAGGGCAATCTGGAGCAGCATCGGCAAGTCTTGCAGGGCCAGCTGCAGCGTCAGCCAATAAAGCGCCACCGGGAATACCAGGTATTTCCCTGCCAGCGCCGGCAGCCGGCGCGGCAGGCGCACACGCCGCTCGGCTACGCGCAGGCTGCCAAGCACTTCTGCCGCCAGGGTTGCCACCCCGAGCGCCACCAGCAGCAATGCGGTACGCGGCGCCTGGCCGTTTTGCATGGCCGCCAGCGTCAGGGCGCCGAATGCCACGAATTCGCCTTGCGGCAGGAAAATGACTCTCGTCACCGAAAACACCAGTACCAATGCCAGCGACAGCAGGGCGTAAATCGCGCCCGTCGTGATGCCGTCCTGGATCAGCACCGCAAATATGCTTGCATCCACTTCTTCCTCCCTAGATTGTTGCCGCCAAGGCGTGCACCGCTTCTTCGGTGCCCGTCCCGGCCTGGTTACGCCTGATGCCTTGCGTGCGCCCCGGTCTCATCTCCCGGTGCTGCCGCGGCTTTTTATTGGTGGCGCGGTGGACCGCCCGGTTCAGCCCGGTTTCTTTGCAACCAGCGTCAGGATGTCGTAGGAGGCCACCAGCTCGCCGCCTTGATTGGTGACTTCCACGTCCCAGGCAACCACGCCTTGGCCGACGCCCTTTGCATCCGTCTTGTTGCGATCGATCTTGCGCTTGCAGGTCAGGCGGGCCTGGATGGTGTCGCCAATCCCTACCGGCTTGATGAAGCGCAGCGTGTCCAGGCCGTAGTTGGCCAGCACCGGCCCCGGCGCCGGCGAAACGAACAGGCCGGCGGCCGCGGACAGCACGAAATAGCCGTGCGCAATGCGCTTGCCGAATGGCGACTCCCTGGCCGCTATCTCGTCGAAGTGCATATAGAAATGGTCTCCGGACAGGCAACCGAAGTTGACGATGTCGGCTTCGGTGACGGTGCGGCGATGGGTCGTGAGCGAATCGCCGATCTGCAGATCTTCGAAGTGATGGCGGAAGGGATGCACGCCCGTATCGCGCACGGCCGCACCGCGCACATGTTCGCCCACCACCGCAGCCAGCATGGTCGGCGAACCTTGCACGGCGGCGCGCTGCAGGTAATGCTTCACCGCGCGCGACCCGCCCAGTTCTTCTCCCCCGCCGGCGCGGCCCGGCCCGCCGTGCTTGAGCTGCGGCAGCGGAGAACCGTGGCCGGTCGATTCGACCGCTGCCTCACGGTCCAGCACCAGCAAGCGCCCATGCCATGCCGCAGCCACGGGAATCGCGCGGGCAGCCACCGCCGGATCATGCGTGACCAGGCTCCCTACCAGGCTGCCGCGGCCGCGTGCGGCCAGGTCCAATGCCTCATCGAGTCCATCGTAGGCAATCAGCGTACTGACGGGACCGAAAGCTTCGACATCATGCACGGCGCTGTTGGCGGCGCCATCGCGGCACAGCAGGAGTGTGGGAGCGAAGAACGCGCCATCGCTTACCCCGTCACCCTGGGGATTGAAACCATCGGCGGCACCGAAGACCTGTTCCGCTCCCTGCTTCAACAGCGCGAGCCGTTCCGCCACATCATGCTGCTGGGCCTTGGAAGCCAGCGGCCCCATGCGCACCTGCTCCAGTGCCGGATCTCCCACCACCGTCTTGGCCAGGCGCGCACGCAGGCGTTCGGCCACGGCGTCGATGTGGCGTCGGGGCACGATGGCGCGGCGGATTGCCGTACATTTCTGGCCGGCCTTGGTCGTCATCTCGCGAGCGACTTCCTTGACGAAGAGATCGAACTCCTCATCGTCCGGGGTCACGTCCGGGCCGAGAATGGCGCAGTTGAGGGAATCGGCCTCGGCATTGAAAGGGATCGAGTTACGCACCAGATTCGGATGCACGCGCAATTTGGCAGCGGTATCCGCCGAACCGGTGAAAGTCACCACATCCTGCGGCTGCAACCGGTCCAGCAAATCTCCAGTGCCGCCGATCACCAATTGCAGGCTGCCCGCGGGCAGCAATCCGGAACGCTCAATCAGGCGCATGGCAGCTTCCGCCAGGTAGCTGGTGGCAGTTGCAGGCTTGACGATACAGGGCATGCCGGCCAGGAAGGTCGGCGCGAATTTCTCGAGCATGCCCCATACCGGGAAATTGAACGCATTGATATGCACCGCCACGCCGCCGCGCGGAACGAGGATGTGGGTACCCGCAAAACGGCCTTGCTTGCCCAACGGCATGGCGGGACCTTCATGCACCAGGTTGGAGGATGGGAACTCATTGCCGCCAACGCTGGCGTATGCGAAGAGCGTGCCGCTTCCGCCTTCGATATCGATCCAGCTGTCGGCACGGGTGGCGCCCGTATGCGCGGAGACCGCATACAGCGCTTCCTTGTACTCGACCAGATATTTGGCCAGCGCCTTCAGGATCGCCGCACGCCGCTGGAAGTCCAGCGCCAGCAGCGCCGGCAGGCCATGACGGCGGGCATGCTCCAGCGCTTCGCCGAAGTCGATGCTTTCCTGGTGGGTGGATGCCACTTCCCGACCGTTCACGGCGCTATGCAGGGATTGGGCGGCAGTTTGTCCGACCCAGCGGCCGGCGATGTAACTTTGCAAGAGGGTCGGTTGTGCTGTCATAGCAATATCCTGTGGGCGGCAAGAAGGAGAGACGGCGCCAATGCAATGCCGGCGCCGTGACTACGAGGGACGGTTAGGGCTGGTACTTCCAGGCGCCGTTGACGATCTTCACCATCACGGCCGCGCGCTGGTCCAGGCCCAAATGGTCGGTTGGCGACATGTTGTACACACCGTGGACGCCGTTGACGTTCTTGGCGCCTTCCAGTGCATCGCGCAGGGCAGCGCGGAACTCAGGGGTACCCGGCTTAGCCGATTTCAGCGCCACCGGTACGGCTGCTTGCAGCAGCAGACCGGCGTCCCAGGCATAGCCACCGAACAAGGACACGGAATCCTTGCCATGCGCGGCTTCATACTTGGCGACATAATCCAGGGCAACCTTGCGGATGGGGTTGGTGGCCGGCAATTGCGCTGCCACCAGGACCGGGCCGGCCGGCAGCAATGTGCCGTCGAGCAGCTTGCCGCCCACACGCAGGAAATCGGCATTGGCTACGCCGTGCGTCTGATAGATTTGTCCCTGATAGCCGCGCTCCTTCAGCGCCCGCTGCGGAACCACCGATGGCGTACCCGAACTGGCGATCAGGATTGCATCCGGCTTGGCCGACATCAGCTTCAGCGCTTGCGCCGTGGCCGACGTGTCCGTCGGAGCGAAGCGCTCGTTGGCGACGATTTCCACCTTCTTCAGGGCGGCAGCTTTGGAGAACTCGTTGAACCAGCCCTCGCCATAAGCGTTGGAGTAGCCGATGAAACCGACCCGCTTATAACCGCGGGCCACCATGTCCTGGACAATGGCGAGCGACATCATGATGTCGTTCTGCGGCGTCTTGAAGACCCATTTCTTCTTGTCGTCCATCGGTTCGACGATGCGCGACGACGCCGCCAGCGAAATCATCGGCGTCTTGGCCTCGGCGGCCACTTCGATCATCGACAGGGAATTGGGCGTGACGGTGGAGCCCATGATCAGGTCCACATTGTTTTCACTGATGAAGCGACGCGTGTTCTTGACCGCCTGGGTAGTGTCGGATGCATCGTCCAGGACGATGTAATTGACCTTCTGCCCGGCAATGCTGGTTGGCAGCAGCGCAATGGTGTTCTTTTCCGGGATCCCCAGCGAGGCTGCCGGGCCGGTGGTAGACAAGGTAACGCCGACGTTGATGTCGGCATGTGCTGCGATTGCGTAGCCGGCCAACATCAATGCAGCCAGATTGCGTGCGAATTTCATGAGTGGTCTCCTAGTTTGGTTTTGTCATTCTGCGAGTTGGCTTCGGGCCCCCTCCCACACTACTGAAATGACGCAACCTACCAGGAGATCACGTCATTTCTTTTTCCTTACTTCGTCGCCCAGTCCAACGGCGCCTATCCCGCCGAACAGGAGATCGGACACGACTACCGCCATGCGCTCATGTGTCAGCTCCCCATCGGGCTTCAACCACATGAACATCCAGTTGATCATTCCGAACAACAGCATGGTGATGGGCTTGGCCATCTTGCTTGCCGCCAACTCCGGCCGCACGCCGACCATCGCCTGCGCCATCGCTTCGACTACTTTTCGTTCGCCGGCCAGAATCCGCTTCTGATCTTTTGGCTCAAGGAAGCGCACGTCTTCGGTGAGCACGCGGTGCGCGTTCTGGGCATCCGCATACTCCTCGACGAAGCGCTCAACCATCAGGCGCAAACGGGGTTCCGGCTCCAGATCCTGCTTGCCGACCTCATCCACAAGCGCACACAGCCTCTCGATGTGCCCTTCGCAGATGTACATCAGCAGTTCGTACTTGTCCGATACGTAGTGATACAAGGCTGCCTTCGACAACCCGCAGGCCAGCGCCACTTCATTCATCGAGGTTCCGACGAAACCGTTGCGCGCGAACAAGGCCGCGGCCTGCTCAATGATCTGTTCGCGCTGGTTGTCAAATCCTGCTGCACGCTTGCGTGGCATAGGCTTCTTCCTTTCAACATTTCCGAAACACATGATTGTGCCGCAAATCATGGCCTTTCCGCGACATCACCGTGCGTGCAGCGTTCTCTAACCGCTACCCAGCCCGGCATCCCGGTTGTCGCTGTTTGCTGAAATGTTGAAGTGACCGTCGCTGCCATCTGTTGACGGCTGCTCCACGATGACCGGCTGCACAACACACAAAAAAAAATCTCAAAACATTATTGACCAACCGGTCGGTCGAATTTATTATTCCCTAAAACGCGGCTTCAGGCAAATAATTTTTTCAGCATCCCCGGATGCCAAAAAACATCAGCCTGACCGCCAAAAGCAAGCCACTCAGCAGTCGGGCAGCATCGCAATCAAGGAGACAAAAGTGCCGTGTTATTCGATAGAAGGCGTGATCCCCGTAGTCGACCCAAGCGCCTACGTACATCCGACCGCCGTGCTGATCGGCGATGTCATCGTCGGGCCTGGTTGCTACATCGGGCCGGCAGCCTGCTTGCGCGGGGACTTCGGCCGCATCGTCATGCACCAGGGTTCCAACGTTCAGGACACTTGTGTGATCCACGGCTTCCCGGCGCACGACACGATCATTGAAGAAAACGGCCATATCGGCCACGGCGCGGTATTGCATAGCTGCATCGTCCGCCGCGATGCCTTGGTCGGCATGAATGCCGTCGTGATGGACGACGCCGAAGTCGGAGAACAGGCCATCGTTGCCGCCAGTGCATTTGTCCGCGCGGGAATGAAGATTGCGCCGCGCACCCTGGTGGCCGGCGTGCCGGCAAAAACGGTACGCGAACTGAGCGACCAGGAGATCGCCTGGAAGCAGGAAGGTACGCACACCTACCAGGATCTGACCAAGCGATGCCTGGCCAGCATGCAGGAGGTCCAGCCGTTGGAAAAGATCGAAAAGAACCGGCCGGTGCTGGCGGCGCCATCCGTTGAACCATTGATAACGGCCAAACAGGCTTAGCGCAGAAAACGTAATCCATCAGCAACATCCATCTGGAACGGGCCGGCGGCCAGGATCTTGTTCGCCCCTGCACCAGAGAGAACCACTTTCATGGAGATGAAACCATGTATGCACAGCTCGTAGAAACAGGCCTTTCCAAGATACAGAACCTGGAAGAAATGGCTCCGGAAGAACGCGCGTTCCAACAGCGCATTGATGAGGGCATCAAGATCGAAGCCAAGGACTGGATGCCCGAGGCGTACCGTAAAACGCTCGTCCGCCAGATCTCTCAGCACGCCCACTCCGAGATCGTCGGCCAGTTGCCCGAGGCCAACTGGGTCACCCGTGCCCCGACGCTGGAGCGCAAGGCCATTCTTCTGGCCAAGATCCAGGACGAAGCGGGCCATGGCCTGTACCTGTACAGCGCTGCCGAAACCCTGGGCGTTTCCCGCGATCAGTTGCTCAACGACCTGCACTCGGGCAAGGCCAAGTACTCCAGCATCTTCAACTACCCCACCCTCTCGTGGGCTGACATGGGCGCCATCGGCTGGCTGGTGGATGGCTCGGCCATCATCAACCAGATCCCGCTGTGCCGCTGTTCCTATGGACCGTACGCGCGCGCCATGGTCCGCGTGTGCAAGGAAGAGTCGTTCCATGCGCGCCAGGGCTACGACATCATGATGGCACTGTGCCGCGGCACTGCCGAACAGAAGCAGATGGCGCAAGACGCGCTCAACCGCTGGTGGTGGCCGGCACTGATGATGTTCGGCCCCTCCGACGCAGCCTCCGTCAACAGCGCCCAGTCCGCCCAGTGGCGCATCAAGCTGTTCTCCAATGATGAATTGCGCCAGCGCATGGTCGACCAGACCGTGCCTCAAGCCGAGTACCTGGGGCTGACGATTCCCGATCCCGACCTGAAATGGAACGAGGCCAAAGGGAGCTACGACTTCGGCGCCATCGACTGGGAAGAATTCAACAATGTCCTGCGGGGCAACGGCCCCTGCAACCGCCAGCGGCTGCAGGTCCGCAAGCAAGCCTACGACGATGGCGAATGGTTCCGCGACGGCCTGCAGGCACATGCCGACAAGCACCAGGGCGCCCGCCAGGCCGCATGACCCAACCGCATCCATAAACCACGCCAGTGGCCGGCATTACCGGCCCGCCAACAAGGAAAAAGCATGAGCAACGAATGGCCCCTCTGGGAAGTCTTCATCCGCAGCCAGCACGGCCTGGCCCATAAGCACGTCGGCAGCATCCATGCGCCGGACGGCGAAATGGCCATCAACAATGCGCGCGACGTCTACACCCGCCGCAACGAAGGCGTCGGCATCTGGGTGGTGCGCGCGGCCGATATCGTGTCCAGCAGCCCGGGCGACAAAGTGCCGCTGTTCGAACCGGCCAACAACAAGGTCTACCGGCATCCCACCTTCTTCCCCATGCCGGAAGAAGTGAAGAACCTTTAACGGGCGCACTGGAGAACCGACATGTCGGACAAAGCAAATTATGTACGCCGTTTGGGCGACAACGCCCTGATCCTCTCGCAACGCCTGTCCGAATGGTGCGGCAAGGGGCCGGCGCTGGAAGAGGACATGGCCCTGACCAACGTCGCGCTGGACCTGATCGGGCAAGCCCGCATGTGGCTCACCTACGCCGGGGAACTGGAAGGCAAGGGACGCACTGAAGACCAGCTTGCCTATCTGCGCGATGCACACCAGTTCAACAACCTGCTGCTGGTGGAGCAGCCCAATGGCAATTATGCGGACACCCTGGTCCGCCAGTTCTTCTTCGATGTCTGGCACTACTTCATGCTGGAAGCGCTGTGCTCGTCCAGCGATGCCCGCATCGCCGAGATCGCCCAGAAATCCATCAAGGAAGTGACCTACCACGTGCGCCGCAGCGCGGACCTGGTGGTGCGCCTGGGGGACGGCACCGACATGAGCCACAAGATGATGCAGCAGTCGATTGACCGCCTGTGGATGTACACCGGCGAAATGTTCGCCGCCGATGCGCTGGATGCCGCCATGTCCGACCAGGGCATCGCCCCCAACCTGTCCGGGCTGCAAGAAAAGTGGTTGCAGCACGTCGAAGAGGCCCTGGCCGAAGCGACGCTCCAGTCGCCGGCGGCCGGGGCATGGATGCAAAGCGGCGGCAAGCAGGGCAGGCACAGCGAGCATCTGGGCTATCTGCTGGCCGAGATGCAATTCCTGCAGCGCGCCTATCCGGGAGCAAGCTGGTGAACCTCCGCGCCCAGCCATCGGCAACGCCGCTGCAAGCCCGGATATGGCAGTGGCTTGAGCAGGTCTCCGACCCTGAAATCCCCGTGATTTCAGTGGTCGATCTCGGCATCGTCCGTAGCGTCGAGGTGACGGAAGGAGACGGCCGCCCCGATGGCCAGGCGCGTTGCACCATTGTGATCACCCCGACCTACTCCGGCTGCCCGGCCATGGGTGTCATCGCCAGCGAGATTGTGGCCGCACTCAATGGGCATGGCCTGCAGCAGGTGGAGATCAGGACCCAGCTATCGCCGGCGTGGAGCACGGATTGGATGACCGAGACCGGCAAGCAGCAACTGAAAGGCTATGGCATCGCCCCGCCCGCCCAGCGGGTCATCGATATCAGCGGCATCAGCCGCAAGCGCCTGCAGGCGCCCAACGTGGCGTGCCCGCACTGCGGCTCAAGCAACACGATATGCGTCAGCCAGTTCGGTTCGACCTCATGCAAGTCGCTCTACCAATGCAAGGACTGCATGGAGCCATTTGACTATTTCAAGGCGCATTGAGGCCGTTCCCAGAACGCCGCCCCCCGAGAACATCAGAACAGATCGCAACGACACCATGAGCAAATTCTATCCACTGACCATCTCGAACGTTAAGCAAGAGACCCGCGACACCATCGTCGTCTCCTTTGCCGTCCCCGACGATCTCCAGGAGACCTTCCAGTACAAACAGGGCCAGCACCTGACATTGCGTTCCCAGATCGAAGGCGAAGACCTGCGCCGCTCCTATTCGATCTGCTCCGCCGTACAGGACCGGCAACTGCGCGTGGCCATCAAGCGTACGCCGGGCGGCGTTTTCTCCACGTGGGCCAATGAACATCTCAAGGCCGGCCAGAGCCTGCAGGTGATGCCGCCGATGGGCCACTTCAACGTGCCCCTCGACAGCGGGAACCGCAAGCACTACCTGGCTTTTGCCGCCGGCAGCGGCATCACCCCCATGCTGTCGATCATCAAGACCACTCTTGCCGCCGAACCCCAAAGCCGCTTCACGCTGGTCTACGGCAATCGCGCCTCCTCGTCCGTCCTGTTCAAGGAAGAGCTGACCGACCTCAAGGATGTGTACCTCGAACGCCTGAATGTGGTCTACGTCATGAGCCGGGAGCAGCAAGACGTCGACTTGTTCAATGGCCGCATCACCCGCGAGAAATGCGACCAGTTCTTCGCCTCCTGGATCGACCTGAAAGACATCGACACCGCTTTCCTCTGCGGCCCCGAAGAGATGCTGCATGCCGTCTCGGATTCCCTGCAGGCCCACGGCATGCAAAAGCCCGACATCAAGACGGAGCTCTTTGCCGCCAGCGCCCCCAAGCACAAGGCAACGGCGCCGCGCCCCGTCGTCGGCAACCAGGAATGCGAGGTGACCGTCATCGTCGACGGCTATCACACGGTGTTCACGATGGAAAAAGAGAAGGAATCGTTGCTGGATGCCGGCCTCAAGCATGGCATCGACATGCGCTATTCCTGCAAGGGCGGCGTCTGCGCCACCTGCCGCTGCAAGGTCATCGAGGGCAAGGTCGACATGGATGCCAACTACTGCCTGGAGGACTACGAGATCGCGCGCGGCTTCGTTCTTAGCTGCCAGAGCTTTCCTGTCACCGACAAGTTATTGCTCGACTTCGATCAGGACACCTGATTGGCGCGACCTCGCCGCCCCGACATCATTCTTTGGAGACTTTCATGAGCATCGCCTTTTTTGAACGGCACCGCGCCACCCTCGAGCAAGCCGTACAGGCCTTGCAAAGCCGCGGCTACTGGAGCCAGTTTAGCGAGTCTCCCAGCCCGCGCGTCTATGGCGAAACCGCCGCAGACACAGGGAAAGCAGCGTATGAAGCACGGTTGAACCGGCCATTCGAACTGGCCCAGGCCGCAAGCGCAGGCCTTGCCGGTAGCGAGGCCTCCCCGTACGGCTTTAATCTCGGCATCACCTACCCCAAACCCGTGATCGGGCAATTGCTGCCGGCGGTGTCGGCGGCCGCGGCCAGTTGGCGCCGCGCCGGCCCCAAGGCATGGGCCGGCGTCAGCCTCGAGATCGTCGCCCGCCTCAATGCCCGTAGCTTCGAGATCGCCCACGCCGTCATGCACACCACGGGCCAGGCTTTCATGATGGCCTTCCAGGCCGGCGGCCCGCATGCCCAGGACCGCGCACTGGAAGCGATCGGCTGCGCCTGGCAGCAAATGAGCCTGGTCCCCGCCACGGCCGATTGGGAAAAGCCCCAGGGCAAGCATGCCCCGCTGCAGATGCGCAAGTCTTACCGCATCGTCCCGCGCGGCATCGGCCTGGTGATCGGGTGCTGCACGTTCCCGACGTGGAACAGCTATCCGGGCCTGTTTGCCAACCTGGCAACGGGCAACGCCGTGATCGTGAAACCGCACCCCGGAGCCATCCTGCCGTTGGCCATCACCGTTGAAGTGGCCCGGGAAGTGCTCGCCGAAGCGGGGTTCGACCCGGACATCGTTACCCTGTTCGCCCATGATCGCGATGATGCCGTCGCCCGTGAACTCGCCCTGCGGCCGGAAATCGCCCTGATCGACTTCACCGGCAGCAGCGCAAATGGCAACTGGCTGGAACGCAACGCCCTCCAGGCGAAGGTCTATACCGAGAAATCCGGCGTGAACCAGATCGTCATCGACAGCACCGACGACTTGCAAGGCATGGCGCGCAATATCGCCTTCTCGCTTTGCCTGTACTCGGGCCAGATGTGCACGACGCCCCAGAACATCTACATCCCCAAGGACGGCATCCGCACGCCGGAAGGCCATGCCAGCTTCGAAGCCGTGACGGCAGCGATTACCGATGCCATCGCCAGGCTCACCGGCGATGCCGCGAAGGCGGTCGAAGTGCTCGGCGCCATCCAGAATGATGGCGTACGCCAGAAGATCGAGGCCGCGCGCACCCGCGGCAAGGTCCTGCTGGACAGCATCGCCCTGCAGCATCCGCAGTTTGCCGAAGCATGCATTCGCACGCCGCTGGTGGTGCAGGTTGAAGCCAACTCGGCCATCACGGAAGAATTCTTCGGCCCGGTCAGCTTCGTTATCCCGGTCGACGACACCACGATGGCCGTGACGCTGGCCGAGCGCACCGCGCAACGGCATGGCGCCCTGACGCTCTCCGGCTACAGCACCGATCCCCAGGTCAAAGACGCCTTGGCTGATGCCGCCGCCAATGCCGGCGTGGCCTTGTCGCTGAACCTGACCGGCGGCGTCTTCGTCAACCAGTCGGCCGCGTTCAGCGACTACCACGGCACCGGCGCCAATCCGGCCGCGAACGCTGCCCTGGCCGATGCCGCCTTCGTCGCCGACCGCTTCCGCGTCGTACAGACGCGCGAGCCCGTTAGCGCCCCCGCCGCCAACTAATCCACCATCACGCCCATCCCATCATGGCTTACGAATCCATCCTCTTTGAAAACAATGACGGCGTGGCCGTCATCACCCTGAATCGGCCCGACAAGCTGAACAGCTTCACGGTGGCGATGCACCTGGAGTTGCGCGATGCCATCGGCAAGCTGCAGGCCGATGCGAGCGTGCGCGTCCTGCTGCTGACGGGCACCGGCCGCGGCTTTTGCGCCGGACAAGATTTGTCCGACCGCGCCGTCAAGCCCGGCGAAGCGGCAGTCGACCTGGGCGAATCCATCGACAAGTATTACGGCCCGCTGGTGAAATCCCTGCGCGCCCTGCCTTTCCCCGTGATCTGCGCCGTCAATGGCGTGGCCGCCGGCGCCGGCGCCAATATCCCGCTGGCCTGCGACATCGTCCTCGCCGCCCGCTCTGCCAGCTTCGTGGAAGTGTTCTGCAAGCTGGGCCTGATCCCGGATACCGGCGGCACCTACTTCCTGCCCCGCCTGGTCGGCACGGCACGCGCCATGGGCATGGCGCTGCTAGGCGACAAGATCACGGCCGAACAGGCCGAACTGTGGGGGCTGATCTGGAAGTGCGTCGACGACGACAAGCTGCAGGAACAAGCCCGCGCAATGGCCCTGCACTTCGCCAAGGCGCCGACCAAAGGGCTGGCGCATACCAAGGCGGCCATCTACCAAAGCCCCGCCAATACGCTCGAACAGCAACTCGACCTGGAACGCGACAGCATGCGCGCCCTGGGCCTTAGCCGCGACTACCGTGAAGGCGTATCGGCCTTTCTGGAAAAACGCACCCCTGCCTTCACTGGAGAATGACCATGTCCCAATCCGGCAAAGACAGCGCATTGCCGAAGTCCGGCATCATTGCCGTCATCGGCAGCGGCACCATGGGCGCCGGTATCGCGCAAGTTGCAGCGGTGGCAGGACACACCGTCAAGCTGTTCGACAACCGTCCCGCCACAGTGGACAAGGCGATTGCCGATATCCGCGCCATGCTCGACAAGCTGGCCGGCAAAGGCCGTATGACAGCCGAGGAAGCAAGCGCGGCCGGCAAGCGGCTGCAAGCCGCAACCAAACTGGAGGAACTTGCCGACGCCTCGCTGGTGGTCGAGGCCATCGTCGAGAACCTGGATGCCAAACGCCAGCTCTTCTCGTCGCTGGAAACCATCGTCAGCGACGCCTGCATTCTCGCCAGCAACACCTCGTCGATCTCGATCACCAGCATTGGCGCCGCATTGCGTGCGCCGCAGCGCCTGGTTGGCATGCACTTCTTCAATCCGGTGCCGCTGATGGCGCTGGTCGAAATCATCAGCGGCCTGGCCAGCGACGCGCAAGTCGCGCAACAGGTCTATGACACCGCGCTCGGCTGGGGAAAAATCCCGGTACACACCAAGTCCACGCCGGGCTTCATCGTCAACCGCGTTGCGCGCCCGTATTACGCCGAAGGACTGCGCATCCTCAATGAGCAGGCCGCACAGCCCTCGACCATCGACGCCGTGCTGCGCGAGAGCGGCGGCTTCAAGATGGGCCCGTTCGAGCTCATGGACCTGATTGGCCACGACGTCAACTTTGCCGTGACGCAATCGGTTTTCCAGGCCTACTTCACAGATCCGCGCTTTACCCCTTCACTGATCCAGCAGGAACTGGTCAACGCCGGTTTCCTCGGCCGCAAGAGCGGCCGCGGCTTCTATCGCTACGATGGCAGCCAGCCGATCCCCGATCCGGCAACGGAGCCGCTGTACGAGCGCCCCGACGAGATCGTGCAATTGTTCGGCGAGCATCCGCTTTGCCTGGTCGTCAAAGAGCGTCTTTCCGATAGCCGCATCGAGCAAAACCCGGCCCGGCCGGACGGCCTGCTGATCAAGACCGGTTCGGCCCGCATTTACCAAACAGATGGCCGTACCGCGACCCAGCGGGCGGAAGACCTCAATCTCCCTGACATCATTGTTGTCGACCTGGCATTGGACTACGCAAGCGCCAAACGCCTGGCCGTCGCGCACGCCGATCAGTGCGGCGATGACGCATATCGCGCCGGGGTGGGCCTGCTGCAAGCGGCCGGCTATGCCATCTCCCGGCTGGATGACGTTCCGGGGCTGGCAGTCATGCGCACGGTGGCCATGCTGGCCAATGAAGCGGCGGACACCGTCAACCAAGGCGTCTGCACGATCGCCGATGCCGATATGGCCATGCAAAAGGGCGTCAACTACCCACGCGGCCCCCTGGCATGGGCCGATGACATCGGCATCGGAACGGTCGCCAACGTATTGCGGCAACTGTCCCTGACCTACGGCGAAGACCGCTATCGCGTCTCGCCGCTCATTCAACGCTACCAAGCAAGCGGAAGGATTTTCCATGGCTGATATCGCAATTGTCGAGGCAATGACGCCCGAACAGGCCCAGGCGCTCGCCGAGGCTACCGCCAAGGCGATGTATGCGCGCGACAACGCCACGCAATCCCTGGGGATGAAGATCCTGGAAGTCCGGCCCGGTTATTCGCGGCTGTCGATGCTCGTTCGCAGCGACATGCTCAATGGCCACGCAAGCTGCCACGGCGGCTTCATCTTCTCCCTGGCCGACAGCGCATTCGCTTTCTCGTGCAACAGCCGCAACCAGAACACGGTAGCGGCCGGCTGCACCATCGATTACGTGGCGCCGGCATTCGTCAACGATGTGCTCACGGCGGAAGCGGTGGAGCAGGCGCTTGCCGGGCGCACCGGGGTATACGACATCACCGTCACCAACCAGGATGGAAAGAAGATCGCGTTCTTCCGCGGCAAATCCTACCGGATCAAGGGCGAAGTGATTGCCGGGCTGCACGCATCGGCTACATAACCCCGCAATAACTCGCTATTCTGAAACAAAAAGCCGTAGAAAAATCCCTCTGGAGACCATCATGCCCACCCAAAAACCTCAAGCAGGCGACCTCGATCCCATCGAAACCGCCAGCACGGACGAACTGCAGGCCCTTCAACTGCAGCGCCTGAAATGGACCCTGAAGCACGCTTATGACAATGTTCCGCACTACCGCGCCTCCTTCGACGCGGCGGGCGTGCATCCGGACGACCTGAAAACCCTGGCCGACCTGTCCAAGTTCCCGTTCACCTGCAAACAGGACCTGCGCGACAACTATCCGTTCGGCATGTTCGCCGTACCGCGCGAGCAAGTCGTGCGCGTGCATGCCTCCAGCGGCACCACCGGAAAACCGACCGTTGTCGGCTATACGCAAAAAGACATCGATACCTGGGCCACGGTGGTGGCCCGCTCGATCCGCGCCGCTGGCGGCCGCCGCGGCGACATCGTCCATATCTCGTATGGCTACGGCCTGTTCACCGGCGGCCTGGGCGCCCACTATGGCGCCGAAAAACTCGGTTGCACGGTCATCCCCATGTCGGGCGGACAGACCGAGAAACAGGTGCAACTGATCCAGGACTTCAAGCCGAGCATCATCATGGTGACGCCTTCGTACATGCTCAATGTGATCGAGGAATTCCAGCGCCAGGGCCTGGACCCGGCGGCCAGCTCGCTGCGCGTGGGGATTTTCGGCGCGGAGCCGTGGACGGACGCCATGCGCCAGGAGATCCAGGCGCGCGCCGGCATCGATGCGGTGGACATCTACGGCCTGTCGGAAGTCATGGGCCCCGGTGTGGCCAGCGAATGCATCGAAAGCAAGGACGGCCCGGTGATCTGGGAAGACCACTTCTATCCGGAAATCATCGATCCGGATACCGGCGAAGTGCTGCCGGACGGCTCCGAGGGCGAACTGGTGTTCACCTCGCTGACCAAGGAAGCATTGCCGATCATCCGCTACCGCACCCGCGACCTGACGCGCCTGCTGCCGCCGACATCGCGCTCGATGCGCCGCATCGGCAAGATCACCGGCCGTTCAGACGACATGCTGATCATCCGCGGCGTGAACGTTTTCCCGACGCAGATCGAAGAGCTGATCCTGAAGATGCCCCAACTGGCTCCCCAGTATCAACTGCTGGTCGACCGCAACGGCCATCTCGATACCCTGTCCGTGGTTGCCGAACTCCGTCCCGGCCTCGTGCTGCCGCCCGATCAGATTGAATCCCTGCAGAAAGATCTGCAGCATTGCATCAAGACCTATGTGGGCATCTCCACCAAGGTCAATGTGGTCGATGCCGGGAAAATCGAACGCACTGCCGTCGGCAAAGCCAGGCGCGTCATCGACCAGCGCCCCAAGATCACCCAGCCGGCACCTGTTGCTGCGGCATAAGGCCTCCTCTACTGCATCAACGGTTCGCCCTTGCGGCGGGCCGACCTCTTAAAGGACTCACATGGACGCATTCATTTGTGACGCAATTCGCACCCCCTTCGGCCGCTTCGGCGGTGCGCTCGCCGGTGTACGAGCAGATGATCTCGCAGCAGCCCCTATCCGCGCTTTGATCCAGCGCAATTCCGGCATCGATTGGACACAGCTGGACGACATCATCTACGGCTGCGCCAACCAGGCCGGCGAGGACAACCGCAACGTCGGCCGCATGGCCGCCCTGCTGGCCGGCTTGCCGATAGAAGTGCCGGGCACGACCCTGAACCGCCTGTGCGGCTCCGGACTTGATGCGGTTGGACTTGCCGCGCGTACGATCAAGGCAGGAGAAGCGCAGCTGATGATCGCCGGCGGCGTCGAGAGCATGACGCGCGCGCCCTTCGTCATGGGCAAGGCCGACAGCGCCTTCTCGCGCAACGCCGCCATCTACGACACCACCATTGGCTGGCGCTTCATCAATCCCTTGATGAAGGCGCAGTATGGCGTCGATTCCATGCCCGAGACGGCCGAAAACGTCGCGGCCGACTTCAACGTCAACCGCGCCGACCAGGATGCTTTCGCGGTGCGCAGCCAGCAGCGCTGGGCCGCGGCGCAAGAAGCGGGGTTCTTCCAGCGCGAGATCGCGCCGGTCTCCATTCCCCAGAAAAAGGGCGATCCCAAGGTAGTCAGCGTTGACGAGCACCCGCGTCCCGACACGACGGTCGAGTCCCTCGCCAAACTCAAGGGCGTCGTCCGCCCGGACGGTACGGTAACGGCCGGCAACGCCTCGGGAGTCAACGACGGCGCATGCGCCTTGCTCCTGGCTTCGGCTGCCGCGATCGACAAGTACCGGCTCAAGCCCCGCGCCCGCGTGCTCGGCATGGCTACCGTCGGCGTACCGCCGCGCATCATGGGCTTCGGACCGGCGCCGGCCACGCGCAAGGTGCTGCAGCAAACGGGCCTCACCCTGGACCAAATGGACGTGATCGAACTCAACGAAGCGTTCGCTGCGCAAGGCCTGGCGGTCACGCGCGACCTGGGCCTCGCAGACGATGCCGCCCACGTGAATCCCAACGGTGGGGCCATCGCAATCGGCCACCCGCTGGGCGCCTCGGGCGCACGCCTGGTCACCACCGCGCTGAACCAACTGGAACGCATCGGCGGCCGCTATGCGCTGTGCACCATGTGCATCGGCGTCGGCCAAGGCATCGCATTGGTGATCGAGCGCGTTTAATCGCCGCAAGCCATCATGAACCAAGAGAACAACTTCCAGGACATCCTGATCGAACGGCACGGCAGCGCCGTGCTGCACATCGCGCTGAACCGTCCGGACGTGCGCAACGCCCTGCGCAACCATACCTTGCTGGAAATCACCAGGGTGCTGGGCGACGCCGAGATGGATGACTCGATCCGTGCAGTCGTCATCAGCGGCAACGGGAAAGCCTTCGCCGCCGGCGCCGATATCAACGAGATGGCCCAGCTCAGCGCCATCGATACCCAACTGGATGTCAGGCCGCAGTACTGGCGCGCCATCGCCGGTTTTTCCAAGCCGCTGCTGGCCGCCGTCAATGGCTATGCATTGGGGGCCGGCTGCGAGATGCTGATGCACGCGGATATCGCCATTGCCGGCCGCAGCGCCAAAATCGGCCAGCCCGAGATCAACCTGGGAACGATTCCGGGCGCCGGAGGGACCCAGCGCCTCATCCGCACGGTAGGAAAACCGCTGGCCATGAAAATGGTCCTGAGCGGGGAATTTATCAGCGCGGATGAAGCGCTTGCCGCGGGACTCATTGCGGAAGTCACGGAGGACGAAGCTACCGTGGCGCGCACTCTTGCGTTGGCCGATACGATTGCGGCCAAATCTCCGCTGGCCTTGCGGCTGGCGAAAGAGTCCATGCTCAAGTCCTACGAGCTTGGCCTTGACGCCGGGCTTCAGTTCGAACGCAAATCGTTCTCCCTCCTGGCTGCCAGCGATGACCGCAGGGAAGGAATCGAGGCTTTCAAGGCCAAGCGCCCGGCGGCATTTACCGGCCGCTAGGGCTAGTCAATCCCTTCACAATTATTCGTCTCCTCCAATTTCCTCAAATTGGACTTAAGCCCTCCCATCGACGATGCGGGGGCTTTTTCTTTTCCATGCGTCCGGCAAGCGCGGCAAAGATCGCCGCGCCACACCAACGTTTACCCTTGGGCCGCGTCCGACTCCGCGGCCCAGGCCTCCCAGACCGACAGCCGCTGCGCATAGGCCTGCTTCGCAGAAGGCAGGCAGGCCTTTCCGAGGAAGAGCCGCAATGGCGGCTCCTGTGCATCGACAACCGCAAGGATCGCAGCCGATGTGGCGGAAGGCTGGCCCAATACCCGGCCCGCACTGAGCGCCTTGATCTTCTGGCGCAGTTCGTCGTAGACACTCATCGGCACGGTAGTGGCGGCCGATGCTCCGCGCCAGTCGGTGTCGTAGCCGCCGGGCTCGATCAGCGTCACGCGGATACCGAAGGCGCTCGCCTCCGAAGCGAGGGTTTCCATGAGCCCTTCGACGGCCCATTTGGTTGCGTTGTAGATACCGGCGGTGGGAAAGGTGATCACTCCCGCAATGCTGGAGGTCACCAGCAGGTGTCCTCCGCCTTGCTCCCTCAGGTGCGGCAATGCAGCCTGCGCCACCCACAGCGTTCCGAACAGATTGGTCTCGAACTGCGCACGCGCCTGCGCTTCGGTGCTTTCCTCGACCGTGCCGAACAGCGCGTAGCCGGCATTGCTGATGACCACGTCAAGCCGGCCAAAGTGCGCCTTGGCCGCATCCACAGCCGCGAACACCGCGGCACGATCGGTGACATCGAGCGCCAGCGGCTGCACCGCGTCGCCATATTGTTCGGCCAGCGGCTGCAGCGCCTCCGGAGACCTCGCCGTTGCGACAACCCTGTCGCCGCGCTCCAGCGCTGCCTGCGCCCATGCGCGACCGAAGCCTCGGGAAGCGCCCGTGATGAACCAAACCTTGGATGTCATGATTTTTTTCCTTCCGTGTTGATGTTCGATGTCAGTACAGCTCTTGCTTGACCGCCACGTCGTACCTGGCATCCAGCGCCGACGCAGAAACGTCGTTGAGGCCGGCCAGCGCGACCAGCACCGTGCCGACGCTGGGCAGGCTTGCGCGATCCACATGCGATGCCGGATTCCACAGCCGTGCGCGGTTGACGGCCTTCCCGCAATGGAAAAGCGCTTCCTCAACCCTCACCACGATGGCGGCTTTGGGCCGCTTCTCTCCTTCCGCCAGTTCCGCCAGCAGTTCGGAGGCCGTAGAGAGTCGAGCGCGACCGTTGATGCGCATGAATACTTCCAGCCCCGGGAACAGGAAGAGCATGGCAACCTTGTCGTCGTTCTGCAGGTTGCGAAAGGATTCGATGCGGTTGTTGCCGGGCCAGTCCGCAAAGACGAGCGTGGTCTCGTCCAGCATGCGTACGAAGCCTGCCGGTCCGCCGCGCGGAGAAGCGTCCAGGCCGACATCCTGGCGCCCGGTAGCCAGGCAGAAGAAAGTCGCGATCTCCAGATAGGCGCGATGGTATTCGGTGAGGCGACTGGTCACCGCTTTCTGGATCATTGACGACGGAGCCGCATACAGCGCGTCGAGATCGACATATTCCTGCTGAGCCGCATGCGCGAGGAGATCCGCCGCACCTTCGGGAGGAACACTGGGATATCGCATGGTCATTTTCTCCTTGATGAAAGGCCATGTTAGGTCTACGCTGGTGGCGCAGCTATGTTATTCAGGTCAATCGATACCCCATTTGCGCCATGCTTCCACCCTACCCGCCCGGGCTCATCGATCCGAAGGATGACGACGCCGGCCCTTTGCTCGTCGTCGCTTCGCAATGCATCGAAGGACACACTTTTGTCGATCCGCACAGCCACGGCCGCGGGCAACTGCTCGGTGTCTGGGGAGGCCTGATGACGCTGGGCACCGCCGCCGGAAAATGGCTGGTGCCGAATGTGCACGCGGTCTGGATTCCGCCCGGGCAGTTGCATTGGGCGAACACGCATGGCCAAGTCGACGGCTGGAGCGTGTATGTACGCGCGAGCGCTTGCGAGGGCCTGCCGACGCAGCCGACCACACTGCGCCTCTCGGCCCTGTTGCGCGAAGCCTTGCGCCGGCTCGAGTCCCTGCAGGAAACCTCCGCGGACACCATGCGCGACCTGCTCGAACAAGTTGTAGTGCAGGAAGTCCGTTCGCTGCCTGCGGAGGCGCTCAACCTGCCGATGCCAACCAGCGCGCCGCTGGTGAAGATCGCGCAAGGATTGCTGAAGGAGCCGGCATTGGAGCACTCGCTGGATGACTGGGCGGCGCTGGTGAATGTCTCCCCGCGCACGCTGAATCGGCGCTTTCCGGTGGAGACCGGCTACAGCCTGGGCGCCTGGCGGCAGCGGGCGCGCCTGCTGCGCGCCCTCGAACTGCTGGCCGAGGGATACTCCGTCACCGCCACCGCGCTTGAACTTGGCTACAGCAACATCAGTGCATTCATCGCATTGTTCAAGCGTAGCTTCGGCGTCACACCCACCCAGTATTTGCGAGGGAATTAGGCCTCTCAGCCGAAGAAGAAAAAGAAAAGGGCTTACGTTTTGACGTAAGCCCTTTTTTATCTCGGCACCAGGAAATTACCTTTCCATTTAGCCTTGGTTACACAACAGCAGCCCAGCTCAATAGTCGAACGCAGCCTGAAGTTCGTTCTTGCTCGTCTTCCCTTGATGCAGCAGCAACATCAGCAGCAAGCGCGCTTTTTGCGGACTCAAATCCCCGGCCATCACGGCGCCGGCATCGAATGTGGTCTTGCCGCCGCCGGGGAATCCATAAACCGGCATGGTGCGGCCGTTATATACGCGGGTCGAGATGACCACCGGTACGTTCTTGGACAAGGCATACTTCACGGCCTCGAACATGGAGACATTCATGTTCCCCATCCCTACCGCCTGCACCACGATGCCCTTGGCGCCCTGGTCTACCGCGTAGCGCAGCAATGAGCCGTCGGCGCCGCCGAACATGGACAGGATTTCCACGCGCGGCATGTCGCCCGCGCCGATATCGATGTGCTGGCGGCGCAACGGCGCGCGTGAGAACACAACCTTGTCATCCCACACTTCGCCGAGGAAACCGAAGTCGCCGGACTTGAAGGTTTCCACATCGCCGGTATGCGTCTTGGTCACGCTGCGGGCGGCGTTGATCTGGTTGTTCATCGCTACCATCACGCCCTTGCCCTTGGCTTCCGCAGTCGTGGCGATCCGGATGGCGTTGAGCAGGTTGCGCGGGCCATCGAAGTCGGATTCGGATGCGTTGCGCTGCGCGCCGATGAGTACCACAGGCTTGTCGGATTTCACGGTCAGGTCAAGCCAGTAAGCGGTCTCTTCCATGGTGTCGGTGCCTTGCGAGACCACCACCCCAGCCACTTCCGGCCTTGCCAGCGCGTCATCGACTGCCTTGGTCAGGCGCGACCACCATTTCGGCTCCACATAGTTGGCCGACATGTTGGAGAAGTTATTGACTTCGATGGTGGCGAATTTGGCGGCATCCGGCACAGTCTTCATCAGGTCGTCGCCGGAAATTGCCGGGACGACGCCCTTGGTCACAGGATCGACCTTCATGGCGATGGTGCCGCCGGTGGCGATGAACTGCACGACCGGCTTGCCCTGTGCCAGCGCCGCGCCCGATACCAGGCAGCAGGCCAACAGCGCCACGGCGGAACGCTTCGGCATCAGGATGCGGCGGAGTTTGGCGATAAGGATTTCCGGCCGATACATTTCAGAGTAATTCATGGTGTCTCCTCATTTTTTATTGATCAACATGTGCAGCGAATGCGCCCGCTGCTGGAAATGGCTTCGGCGCTGCGGATTCGATTCATGGGGCGGCAACCACGTTGCCTGCCATGAATATCGTCTTCCAGACCTAGCCCGGGAAACATACAGCAAACATCGGGCCAAGCGGTGGCGCTCACGCCGGGAACTGCAACATGTTGATTTCATTGCTTCTTTTTCGTTGCCGCTGCAGGGAGATTGCGGAAATCCGGAATTGCCGAACGGGGATGTCCGGCTTTCCGCAAAAAAGCATCACCTGAAGAAACACGCATCCGACGCCAACTCAGCGGATGCCGAAACGGCGATCCAGCGACCACGCGCCGCCGCCGCGCGCCACCAGCAACAGCAGCAGGCCGGCCCATGACAGGTGCGTGGGCCATGCGTCCGGATAGACGAAGATCTCGATCACCGCTGTCATTCCGAGCAGCGCCAGCGCGGCGCCGCGCGTGAACAGGCCCAGCACCAGCAGCAGCGGGAACAGGTGTTCGGCATAGGCAGCCAGGTGGGCAGCGATGTCAGGCGGCACCAGCGGCAGGCGATATTCCTCCTGGAAAAGCACGTAAGTGCCATCCTTGATCGTCAGGAAACCGCTGACCTTGGTTCGGCCGGACAGGAAGAAGATCGCGGCCACCGCCACGCGCGCCACCAGCGCCAGCAGCGAATCGCCGATCAGGCGTTCGGCCAAGCCGGCGCCGCGCGACCAAAGGGAATCCCGGCGGCTCGCCTCGCCGGTACGGATCAGGGTGGGGTTGTTCATGTCGTTCTCCATCAATGAAAAGAAGTGAAGACGCCTGCCTGCACCAGACTGCCCAGCATGGCGGCCACATCCAGGCCCGGTTCGCCTTCCAATGCGAAGCCGGCCGCCTCGGCCACGCCCATACCGGCACGGCAGGCGTCGAGGAAACGGCAGGCGCCATGGCCGATCCGCTGCCATTGCACCTGGCCTTCCGGCCGGGTCAGCAGCGTGCCCTCGCCGTGCCATCCGAGTTCGGATGGCAGCTCGACACCGGGCCTGCGGTTGGCATCCCAGATCGAATAGCTCGGATACGCCGACTCCCAGTGCCAGCGCGCCGCCGCCTGAGGCGCCAGGCACACGTCGCGCCCAGCCGCCAGCGCTGCATGCAAGCCGGCGACATCGAGCGGCGCATCGTCCGCTGCCAGGTGCGACTCGCTCCAGTAGCGGTCGAGCCTCGCCACGCCCGGCAAGTAAGGCAGTTCGCGCGCCGCGTCGACACTGTCGAGGAAATCCGGGAAGCCGTCGCCATAAGCGATCAGGCAGGCGTCGTCGGGCATGTGCCGGCGCGCATAGGCCAGCGCCGCGCCCTGGAACCACGGTTCGCCGACCAGCCGCAGCACCGCCGGATAATTGGCCGACAAAGCGTCGACGCAGCCCTTGAAAATCGTGTTGCGATAGACCGCGAAGGCGGGCTGTGCCAACAGCGAAGCCACCAGCGGATGGCCGCTTTCGCCATGCCATACGGCATGCAGGAATTGGCTGAAATAGACATGGTCGCTCACGACGCGCACTCCTCCTGCACCTGCCTGCTGGCGGCAAGGATGTCCTGCGCGGTATCGCGCTCGGCCAGCAGCTCATCGAAAGCCGGCACGTTGCCATCGCGTTCGATCAGCGTCGGCCTCGGGCCGATGCGCGCCACCAGTGTGCGATACAGCGCCCACACGGATGGCGCCACCGCGGCGTCGTGCGAATCGACCAGCAGGCCGGGAAGGTTGTGGTCGCTGCTGTGGCCGGCAAGGTGGATTTCCTCGATGGCATCGGCCGGCAGTTGCGCCAGGTAAGCCGCTGCGTCGATGCCCAGGTTGGCCGCGCTGACGTGCACGTTGTTGACGTCCACCAGCAGGCCGCAGCCGGTACGGCGCACCAGCTCGCCCAGGAACTCGGGCTCGCTCCATGCGTGGCAATCCATGTGCAAATAGTGGGACGGATTCTCCAGCGCGATGCGGCGCTTGAGTACATCCTGCGTGCGCGCGATGTTGGCCGCCAGGCGCGCCAGCGTTTCGCCGGTGCGCGGCACCGGCAGGAGATCGGGAAAATAACGGCCATCGGCGCGCGACCAGGCCAGGTGCTCGGACACCAGCACCGGTTCGATGCGCGCCGCCAGCCTGGCCAGCCGCTGCAGATGGGCAGCGTCCGGCGCATCCGGCCCTGCCAGTGAAAGCGACACCCCGTGCAGCGCGATGGGATGGCGGCCGCGCACGGCCTCCAGCCAGGCCAGCCTTGGGCCGCCATCCATCATGTAGTTCTCCGGATGGGCCTCGAACCATAAGCCCGGCGCCGCGCAGGACAGCGCCGCATCGAAATGCTGGGGCTTGAGGCCGAGTCCGGCGCCGGCTGGCACGGGGGTCGCTTCCATGTACATGGCTCCGGATCAGAACGGCTTCAACGAGCCCATGCCGCGCGGGGTCTTGATCGAGGCGCAGGTGCCGGCCGGCACGTTCTTCCAGGCGTTGCCCTGGTAATCCATCTTGGCGGTGCCGGCGCAGGTGGTGCCTTCACCGGCCTTGCAATCGTTCTGGCCGGCCATCGAGACGCCATAACATTTTTCGACGGCGGTCTTGGCGGCAGGCTGCTGGTTTTGCGCCATGGCGACGCCGGAGGCCAGGGTTGCGAGGGTGAAGGCGGCGGTAGCGAAGGTACGGGTATTCATGGTGTGACTCCTTATGTGGTTGAAAGTGGATACGACCGGCGGCGCCATCATTGCCGCGCCGTTGCTGCCGATCTGTACGTTATTTCGCCGCCCGATGCGCCGCGGTTACAGTACGCGGCCAAAATTCCGGAAAAATATTTTTTGCGCATGCTGTAACCGAATCGGCCCCGCAAACGAATAGATAGGAAAGCGGCGCCCGCTGCGCCAATAGCAAAAGGGAAAATCGAATGAAGACGATGGAATTGGTCGACATGCTGGCTGCCGGTACCGGTGGCAGCCGCCGCCTGCCCGGCGGCGCGGGTACCCGCATGGCGGTGGCGCTCGCGGCGGGCCTGGGCGGCTCCGCGCTATTGCTGGCCATCATCTACGGTGTGCGCAGCGACATGCCGGAACTGCTGCTGCAGCCGCTGTTCTGGCTCAAGGTGTCGTTCCCGCTGGCGGTACTGCTGGCGGCGCAGGCGGCGGCGGCGCGGCTGGCCCGACCCGGCATGCGCATCGGCGTCGGCCCCGCCGCCGCCCTGCTGCTGCCGCCTGCGGTACTCTGGCTGGCCGGCGCCGGCTGGCTGGCGCTGGCGCCGCCCTCGCAGCGCCTGGAATTGCTGCTGGGATCGACCTGGGAAGTCTGCTCGCTCAACGTCGCCCTGCTGTCCTTGCCGACGCTGGCGTCCATGTTCTGGTTCATGCGCGGCCTGGCCCCGACCCGGCTCGCGGCTGCCGGCGCGATCGCCGGTCTGGTGGCCGGCGCCCAGGGCGTGCTAGTCTATTCGCTCTACTGCGTGGAAATGGCGCCGCCGTTCTGGGGCGTCTGGTACGTATTGGGTGTGCTGGCGCCGACGCTGCTGGGCGCATGGCTCGGCCCCGTACTCCTGCGCTGGTGAACCTGCGGCATGCCCCATGACAAAAAGCCAACCGTTCTTTGCCCATGAATTGTCCTCCTTCGAGGACAATGCGGCCGGCCGCGCCATGAAACCGCTGGCCGGCAAGGAGCCTGCCTATCCGACCGAGGAGCGCCTCCGGGCCTTGCTCCTGGCTGGGCTGGAAGGCGACGCGGGCGCCTACCGCGACTTCCTGTCCGAACTGAGCGGCCGCCTGCGCGCCTTCCTGCGCAAGCGGCTGCAGCACATGCAGGACGAGGTCGAGGACATTGTCCAGGAAACCCTGCTGGCCGTGCACAACGCGCGCCACACCTACCGCGCCGACCAGCCGCTCACGGCCTGGGTATACGCCATCGCGCGCTACAAGCTGATGGATTTCCTGCGCGCACGCTCGCGCCGTGAAGCCTTCAACGATCCGCTGGACGACGAGCATGAGCTGTTCGCCGCCTGCGACGAGGAACCGGCGCAAGCGCGGCGCGATGTCGGCTCGCTCCTGGAACAGTTGCCCGACAAGCAGCGTTTGCCGATCGTACACGTCAAGCTGGAAGGCTTGTCGGTAGCGGAAACCGCACAATTGACCGGCATGACGGAGTCGGCGGTCAAGGTGGGAATCCATCGCGGCCTCAAAGCACTGGCCGCGAAAATTCGAGAGAAATTGTGAATCATGAAAACCGATGACCTGATATCGATGATGGCCGCCGGCGTCGCCCCGGTTGACCGCGGCTTGCCGGCGCGCCGCATGGCGCAGGCGCTGGCCTTCGGCATAGCAGGCTCCGTGGCGTTGATGCTCCTGCTGTTCGGCGTGCGCCCGGACCTGACAGCGATGCTGTCGGTGCCGCTGTTCTGGATCAAGCTGGCCTTTCCCACCGCGCTGGCGGCGGGTTCGTTGCTGGTGCTGCGCCGCCTGCTGCGCCCCGGCCTGCGGGTCGGCTTGCGCTGGAGCGGCATCGCCGCGCCGAGCGCAGCGATCTGGATTGCCGGCGCACTGGTGCTGCTGTCCGCCCCGGCGACCGAACGCATTCCGCTGCTGATGGGATTCACCTGGCGCACCTGCCCTTTCAGCATCGCACTGCTCTCGTTGCCGCTGTTCGTCACCATCATCTGGGCGGTGCGCGCAATGGCGCCGACGCAGCTGCGCTTATCCGGCGCCATCGCCGGGCTTCTGGCCGGCGCCACTGCCACCATGGTGTATTGCCTGCATTGCCCGGAAATGGGCGTACCGTTCTGGGGGCTGTGGTATTTCCTCGGCATGCTGATCCCTGCCGTGGCCGGCTTTTTATTGGGACCTCGCCTGCTGCGCTGGTAAATCCCTTGGAGACTTCTGCTCCAGGACAGCAATAGGACAATGTTTCAGCCAAACCGGCGGTGGCCCTGAAAAGCCCCCGCCCCCACTGCCGCCAAAACCATAGCCGCCCCCTTGCATGCCGCTCCCCCGGCGGCTATAGTACGCACGTCGAAAAAGGCAGACTTGGTGTGGTCCAGCCCAAGTCCTTCCGTAAACGGAAGCTCTGTCCATGCTCTGCCCGTGCATGAGTCCCACGACGAACACCGGCGCCATCCAGGCGCTTCCTGTTCGTCCGTGCGGTTCTCAAGACAACGAACCGTCCTGGTCGAACGACCATCAAGGAGTCTTCATGCACGATACATCCCTCTATGACGTTGTTATTGCCGGCGCAGGTCCGGTTGGCTTATTCCTGGCTTGCGAGTTGCGCCTCGCCGGCCTTTCGGTGCTGGTGCTGGAACAAGCCGAAGAGCCGCACTCGCCCTTGAAACGCCTTCCGTTCGGAATGCGCGGCCTGTCCGCCCCCTCCATCGAAGCCTTCTACCGGCGCGGCCTGCTGGATGCCATCGCAACCCCGCAAACGGAGAATGATCCCGCTGCCGCGACCGCGCACTGGACGCAACAGGCGCGCAAAGCAGGCGGCCATTTTGCCGGCATCCAGTTTTACCGCGACAAGGTCGACTACACTAAATGGCCCTATCGCCTGGACGGGCCGTGCGACACCAACATGGCGAGCGACATGGCGCACCTCGAATCGGTCCTGAGCGCCCGTGCCGTCGCGATGGGTGCCGATATCAGGCGCGGCGCCGGAGTAGACGGTTTCGACCAGTCCGACGAAGAGGTGCGCATCCGCTCCCGCCACCAGACCTTTCGCGCGCACTGGCTGGTCGGCTGCGACGGTGGCCGCAGCACCGTGCGCAAGGCCGGTAATTTCGGGTTCACCGGCACCGAACCCGAGTTCACCGGCTATTCGGCGCAAATCGAACTGGCCGATCCGAATCAGCTTGCCCCGGGCCGTCATTACACCTCCGCCGGCATGTATACCTACCAGCAATCCGGCACGCTTGGCATGGTCGACTTTGACGGCGGCGCCTTTCACCGCGTGCAGCCGATCACCCGGGAGCACATACAGTCGGTGTTGCGGCGCGTCTGCGAAACCGACGTCACCGTGACCGCCCTCAAACTCGCCGCCACCTGGACCGACCGCGCATTCCAGGCAACGACTTACCGCCAGGGACGCGTGCTGCTCGCCGGCGACGCGGCTCACATCCATTCTCCGCTGGGAGGCCAAGGGCTCAATCTCGGACTCGGCGACGCGATGAATCTCGGCTGGAAGCTGGCCGCCACCATCCGCGGCGACGCGCCGGCCGGCCTGCTCGACAGTTACGATGCCGAACGGCATCCGGTAGGTGCGCAGATACTCGACTGGTCGCGCGCCCAGGTTGCCCTCATGCGGCCGAGCCGAAGTTCGCGCGCGCTTGAAGCCATCATCCGCGACCTGATCCAGACGCAAGACGGCGCCACCTATTTCGCTGACCGCATCTGGGGCCTGTCGCTGCGCTACGACCTCGACGGCGGCCACCCGCTGGCCGGCCGCAGCACCCCCGATTTCGAGCTGGCCGACGGCGCCAGGCTCGGCCGGCATCTGCGCAATGGAAAAGGGCTCTTGCTGGACTTTGATGCCGGCGCGCCTTTGCGCGCATTGGCGCACCGATGGAACGGCCGCATCACGTATGTCGCAAGCGACGCAAAAGACCGGCTCGGATTAAGCGCCGTTCTGGTACGCCCCGACGGCATCGTCGCCTGGGCCAGCGATGGCCCGGCTGACGAAGAAGAGCTCGCCCGCGCTGCTTCGCGATGGTTCGGCAAGGCTTGAGAGCAAGAGAATCCGATATCAAATTGCACATTGGATCTGCGATTTAATTCATTGGAAAGACATCGTTCGAATATTTAATATTCCCTCCTATTTAGATACGTTTAGGAAATCATGGGGCGAAGGCGCTTGGTCATTCCAACTTGCGCCGTCTGCATTTCGGCTCAACACGGGAGATTGCATTTCTGGGGACATCATCTCCTGAGCGGCATGGCATAAAACCCGAGCGGATCACCGGGGCATGCCAAGCCAGAACGCGTGCATCAATCTGGCCCATTTCCGCGAGACTCTCCATTGCTTTCAACGGCGGCCCGACGCTCGTCCGGAGGCCGGGAACAGGCGCCCAAAAATACTCGAACGCAGTTCCGACATAGCCTTGCGCCGTCGATATGTTCGCCAATAAGGCTTTCATCAGGAAGCCTGGAATCACCCCTCCAAAAAACTATATAAATCGAAATTTGAGGTTGACATGAACTGGTTCAAGAATCTGAACATCGCAAAAAAACTGGCATTTTCCTTCACGGTAGTGATCGCCTTGACAATGATGCTCGGCTTATTTTCGGTTAGCCAACTCAAGGAGGTTAACAAAGCATCCACCGAAATCGTCAGCAAATGGATGCCGTCAATTGAAGCGGCGAGGGAGATACAAAGTTCGCTGCCGCTCATGCGCATCTCCGAATTGGAGCTGGTGACGGCGGTACAGCCCGCTGAGCGCGACGCCGCAAACAAGGCCATCAAGGCGCGCCTTGACATTCTCGCCAAGCAGCGGGCCGTCTACGAGAAACGGATCTCGCAACCGGAAGAAAAAGCCCAATACGCGCAGTTCAGCAAGAACCTCGCCGCCTATATTGAAATGGACAAGCAATTGGCCGAGATGGCAGCCAACCAGCAATACGATGAGACGCGGGCGCTGTTCAACGGCGACTCCAACAAGCTGTTTCGCAGCATGGTCGCCAATCTCGAGGCGATCGTGAAAGTCAACGGCGAAGGCAGCGCGCGCGCCGATCAGGCCGCTTATCGCGTATATGACGTGGCCCGGATCCTGATCTTCGGCCTGCTGGCGGCTGCCGTCTTGATCGGGTTCGTGCTGGCGATTGTCGTGGGGCGCAATGTGTCGCGTCCGCTGAAGGATGCGGTTGAAATCGCGCAACGCGTGGCCAAGGGCGACCTGACGGTGCATATCCGCGCCAATGGCCGCGACGAGACCGGCCGGTTGATGGACGCGCTGCGCGCGATGAACGAAAGCCTGCGAAATATCGTCAACGAGGTACGCCGGGGGACCGACACCATCAGCACGGCCTCGTCTGAAATAGCCAGCGGCAATCTTGATCTTTCGTCGCGTACCGAACAGCAGGCGGGTTCGCTGGAAGAGACCGCCTCCGCCATGGAGGAACTGACCTCCACGGTCAAACAGAACGCCGACAACGCACGCCAGGCCAACCAGCTGGCGGTGTCCGCCTCCGAGATTGCCAGCCAGGGCGGCGAGGTGGTGGGCCAGGTGGTGCAGACCATGGAGGGCATCACCGAAAGCTCCCGCAAAATCGCCGACATTATCAGCGTGATCGACGGCATCGCTTTTCAGACCAACATCCTGGCGCTGAACGCCGCAGTGGAAGCGGCGCGCGCCGGCGAACAGGGGCGCGGCTTCGCAGTGGTAGCGTCGGAAGTACGCTCGCTGGCGCAACGTTCGGCAGCCGCCGCCAAGGAGATCAAGGAACTGATCGATGACTCCGTGGAAAAGGTGGGCGCCGGCAGCACGCTGGTCGAACGTGCCGGATCGACAATGACGGAAGTGGTAGCCAGTGTGAAGCGCGTGACCGACATCGTCAGTGAAATTACCGCCGCGACACAAGAACAAAGCGGTGGAATCAATGAAGTCAGCCGAGCCATCACCCAGATGGACCAGACCACCCAGCAAAATGCAGCACTGGTCGAACAGGCCGCCGCTGCTGCCGATTCATTAAAAGGACAGGCGAGCAACTTGGCATTGGTCGTGGGGAGATTCAAGCTCGAATGATCAGCCCGATGCATGGAGAGCATCTCCGCCCTCTCCATGCATTTGAACTGATTGCCGCGTAGCTTGAAGCCCTTTACGTTTCCAGAACACGGGGAGTGGATGTGCCGCGCAGCGACCATGCCAGGCCGGCGACGATTGCAACCGCCCCGATCAGCACAGAGATCCGCAGCGGCTCATCCAATGCCAGCGCCGATGCGGCCACGCCGAAGAGCGGCGAGAGCGCGCTCAACATCATCGCCTTTACCCCCAGCCGCGCCACCACCCAATTAAACAAGGCGACACCGACGATGCTTACCAGCACACCGTGGTACGCCGCCTGCAGCAGCAGTGCGCTCGCCGGATGGTCGAAGGTTTTCATGCCGTTCAGCGCCAGATAAGGCAGCACGTAACTCAGGGACAGCACCTGTACCAGCGCGACGACATCCAGCGGCTTCATGTTCCACGCCTTGTTGAGCACCATGTACCAGGCCCACATGAATGCCGAGGTGACAAACAGCAGGTCCCCGCGCCACGCTCCGGCCGGCGTCTCGGTCCCGGTGGAAAGCAAGCTGTCTCCTCCGATCAGGCACACCCCGCCCAATAGCAGCGCCATGCCGAACAGCGAGAAACGTTCCGGACGATTGAGCGCGAACCTGCTGATCAACGCCCCGAACAGCGGCGTGAGCGCAGGATGGATCAACGCGCCGTGCGAAGCAGGCGCGAAGCTGACGCCACCGATCAGGACCAGGCTGAACAACGGCCCCGATAAGAAGAACAGCAAGAGCGCACGCCGCCAGCCGATACCGCAGGCATTGGCCAGGCCCCGTTTGTACGCATAGGGCAGCATGAGCAAGCCGCTGACCAGGTAACGTACCAGGGTCGCGTCTTGCGCCGACAGCCCGGCCTGAAATCCATAACGGGAAATCACCGGCTGGACGCCCCAGATCAGGGCGACTAGGACTCCATAGAAGAGCGATGTGATCATGGTTTTATAACGTGGCGTAATCGTGATTAAGACGATCCGTTATCAGCATATGTCCCGGTGCATGGGTAATGCACAAGGAAGGCTTTGCCTGCAACAGCGCTATCTGTGGCGTGGCCCCACAGGCCCAGAATACCGGCAGTTCATCGGCGGCTATTGTAACGGCGTCGCCAAAATCCGGACGCGACAGGTCAGCGATCCCGATCAGCGCCGGGTCGCCCAGATGTACCGGGGCGCCATGCACGCCTGGAAAGCGCGAAGTAATCTGGATGGCCCGGATGGCATCGACCGCCTTCAACGGACGCATTGTGACCACCATGCCGCCCCCGAATCTACCCGCGGGATGGGTCTGGATGCTCGTGCGATACATCGGCACGTTGCGTCCCTCATCAAGGTGACGGATGGCAATGCCGGCTTCGAGCAGTGTGTGTTCGAACGTGAAGGAACAACCAATGGCGAAGGTCACCAGATCGTCGCGCCAGATTTCAACGATGTCGCCCACTTCCGCCATGCATTGGCCGTCTTCAAAAATGCGGTAACGCGGGACGTCGCGACGCAGATCGATGTCATCGCCCATTTCTGGCAAGGCAAACTCGCCTGGCTCGCTCACTGCCAGCACAGGGCAAGGCTTCGGATTACGTTGCGCGAAGCGCAGGAAGTCCCCCGCTTCGGCGGCGGGCAGCATCACCAGGTTGACCTGGACGTATCGGGCAGCCAAGCCAGCGGTAAGCCCTCCCCAGGCACCGCTGCGGATCAGATGGCGGCAATCGGCGGCGCTGGACTGGGCATTGAGAGTGGAACCATGGAACGCCATGGGCTGCATGAAATTTCTCCAGGAAAGGATTAGGGGATACCGATGGAAAAAATTCTAGACCCAGAACATAATTAAAGATAATTACGATTTAGATACTATTCAATAAAAAATATTGATCATGCGTCCAAGCCTGCAACAACTGGAAAGCTTCTATTGGGTGGCGCGCCTGGGAAGCGTCCATGCCGCCGCACGCCATCAAAACCTGACCCAGCCGGCAATAACTGCACGCCTGCGTGAATTGGAAGAAGTCGTCGGCGACCAGCTATTCGACCGCGGCGGCTACAAGCTGGAACTGAAAGCGCAGGCACGCGAACTGTTCGATCTCGCCGAACAGATACTGGCACTGGCCGACCGCTTTTCAGGCGCCATCGATCATGGCGCGCCCGGCCTGGGTCTGCTGCGTCTGGGAGCCAACGAATCGTCTGCCATGATCGGCCTGCCAACCTTCCTGTCGCGCATGCGCGAGCAGTTTCCCGGCCTGGCCGTGCAACTGCATGTCGACATCGGCAGCGAACTTAGCCGCAAGCTAAATGCACGCGAATTGGACATGGCGATCCTCAGCAGCCCGATTTCTGCCACACACATCGTTGATTATCCATTGGGCAGCGTCGATTTGCAGTGGATAGCGCCATTATCGTTCCAGCCATCATCGCCTGCGGCAACACCGGTGGAACTTGCAGCATGTCCCGTGTTGAGCCTGCCGGCCCCCTCGTCTTTGCACTCCGCCGCCATCAATTGGTTCGGCATACATGCGACGCGGCTGCAAGCCAGTGGGACCTGCAACTCGATGGCCTTGATCGCCAAACTGGTCGCGGGTGGCCACGGTATCGCACTGATGCCGGGGCCGGTAGCGCGCGAAGCCCGCGACAGCGGGGCGTTAAAACTATTGAAGGTCAGCCCCGAAGTGCCACCTATCGGCTACTACGTTTCCTACCTCCAGGAAATGGCGCCGATGGTCCAAGAGCAGTTGTTGCCGCTGGCTCGAACCGTGTTTACCGAATGCGGGCTGGTCCACGGCCGGCGCAAGAACCATGTCGTTGCAAATAATCAAGGAAACTAAGACCTCTTCTGCTTTACATCGACGTCGCCGAGCGGGCGGCTTGTTCATAGAGCCCGGACAACACGCGCAGGAACCGGGCCAACTCTTCCAATTCGTAGCTTTCGGTGTCATCGCCGGTCAGGCTGGAAACCAGCAATTGTTCGCGGATTTCGTAGTACCGCTTGCAAATGTCCTGCCCTGCTTCATTGGTTGAATAGAGCACTTCCTTGCCGCGGCGCTCGGTACTGACAAGCCCCAATGAATGCAGTTTCTTGAGGGAGTAATTCACCACGTGGGTGTCTTCGATATTGAGGATGAAGGCGATATCGGCCAACTTCTTTTCGCGCGCGCGATGATTGATGTGATGCAATACCAGAACATCGGTGGCCGTCATGTCCTTCATGCCGGCCGCCGAAATGCAGCGGATCATCCAGCGGTTGAAGGCATTGCTCGCAATGATCATGCCGAATTCGAATTCGCTCAATTCCTTACTCCTCCCGGAGGCCAGGTGCAGTGAAGATACGATGGGTACCTTGCTGCTACCGCTTGGCTGGGCAAAATTGGCTTTTGGGCTTTTCTTTTCGGTCGGCATGTTGGATTCAAAAAAAGAGGATATGACGGGACGATTTCGGAATCTCCGACCGTAAACGATCCTGCCAAGAGGCGCAGGAATTCCCTAGGTCATCATTCGCTGCCCATATTAAACCCCATTTTTCATTGCCTTTGTACACCAACTGTCATCCGGGAAAACTACGGTGCCGGGCTGCTTCCCGCAGACGACAACAGCCCGCGTTTGTTGCCGCCGGACATTTTCAATACCCGTAATTCGGCCGGTGCGCCATTGACCGCCGGATCGACGATATCCGTCTTGAAAATCGATACCGCCCGCACCAGCGCCATCGACTGGTCGTGCATGGATTGCGCGGCGGCGGCGGCCTGCTCCACCAGCGCCGAGTTCTGCTGGGTCATATCGTCGATCTGCTCGACGGCATCGTTGATCTGGCGTATGCCTGTGCTCTGCTCATCGCTGGCAGCCGATATCTCCACCATGATGTCGGCGACGTGCTTGACGCTGCTGACAATGTTTTCCATGGTCTGCCCCGCCTGGTCGACCAGGCTGCTCCCGGCATCGACTTTCTTGACCGAGTTCTGGATCAGGCTGGCGATCTCCTTGGCCGCCGAGGCGCTGCGCTGTGCCAGGCCGCGCACTTCGGCCGCGACCACGGCGAACCCGCGCCCCTGTTCGCCGGCGCGTGCCGCTTCCACCGCTGCGTTCAAGGCAAGAATATTGGTCTGGAAGGCGATCCCGTCGATCACGCTGATGATCTCCACGATCTGGCGTGAACTGTCTTTGATTTCCTTCATGGTGTTGACCACTTGCGTCACTACCTCGCCGCCTTCGGTGGCCACTTGCGAAGCGTTCAGCACCAGCCGGTTGGCTTGCCGGGCGCTTTCCGCGTTGTGGTTGACGGCCTCGGTCAGCTCCATCATGGAACTGGCGGTTTCTTCCAGGGTACTGGCTTGCAACTCGGTGCGCGCCGACAGGTTGGCATTGCCTTCGGCGATCTCGCGCGCCGCCACGGAGATGGCGTCGGAGCCATCCCTCACCTGCGTCACGGCCCGCACCAGCCCATCGCGCATGTGCTGCAGCGCGGCCAGCAGCTTGCCGGTCTCGTCCCGGCCGGCAATGTCCACGCGCACGGACAAGTCGCCGCCGGCGACCCGCTCGGCAATATTGATGGCGGCATTCAAAGGGCGCGTGATGCTTCGCATCACCGAGTAACCAACCAGGACCGCCAGGAGAGTGGCGATGGCCGCCATGGCGGCCATCAGCATGCTGGCGGCATTGGCCACCTGCTCCGCCTCGCGTCCACCTTCTTCCATCCGGCCGCCCTGATAGGCGATCAGGTTGTCCAGCGCCTTGAAATAGGCAACTTGATAGGGGCCGATTTCAGGCAGGATCAAGTCGCGCGCCTGTTCCACCTGACCGTCCTTGACCGCAGCCAGGAAATTATTCAGCACCGGCGTGTACTGGCCGCGCGCTGCGGTTACTGCCTGCAGCATACGGCGGCCATCCTCGGAGGAGGTGCTGGCGGCGAACTGCTTGAGCGTAGCGTCAATGGTCTTGCCGGCGCGGTCGATGGTATCGAGTTCGCCCTTGATTTCGTCCACGGTGCTCATGAACAGCAAATTGCGCATGCTGCGCGCCGTCTCATCCAGCGCACTCTTGATGCTGTTCGCCATGACCGTGCGCGGATAATAGTCGTTGGCGATATTGCGTATGCTGCCGTTGATCTGGTTCAGGCGCAGTACGCCGATCGACGTCAACGCCAGCATCAGCAGGATGACGACGCCGAAGCCGATGCCAAGCCTTTGCCCGATATTCAGGCCAGTCAATTTCATCATTTGATACCCCTTAGAAAGACATAAATGCTGTATTGGCGATCACTGCTTACCTGCGTCTCCTCTGCACCTGGCCGGCGACTCCCCTCAAGACTTCGAGTCGCCGGCAATCAGGCCCGATGAGCGGAAAGCTAGCCGTCCAGGTTCCAGGGCCCTAGCCGGCTATCCCCCTCAAGACTCCGCCCACCGGAAAAAGCGCCTAGAACGTATGGCGCATGCCAAGGTTCCAGGCGCTGCTCCCCGAACCCGCTTCGATCGAACTGCCCACCGTGTAATTGGCGCCGTTCTTGTTGCGGATATGCGCGTACGCCGCATACAGGTCGGTACGCTTGGACAGCGAATAGCGGTAGCCCACGGCATACTGGTCGGCATCCTGGTTCCGCGACGTCTTGTCGTTCTTATGGATATAGGAAGCCATGACGTTATGGACAGCACCGAACGGAACCGTCACGCCAACCAGCAGGTCGGTGCTGTCGGTCGACGGAGTCAGCGGCACGCCATACAGGCCCACCGTGCTTGTGCCCACCACCGTTCCGGCATTGCGCAACGGCGAGCTGTTGACGCCCTTGTCGATGCCGTACATGGCGTGCAGCTTGGCCACGCCAAAGTCGTACATGCCGCCGAAAAGCGTGTTACGGGCGGAGCTGTTTTGCGCAGTTGCCGTATCGTTATTGCGGCTGTGGAAACCCAGCTTCAGGGTCAGTGGGCCGTTCGCATAACCTAACGCCGCACCGATCTGGCTGGCTGTCTTGGTGCTGCCCGCCGTTTCGCCGAAGCCATACGCGAACTCACCGGTAAAGCCAGAGAAATTCGGCGTCAGGTATTTGACGGTATTGTCCATACGGCTTGCTGCGTTGCCGGTATTGGGCATCAGGTTGGCTGCGTCCCCGGCATAACCGGTGCCGAACGGATCAATCGCCGCCATGACGAGGTATTGCGGCGTATATTGGCGCCCGACCAGGACCGAGCCGAAGCCGCCGTTGAGGCCGACATAGCTCTGGCGGCCAAACAACGGAGTCGGATTGCTGGCCGAAACCTGTCCGACGCCACCGGTGTCGTTGTTGAAGCCGGCTTCCAGCAGGAACACCGCCGACATGCCGCCGCCCAGGTCTTCCGTTCCCTTGAAGCCGATGCGCGAACCGCCGCTGATGCCGCTGGTCAGCTTGCTGACCTTGCCGGCCAGGCCGCCGGTCTCAAGGACGTAACCGGTATCGATCAAGCCATAGATCGTCACGGACGACTGCGCGTACGAAGGTATTGCCTGGATTCCCACCGCGGCAAACACCGCGGCAGCCAAGACTTTATGTTTCATTGGAACTCCCCAAATAAATTGAAACTGCATCACACCAAAAATCGCTTACCGGCGAAGTTCTTGCGCGCTCTCCCCTTGACCGATATGCGCCTGCTCTCCCAAGCGGCCAGGCAATTGGCCGATTCCCTTGCCGCCATCAGAGAGAACTACTGGACGCACAGCCATTCCCCTGCTGCACGTCTCCATCCTTACTGCACGGGCGGCTCATGCCGTCGGCGCAAGCCGCTCATGCTGCAACCCGAATCTATCGGTCCTGAACTCCTTCAGAAAAGCAAACGACGGGTTGCACTCCCCAATGAAGCCAAACGACGTATCCAGCACTTTCGGGGGCAGCCATGGATACGGCAGAAACGACTGGATCGTCGGCAACAGATCGCCGGCGATATCGGCAATCAGCATCATGTGGTCGATGCAGATATGCATTTCCCTGACGCGCGCGCCTTCTTCCCTGCGCCGGGTGAATGTCCAGTTGTAATGTCCACGCCCGATGCGCAGCGATGCACTCTCTTTCTCACGCATCAGCACCAGCCAGGGCAATCGGTCGATGCGGTCTTCCTTCGACGCCAGCTGGTCGCAAACGTAGTACGTGCGGCATTGCGTAAAACGCCTGGAGAAATCCGTCACCAGGGTCTGGGCGATGCCATCCGTCCCGACCACCAATGGCGGAAAGGCCACCGAGTTTTCCGATGTCGAGATGTTGAGCACCGCGTCAGGCTCGTAGATGTCCCGGATCAGCGAAGGACAGCATTTGTCTTTCGCATGGACGTACGCTTCCAACAGGGATTTATGCGTTAACATAAAAATCCTTGGTTCATGGCGGACGATGCCGCCGCTTGGGGTTCGGGTAGTCGATGGCCGCAGCCGCGGCCATCGCTGAAGAGGCGCTTACATGCCTATTCGTTGAGCTGGTCGGTCACGAACATCTTGCCCGGCACATGGGTGATGCAGAACGGCAGCTTGCTGAGTTCGGCAACGTACTGCGGCGTGACGCCGCAGGCCCAGAACACCGGCAGTTCATCGTCCATGATCTCGACGGCATCGCCAAAATCGGGACGCGCCAGGTCGGCGATGCCGATGGCTTGCGGATTGCCGATATGCACCGGCGCCCCATGCACCTGCGGCAGCCGGGCAGTGATCTCCACGGCACGCGCGATGTCCCGGCTCTTTACCGGCCGCATGCTGACGACGCTATTCCCTTTGAAGCGCCCCGCCGGCAGGCATGGGATGGTGGTTTTGTACATCGCGACATTGCGCTGCTGTTCGATGTGGCGCAACCGGATGCCGGCCTCGGTCAAGGCGCTCTCGAAAGAAAAACTGCAGCCGATCAGGAAGCTCACCAGGTCATCGCGCCAATAGGCGGAGATATCCGTGACTTCCTGTTTCAACAGGCCGTTCTCGAAGATGCGGTAGCCCGGCAGGTCGGTACGCAGATCGGCGCCGGGGGTGCCGCGCGGCTCGACCCTGCCCGGCTCCAGCACTTCCACCAGCGGACAGGATTTCGGATTGCGCTGGCAAAACAGCAGGAAGTCGAAGGCGTATTCCTTCGGCACGATCATCAGATTGGCCTGCACATGGCCATCGGCGTATCCGGCGGTCGAGCCGGTGAAATCGCCCGTCCGGCACAAGGCGCGCAGTGCCGCCGCAGGATGATTGGTTACGGCATTCGTCCTCATCTCACAGTCCTCCGAGGTAAGCCTTCTTAATGTCTTCGTTATGCAGCAGCTCAGATCCGCTGCCTTCCATCACGATGCGGCCGGTCTGGATCACGTAGCCGTAGTGCGCAATGGCGAGCGCCTTGTGCAGGTTCTGCTCCACCAGCAAAATGGATACGCCCTTGGCATTGATTTGCTGAATGGTATCCAGGACCTTGGTCACGAACTTGGGTGCGATCCCCCACGACGGCTCATCCAGCAGCAGCAGGCGCGGCTTGGCCATGAGCCCGCGGGCGATGGCCAGCATCTGCTGCTCGCCGCCGCTCATGGTGCCGGCCAACTGGTGGCGGCGCTCCTTCAGGATCGGGAAGGTGGCATACATCTCATCGACCGAGGCATTCACCTCGCTGCTGTCGGAGCGGGTGTAGGCGCCCAGCTCGAGGTTGCGCTGCACCGTCAGGCGCGGGAACAGGCGCCGGCCTTCCGGCACCAGCGACAAGCCCAGCTTGACGCGATCGAACGACGGGATCTTGCCGATATCGCGGCCCTCGAACACGACCTCGCCGGCATCCGGCTTGTTCAGGCCGGCGATGGTGCGCAAGGTGGTGGATTTGCCATTGCCGTTGCCGCCGACCAACGCCACGATGCTGCCGGCTTTGACCTCAAGGTCTACCTTGGACAAGGCCAGCACGCCGTCGTAGCTGGCGCGTAGATTTTTTACCTGCAACATCATTCGTCTCCCAGATAGGCGGCAATCACATGCGGATCATTGGACACTTCCAGTGGAGGGCCGTCGGCGATCTTCTTGCCGTAATCCAGCACCACGATCTGGTTGGCGATAGGCATGATGCCTTCGAGGACGTGCTCGACGATCAGGCAGGAAATCCCCTGGTCGCGGATCTTGAGCACCACGTCCACGGTCTCGCGCACCTCGGTCGGATTGAGCCCGGCCATCACTTCGTCCATCAGCAGCAGCTTGGGCTTGACCGCCAGCGCGCGCGCCACGGCCAGCCGGCGCTGTTCGCTGATGGTCATGCTGCCGGCCGGCTTGTCGGCAAAGCGGCCGAGATTGACGAATTCGAGCAGCTCTTGCGCGGTGCGGCGCACGGTCGCCACCTTGTGCTCATTCAGGAATGCGCCAACCATCACGTTTTCCAGCGCCGTCATGCTGGTGAAAGTGCGCGCCACCTGGAAGGTCCGGCCGATACCGATGCGGGCGCATTGTTCCGGGTTCATGCCGGAAATCTTCACGTCTTCCAGCCAGATGTCCCCGGTGGTCGGCGGCGAATACCCGGCGATGCAGTTGAACATGGTGGTCTTGCCAGCGCCATTGGGGCCGATCAAGCCGACGATTTCGCCCGCCTGGACCGTAAAGGAGACATCCTGGTTGGCCGTCAGGCCGCCGAATTTCTTATAGACATTCTCAACGCGAAGCAAGCTCATTTGCCCTCCTCCTTGCGTGCCTTGGCCGCTTTGCGGCGGGCGAAGACACTTCTGACGTAGCCGACGATCCCGTTGGGGTAATACACCGCGATGACGATGATCAGCCCGGCATAGACGATCAGATCGGTGCCACGGCCGGTGCCGCCGAACATGGTGCGGGTGCCTTCTTCGATGAAGGTCAGCACACCCGCGCCCACCACCGGGCCGAACAGGGTACCGATGCCGCCCAGGATGGAGACGAGCGCCATCTTGATCGAGGTGCCGGTGCCCAATACCGATGCGGGATCGATATAGAGCTCCTTCTGCGCATACAGGCTGCCGCCCATGGCGGTGAAGAAACTGCTCACCACGAACGCGATCTGCTTGTACTTCGACAGGCTGACACCCAGGCTGCGCGCGGCATCAGGCTCGTCCTTGATGGCCCGGAAGTAATAGCCCAGGTAGCTGCGCTCGATGAAGGCATTGGCCAGCAGCGTCGCCAGCAGCAGGCCCAGCGCGATGTAGTAGTACGGCTCCTTGGTGCTGAAGATCATCTTCGACCAGCCTTCTTCGCTCATCGGGATGGTCAGGCCGACCGCTGCGCCGGCGAAGTCCCAGTTGGTGAAGATGATCTGGATGATCTCGGCCACGGCGATGGTTGCCATCGCAAAGTAATGTCCCTTCAGGCGGAAGCAAGACCAGCCGATCACCAGGCTCATGGCGGCGGCGATGATGCCGCCGGTGAGCATGGCGATCCACGGGTTGATGCCCCAGATCGAAAACATGATGGCCGAGGTATAGGCGCCGATGCCGTAGAAAGCCACATGGCCCAGCGACACCTGGCCGGCATAGCCGCCGACGATATTCCACGACACGCCCATCTGCGCCGCCATCAGGATCAGGATGGCCAGGTTCAGGTGGGTCGGTGATGTCACCAGGAGCGGCAACGCCAAGGCCATTGCCAGCAATCCCGCCAGCGCCACGCGCATCTTGTTCGCACCGGCGCCGGTGGGGGGAGCAGTCATGACCAGACTGGATGTATTTTTGAGCATAATGTCCTCTTCTCTAAGTCGGTGGCGCGCTCAGGCTTTGCCCATCAGGCCCTGCGGACGGAACATCAGCATCCCCAGGAACAGCGCCAGCACGATCAGCATCTTGTATTGCGGCCCCAGCAGGAAGCCGCCCATCACTTCGATCAGGCCGACCAGCACGCCGGCGATCAGGGCACCGACCACGCTGCCGAAGCCGCCCAGGTTGACCACCACGAAAGCGATGAGGATGAAGTTGGCGCCGACTTCAGGAAAAATCGGGAAGAACGTCGACAGCAGCGCACCGGCCACGCCGGCACAGGCCGCGCCGATACCCCATGCCAGGGCGAACATCTTTTGCGAATCGATGCCCATCAGCTGGGCCGCCTCCTTGTCGGCGGCGGTGGCTTCCAGCGCCGCACCCAATCGGGTACGGGTCAGGAACAGGTAGATCACCCCGGTGACGATGATGGCGCCGATGCCCGCGGTGAGCTGCGGCATGCCGATCTGGATGCCAGCGATCGATACCTGCCCGCTCACCATCGAGTTTTCGATGGTGCGGAAGTCGGCCTTCCAGAAGAACTGGGCGATGCCGCGGAAGAGGATCATCAAGCCGAAGGTGGTGAAGATTTGCGACACCATCGGCGCGTTGGTGATCTTGCGGATCACCAGCTTGTACAGCAAGGCACCCAGCGCGAACAGGAACAGCGCCGTCAGCGGCAGGGTGAAGATTGGATCGAGCGCATAGAGCGCGAACAGCCAGAAGCTTGAGTACATCCCAAACATCAGGAATTCGCCATGCGAAAAATTGACGATGTCCATGACACCGAAGATCAACGTCAGGCCGATTGCTACGAGCGCATAAATCAGTCCGATCAGCAAGCCGGACGCCAGGGTCTGCACCAGAATATCCCAAGACATAAGTTTTCCCTTTTACGAACTATTCACGCACCGTCTAATCAGCCGCCTGCGATGAAAATTTCCCTGTCAGGAGGCCGGCCGCTCCGGCTTTCGCCGGCACTGCGCCGCAACCGGCCTCCTCCTGCCTATATAAAGCGAGAACCCGGATTACTTGCGCTGGTCCCACTTCGGCATTGGCCACACCACGTCGCGGGTGGCCATGTCGAACGGCCACACGGTGTAGTACTTGCCATTGACGATCTGCAGCAGGATCCCCGAGCTCAGGGTGTTCTGGCCGTGCTCGTCGAACTTGATGCCCTTCCACGGCATGATCAGCTTGTCGCCGGGGATATTGGTCTCGGCCAATGCCTTGCGAATCGCTTCCGCATCGGTGGAACCGGCGCGGTTGATGGCGTCGGCCAGTGTCATCAGGCCAGTGAAGGTGCGCGACGAGTTGCCGGTGAAGTTGATCTTGTAGCGGCCGTAGAACAGGTCATTGACCTGCTTGATCAACGGGTTCTTGGCAGCCAGGTCGAGCGACCAGACATCGCGGGTGATGATGTAGTCGGCATCCTTGCCCAGCGTCTTGACGAATTCGGTGTCGATAAAGCCGGCATCGTTGGCCAGGATCATGTCGGGGTTGAAGCCCAGCTCCTTGTAGGTCTTCATCGACAGGATGGCATCGCCCAGGTAGGACGATTGCAGCACCACTTGCGGCGCGGCCGCTTTCAGCTGCTGGACTTCGGAAGTCAGCTGCGTGCTCTTGGCCGGGTAGACCACGGTCTTGACCAGGTCGTAACCACGATCCTTGGACAGTTTGGTTTCCAGCTTGGTGGTCTCGTTGCCCCACAGGGTGTTCTCGTTGAAGGCGCCCAGCTTGCTGACCTTGATGCCCTTCTTGGCTTCCATTTCCTTGAAGAATTCATAGAAATTGGTGACGAACAGGTCATCGTGCGCGGTGGTGCGGAAGAACCACTTGAAGCCGCGCTGGGTCAGCGATGCCGACGACGACTCCGGGTTCAGGTAAGGCACCTTGTAGCGCTCTGCGATCTGGCTGGTGGTGGCGGTGACGTTACTGAAGTAAGCGCCCACCACGGCCACGACCTTCTCCTGGGTAATCAGGCGCTCGGCTTCGGTAGCGCCGACCTGGGGGTTGCCCTGGGAGTCAGCGAACACCAGCTTGATCTTTGCGCCCTTGAGCGCTGGCAGGCCGCCACCTGCGGAAAACGGCAGGTTCGGCACGCCCTTGGCGCCATTGTTGATGATGTCGGCCGCCAGTTCGAGGGCATCCTTCATTTCAGCGCCGGTCGAGGCCGCGGCGCCGCTTAGGGGATAGATGACCCCAATCTTGATTTCCTGCTGCTGGGCATGTGCCGAGTAGGCAACCATACAGAAGGACATGACCAAACCCGCCTTGCGGATGGTTTTGATGCTGTTGGAGATGAGACCTGACATGATGAGACGCTCCTTATTGTATTGAATGACACCAAATTTCCCCCACTGCATAACGTCTTTAGCGGGAGCTACCCAAAAATCGTTACTGCATGCTGCCAATCGCCTTCACCAGAGATGAAGGTTGTGCCAAACCACTCCGGTTGGATAACCAATCGGATTCATAGCAATACCCTTGCCTGCATACGGAACCCAAGCGGCCTTTGATGGCCTCCTGGCATTACCGCCACATATTCGGGCGTTACTAGTGCTGCGTTGACTTCTATCGACTTGTCGGACTCGGGATTCGTCGAGCTCCGCCCTGCTTTACGCTACCGCGCGCCGGCATCACCGGCGCTCAGGACTCACTCAAAAATGGCGGCGGGCTGCATTTGACATGCGCTCCGCTCCTTTTCTATTTGCTTCTCTTTTTACTTCTCTTTCCATTTTTCGTCTCCTTTTATTTTTTTGTTGAATCCTATATTTTTAATCGATAATATGTCAATAAATTATTTACATTAAGAGAATTAAATACCAACATAATCGTCACCGATTTATTAGCAAACTGCGTGCCAATTTTTCAAACAAGATTTAAAACAGGCGCAAATGCTGATGCTGCAAGGCTTTCCGGCGATATGAAAAGATTTTTCGCGATGTTGCCTTAGGAAAACTGACGTCGTTATTGCACGATTCATGTGCACCATATCGACAATTCATAAACAAAATGCACTCATAAAATCATTTCTGAAAAGGTGGAGAATCATGGAAGAAGGGCAAAGCTCACTGGGAGAGCAACGCTGGCAGTTCTGGATTGACCGTGGCGGCACGTTTACCGACATCGTGGCGCGCAAGCCCGATGGCACACTCCTGACGCACAAGCTGCTGTCGGAAAATCCGGAACAATATAAAGACGCGGCGGTGGCCGGCATCAAGCGCCTCCTGGGGCTCAAAGCCGAAGAAACGATCTCCCCGCGCGTGGTCGAAGCGGTAAAGATGGGCACCACCGTGGCCACCAACGCGCTGCTGGAACGCAAGGGCGACCCCACCGTCCTGTTGATTACCAAGGGTTTCCGCGACGCCTTGCGCATTGCCTACCAAAACCGGCCGCGCCTGTTCGACCGCCATATCGTCCTGCCCGAATTGCTGTTTGAAAAAGTGGTGGAAGTCGACGAACGCCTGGGCGCGCACGGCGAAGTGGTGCAAGCACTGGACGCCGCCTCGGCGCGCCAGCAGCTCGCGGCCCTGCATGCGCAGGGCTACCGCTCGGTGGCCATTGTGCTGATGCACGGCTACCGCTATACCGCCCATGAGGAAAAACTGGCAGAGATCGCCGCCGATATCGGCTACACGCAGATTTCCGTTTCGCATGAGGTCAGCCCGATGATGAAGCTGGTCTCCCGCGGCGACACCACGGTGGTGGACGCCTACCTGTCGCCCATCCTGCGCCGCTATGTCGACCAGGTCGCCGGCGAGATGGATGGCGTGCGCCTGCTGTTCATGCAAAGCAACGGCGGCCTGACCGACGCCCATCGCTTCCAGGGCAAGGACTCGATCCTGTCCGGCCCGGCCGGCGGCATCGTCGGCATGGTGCGCACGGCCGAGACAGCCGGGTTCAACAAGATCATCGGTTTCGACATGGGCGGCACTTCCACCGACGTGTCGCACTATGCCGGCGAATTCGAGCGCGAGTTCGAAACCCAGGTGGCGGGCGTACGCATGCGCGCGCCGATGATGAGCATCCACACCGTGGCGGCCGGCGGCGGTTCCATCCTGCATTTCGACGGCACCCGCTACCGCGTCGGCCCGGACAGCGCCGGCGCCAATCCCGGCCCGGCCAGCTACCGGCGCGGCGGCCAACTGGCGGTCACCGACTGCAACGTCATGCTGGGCAAGATCCAGCCGGCCTACTTCCCGAAAGTGTTCGGCCCGGCCGCTGACGAGCCGCTCGACCGCGGCGCCGTCGTGCGCAAGTTCACCGAGCTGGCCGACCGCATCTTCCAGGAAACCGGCAACCGCCGCACCCCTGAGGAAGTGGCCGAGGGCTTCATCGAAATCGCCGTCGGCAACATGGCCAACGCGATCAAGTTCATTTCCGTGCAGCGCGGCCACGATGTCACCGACTACACGCTGACCACCTTCGGCGGCGCCGGCGGCCAGCACGCCTGCCTGGTGGCGGATGCGCTGGGCATGACGCGCGTGTTCGCCCACCCGTTCGCCGGCGTGCTCTCGGCCTACGGCATGGGCCTGGCCGACCAGACCGCAATGCGCGAGCAGGCAATGGAACTGCTTCTGTCGGGCGAATCGATCGGCCGGCTCGATGCCGAACTCAACAACTTGTCCGAACAAGCCGCCGCCGACCTGCTGTCGCAAGGCGTGACGCCGAGCCAGATCGACGTGATCAAGCGCGTCCACTTGCGCTACGACGGCACCGACTCGGTAATCGTGGTGACATTCGGGAATATCGCCGACATGGTGGCCCAGTTCGAGTCCGCCTATAAAAAGCGCTATTCCTTCCTGATGCCGGAAAAGGCGATGATCATCGAAGCCATTTCGGTGGAAGCGATCGGCGTTTCGGCAGACCGCGAAGAGAAGCCCGAGCAATTGCCGCTGCGCGAAGGTGCGCTCACGCCCACCGAAACGGTCAAGCTGTTCTCCGGCGGCCAGTGGCACGAGACCGTGCTCTACTTGCGCGAAGACATGCGTCCCGGCGACGTGGTGCACGGCCCCGCCATCATCGCGGAAAAAAATGCCACCAACATCGTCGAACCGGGCTGGCTGGCCGAAGTCACGCCGCTGAACCACCTGGTGATGCAGCGCTACCTGGCGCGCCCGCAGCGCAAGGCGATCGGCACCAGCGCCGACCCGGTGATGCTGGAAGTGTTCAACAACCTGTTCATGAGCATCGCCGAACAGATGGGCCTGCGCCTGCAAAACACCGCCTTCTCGGTCAACATCAAGGAACGGCTGGACTTCTCCTGCGCGCTGTTCGACGCCCACGGCAACCTGATTGCCAACGCGCCGCACATCCCGGTGCACCTGGGTTCGATGGGCGAAAGCATCCGCACCATCATCCGCGAGAACGCCGGCAAGATGCAGCCGGGCGACGTCTTCATGCTCAACGACCCTTACCACGGCGGCACGCACCTGCCCGACATCACCGTGATCACCCCGGCTTTCGACAAGGCCGGCAAGGACATCCTGTTCTACGTCGGTTCGCGCGGCCACCACTCTGACATCGGCGGCATCACGCCGGGCTCGATGCCGGCCAACAGCACGGTGGTGGAAGAGGAAGGCATCCTGATCAACAACTTCCAGCTGGTGCGCGGCGGCCGTTTCCTCGAAAAGGAAACCGTCGACCTGCTCAGTTCCGGCCCCTACCCGGCGCGCAACGTGGCCCAGAACCTGGCCGACCTGCAGGCGCAGATCGCCGCCAACCAGAAGGGTGTCGACGAACTGCTGAAGATGGTCGACCATTTCGGCATCGAAGTGGTGCAGGCCTACATGGGCCACGTGCAGGACAACGCGGAAGAAGCGGTCCGCCGCGTGATCACCCTGCTCAAGGACAGCGCCTACGAATACCCGCTCGACAACGGCGCGGTGATCAAGGTGGCGATCCGCGTCAACCATGCCGAACGCACCGCCGACATCGATTTCACCGGCACCTCGGCGCAATTGAACAACAACTTCAACGCGCCCAGCGCCATCTGCATGGCGGCGGTGCTGTATGTCTTCCGCACCCTGGTGGACGACGAGATCCCGCTCAATGCCGGCTGCCTGAAGCCGCTCAACGTGATCATCCCCGAAGGTTCGATGCTCAACCCGCGCTATCCGGCGGCGGTGGTGTCGGGCAACGTGGAAACCTCCAGCTGCATCACCAACGCGCTGTACGGCGCGCTCGGAGTGCTGGCCTCGGCCCCGGGGACGATGAACAACTTCACGTTCGGCAACGGCCAGTACCAGTACTACGAGACCATCTCGGGTGGCTCCGGTGCAGGCAAGGGATTCAACGGCACCGACGTGGTCCAGACGCACATGACCAATTCGCGCCTGACCGATCCCGAAATCCTGGAATGGCGCTACCCGGTTCGCCTGGAAAGCTATGAAATCAATCAGGGTTCGGGCGGCACGGGCGAATGGCACGGCGGCAATGGCGGCGTCCGCAAGATCCGCTTCCTGGAACCGATGACGGCGTCGATCCTGTCGAATAACCGCATCATCCCGCCATTCGGCGCGGCCGGCGGCGAACCCGGCAAGTGCGGACGCAACTACGCCATCCGCAACGACGGCAAGGTGGAACAGTTGAGTTTTGTGGCGAGCACCGAAATGCAGGCCGGTGAAGTGTTCGTCATCGAGACCCCGGGAGGCGGAGGCTACGGCCCTGCGCGTTAAGCGCCTCCCATGTAAAGAGTAGTTCTCTCTGGTGGTAGTGTGACCTTGCGGCATCTTCTCCGTCCTCGTGGCGGGGTCGATGCCGTTTTTTTCGTGTCCGCTCAAGAATGAAAATCCGTGGCGCCCTCCCCGCCGGGCTCATTCCGTACGCGCCAGCGCCCTCTCGATGAAACCCAGCATCTGTTCCCGGAATTGCCTGCTTTCGGGCAAGAAATCAAGGAAATAGAAGTTGTGGGGAAGCCCTTTCCAGATCGAGAGATCCGCTTGCGTCCCGCTCTCCCGCGCCCGCTCGACGGCGCGCCGGCTATCGTCGAGGAGCATTTCCGAATCGGACACGTGGAAACTGATAGGCGCGAGTCCCGACCAATCCCCGAACAGGGGCGAGATCTCGGGATGCGACAACGGCATGGTTCCCACGTATATCTTGCGCGCCCACGGCCAAATGTTGGGCCCTAGCATGGCATCGCGCCGGGCATTGGCAACGATGGAAGGGCTTTGGGCGGTCATGTCGGTCGGGGCCGACAGCACGATGGCGGCGGCCGGCTGGGGAAGCCCTTCTTGCCGTGCGCGCATCAACAAGGCAAGCGCATAGCTGGCGCCCGCAGAGTGTCCGACGATGACGATGCTGCCAGCGGGAACACCCTCTCCGATCAGCCCTTCATATACGCGGCAGCAATCGTTGAGACCGTGCGGATAAGGGTATTCCGGGGCGAGGCGGTATGGGACGAGAACAACCGGCAAACCGGACCGGAGCGAGATGTCCCGGCAAAACCTTCTGTCTGAATATATTGCCCGCACCGCAAAACCGCCGCCATGCAGATAGATCACCACTCCCTTTTGCATTGCCCCTTCGGCGCCGATCCACTCCACCGGCACGCCGCCGATGTCCCGGTATTGCGGCGTGATTTTCTTCCGCCCCAATGAAGCCATCCGGTCAGCCCACAGGAATCTTGCACGGACGCTGGAAACTGGCGGGACGGCACGCCAAAGCGGCTTGAACCACAGTTTGAAGAGCAGGTTGACCAATATTCTTGTCATCGTCCCTGATGAAATGAAGGATGCATGCGGATGAAGGTTCGCGGCGCGATACGGGGAAAGGGGGGAGGCCCATTCATTCTTTTTGCCTGCGTTCGCCATTCTTCATTAATTGCAAAGAAAACGTCAAATCGTTAAACACCAAGATGACGGCGGCCTCCCTCTTCCGCCGCCATTTTCCGTCCCTCGCGTCAGAACTGATAGCCGGCGGTCAGCAGCACCGTGCGCGGGTCCCCCACCGTCAGGGCGCGGTCGTTGATGCCTCCTGCATAGTAGCGCCGATCCGCCAGGTTCTTGACGTTCAAGCCCAGCCTGTATGCTCCGCTGGCATAGCTGATGGAAGCATCAAGCACTGTATAGGCTGGGATCGTGTAGGGATAGCTGTATCCCCGTTTCGCGGATTCATAACGCCCGCCCAAGCCGGCCGTCCATTCGGGCCGGAAGCGGTAGGTAGCCCACAAGCTCAAGCTCTGGCGCGGAACATTGTCCAGCGGCTTGCCGATCTGGCTCGGCAGGCCTTGAGTAACTTTGCCAAGGGTATTGGCATAAGCCGCAGTCCATTGCCAGCGGCCAAAGCTGGCCGTCGTCTCGATCTCGGCACCGCGCGTTCTCTGCTCGCCGACCTGCAGGCTGTAACCTCTGTTGAGCGGGTCACTGGCAGTGACATTACGCCGCACCAGATCATAAAACGCCAGATTGGCTGTGATCTGCTGGTCGGCACTGGCCCACTTCACCCCGGCTTCGACCTGGCGGCCGGTATCGGGAACGAAAGGCTTGCCATCGACGGACACTTCATCCACGGTAGGCGAGAAGGAAGTGCTATAGCTGGCATAGGGAACGAAGCCGTAAGGCAACCGATAACTCAGTCCGAGATTGCCGCTCCATGCGCTGTCGGTCTGCGACCGCTGCGTGCGGCGCATATAGTCATCCTGATCGCTGCGCACGATGTCGTAGCGCAATCCCGCCTGCACCAACAACGCATCGTTGACTTTGTAATAGTCCTGCACATAAACGCCGCTCGCGTAGCTGTTGACGAGGCGGTCCTGATTCATCGTCGTGCAGGACAGCGGCATGCCATAGCGCGGCTGGAACAAGTCGATCGCGGCAATGCGGCAATTGCGGAGCTGAACCCGATGACGGGACATCGCCAAATCGACGCCGACGCGCATCTCATGCCGACCTGCGGCTTCGAAGGTGTGCAACAAAGCCGTATCCGCCTGAAGCGAGGTCACGTTGAAATCCTGCTTACGGGCGCTACGTCCCTGGGTACGCTGATTGGTGGCCAAATTCTCGTTGAACACGCCCGTTCCCGTCAGCTCAGTCTGCTGGGCGCGAAAACTCTGCAGCAGCTTCCAGTCATTGCCGAAACGGTGTTCCAGTTCATAACCCAATCGCAATTGGCTGCCCTGATAAGGCTGTGCGCTCGGCTCGCCGGTAAAAAGACTTGAGGGAAGCTGGCCGTTACGATTGGGAAGGATTGTTCCCTGCGGCGGCAGGCCTTGCTGCCGTATGTATTCACGCTGGTTCAGGCTTAGCAGCAGCGTCAAGTCGGTATCGCGGCCCAGTCTCAGGCGCGCCGACGGGGCGATCCAGTAATTGCGCTGGTAGACGCCATTGGTAGGATCGGCGCGATCCAGCACCAGCGCATTGAGGCGCCAGGCCGACAATCCTTCGGCATCCAGGGGCCGCCCCATGTCGAGCGTGACTTGCTTGAAGTCGTAGCTGCCATAGCTCGCGCCGATGTCGGTGAAGGCATGCGCCATGGGACGCTTGCTGATCATGTTGACCAGGCCGCCGGCCTGGGCATTGCCGAACATGGCCGATGCCCCGCCCTTGAGCACGTCGATGCGCTCGTAACCGAACGGTTCCTGCGCCAGCCAGTAAGTCAGCATCGGCAAACCATCCACCATGATCGATTCGGTCGTGCGCTGGCCGCGGATGATCATGTCATCCCAGCCGCGGCGCCCGTAGGAACCCGGCGCCACGCCGGCCACGTTGCGCAGCGCCTCGGTGACGGTAGTGGTCTGCTGTGAATCCATCAATTCCCGCGTCAGTACGCTGACCGAACGCGGCGTTTCCACCAGCGGCGCGTCCGACCTGATCGTCTGCCCTGCCTTGCGGGCCACGAATCCTCGCACGTCATCGGATTCGCCGTTTTCAAGCACTTCAATGTGCGGCAGGTTCTGGCCGGCCGCTTCGCCGCTTTCCGCGATCGCCTGGGGCACCAGCACACTCAGGCCGCAAGCCATCAGGCTGCCGGCGCAGCGTTTGCGGCGGCGCAGCCGCCCGGGTGTGATTGTTGCTGCAGGTTCCATCTTCATCCTTCAGGTAGAAAGCAAGGCCATTGCGTATGCAAGCCACGACCATGGCGTGCCGAACCTGCGCCGACAGGTGCAGGAATCAAGACGTCGTTACCGGGAAACTGGCGGGAGGCGGATCGGAAACGAGATGCCGGAGGTGCGTGGCGTAGCCGGAAATAGCCAAACGCGGGGCAAGAGTTCGGTACGCAGGCGCGGAGGCCTACGCTCGAAGGAGTCAATTATTAATGATATTTATTCTCAAGTATCTAGAATCCATCCGATTTTCCTGCGGTACGGCGTGCGCCGGCCGCAACATCGCCACCGGCAGTCGGCGGCTACGCTGGTTATAATGCGCGTCATGGAAAATCAGACCGAATTCGTCAACTGGCTGCGCTCCGTCGCGCCCTATGTTCACGCCTTCCGCGGCAAGACCTTCGTGGTCGCCTTTCCGGGCGAATTGGTGACGGCCGGTGGCCTGCAAGTGCTGGCCCAGGACCTGTCGCTGTTGCATGCGCTGGGCATCCGTATCGTGGTGGTACACGGGTCGCGCCCGCAGGTGGCCGAACAGTTGGCGCTGCGCAACGTCGAGGCGCACTTCCACAATGGCCTGCGCGTCACCGACAGCGCGGCCCTGGAATGCGCCAAGGAAGCTGCCGGCGAACTGCGCCTGGATATCGAGGCCGCCTTCAGCCAAGGCTTGCCCAATACGCCGATGGCGCATTCGGCCATCCGTGTCATTTCAGGCAACTTCGTGACCGCGCGCCCGATGGGCGTGATCGACGGCGTCGACCTGCAACTGACCGGCGTGGTGCGCAAAATCGCCGCCGACGTGATCCAGCCCATCATGAATGCGGGCGGTATCGTACTGCTCTCGCCGCTGGGTTTCTCGCCCACCGGCGAAGCCTTCAACCTGACCATGGAAGACGTGGCCGTGTCGGCCGCCATCGCGCTGCGCGCCGAAAAGCTGATCTTCCTGTCTGAAACGCCGTTGATGAAGGATGCCGGCGACGCCGATATCCGCGAACTGTCGTCACACCAGGCCGAGGCCGTGCTGTCGGCAGGTTTCCTGCCGGCTGACGCCGCCTTCTACCTGGGCAGCGTGGTCAAGGCCTGCAACGCCGGCGTGTCGCGCGCGCACATCGTGCCCTTCGCCACCGACGGCTCGGTGCTGCTGGAGCTGTTCACCCACGACGGCATCGGCACCATGGTCACCTACGAAAACCTGGAAAGCCTGCGCCAGGCTACCATCGAGGACGTAGGCGGCATCCTCAAGCTGATCGAACCGCTGGAGGCCGACGGCACCCTGGTCAAGCGCGGCCGCGAATTGATCGAGCGCGAGATCCATTACTTCTCGGTGATCGAGCACGACAGCGTGATCTTCGGCTGTGCCGCGCTCTATCCGTTCCCCAAGGAAAAGATGGGCGAAATGGCTTGCCTCACCGTCAATCCCGAAGTGCAAGGCCAGGGCGACGGCGACCGTATCCTGAAGCACATCGAAACGCGTGCGCGCGAAGCCGGACTGACCAAGCTATTCGTGCTCACCACCCGCACCTCGCACTGGTTCTTAAGGCGCGGCTTCGTGCTGGCGGGCGTCAACGACCTGCCGCAAGACCGCCAGCAGATCTACAACTGGCAGCGCAAGTCGCAGGTGCTGATCAAGAACCTGTATTGAATTTTCCCGGGACGCGGGCAGGCTCGACGCACAACAGATCGCAGAGCCGCCGCCTCCGGTGCAACAACCCCAACCGAACAAGGAATCGACATGGCACGCATGATCCACTGCATCAAACTGAACAAGGAAGCCGAAGGCTTGGACTTCCCGCCGTACCCGGGCGAACTGGGCAAGCGTATCTATGAGAGCGTCTCCAAGGAAGCCTGGGCCGCCTGGCTCAAGCACCAGACCATGCTGGTCAACGAAAACCGCCTGATGCTGGCCGATGCCCGCGCGCGCAAGTACCTGGCCGTGCAAATGGAGAAGCACTTCTTCGGCGAAGGCGCCGATGCCGCACAGGGTTATGTGCCCCCGAGCGAGTAAGCTGCGCCTTCTTCCGGGAAAAACGCCGCCGTGGGATAGCCTGCTGCGGCGTTTTTTATTGCCCCGAGTTTGCTTGGAACCTGTTCACTATCTCGCCGGGAAACAGGTTATCAGGTAATACAATGGCTGCTTTGCCAGCATTTCACCGCCACCTCACCGCAGGAGAAGAATTTGCCCTTCCGTGCATCGCGCATGTTCATCGTCGCCCTCAGTCTCTCTACCATGCTGTCGGGCCTTTCCATCCCGTCTTCTTATGCTGCCGACGCGGCTGTAGTCCAAACCTCACCCGGGAAAAACACACAGGCGGCGGCACTGCCGCCCGGCGTCACGCAAGGTCCTTCTGCCGAGGGCATCACCGAATACCGCTTCGCCAATGGCTTCAAGCTGCTGATGTTCCATGACGACTCCAAGCCTACCGTCACGGTCAACATCACCTACCTGGTCGGCTCGCGCCACGAAAACTATGGCGAAACCGGCATGGCGCACCTGCTGGAGCACCTGATGTTCAAGGGATCGCCGAATTACCCGGCGATCCCGCAGGAGTTCAGCAAGCGCGGGATGAACTTCAACGGCACCACCTGGCTGGACCGCACCAATTACTACGAAACCTTCCAGGCCGGCGAAGACAACCTGCGTTGGGCCATCGCCATGGAAGCCGACCGCATGCTGCATTCGAACATTGCGAAGAAAGATCTCGACACCGAGATGACCGTGGTGCGCAACGAGTTCGAAAGCGGCGAGAATTCGCCCACCAGCGTGATGTTGAAACGCATGCAAAGCGTGGCCTACGACTGGCACAGCTATGGCCGCTCCACGATCGGCAACCGCAGCGATATCGAGAATGTGAAGATCGAGAACCTGCAAGCGTTCTACCGCACTTATTACCAGCCCGATAACGCCGTGCTGCTGGTGGCGGGCAAGTTCGAACCGGCCAAGGTGCTGCAATGGGTCAGCCAGAGTTTCGGAGGCATGCCCAAACCCAAGCGCGTGCTGCCGGAATTCTGGACGGTGGAGCCGACCCAGGATGGCGAGCGCCAGTTCACTATCCGCCGCAAGGGCGATATCCAACTGGTGGCAGTGGCTTACAAGATTCCTTCAAGCCTGCATCCGGATGCCAACGCCCTGGCCTTCGCCGGCGCCATCCTGGCCGACACGCCCAATGGCCGCCTGCACAAGTCGCTGGTGGAAAGCGGCAAGGCCAGCGCGGTCTACCACATGCAATTGAACGGCGTAGCGCCGGGGTTGCAGATTATCGCTGCGGTGGTCAAGGCCGGAGCGGATATCGAGCCGGTCAAGCAGGAACTGGTCGCCTCCATCGAATCCTTCGCCGCCACGCCGCCGACCGCCGAAGAGATGGAACGCCTGCGCCGCGAAAGTGCCAATGCTTTCGAAAAGCTGCAGAACAATCCGCAACAGCTGGCGGTGACCATGTCCGGCGCCATCGCGCTGGGCGACTGGCGGCTGCTGTTCGCCGACCGCGATAACGAGCAACGGGTAAGCCCGGCCGAAGTCGCCGCTGCGACAACCAAGTACTTCCGCCGCGACAACCGCACCGTCGGCCTGTACCTGCCTGAAGACAAGCCGGAACGCACCGACGTGCCGGCCGCGCCTTCGGTCGACTCGCTGCTGGCGCAGTACAAGCCGCGCCCGCCTGTGGCCGCAGGCGAAGCCTTCGATCCGGCACCCGGCAACATCGAGCAGCGCACCACGCTGGTGCCGCCCGGCAGCCCGCCACACACCGCGCTGAAACTGGCCTTGCTGCCGAAGAAGTCGCGCGGGGCCACGGTCTCGGTACGGCTGAACCTGGAGTTTGGCGACGAAAAAACGCTGTTCGGCAAGAAAACCATCGCCCAGCTGACCGCTGGCATGCTCATGCGCGGCAACCAACAGTTCAACCGCCAGCAGCTCGCCGACGAATTCACTCGCCTGAAGATCAGCGGCGGTGTCTACAACTTCCAGACCACGCGCGACAACCTGGCGCCGGCCATCAAGCTGGTCGCCGATGTGCTGCGCCATCCGCGCTTCGACGCCGCCGAATTCAGCCAGTTGAAGAACGAAACCCTGGTGTCGCTGGAAGCCTCGCGCAATGAACCTGAAGCGCGCGCGGCCGAGGCGGTGGCACAGCACTTCAACCACTACCCGGCGGGCGACTGGCGCGCTGCACAGACGCTGGATGAACGCATCGCCGCCATCCAGGCCGTGACGCTGGAGCAGGTCAAGGACTTCCATCGCGACTTCTATGGCGCCTCCAACGGCGAGCTGGCGGTGGTAGGCGACTTTGACCCGGCCGTGGCGCGCCAGGCCATCGACGCGGGCTTCGGCGGCTGGAACAGCGCTTCGCCCTATGCGCGCGTGCTGCCGACCTGGGCCGACATTCCCGCCACGCGCCAGGCGGTCAACACCCCCGACAAGGAAAACGGCGTGTACTACGCGCGCCAGAACGTGCGCCTGCTCGACAGCGATCCGGACTACCCGGCGCTGGCCGTGGCCAACTACCTGCTGGGCGGCGCCAGCCTGAAGTCGCGCCTGGCCGACCGCGTGCGGCAGCAGGACGGCCTGTCTTACGGTATCGGTTCCGGACTGAACGTGGGCGCCGTCAGCGATGCCGGCAATGTCGTGGTGCGCGCCATCGCCGCGCCGCAGAACCTGGACAAGGTGGATGCCGCCGTGCGCGAAGAGATCGCGCGCGTAGTCACGCAGGGCTTTACCCAGGACGAGCTGCTGCGCGCCAAGTCCGGCATCCTGCAGCAACGCAACCAGCAGCGCGCGCAGGATGCAGGCATCGCCAGCGGCTGGACTTCATTGCTGAACCTGGGGCGTACCTATGGCTGGCAGCAGCAGATGGACTCGAAGATCGCCGGCCTGACGCTGGAACAGGTCAATGCAGCGGCACGCAAGTACTTCGATCCGGCGAAGATGAGTGTGGTGGTGGCGCGCGACGAGGCCAAGGCTGCGTCGCCCAAATAAGCCTCTGCTTCACAATGAAAAAGGCCGTGTCCCTGAGGACACGGCCTTTTTTAATTCCGACAACGACGAGAAAGCGCTTCAGAACTCCAGCTTCTTCACGCCTTCCGAAGTCCCCAACAAACAGACATTGGCGCCCTGGCGCGCGAACAGGCCATTGGTGACCACGCCGACAATGTTGTTGATCTTGTCTTCAATATCGGCCGGCTCGGTGATGGACAAACCCAGCACGTCGATGATGTAGCAACCGTTGTCGGTCACCACCGGCTTGCCGTCCTTGATACGCAGGCGCGGCTCGCCGCCCAGCGCACCCAGCTTGCGGGCAACCACCGCCTGCGACATCGGGATCACTTCCACCGGCAGCGGGAACTTGCCCAGCACGTCCACCAGCTTGGAACCGTCTGCGATGCACACAAACTTTTGCGCCACCGAGGCGACGATCTTCTCGCGCGTCAAGGCCGCACCGCCGCCCTTGATCATGGCCCCGGCGGCGTTGATCTCGTCGGCGCCGTCGATGTAGACCGGCATGGTGTCAACGTCATTGAGGTCGAACACCTTGATGCCATGCGAACGCAGGCGTTCCGCCGTAGCTTCCGACGAGGCCACGGCGCCCTTGATGCGGTCTTTGATCTTGCCCAGCTCATCGATGAAGAAATTGGCCGTGGAGCCGGTGCCCACGCCGATAATCTCGCCATCGACCACGTATTCGATCGCGGCCTTGGCGACCGCCTGTTTCAGTTCGTCTTGCGTCATGATTTTTCAGTCAGGTAATAAATTCTTTGTATGGCGGCGTCAGTGCACGTCCTCGGGCTGCTCGTCCAGCGTCTCGAAGAGGGCGATCTGCAGGCGCGAATGCAGCTTGACCAGCTTGCTCCACAGCAGCCACAGCAGGCCCGCCGCACCCGCCAGTACAAAGGCCAGCAGGTTCAGCGGCGGCAGGATACTGGCGGAGAGCACGAAGATCAGCAGCATGATGCCGACGATCGACATGATGGGCAGGATCTCGGAAATGATGCGCCGCACCCCCGAAGTATACGCTCCCGCGAACTCCGGCTTGACGCCGACCTCGGCCAGCAGCATGGCCAGGGCCTGCAGCTTGCGGTAAGTGGCGATCAGGAACGGCAGCGAAATCACCAGCGCGCAGCCCCAGATGATGGCCTTTTGCACATCGGGGTCAGGCGTCCAGTCCGACAAGTACTTGCTCAGCCCATCGACGAAGAACGCGCCGGCCAGGAATACCGCGATCACCAATGCCAGGTTGACCAGCACCTGCATCAGGATGCGGCGGATGATCTTGGAGAGTTCGGCGCGGTCGCCCTGCGGCTGCAGGCTTTCCAGCCAGCGCGAATACATGCCCAGCAAATTGGACACCTTGGATGGCACCAGCGTGATCGCCTTGGCCGACAAAGGGTCGGCGGCCTTGATCAGGTAAGGCGTCAGCAGCGCGGTGATGGCGGAAACCGCCACCACGATCGGGTACAGGAATTCGCTGGTGACCTTCAGGCTCACCCCCAGCGCGGCGATGATGAAGGAGAACTCGCCGATCTGCGCCAGCCCCATGCCCACGCGCATCGGCGTGCGTCCGCTCTGGCCGGCCAGGAAGGTACCCATGCCGCAACTGATCAGCTTGCCGAACACCACCGCGATCGTGATGACGGTAATCGGCTGCCAGTACTTGACCAGCACGTTGGGGTCGAACATGAGGCCGATGGCGACGAAGAAGATGGCGGAAAACATGTCGCGGATCGGTTCGACCAGGCGCTCGATGCGGTGCAGCTGGCGCGATTCGGCCATCACCGCGCCGACCAGGAAGGCGCCCAGCGCCACGCTGTACTGCAGCTTCATCACCAAGAGGCAGAAGCCGAACAGGATGCCCAGCATCGCTACCAGCAGCATCTCATTGCTCTTGAAGCGCGAGATGAAGTTGAGCAGGCGCGGCACCGCCAGGATGCCCACCACCAGCGAGACGATCATGAACAGCACCAGCTTGCCCACGGTGGTGAAGACATCGCCCGAATTGACCGAACCGCTGGTAGCGATGCCTGACAGCAACGCAATCATGCCGATGGCGAGGATGTCTTCCACGATCAGAATACCGAAAATGATCTGGGCGAACTTCTCGTTCTTCATGCCCAGCTCGTTCAAGGCCTTGACGATGATGGTGGTGGACGACACCGCCAGCATTGCGCCCAGGAAGATGGCATCCATGCGCTTCCAGCCGAAGTACAGGCCGATCTCGTAGCCGATCCAGATCATGAGCAGGATCTCGGCGGCAGCGCCGATGAAGGCGGTGGCGCCGACCTTGGCCAGCTTTTTCAGGCTGAATTCCAGCCCCAGCGAGAACAGCAGGAAGATCACCCCGAGCTCGGAGAGGATGTGCACGGTCTTCTCATCCTGGATCAGGTCGTAAGGCGGGGTATGCGGGCCGATAATCACGCCCGCCACGATATATCCCAGCACCACCGGCTGCTTCAGTTGGTTGAAGAGCACCGTGACGATGCCGGCGATCAGCATGATGATCGCCATGTCCTGGATGAATAGCTCGACTTCGTGCATCGTGCGGGGTTTCCTTTCGGTTTCGGATAAGGGTTGCCAAATTTGTTGTGGTCCGAACGTGCGCCATTTTGCAGCGGCGCTGCACCATCGAGCGCCCTGCGCTCCGTATTTCCGCTGACTGCGTGGGCAACGCCCTCTCCGCATCTGGAGCCTGGCTCCTGACGCAATTTGGGATACGGCTGTTGCGCCGCACAAAGTGGATGATACTGGATGGTTCGGCTGATGCCGGCGCGGCTGGCGATTGGTTCTGCTGATCTGCGTCCGCTCTTGGTGCGTATGGCCTGAATGACAATACCGGACAGAACAGTTACCCGGCAACGCCATCGGATGCCCCGAAAATAACACAGGAGGCTTGTCTGCCGCAACGGCGCATTACACAGGGAAAACCGTCCCGGCAGGCATGATCCCGCACTGCCTGCCGCATGGAATCGCAAGCACTCAAATGTTGGTCACACCATTGGACAGGAAAGACCGGCTCCGTGCAGGCATGAAAACTGCTAAACAGGGTGCGCGCGTATTGGGCCGGGCTACCGGCCACGACGGTGGTTCAGCCTGGTACGCGCACCAGTACTTCGGCAGCCTTTTCATCGAAAGTGATACGCGTCGTGAACTTGGCGCGCTTCATCGGGAAGCGCGACTGGAAATGGCGCACGTTGCCGGACCCTGAAATGACGCGCCGCACGAACTGGTAATAGGCATCCATATCGATGACATGCACCGCCAGGAAATAGTCGTATTCGCCGGAGACGAAGTAGCACTGCATGACTTCCGGCTCCTTGGCCATGCGCTGTTCGAAGTCCTGCATGTGCTGGTCCGACTGGTTGTTCAGCGAGATCTCGAGGAAGGCCAGCATGCCGTAGCCCAGGGCGAAGGGGTCAACCATCGCCACCTCGGCGCTGATGATTCCCGCCTCCCGCAGCTCCCGGATACGGCGCAGGCAGGTCGGCTGGGAAATATGTAGCTTCTCAGCCAACACGCGGGTCGAGATCTGATTGTCTTTCTGCAGCATGTTGAGCAGTTTGCGATCAACCTTGTCGAGCGTGTGGTGTTTTGCGGGCATGGGCAAATGATATGGAAATTTTTAGGCAAGCCTCTAAAAAAAACTTGGCGAAGCCGAATCTTATGTTGTACCGTCTGCATTATTCAGAAAGTCGGGGACGAAAGCAAAAGCGGGCCGCCCAATTCCCGCAAAAAGGATCTGAATAAAGCTTGAGTAGTGAGACAAAACATCAAAAATGGTCAATTCAATCTACAGAGGAATTTTATGAAACTCAAGAGCGCAATTATTCCACTAACCGCAGCTATCGGACTGGCGTTCGCTGGTGCAGCCTACTCCCAGGAAGTCGTCAAGATCGCACACGTCGGACCGCTCTCCGGCCCCAACGCCCACATGGGTAAAGACAACGAAAACGGCGCCCGCATGGCCGTGGACGAATTGAATGCCAAGGGTTTCACCATCGGCGGCAAGAAGGTCAAGTTCGAACTGGTCGGCGAAGATGACGCCTCCGATCCGAAGCAAGCTACCGCCGTCGCTACCAAGCTGGTCGACCAGAAGGTTTCCGCCGTGATCGGCCACCTGAACTCGGGCACCACCATCCCTGCCTCCAAGATCTACAGCGACGCCGGCATCCCGCAGGTTTCGCCTTCGGCCACCAACCCCAAGTACACGCAACAAGGCTTCAAGACCGCCTTCCGCGTGGTGGCCAACGATGCGCAGCTGGGCGCCGCACTGGGCAAGTATGCCGTACAGAAGCTGGGCACCAAGCAGATCGCCGTGATCGACGACCGCACCGCCTACGGCCAGGGCGTGGCTGAAGAATTCGCCAAGGGCGCGCAAGCCGCCGGCGGCACCATCGTCGGCAAGCAGTTCACCAACGACAAGGCGACCGACTTCAACGCCATCCTGACCTCGATCAAGTCCAAGAAGCCTGACGTCGTGTTCTTCGGCGGCATGGATGCGGTCGGCGGCCCGATGCTGCGCCAGATGAAGCAACTGGGCATCTCCGCCAAGTTCATGGGCGGCGACGGCATCTGTACCGGCTCGCTGCCGGGCCTGGCTGGTGACGGCCTGGGCGACGACCAAGTGGTCTGCGCTGAAGCCGGTGGCGTCGACGACGCCGGCAAGAAGGGCATGGACGACTTCCGCGCTGCCTATAAGAAGAAATTCGGCATCGACGTGGTCTACAACGCTGCGTACGCCTACGACGCCACCATGACCGTGGCTGACGCCATGGCCAAGGCCGGCTCGGCCGATCCGAAGAAGTACCTGCCGGAACTGGCCAAGATCAGCCACAAGGGCGTGACCGGCGTGATCGCCTTCGACGCCAAGGGCGACATCAAGGACGGTTCGCTGACCCTGTACACCTACAAGGGCGGCCAACGTACTCTGCTGGCTGTGACCAAGTAATCACTGGGCCTTGCCCGGCGCCCTTCGGGGGAACCGGGCAAGCCAGTCTGATTGCAAGGCAACAATGAAAACGCCCCCGGTGCACACCGGGGGCGTTTTAGCATCTGGGCTGAAAATGAATGCGGATGACGTATTGGAAAAACTAAAATTTTTAATAGAAGACGACCCTTGGCTGATGTAGCTCAATCGGTAGTGCAACTGATACGGAATCAGCGATTACACATCAGCACATCACTTCAGCACGTCAGTTGGTGCTGCAGACGTGCTGAACATATTCATGCCGCCAATTGCACAATACCCGGTATAGGATCGAGCGGCAAAAAGTTATCCACGCCTTCTTTAATTAACCGAAAACCGCGAGCGTAATAGTTCGACAATGCTGCAGGATGATCCAAGCTACAAGTGTGCAACCAAATCTCGCTAACGCCAAAGGAAAATCCGTGCGCAAGTGCCGCTTCCAACGCGGCCCGCCCCACTCCCCTGCCGACGAAGTTGGGACGCAAACCAAAATTCACGATCTCGACTGCATCATCGGAATGCCTCAGCTCCAAGTATCCCACCACTTTAGCAGCAAGCTGAAACTGCGAAATTTGGACATTGGGTTGACATGCATAATGCTGCCAATCTGACAGATCCCAGCAAACACGATATACGTTCCAGTAATGCGGTGCGCCGACCTCGGCATATAGCTCCGCGCACAGACGCTCGTCACTTATCGGAGTCACCGATAATTTCATCGTGGTAGAAGGACTTTGGTTTAACAAAAACTCCTTCCGACCTATCTTTAAGTATGTTGTCTTTATCATTTTTCAAATCCAGGCGGACTGTTAGCATCGAGCTTGAAATGCACTGATCTTGTGTAACAAAGCAGGCTAATCAGTTCCATTTCCAGCCACGAAGAACGCAAACAGATTTTGACGAGGACCGTACACGGAAAGTTTTTTGGAGTCAGCCACCAACTCACGAAATCCCCTTAATCCGTCCATAGCGTGTTCCGAAGGCCACCACCGGGCTATAGAATCCTCCCTGCAAAGTCTTCATCATTGACGAAGAATTCGCAGCGACAATAAAGAAGCAGGGGGAACTATGGGGGAAATGTTTGAAGTGCTTGTTCTAGAAGAAGAAAAAAGAAAGCGCTATAATTCCGCTTCTTCAGCTGATGTAGCTCAGTTGGTAGAGCAACTGATTCGTAATCAGTAGGTCGACGGTTCGATTCCGCCCATCAGCACCAGAACAGAAGCGGCTCACAGCAATGTGAGCCGCTTTTTTCTTTTGCGATAGTTACCAGCGATGGCTATAACTCACGCTCATCACAGCCCCTGCACCCGGCAAGCGACTGGTGTTATTGCTGTTGCGCATAAGCTGGCTGTAGGCCGGGATGTAATACCGGTTAAGCAGGTTCTCTATACCAAGAGAAACAGTGTCCTTTTGCGTCAGTTGATACCTGCTCACCAGATCGACGGTGGTATAGCTGCCAACCTCCCGGCGGCCAAATGCCGTTTGTCCCTTGAGACGGTAATCGCGTGAAGCAAAGTAGGTCGCCTGCAGGCGATTGCTCCATTTGCTATTCGGCTTGTACTGCAAATAAGCCGTGAGCTTCATTGGCGGGATGCGGTAACCGCTCATGATCTGGTCGCTGGAGCTTCCCTGTGGCGTCTCGCGTCCCCACATCATTGCGTATGTCGCGCCGCCGCCCCATGCCGAATCGTCCGGCAGATAGTCGGCGCCGGCCTCGATGCCGGAAATCTTCTCCGCGGTGCGGGTCAGGATAAGGCCATTGTTGAAGCTCTGGATATCACCCAGCTTGGAGGTGGTATGGAATATCGCCAGGTTGCCGAGGACGTTGCCGAATGCACCGCGCCACCCCAGCTCGTAGCTGTTGGTCTTCACCGGTTCGAGGGATGAAGACGAAATGTTGAAGGCCGGGGTCGCATTGCGGATCTGCACGCCGATGTCGGGAAGCTGGAAGCCCTGGCTGAACGACGCATAGACTTCGTGCCCGGCGACAGGCTTGAAGACGACACCGGCATTGCTCATCCAGGAGCTGAAGGAAACCGAACCGCCGCGGACCTTCTGCGGAGATGCCGATTTGCTCTGCGACAGCGGGATGAAATCGTCGTAACTGGCGTAGGCGCGCTCATAGCGCAAGCCCGTCTCAACCGACCACTTCTCATTCATTTTGTGCTGGAGCTGGGCAAAGCCGCCGATGGAGCGGGTAGTCAGCAATGGCATGTAAAGCAAGGTTCCGGTGCGCTGGAAGACGCTGCCGCCGCTTGCGTCGTACGCGGCGGCGTTGAAGATGTCATCCGGCATATCGCTGCGCTCCTGGTTGAAGTCCAGGCCCCAGAGCAGCTTGGTATTGTCGGCCAGCGGTGTATTCAAGGTAGCGCGGCCGCCAAGTACGCGGGAGTTCTGCATCACCTGGTCGACATTGTTCCCTCGCGTAGAGACTGCGCGTGCATCAAAGGGAGTAAAGCGGGTGAAGTAGTCGCGGTAGTACAACTGGGTCGACAACGTGCTGCCGAAGACATCCTGGTTCTGGTAATCCAGGCTCACCAGGGTGTTTTTAATCTGGTTCTGCTCTGCCAACTGCAGGCCATCCAGGGGACGCGCGACGGCACTGCCCGCCGGCAGTTTCGCTACCGCCGGGTCTGAGCCGTAGGAGCTGTCCTGTTCTGCGACGTACCGGCTGACGGACAACTGCAGGCGCTGGTTCTTGTCGATGCGGAAGCCCAGTTTTCCGCCCAGGGTGTAGTTGTCGCTATCGAACAGGTCGCCCTGGCTAGGTTCGGGTGCGATGCGATTGCCTTTGCCATCGAAGGAGCCGCCGACATGCTGGTAGCCAACGTTAAACGCATAGTCCACCGCACCGCTGGCGCCGGACATGTAGTGATTCACCTCGCCGCCGAGGCCGTCGCTCCCAAGGTGAGACAGCGCGGACTTCAACGTGAAGGTAGTCTCCGCATACGGTTCGCCGCCTGCCGGGCGGGTCGTCACGGCGATAATGCCGCCGGCGGCGCCGGCGCCATAAATGGCGCTACTTCCACGCAGCACCTCAACCTTGTCGATGCTGGCCAGGTTCAGCGTGGCCATGTTCCGGGATGAATCCCGGTTGGTGTTGAGCGGAATACCGTCCACCAGGACAAGGGTGTTCCGGCCGCGCAGCGTTTGGCCATAGTCCGTCATCGTGTGGCTCGAATCCGCCATGCCGGGAACAATCTTGCCGAGCACAGTTGCCAGGCTATCGGACGACTGGCGCAACTCATTGAGCTCTTCACGCTCAATGACATTACTCTGGCGCGTCGGCCGGATGATGGTGCTGCTGGTGCGTTGTGCGCTGATTTCAATGGGCTGCAGCTCGCCGATGGAGGCGCCGGGCGCTACAGTGGGTGCTTTAACGGTATAGCCGCCGCCGGGCAGGCGCTGTGCCTGGAGATCCGTTCCTTGCAACAGACGGGAAAAACCCTCATCGACGGAGTAAGTACCCGTCAGCCCCGGACTGGTTTTCCCCTCCAGAAGCTTTCCGTCGAATGACAAGGGAACGCCTGCGCGAGCAGCGAATGCCGGCAATGCCTGTGCAAGCGGCCCCGGGGCGATGCTGAAGCTTTGTACGGCGTTGGCTGTTTCTGCGGCAACCGCAGGGGCCATGTATGCCAGCGATGACATCGCCATCGCTGCGGCGGCCCAATGAATGGCTATCGCCATGGCCGACTTCTGCATCAATGCTGCTTCAGCCGACCGTTTCCGCACTACTTTCCTGTTTCTTTCTGGGTAATCCATACTGAACCTTTCGATGTCCGAATTGAGCGTCTTCACTGGTATGCCCAACGAACTTCAAAAATGGCTCAGCTTTTTTAAAAAGAATTTCAGGGACTGCGACATGGCTATCGGGACACAATGCGTGCCCAATAACGGGTGAAATATTGGATACGCACTGGCATGGTCTGCTCAAGCAGCGTCAGGCTGGCAGTCGTGTCTTCCAATGGGAATACTCCTGAGACGGCCAGTTTCCCGACCTCGGCATCGACCTGCAGCAGCCCTGCCCGGTAGCGTCCCAACTCTCCCGCAAAGACTGAAAGCGGCATCTTGTCCACCACCAGCATGCCCGTAGTCCAGGCCAGGCTCAGCTCGCTACCCTGCGTCAGGGGCTCCACGGCGTGCGAGGAAAACGCGGCCTGATATCCTGCCGGGACACGCTGCTTTTCGGTCGGCGCATCTGCAGGGATGAGTTCCACAGCGCCCTCAACCACCGCAACATGCGAGCGCCCATCCAGCTGCCTGGCGGTGAAGCGTGTACCGAGCGGCTGAAGCCGGCCCTCGGCCGTCTCTACGATGAAAGGCCTGGCCGGGTTCCGGCCATCTTTTGCGGTGGAGACCAGTATCTCCCCTTGCAGCAAACGGACGCGGCGCATCTCATCGCTGTACTGGACCTGGATTTGGGTCGAGGTGTTCAAGGAGATTTTTGTGCCGTCATCCAGCACAAGGTCGCGATGCTCGCCGCGCTGCGTGGTCACCACGTCGCCTCGGCCAGACAATGGCGACAAGCGATACGCCGTCCAAGCGACTGGCCCCGCGGCCAGCAGTACCACCAGCGTTTTGATGGCAGCACGGCGTGAAGGCACCGACGCAGCCTTGAGCGCCACGGCCCCTGGCACCGGCACCCTCTGAAACTTATCGAGCAGCATCGCGGCCTTTTGCCAAGCCATCTCGTGCTCGGTGCTGCGCTGGCGCCATTGATTAAAGCGAACACGCTCCTTAGGCGTCAACGGACCATCGTGCATCTCCATCAGCCAGGTTGCGGCCTCCTGGAGGATTTCCTCGGAGAGTGGCTTGCGTGGTGCTTGCTCCATCAAAATTTGCTCCGCTCTAAATGGCACTTAAGCAATGGCTATAGGCCTTGACCATATGGCGCTTTACCGTCGCGAGCGACACGTCCAGCGAATCGCAGATGTCGGCATAGGGAAGACCATCCAGCTGGGCGAGCAGAAAGACCTGTTTTACCTTGGCCGGCAGTCCGTCGAGGATCCTGTCTATGTCGGCCAATACCTCCAAGACCAGCAAACGCTCCTCAGGCGACGGCTGCACCGGCTCCGGCGCGGCGGCGAGCGCTTCCAGATAGGCTTGCTCAAGATTCTTGCGCCGGAGATAGGTGTTGACGATCCCCTTGGCCACCGTAGTCAAGTAAGCCTTGGGATTGTCCAGGTTATTTGGCAGCCGTCCGGCAAACAGGCGCACGAACGTGTCTTGGGCCAGGTCTGCACCAAGATACTGACATCGCAGTTTCTGGCTGAGCCAGTTGGCCAGCCAGTTGTGGTGCTCGCTGTAGAGAACCCCGATTTGTTTGTGCACCCCTGCATTGGACATGATTTACCTGTCTTTCAGGCATCGGTCCGCCTCTGGCGGCTGCCACACCTAAAATTATCAATAAAACAATAAGAGGTTTTCTCCCCTTTACGCTTTTTCAACATGTTTTTATGTCTGTATTGTAATGACAATCATTACTATTTACAGCATTTATCAATCATTCGCGATCTCAGGCTGGAAAAACAAAAAGAAAGGCCGCGACGTTGCGCGGCCTTTCTTCTCCTGGCTAAAGCATGCACCTGCTGTTTGCGTCCTACATCGCTTTGGTCAACCTGATTGTGCGTTCGATCAACACCAGCGCCAGCACCGCCAGCACGATGAAGATGGCCGACACGGCATTGACGACCGGATCGAAGGTCTGGTCGATGTAGGTGAAAATCCGCACCGGCATCGATACCGTGCCCGGCGCCGTCAGGAACAGGCTGACCGAGACTTCGCCAAATGAGGTCACTGCCGCAAACACGGCGCCGGCCACAATGCCCGGCTTGATCAGCGGCAGTGTCACGTGGCGGAACGTGTAGGCCGGTGTGGCGCCCAGATTCATCGAGGCCGTTTCGAGGCGGCGGTCCATCGATGCCAGGCTGACGCTGACGGTTCGCACGGCATACGGCAAGGCGACCACGATATGGCCCGCCGCCAGCCCAAGCAGAGAGCCGGCCATCCCGGCGCCGGTCAGCACATACAGCAAGGCGATGCCCAGCACCACTTGCGGGATGATCAGCGGCGAGAGCACGAATGCCTGGATCACGGAACGTCCCGGGAAATCCAGCCTGGCCAGCGCATAAGCCGCCGTTGTCCCCAGCAGCGTCGTCACCGGCGTGGCGATGAGCAGCAACCACGCACTGACTTCGAGCGCCCGGAGCCAAGCCGGATTCTCGAAGAAGGCGTAGAACCAGCGCAGCGAAAATTGCTGCGGCGGAAACTGCGGATACGCCTCCGGGCTGAATGCCGACAGGAAGATCACCAGCACCGGCAGACTCAGGAACACATACACCAGCGCACCGGCGCCGATCCCGGCCAGCCGCCAGGCCTTGGCCGACGCCGTGCTTTGCGCAGCAGTATGTAAAGCGGGCAGATCAGTGGCCATAAACGCGACGCTCCCAACGTTTTTGCAAGTAAGTCATCGCGCCCGCAATGCCGGCCGTCACCACCAGCAAGGTCAGCGACAAGGCTGCCGCCAATGGCAGATTGGCAATCTGGAGCGCCTGCTGGTAGATGCCGATGGGCAGCAAGGGCTGCAGCCGTCCGCCGATCAGCAATGGCGTGACATAGCTGCCCGCGGCCAGCGCGAAGACGATGATCGCGCCGCTCATCATGCCCGGGATCGTCAGCGGCAGGACCACACGGGTGAACGTATGGAACGGCCCCGCGCCCAGGCTTTGCGAGGCACGCGGCAAGGCTTCGGGAATGTCGCCCAGCGAGGTCGCCAGCGGCAGCACCGCGAAGGGCAGCATCACCTGCACGTAGGCAACGATGACGGCCTTCATGTTCCACAGCAGCGCCAGCGGCGAATCGATCAGGCCGGTGTGACGCAGGATGTCGTTGATCAGGCCGTTTTGCGCCAGCAGCACGATCCATGCAAACGTGCGGATCACCACACTGGTGAGCAGGGGCGAGATCAGGATCACATACAGCAGCGTGCGCCAGCCGCGACTGCGCGTGGCCACCAGGAGCCATGCCGCCGGATAGGCCAACAGCACGCACAGCGCCGCCGTCAGTGCCGCCACCCACAAGGTGGTCCCCAGCGCCGACAGGTAATGCTGCGATGTGAACACCTGCGCATATTGCGCCAGGCCGTAGGTCGGCAGCAGCATCAGCATGCTGTCCACGTTGCGCAGGCTCAGCACTATCAGCAGGATGCCCGGCACTGCCAGGAACGCTGCCAGGAACAGCATCGACGGCGTCAGCAGCAGCCAGGGAAACCATGTGTCCACCGGCCCCTTCTTGTCGGCCAGGCTCATGCGGCGCTCCGTTCAGGCGGCAGCGGCACGAGGTCTTGCGCCGACCATGACAATTGCACCGGCGAACCCGGCGCGGGAATGGCCGCGAATGCCGATTCGGGAGCATCGACCGCCAGCTCGCCATGGCCCGCCAGCGCCACGGTGATATGGATGCCCGCGCCGGTATAGCTGGCGTCGCGCACGATACCGCTGGCAACGTTGATGGCGGGCGCAGCATGGCCGCTACCGGGCGCCAGGCGGATGCGCTCCGGGCGCAGCAGGAACAGGGCTTCGCCGGCGCTGCCGTCTGCCGGCATCAAATGCAACGGCGCCTGGGACGCCCCTGCGTGATGCAAGGCGGCATAGCCGCCGTTCGCATCGCGCCGCGCTGCGATCAGGTTGGCCTGGCCGACGAATTCGGCCACAAAGCGGTTGGCCGGCTGGCGGTACAGTTCCAGCGGCGTACCGACCTGCTGCAGGTGCCCACAACCCAGGATGCCGATGCGGTCGGACAGACCGAGCGCCTCTTCCTGGTCGTGCGTGACCATCACGGTCGTGATGCCCACGTCGCGCTGCATGCGGCGCAATTCAGCCTGCATTTCCTTGCGCAGCTTGGCATCGAGATTGGACAGCGGTTCGTCCAGCAGCAGCACCTGCGGGCTGATGGCCAGCGCGCGGGCAATCGCCACGCGCTGCTGCTGGCCGCCGGAAAGCTGGTGCGGCATGCGATGCCCCAGCTCGGACAAGCGCACCAGGTCCAGCATGTCACCCGCCCGCTTGCGGATCGCATCGCTGCCCGACTTGCGCACACGCAAGCCATAGGCCACGTTGTCGAACACATTCAAGTGCGGGAACAGAGCGTAGTTCTGGAACACCATGCCGATGTCCCGCTGGTGCGGCGGCAGCGCCGTGATGTCGCGTCCGCCGATAGCCACCCGCCCGGCGCTGGGCGCCAGAAATCCCGCAATGATGTTGAGCAGCGTGGTCTTGCCGCAGCCGCTGGGGCCGAGCAGCGAGAAGAACTCGCCCTGCCCGATCACCAGGTCTACGCCGTCCAGCGCCTTGAGTTCGCCGAACTGCCGCGCAACGCCATGGATTTCAATTGCGCTCATTTACCGCCGCCCAACGCCTGCGCCCAGCGGTTGGTCCAGTCGGCCACCTTCGGTGTCGCCGTTTCATAGTCGATCCAGATCAGCTTCTTGTAAGCCTCTTCGCCGACCTGCACCTTGGTCTTGAGCTCTTCGTCATACTGCACGTCGCGGTTGGTCATGCCGTACAGCGACTTGTCGGAGAACGCCTTCTGCACCTGCGCGCCGGAGAGGAAGTCCACCAGCTTGTAGGCATTGGCCAGGTTAGGCGCGCCCTTGGCGATGACCCAGTTGGCAGCGCCCACGACAGGGCCATCGGTCGGGTACGCGAAGCCGACCTTCAGCCCGCTCTTTTGCAACGCGAACACACGGCCATCCCAATAAGGCACGACCCATGCATCGCCGCGTTCCAGCAAGGTCTGGATGGCGCCCGGGCTGTCCGGGAAGGCGACGGCGTTCTGCTTGAGCTCGGCCAGCTTGGCAAAGGTCTTATCAACGGCGGCATCGTCCTTGAGTTCGCCGCCCAGCGCGTGGGTCAGGCCAGCGAAGAATTGCAGGCCGGCGGCATAGGCCGGGGACGATACGGCGACGTGGCCCTTGTATTCAGGCTTCCACAGGTCCAGCCAACTGGTCGGCGGCGTCTTGACCAGGTCTGTGCGGTAGGCCAGGCCCAGTTGGCCCAGGCTGAAGGCGGCAGCGTAGGTCTTGCCGTCGCGCACGAATTTTTCCTGCACGGTGCCGTAGAGCTTGTCCAGGTTCGGGATGTTCTTGGCCTCCAGCGGCTCCAGCAGATTGGCGGCGGCGGCGCGCTGCACCGAGTCCGGCTGGAAGACGACGACGTCGAACGCCGGCTTGTTGCCGTTGGCCGCGCGCAGCTTGGCCAGCCATTCCGCATCGGCGCCCGGCACGATCTCGACATTGATGTTGTTGTCCTTGGCGTATTGCTCAAGGCCGGCGGCACGGATGTTCTTTTCCCAATCTCCGCCATAGACGCCGATGACGACCTTGTCGGTCGCCGCCGGTGCGGCAGCTGCCTGCGGGGCGTCGGTTTTCTTCTCGCCGCAGCCGGCCAGAACGGCCACTGCCAAAGCGGTCATGGCCAGCGTCGGAATAATGCGGATGGATTTCACTTGCTTGCTCCAGTCAGGTTGGATGGATAGTCAGAACGCATGTCATCAACAGGCGTGAGATGCGTTCTAGTGTGTTACCGATGTTGCCGATACAGCAGAAACCAGTTCCGACACCGATGCCTCAAAGCGCCCGGCTGCGTCGGCCAGTGCGGCATCGGCGGCAGGTTCGCGCGGGAACTCCGGCGGCAGCCCGCCAAGCGCCGCGGCGAAGATCTGCTTGCGGCGCCGGCTGCGCGCTGCCGGAGGCAAGGCGAACAGTGCGGCGTTGAGGCGGTCCAGATGTTCGGGCTTGAAAACGCGCTCCCAAGCATCGCGCTCCGGGCCAAAGCGTCCGATGCCCTTGCTGCCTTGCGCGCGCGCCTGTCCTGTCGCTGCGGCATCGACCGCCTGGCGGCTGCCCTGCCCGTCAATGACGACGCCGTATTCGCTGCGCGCCGCGTCCAGCGACAACAAGCCGCGCTGCACATCGGCCAGGACCGCCGCGGCATCGCGCTGGAACGGATCGCCCCAGCCGCCGCCGCCGGGCGTACGAATTTCAATTTCATCGCCCGCCACCACCGGCAGCAAGTCGATCTTGCCCAGTTCGCGCGGCGCCTCACCCTGGCGATACAGCACCAGTCCGGCCGATGCGCCGGCCTGGCCGCCATGGGCGCCCCATGGGCGGAAGCGCAGGCGCTCCATGCCGCGCGCCAGCACGAAGGTGTCGTCCTGCAGGATACGGAAGCGGATCGCCTGGCCGTTGCCGCCGCGCCACTGGCCGGGTCCCGCCGAGCCGGGGCGCAAGCCATAACGCAGGATCTCGATGCCCGTCTCCGCCTCGACCGTTTCGACCGGGTTGTTGGACAGATTGGAAATGCTGCTGTCGCGCCCGTCCGCGCCATCGTGGCCGCGGCGGCCGCCGGTGCCGCCGACCATCGGCTCGACCACTTGCACGTTCTGCCCGTGGCCATGGCGTGATGGCTCTGCCACCACCACCGGAATGATGGTGCCGCCGCTGGCAGCCGGCATGTGTTCAGGCAAGGCCTGGCCGAGCACGCCGTTGAGCGCATCGTTGACGCGCACGGCCGCCGCATGGCGCACACCGACGGCAGCGCCCGGCAACGGATTGACGATGGTACCGGCCGGCGCAATCACCGACACCGGCGCCAACAGGCCGGCATTGATCGGCACGCCCTTGTCGAGCGTGGCGATGAGCGCCAGGATGCGCAGCGTCAGCCACGCGTGCGGCAAGCCGTGGCTGGGGATGTTGATGGCGGCTGCCACTTGCGGATCGCTGCCGGTGAAGTCCAGCGTGATGTTGCCGCCGGCCAGGGTGACCGCCAGCGCGATACGCACAGGCAAACCGGCGCCGGCTTCATCATCCAGGTAATCGACAAAGCGGTAGGTGCCGGCCGGCACTTTCGACAGCACCGCCCGCGCACGCCGTGCGGCATAGTCGACCAGGTCGGTCTGGGCATCGAGGAACGACGCCACGCCGTGTTGCGCCACGGTCTGCGCTACGCGATCCCGGCCGGTCGCGAGCGCGCCGAGCATGGCCTTCAGGTCGCCCATGTTGGCGTCCGGCGTGCGACTGTTGGCAGTGAACAGCAGAACCACGTCGTCATTGATCTTACCGCTGCGCATGATCTTCACAGGCGGAATCTGCAAGCCTTCCTGGAAGATTTCATGGTTGCTCGGCGAAATGCTGCTCGGCACCTTGCCGCCGACGTCCGACGCGTGCAGGAAGCCCCAGCCATAAGCCACGATGCGGCCTTCATGGAAATAGGGCTGCACCACCTGCAAGTCCGGCAAGTGCGTCGCCAGGCCCTTGGAGCGGTACGGATCATTAGTCAAAATCACGTCGCCCGGCTGCAGCGGCCCGACCGCCTCGATCGTGGTCGTGCAGTCCAGGCCGACGAAGCCGGATACGCCCAACGCACGCGGATAGGCGAAGAACTTGCCGTCCAGGCCCACCAGCGCGCAGCAGAAGTCGGCCGTTTCCTTGACGTAAAGCGTGCGGCCGGTGCGTTGCAGTGTGAGGCACATTTCTTCGGCAATGGAGGTGAGCTTGTTGCCGAGGATTTCGATGCTGACGGGATCGAGCTTCATGCTGCGCCTCCTTGTTCCGACGGTTGCGGTTGCGCCGGCCCTCGCCCTTGCACGGGGGTGAGATGCAGGTTGCCCAGTGCATCCGTGCGCACCTGCCAGCCGGGCAATACCAGGACGGTGGTGTCGTCCTGCTCGATCACCGCCGGGCCGTCGAACGCGTCGCCGGCGCCCAGGCTGTCGCGGGTATAGATGGCGGCATCCTGCCAGGCATCGCGCAGGAATACCTTGCGCGTGGCGCGCGGCACAGGCTTGCCCTGGCCGGCAAAACGCGGCACGTTGGCCGCCGCGACCATGTGGCCAACAATGGCCAGCCGCACGGTCGACACATCGACCGGCGCCTGCGCATCGCGGAACCCGTAGAGGCGTTCATGCTCACGGTGGAAGTATTCGGACAGCGTGGCCGCATCCAGCGGCGACGGCAGCGGATGCGGCAAGGCCACGTTCAATTCGTAGGCCTGTCCGGCATAGCGCATATCCAGCGCCGGCCAGAACGACGGCGTGCCGGTGCTGGCTACGCCCTGCGCCTCGAGCCAGCCAGCGGCTTGCGTTTCCAGCTCCTGCCAGATGCTGCCCACCGCGCCGGCCGCGGCGTCGTCCAGCGTCACGCGCAGGCTGCGCACGAAGTCGCGGCGCAAGTCGGCGGTCGCAGCGCCCAAGGCACAGAAGGTGCCCGGCTTCAACGGCACCAGCACATGCACCAGTCCGGCCTCTTCGGCCAGCCAGTTGGCGTGGGTCGGGCCGGCGCCGCCGAAGGGCACCAGTGCAAACTCGGCAGGATCGAGACCGCGCTGGGCCAGGTTCTTGCGCAATTCGGAAGCCATCTGCGCCGACGCCACCGCCAGCGCACCGGAGGCGGCGCGCTCGACGCCATTGGCGCCATCCAGCTTCAATGCACTGGCGACCTTCTCCAGCGCGGCTTGCGAACGCTCCGGATAGAGCGACATAGCGCCGCCGACAAACGCTGCGGCATCCAGCACGCCGGTGGCCAGATAACAGTCGGTGACGGTCGCATCGACGCCGCCACGGCCATAGGCGGCCGGGCCGGGGTCGGCGCCGGCGCTTTCCGGACCGACTTTCAATACGCCATGTTCATCCACACGGATCTTGGAACCGCCGCCGGCACCAATGGCGGAGACGCCAATGACCGGCAGTACCAGCGGCAAACCGCCGATGTCGGTACGCGTGACCATTTCCGCCAGGCCATGCTGGGACACGGCGATATCGCTGCTCGTGCCGCCCATGTCGAAGGTGACGATGCGCGGCACGCCGGCAGCTGTGGCCAGGCGCGCGGCCGCCACCACGCCCGAGGCCGGCCCCGACAGGACGGTATCGATCGGGCGCGCCAGCGCCGCATTGAGCGACAGCGAACCGCCATTGGAGGCCGTCACCAGGATCGGCGCCGCCACTCCCAGTTCATCCACCAGCTCGGACAAGCGTTCGAAATAGCGCTGCATCAACGGCTGGATATAGGCATTGAGCGCGGCGGCCACGGTGCGTTCGTATTCACGGATTTCCGGCCAGACCTGGGCGGCCGAGATGATCCTGGTGCCGGGCGTATGCGCCTCGATGTCCCGCGCCAGCGCCCCCTCCTGCTCAGGCTTGAGGAAGCCGTTGATCAGCATGATCACTGCGGTATCGACTTCCAGGGCGCGGATATCTTCGGCGGCCTGCCTGATGGCGTCGGCCTGCGGCCAGCGCGTTGCGTCGCCATTGCGGTTGAAACGGGCGCCGATTTCCACCACGCGCTCGCGCGGCAGGAACGGCTCTTCCCGTGTGGCATGGAAATCGAAGGACGATGGCATGCGCGCACGGCCGATTTCCAGCACGTCACGGAAACCCTCGGTCACGATCAGCCCCACCCGCGCGCCGCGCCGCTGGATGATGGCGTTCAGGCCAATGGTGGTGCCATGCAGCAGCACGCCGATATCCTCAGGTTTAAGGCCATGCTTGCCGATCAGCGCAACCAAGCCGTTGCGCACCGCCAATGCCGGATCGGCGGGTGTGCTGGGTTCTTTGTGATAGGCGAGCTGTTGGCGTGCTGCATCGTAGAGGACAAAGTCGGTAAAGGTGCCACCGACGTCGATACCGATGCGCGCGCCCGTCGAATTGACGGAATTCAATGCAGAGGCTCCAGAAAATCGCCCCTTTTCCCATCAGCCGGGAAGCTAGCTGATCCTTGGGAGTTCGAGGCAAAGTGCGAAATTTTAGGATCTGGCCATGACCAGGAGAAATGAATTTTCGGAATTAACTTATGCGATATTCGACTGTAGCCGAAGGGTTCTCATGCTGCCAGCACCATTATGATCGAGTCTGGCTACCCATGCTTTCCAGCATGTTTCTCGCGACAACTTATTTGGCTTCGCCCTTTTTTACTTGATTGACTTGATCGATTCTCAGGATCTCGCATGCGCATCGCCATTGGCGGCTTCCAGCACGAAACCAATACGTTCTCCCCCACGCCTACCCGCTGGCAGGATTTTCTCGCCGCCGACACCTGGCCCGGTCTCTTGCAAGGCCCGGCGCTGCTGGAAGAGCTGACGCCGGCCGGCGGCGCCCAGCCGCGCAATATCCCGATTGCGGGCTTCATTGGCGCAGCGCGGGATGGTGCGCATACGCTGGTTCCCGTGTCCTGGTGCGCCGCCGGCCCCTCCGGCCGTGTGACCGAGGACGCCTTCGAGCGCATCGTGGCGCTGCTGCTGGAGGGCATCGTCCAGGCGCAGGCCGACGCCGTCTATCTCGACTTGCACGGCGCCATGGCCGCCGAACACATCGACGACGCCGACGGCGAAATCCTGCGCCGCGTACGCCTGGCCATTGGAGACGATATCCCGCTGGTAGCCAGCCTGGACCTGCATGCCAATGTCTCGCCGCTGATGGTCGACAGCGCCGACCTGCTGCTGGTCTATCGCACCTATCCGCATGTGGACATGGCGACTACCGGCGCGCGCGCCTATGCCTGGCTGGTGCGCCGGCTGCAGGGCATGCCGCGCCCGCAGGCGGCGTGGCGCCGCATCCCCTTTCTCATTCCGATCTGCTGGCAATACACCGGCGCCGAACCGGCCCGCTCGCTGCGGCAACTGCAAGAGGCGCTCGACAGCGACACACTGGCCGCCGGACTGGCAATGGGTTTTCCTGCGGCCGATGCCGACAAATGCGGCCCGGCGGTATGGGCATATGCGGCCTGCGCCGACGATGCGCGCGCCGCGGCCGACCAGTTGGCCGCGGCCGTCGAGGCCGCCGAATCCGGTTTCGCCGGCGAAATCCTTGATGCACGCGATGCCGTCGCCCGTGCCCAGGATCTGCTGCGTTCACAAGGCGCAACCGGCCCGGTCATCATCGCCGACGGCCAGGATAATCCCGGCGCCGGAGGCAGCGCCGACACGACCGGTCTATTGCGCGCCCTGGTCGCGGCCGACGCACGCAACGCCGTCATCGGCCTGCTGGTCGATGCACAGGCTGCGGCGCAAGCCCATGCGGCCGGCGCAAGCGCCGAGCTGCACCTGGCGCTCGGCGGCAAATCCGGGCTCGCCGGCGATGCGCCTTTCGAAGCAAGGTTCCGCGTCATGCGCGTGCATCACGGCGATGTCGATGCCACCGGCAGCGTCTTCAAGGGTTACCGGCTCACGCTGGGCCCATCGGCACTGCTGCAGATCGGCGGCGTGCAGGTCATCGTCGTTTCCCAGCCGATTCAGCTGATTGATCTGGCGCTGCTGCGTTTCGTCGGCCTGGAGCCGGAAACGCTGGACATCATCGCCGTCAAGAGCGTCGTGCATTTCCGCGCCGACTTCGAACCGCTGGCGCGTGCCGTTCTCCTGTGCGCTTCACCGGGTGCCTTTGCGCTCGATCCCTCGGCGTTGCCTTGGACGAAGCTTCCTGGCGACATACGCCGCAAGCCGGCGTCACCCTGAAGTCGCCACATTATTTTGCCGGTGGGATAACCGCATCGGCTGTTTTCCCCTTGGCGGGCGGATCGATCTTGAGTGCAGAGGTATAACGCTCCAGAATCGCCTGCAACTCGCCGCGCTTTTGCATCGACTCCAGCTGGACATTGATCCTGGGCAGATACTTGACGCAAGGGTTCGCCTTGCTCAGGGCAATGAAATTATCCGTCGCGCTCACGTACGGCTTGAGCGCCATGAAACGGTCGGCCTGCCTGCTCTGGTTCAGATAGATCATGCCGCTGTAATAGCCGGTGATGAGATAGTCGATGCTGCCGGTATCGAGCTTGCTGAAGTTCATATAAGCCTTCTGCGCCTGCTCCACCTTGAGGTTGTCGCGCAGAAATTCGTCGAAACCACCGCCGAACTGGTTGCCCATCGTGATGGCGCCACGCTTGCCGACCAGGTCCTTCCAGCCTGAATAGCTGAAGCTGCGGTCGCGCGCGACAAATACCGCAATCGGATTCGAAAAAAGCGGAACCGTCGTAAAGGCAAGATATTGCTGGCGCTCAGGCGTGTTCTTCAGGGAAGCCACCATGGCCACCTCGCCGCTTTCCGCCTCCTTCAGCACGCGATGGAACGGACCCACATAGCGCACCTCGAATGGGATTTCCAACGCGGTCAATGCGCGCGAAGCGATTTCGATACTGGCGCCGGTCAGGCGCTTGCCGTCGTACCAGTGCAAAGGCGCATAGTCGGAATCGGCCGATATCACGACTTTCGTGCATTCGGCCCCTTGCGCTGCCGTGGCGATGACCATGGTCGCAGCAGGCCGGCGGGCAGGAATCTCTTCATGGAATCTCCTCTGTGCCGAACGGCGCCGGGTCGGGCCGCCCGCTTCCCTTGTATTTTTTGGTGCGATAAAACCAGCATAACAGCAACTTGCGGCGGTGCAACCGCAATCCGGCTTCCCTTAACAAAATCGGCACAGCGATACAACGCCCCCCTGCCATCCGAACCAAAAAAACTTTTTGGTTTGAAGATCAAGACAAGCGCTGTTTGCATCTCCATCCCTTTGAAATACTTGCCGTATTTGAAAGGATGATCATGAGTCTCCTTCTCATTCGTTTGAACATCCTTCTCTAAAAACGATACAAAGGAGACCAGCAATGAGCAAGAAACCGTCAGCCGATGGCAAGACGCAGCCCGCCACAGGCATGCGCCGCGGATTGACTTCATACGGCGACCAGGGATTTTCGCTGTTCCTGCGCAAGGCGTTCATCAAGGGCGCCGGCTATACCGACGATGCACTGGCCCGCCCGGTGATCGGCATCGTCAACACCGGCAGCGCCTACAATCCCTGCCACGGCAACATGCCGCAGCTGATCGAGGCGGTCAAACGCGGCATCATGCTGGCCGGCGGCTTGCCGATGGACTTTCCCACCATCTCTATCCACGAGAGCTTCGCCGCGCCCACGTCGATGTATCTGCGCAATCTGATGTCGATGGATACGGAAGAAATGATCCGTGCCCAGCCCATGGATGCCGTCGTGCTGATCGGCGGCTGCGACAAAACGGTGCCGGCGCAGTTGATGGGCGCAGCCTCGGCCAACATTCCCGCGATCCAGCTCATCACCGGCTCGATGCTGACCGGATCGCACCGCTCCGAGCGCGTAGGCGCCTGCACCGATTGCCGCCGCTACTGGGCCAGGTACCGCGCCGAAGACATCGACGATGAGGAAATTGCCGACGTCAACAACCAGTTGGTCGCCAGCGTCGGCACCTGTTCGGTGATGGGCACGGCCAGCACGATGGCTTGCATCGCCGAGGCCATCGGCATGACGGTGGCCGGCGGCGCCTCGCCGCCGGCGGTGACCGCTGACCGCATCCGGGTGGCGGAAGAGACCGGTACGCGCGCCGTGCAACTGGCGCACAGCGGCCTGACAATCGACAAGATCCTGACCGAAAAATCTTTCGACAACGCCCTGCGGGTACTGCTGGCCATCGGCGGCTCAACCAATGCCATCGTGCACCTGGCCGCCATCGCCGGACGCGTAGGCCTGGAAATCGACCTCGCCAAACTCGACCGCATGGGGCGCGAGACACCGGTGCTGCTCGATCTCAAACCCACAGGTTCGCACTACATGGAAGATTTGCACAAGGCCGGCGGCGTCGCCACCTTGCTGCGCGAACTGAAGCCGTTGCTGCACCTGGATGCGATGACGGTCAACGGCATCACGCTGGGCGAGCAATTGGAAGCGCAAGGCCCCGGCTTCGCGCAGGAAGTGGTGCGCAGCGTCGGCAATCCGATTTATCCGCAAGGCGGACTGGCGGTGTTGCGCGGCAACCTGGCGCCCGGTGGCGCCATCATCAAGCAATCGGCGGCCGATCCGACACTGATGGAACATGAGGGCCGTGCGGTAGTGTTCGATAACCTGCAGGATCTGGCCGAACGCATCGACGACGAATCGCTCGACGTCAATGCCGACGACATGCTGGTGCTCAAGAACATCGGCCCGCTGGGTGCGCCCGGCATGCCGGAGGCAGGCTACATCCCGATCCCGCGCAAGCTGGCGCGCCAGGGCGTCAAGGACATGGTGCGCATTTCAGACGGCCGCATGAGCGGCACCGCGTTCGGCTCCATCGTGCTGCACGTTACGCCCGAGGCAGCCATTGGCGGCCCGCTGGCATATGTGCGCACGGGCGACCGTATCCGGCTGTCGGTGTCCAGGCGTGAAATTTCCTTGCTGGTTTCCGAACAGGAACTGGCCAGGCGCGCGCAAGAGCATCCGATCGTCAAACCCGCCGCCGGACGCGGTTACCGCAAACTGTTCCTGGAGAACGTGACGCAAGCCGACAAGGGCGTTGATTTCGAATTCCTGCGTGCGGAAAACCTGCAGCGCAAAGACACTTAGCCCGCACTCGCCCGATTCTCGGCGAACGCCCTCACCGCCTCGTCGGCAAACACGCGCGCCAGCGCCACATGCGGCGAATGGCGCGCAGTGATCAGGCCGACGCGGCGTACCGGCGCACGGTCCGGCAGCTCGACCTTCACCAGTGCCAGGCCGCCTTCCCACAACGCCGACCAGTCCGGCAGCAGCGATACGCCCAGGCCTTTGCCGACCATCGCCGCAATCGCCAACAGGCTGTCGATCTCCAATCGCTGGTGCGGCACGATGTCGTGGTCACGCAAATAGCGGTCGGCCAATTGGCCGCCCAGCACGTTGCGGTTGTAGCGGATGAAGGGTTCATGCCGCAACAGTTCGTGCGCGCTTTTCCCTTCGTTGCCGGCCGGTGCGATCACCACCAGCGGCTCATCCATCAGCGGCAGCCATTCGCAGGTCTTGGGCACGGCAAACTGCGGTTCCACCACCACGGCGGCATCGAGCTCACCCGCCGCAACCTTGCGGCACAATTCAACCGAGGCGCCCGGTTCGACGAAAATACTGACGTTGGGGTAACAGCGATAGAAACGCTGCAGCAGCGACGGCAATACGCTGGTCATGGCCGAGACGAACGCGCCAAGGCGCAGCTCGCCGACCGCGCCTGCACCATCGCGCGCCAGCGCCTGCATGTCGCGTGCCGAGCGCAGCAAGGCATGCGCGCTTTCCAGCACTTTCAATCCTTGGGCAGTGGGCCGCACGGAACGTCCCGAGCGCTGGATCAGCGGCGCCGCCAGGCTTTCTTCCAGCGAACGCACGCGCGCGGCCACTGCGGCAGCGGTCAGATCCAGCCGGCGGGCGGCTTCCGCGAGCGAACCGCTTTCCACCACGGCGACGAAACTTTGCACATATCGGATATCCATCGGAGCCGGTCTCATCCATCATTTTATTTATCCACGCAGTGTAACGCGCCGAAACTGCACGCGCTGCCCGGCCTCTGACGCGGACATCCGCATGCCGTAGAATCGCGTCTTTGCCGATGCGCAACCCATGCGTCCCGGCCAACCCAACTGGCATCGTATGAATCACCCTGAAACCGTCCGCGGCATCGGCCTGTCGGTACTGGCGTCCACGCTGTTCGCCCTCCTCTCCGGCTATACCCGCCTGCTGGCGCCGCTCGACGGCATGGACATCTTCGCCTGGCGCATCGTCTGGACCACGGTAGCGGTGCTGGCCGTGATCGCCTGGCGCCGTCATGGTGCGCAACTGAAAACGGCTTGCTGCGAGATCGCCCGCGATCCTGGCAAATGCATCTCGTTGCTGGCCATGGCCGCCATGCTGGGCGTGCAGCAATGGCTGTTCTTGTGGGCGCCGGTCAACGGCCGTGCGCTGGAGGTATCGCTGGGGTATTTCCTGCTGCCGCTCACGATGGTGCTGGTGGGACGTTTCCATTATGGCGAGCGGCTGAATTTGCTGCAGCGCATGGCGGTGCTCTGTGCACTGGCCGGCGTAGCGCACGAGCTGTGGATGACGCGTGCGTTTTCATGGCCCACGCTGCTGGTGGCGCTGGGTTATCCGCCCTACTTCATCTTGCGCCGCCGCATCAAGCTGGATTCGCTGCTGCTCTTCACGATCGAATTGCTGCTGCTGCTGCCGGCAGCCGTGCTGGCCCTGGCGTTGAGCGACGCGTTCCCGCTGACGGTACGGGAACCCGCGATGTATCTGTTGCTGCCCGGGCTGGGCATACTCAGCATGGTGGCGCTGACATGCTATTTGCGCGCCGGCAAATTGCTGCCGATGGGATTGTTCGGCATCCTCGGCTATGTCGAACCGGTGCTGCTGGTGTTTGTCGCCATGGCCGTGCTGGGTGAATCGCTCGGCGCTGCCCAGTTGGGCACTTATGTGCCGATCTGGATATCGGTGGGACTCACCGCCATCCACAGCGTGCGGCTCATGCGCAGGCCGGTGAATTAAGCATGTTTTCCCCTTCACTTTTCCGACTGCGGACTTGACCTTCTATCTATACTGATCCTTACGGCGGCCAACCGCGGGGACAAAACAGGCGGCCGATTCCGATTCGGGGGGTATCCGCATGCAAGCGATACGGCTAGGGGAACACCAGGAAAAGACGCATCCCGTATCAAAACGCGCCAGACTCTTTGTCGTCCTGACCTGTGTGGCCATTACGTTACTGCACGGATGGCAAAGCTGGAGTGCCAGGCACAGCGACCTGGACAACGCCCGGATCGCTTCCGGCAACATGGCCAAGGCACTGTCACAGCATGCCAACGATGCGTTCCAGGCCATCGATGGGCTGCTGCTCAATGTGACCGACCGTGTTTCCGCGCTGGGCATGGGCAGCCCCCTGGTGATGGAGATGGCGCCATTGCTGCACCGCCTTTCCGAAGAAATGCCGGAACTGGACGGCCTGCTGATCTGCGACGAACTGGGCTACTGGGTCGTCAATTCATCCGGCGAGTCGCATCTGGACGGCAACAACAGTGACCGCCCCTATTTCATCTACCACCGCGACCACGACGAGCGCACTCCGCTGATCGGCGCCGTATTGCGCAGCCGCAGCACGAATCGCTGGGTCATTCCGATCTCCCGGCGCATCAATCATCGTGACGGCAGTTTTGCCGGCGTCGCGCTGGCGACGATAGACCTGGCCTACTTCACCAGGTTCTACAGCACCTTCGATGTCGGCACAAAAGGCTCCATCGGGTTGCTGTTGCGCAATGGGACGCTGCTCACACGCCAGCCTTTCGATGACAAACTGATCAACCGGGACTTCAGCGACAGCCTGCTTTTCCGCCGGTTGCTGCCGGCCGCGCCGAACGGTTCCATCGCCAACAATTCGCGCATCGATGGCGTGCGCAGGTTGTTCAGCTACCAGGCGATCAAGAAATATCCGGTGGTGGTCACGGTGGCCTTGTCTGAGGACGATGTGCTGGCCGACTGGTATCAGGAAACGCTGGTCTACAGTATGGGCGTCCTGATCCTGCTGCTGATGATCGCCACCTTCGGCTGGCGCCTGATCGGCCAGATCGAGTTGCGCCTGCAAGCCGAGCTGAAAGCCCTCAAAGCCAAAGACGAACTGCAGGAGTTGAACCGTACCCTGGAAATGCTGGCGCACCGGGATGGCCTGACCGGGCTGGCCAACCGCCGCCATTTCGACGACATGCTGGAGAAGGAGTACCGGCGCGCCTGCCGGGGTGGCGGGCCATTGTCGCTGGTGCTGATCGATGTCGATTTCTTCAAGCAATACAACGACATCTATGGCCACCAGGCCGGCGACGAATGCCTGCGCCAGATCGGGAAAGTGCTAAAAGGCATGGAGCGCAGGCCGGCCGATCTGGCAGTACGCTACGGCGGTGAAGAGATGCTGTTGCTGCTGCCCGATACCGACGAAGCCGGCGCGGCGCAAATGGCCGAAACAATCCGCGCCGGCATCCAGGCACTGGGCATTGCGCACAGCGCAAACCCGGCCGGTGTCGTTACCGTGAGCGCAGGCGTCAATAGCATCCTGCCCGGCAGGCAACACATCCCGCCGATAGATGAGCTGGTCGGGCAAGCCGACGCCGCGCTGTACGAAGCCAAGCGCGGTGGACGCAACCAGGTTCGGCAGGCCAGGCAAATGCCCGATACGGCTTGATCCGGGAAAATCGCGGCAAGAAAAACGGCGCCCGCATGTTTCATGCCGGCGCCGTTTCCGATGGTGCGCAAGCCGCCATGCGACGGCTTGCCGTTTTATTCCCGCTTATTCCCGTTTATTCCTTGTGATAGGAAGTGACGCGCTCCACCTCGTTCTTCGATCCCAGGAACACGGCCACGCGCTGGTGCAGCTTTTCCGGCTGGATGTCGAGGATGCGCTGGTTGCCGTCGGTGGCGGCGCCGCCGGCCTGCTCGACGATGAAGGCCATCGGATTGGCTTCATACATCAGGCGCAGCTTGCCCGGCTTTTCGGGTTCGCGGGCGTCGGCCGGGTACATGAAGATGCCGCCGCGGTTCAGGATGCGATGCACATCGGCCACCATCGAGGCGATCCAGCGCATGTTGAAGTCCTTGCCGCGCGGTCCGGTGGTGCCGGCCAGCATTTCGTCGACGTAACGCTTGACCGGCGGGAACCAGTGGCGCTGGTTGGAAGCGTTGATGGCGAATTCCTTGGTGTCGGCCGGAATCTGGATGTCCTTTTGCGTGAGCACCCAGGCGCCCATTTCACGGTCCAGCGTGAAGCAATGCACGCCGTCGCCGGTGGTCAGCACCAGCACGGTCTGCGGGCCGTACACGGCATAGCCGGCGGCGACCTGCCTGGTGCCGGGCTGCATGAAGTCTTTTTCGCTCGGCTCGGTCATGCCGTCCGGCGCCTTCAGCACCGAGAAGATGGTGCCGATGGAGACGTTGACGTCGATGTTGGAAGAGCCGTCCAGCGGATCGAACATCAGCAGGTATTCGCCCTTCGGATAGCGGTTGGGGATGCGGTGGATGGTCTCCATTTCCTCGGATGCCATGGCTGCCAGGTGGCCGCCCCATTCGTTGGCTTCCAGCAGGATCTCGTTGGAGATCACGTCCAGCTTCTTCTGCACCTCGCCCTGCACGTTTTCGCTGCCGGCGCTGCCCAGCACCTCGCCCAGCGCGCCCTTGCCGACGGCGTGCGAAATCGATTTGCAGGCGCGGCCGACGACTTCGATCAGGAGGCGCAGTTCGGATGGGATCTTGTTGTGCAGGCGCTGCTGCTCAATCAAGTGTTGCGTGAGGCTGATGCGTTTCATGGTGTGGTCTTCCCTGTTTGAAAATGATGAATGCTGTATTTGCGCTCAATTCGCCAGCGCCTTGGTGACGACTTCGGAAACGTCGCGCGACAAATTGGGCGACGACGCCACCTGCTGCAGCGCCAGGCGCATCTTTTCCTGCAGCGCCGGGGTGTATTTGCGCCAGCGGTCCAAGCTGCGCGCCAGACGCGCGGCGACTTGCGGATTGCTGCCGTTGAGTGCGATGACCTGTTCGGCCCAGAAGCTGTAGCCATTGCCGTCCAGCGCATGGAACGCCGAAGGATTGCCGTTGCAGAAACTGAAGATCAGGCTGCGCGCGCGATTGGGATTCTTGAGCGTGAATGCGGGATGCCCGGCCAGCGAGCGCACGGTGTTGACATCAGCATCGCGGGCCGTGGCCTGCAGCGTGAACCACTTGTCGATCACCAGCGCCTCGGCTTCGAATTCGTCGTAGAAACCTTGCAGCGCTTCGCTCTTGCCGCTGGCGGTACTGTTGAGCAGCGCCGCCAGCGCGGCCAGGCGGTCGGTCATGTTGTTGGCCTCTTCGTCCTGGCACTGTGCCAATGACAGCGCTTCTGCATCATCCAGCTCGGCCAGATAAGAGAGCGCCACATTCTTGAGTGCGCGGCGGCCGGCCGAGGCGGCATCCGGGCTGTAGGCGCCGGGCGTCCGGTTGGCGCGATAGGCCGCCAGCAGGTCGTCGCGCAGCTCGCGCGCCAGCGAACGGCGCAGGAACTGGCGGGCGATGTGGATCGCATGCGGATCGATCACTTCCATCTGCTCGGCAATCATGGTCTCGGACGGCAGCGTCAGCGCCAGTTCGCGGAATGCCGGGTCGAGCGACTCGTCGTTGAGCGTGGCGCGCAGCGCATCGGCCAGAGCGCCGTCGTGCTCGATGTTGTTGAGCACGGTATCGACCGCCACCACATGGCCGGACTGGCGCGCGGCCTGCACCGCCACCGTGAGGTTCAGCAGGCGGCGCATGGCCAGGCGCTGCCCGGCCTCCCAGCGGTTGAACGGGTCGCTGTCGTGCGCCATCAGGAAGGCCAGCTCGGCGTCGCTGTAGTCGACCTTCAACACCACCGGCGCCGAGAAGCCGCGCAGGATCGACGGCACCGGCGCCTCGTTGACGCCGGTAAAGCGGAAAGTCTGCCTGGCCTTGGTCAACTCCAGCACGCGGGTGCCGGTTGCATCCGCGCCGCTCTCGCCTTCGAGCTTCAGGGGCATGTCGCGTCCCTTGACGTCCAGCAGGCCGACGGCGACGGGGATATGGAAAGGCTGTTTCTTCTTCTGGCCGGGTGTGGCGGGGCAGGTTTGTTCCAGCGTCAGTTCCAGGATTTTTCCCTTGGCGTCGTAACGCGCGCTGGCATCGACCTGCGGTGTGCCGGACTGGCTGTACCAGCGTTCGAACTGGGTCAGGTCGCGCTTGTTGGCATCGGCCATGGCGGCGCGGAAGTCGTCGCAGGTCACGGCCTGGCCGTCATGGCGCTTGAAGTACAGGTCCATGCCCTTGCGAAAGCCCTTGCGGCCCAGCAGGGTCTGATACATGCGCACCACTTCGGCGCCTTTTTCGTAAATGGTGACGGTGTAGAAGTTGTTGATCTCGACGTAGGAGTCGGGGCGCACCGGGTGCGCCATCGGGCCGGCATCCTCGGGGAATTGCGCCTGGCGCAGCACGCGCACGTCGTCGATGCGCTTGACCGCGCGGCCGCTGTCGGTGCCGATCATGTCGGCCGAGAATTCCTGGTCGCGGAAGACCGTGAGGCCTTCCTTCAACGACAGCTGGAACCAGTCGCGGCAGGTCACGCGGTTGCCGGTCCAGTTGTGGAAGTATTCGTGCCCGACCACCGCTTCGATGTTGGCGAAGTCGACATCGGTGGCGATGCGCGGGTTGGCCAGCACGTACTTGGTGTTGAAAATGTTCAGGCCCTTGTTTTCCATCGCGCCCATGTTGAAGTCGCCGACGGCGACGATCATGAAGCGGTCCAGGTCCAGCTCCAGGCCGAAACGCTCGACGTCCCAGGCGATACTGTTCTTGAGCGAATCCATCGCATGCTGGGTCTTGTCGAGGTTGCCCTCTTCCACCCACACCTGCAGCAGCACTTCGCGGCCGGACTTGAGCTTGTACTTCTCTTCCTGGCAGACCAGGTCGCCGGCCACCAGCGCGAACAGGTAGGACGGCTTCTTGAACGGGTCTTCCCACTTGGCATAGTGGCGGCCGCCGGGCAGGTCGCCCTGTTCGACCAGGTTGCCGTTGGACAGCAGCACCGGATATTTCTTCTTGTCGGCGCGCAACATGACGGTGTATTTGGCCATCACGTCCGGACGGTCCGGGAAGAAGGTGATCTTGCGGAAACCTTCGGCTTCGCACTGGGTGAAGAAATTGCCGTTGGAAACGTACAGGCCCATCAGCGAAGTATTGCGGTCGGGATGGGTGACCGTCTCGATTTCCAGCACGGCCTTGGCCGGCGCCGCAGGAATGGTCAGCACGTGGCCGGCCAGGCGGTAGTCGCCCTTGGCCAGCGTCTTGCCGTTGAGGCGCAGGGCGACCAGTTCCAGCTCTTCGCCGAACAGGACGATGTCGCGGCCGGCCGCAGCCGGGTTGCGGTACATGGCGATGCGGGTCGCCACGCGGGTGGCAGCGGGCTCGAGGTCAAATCCCATTTCAACGGTGTCGACCAGGTAATTGGGAGCGGCGTAGTCTTTACGATGGATCGTCTGTGGCGTATCGGTGCGCATGGAGCCTATCCGGGAAAGGAAATGAAGAAAAATGGGCCGCAAATGGGCCAAAGCCAGATTTTACCAATCAACCCACGCGTCGCGGGCAGAAAGGCTGAAATCACGGCGATGAACCGGCTGTCCGGCCACCTCTGGCACAGACCCGTGCAGGCGCCGAACGTTCTCACCCCATCAGCGCCAGGCATGGATTTTTACGCAGATGTGCGCCGCTTGATGCCATGGCGCAAACCGCTTTTGCGCCGCCGCACTACAATAGACCCCGGGAAATAGGCATCGGACGAAAATAGTGCGCGATGCCATGCTTGTCCGGGATCAAACGACGCCGCCCCAGGTCGAAGCTTCATCGTCCCATTGGCCCTCATGCCGGCGCGCCGATACCCAGAACTACCGACTACCCAGTCCAACGCCAGGTTCCAGAAACCTGTTCACACGCTTTCGAGCCGGGAACAGTTCGTTATATTGATTGGAGATATGCCATGAAACGCTGGCTCTTTTTATTCATCGCGGCAGCCAGCCTGCTGCTGTCCGGCTGCGCTTCCGTGGTCGAAAGCGATGTGACCGCCTTCCACGCATGGCCTGCCGATGCCAACGGCAAATCCTACGTGTTCGTCCCTGCCAAGGAGCAGGAGAACAATCTCGAATACAGCAACTACGCCCAGTTGATCCGCCAGCAGTTGCAAACCCTGGGCTTCACCGAGGCGGCCGACAAGAAGTCGGCACAGCTCGCCGTCAGTTTCCGCTATGGCATCAACACCGAACAGGTGGTGGTCAGCCGCCCGGCCTATGATCCGTTCTTCTACGGCCCGGCCCCTGGCTGGGGACGCTTCGGCCCCTACCCTTACGGCCCCTACGGGCCTTTCTACGATCCGTTCTGGTACGGCGGCCCGATGCAGACCACCAGCTATCCGGTTTTCCTGCGCCGCCTGCAGATCGGCATCGCCAACGCGGGCGACGGCAAGACGCTGTATGACGTGGTGGTCGACAGCGACGGCAACCGCGGTGGACTGGCGGCGGCCATGCCCTACATGGTGCGTGCTGCCTTCTCCGAATTTCCCGGCCCCAGCGGCGTGACCCGGCATATCAAGATCCAGGTCGAGAAAGACGGCAAGCCCGCGCCATGAACCTCGCGCGAATGCCGTGGCCATGCGGCCACGGCAAACGACGCGTCAGCGCCTGGCCAAACCGTGACGATTACGAAAAATAGGCTTCGCTGCCAAAGGTAATCGCCACAATCAGCAACACGGCGCAAATCAGCACGATCAGCAGCCGCCCGAATTTGGGCGAACCGTCATCCCCTGCCGGCTGCTCCGGCGGATGTCCCATCGGGTTGCGTTGCCCGGGATCATTCTGCGAATCATTCATGGCATTGGCCTCCAGGCGTCGTGGCTCAGGGAATCAGGATAGTCGAACCGGTGGTCTTGCGCGCTTCCAGGTCGGCATGCGCCTGCCCCGCATCCTTGAGCGCATAGCGCTGGTTGATTTCGATACTGATCTTCTTGCTTTCGACCATGCCGAACAGGTCGGCGGCGGTAGCATCAAGGTCTGCACGGGTCGCGGTGTAGTTGCCCAGCGATGGCCGGGTCAGGAACAGCGAACCGCGCGAGGCCAGTTCCGACACGCCGAACGGCGCAACCGGGCCGGAAGCATTACCGAAGCTGACCATCATGCCGCGCGGGCGCAGGCAGTCCAGCGAACCGATGAAGGTATCCTTGCCGATCGAATCGTAGACCACCGGCACGCCTTTGCCGCCGGTGATTTCCTTGACGCGTTCGACGAAATTCTCTGTCTTGTAATTGATCACGTGGGTGCAGCCGTGCTTCAGCGCCAGCGCCGCCTTTTCCTCGCTGCTGACGGTGCCGATCACGTTCACACCCAGCGCGCGCGCCCATTGGCAGGCAATCAGGCCGATACCGCCGGCGGCGGCGTGGAACAGGATGGTTTCGCCGGCCTTGATCGGATAGGTCTGGCGCAGCAGGTATTGCACGGTCATCCCTTGCAGCATCATGGCGGCCGCAGTGTCGAAGCTGATCGAATCGGGCAGCTTGACCAGAATGTCAGCCGGCATCACACGCTCTTCGGCATAAGCGCCATTGGGACGACCCGCATAACCTACGCGGTCGCCCACCTTGAAGCCTGCCACCCCTGGGCCGACTGCCTCGATGGTGCCGGCTGCCTCTTGCCCCAAACCGGCAGGCAGCGGCTGCGGATACAGGCCCGAACGGAAATACACATCGATGAAGTTCAGGCCGACCGCCGCGTGGCGGATGCGCACCTCGCCCGGCCCTGGATCGCCCACCTCGACGTCGACGTATTCCATCACCTCGGGGCCACCGGTCTTGCTCATGCGGATTGCTTTTGCCATGTCAGTCTCCTTGTTCGGTTTAACGGATGTTCAAATTTTCTTGCGCGACAGCAGCCAAATCCCCGACAGCACCAGCGCCGTGCCGGTCAGCTGGATGCCGGTAATGGGTTCATCCAGCAACGCGGCGCCCATGAACAGCGTCGATACCGGCCCCACCAGCCCGGCCTGGGCGGCGGTCGGGGCGCCGATGCGCGCCACCGCAACCATGGTCAGGAACACCGGCAGCACCGTGCAGAACACGGAGTTGAACAGCGATAGCTGGTAGACGCCCGCAGCCTGGACGAACAATTCCGAAGGCGTGCGCAAGATGAAGAACTGGATCACACAGGCGACGGTGGACACGCACATCGCATACGCCACCAGCCGGATCGCGCCGACGCGGCGCACCAGCTCGCCGGAAGAGATCAGGTAGATCGAATAGGTGAAGGCGGAGCCCAGCACCAGCACGCTGCCCAGGATGACATTGCTGCCGCCGGCGTTCAGGTCGTGCAGCAGCACCAGCACGGTGCCGAAGTAAGACACGACCAGCGCCGCCCACTCGATCCAGCCGACACGGCGCTTGAAGAAAGCGAAGGCGATCAGCATGACGAAGGATGGCGTCAGGAACAGGATCAGCCGTTCCAGCCCGGCCGAGATGTATTGCAGGCCGAGGAAGTCGAGGAAACTGGACAGGTAATACCCCATCAGGCCCAGCACCGTGATGCGCAGGTAGTCGGAGCGCGCCAGCGGCGGTTCGCTGCGGGCTTTCCAGATCGCCACCGCGAAGAACATCGGGAAGGCGAAGATCATGCGCAAGGTGATCACCATCACGGCGTCGACCTGATAGCGGTACATCAGCTTGGCGACGATGGCTTTGGCGGAAAAGAAAATGGCGCCGACGATAGCCAGCAGCAAACCGCCGAGGAAGGCCTGGCGATGGGAAGAGTGATGGGCAATGGCGGTCATGGCCGCGATTGTAAACCGTACGGCGGATGGCTGCCGGAGACGGCCCATCCGGACGCGCCCGCCGCCCGGAACCGGTTCAGGTTCTTAGCGCTTCTTCATCAGCGAGCCCAGCACGCCGCGGATGATTTCGCGCCCGACCTGCGAGCCGATGCTGCGCGCGGCCGACTTGACCATCGCCTGCAGCGGCGAATCGCTGCGGCGGCTGCCTGTGCCGTTGCCGAAGATGCCGCCGGCGGCATCCTTGAGCAAGTCGCCCAGGCCGCCCTCTTCTTGTTGCTGCGGTGGCTGGGGCGCCGGGCTGGCTGCGCCGCCGGACGCGCGCGTGCCGGGCACGGTGGATTGCGGCGGCTGCGGGGTGCGCCCGGCCGAAGCGCCCCAGGCATTGTCGTCAGCCGGAGCGGACTGAGGTGCCTGCTGTTGCGGCGCCTGCGGCTGCTGGACTGCGCGGCCTTTAAGGCGTTCATAGGCGGACTCCCGGTCGATTGCCTGTTCGTAGATGCCGGCCACCAGTGAAGCGGCAATCAACGCGCGCCGCTCGTCATCGGTTACCGGGCCGATCTGTGAGGCCGGGGTCAGCACGTAACCGCGCTCGACCACGTTGGGACGGCCTTTTTCATCCAGGAAGGAGACCAGCGCCTCTCCCACGGCCAGCTCGGTAATGGCTTGCGCGGTATTGAGCTTGGGATTGGCGCGGAAAGTCTCGGCGGCGGCTTGCACCGCCTTCTGGTCGCGCGGGGTGTAGGCCCGCAGCGCGTGCTGCACACGGTTGCCGAGCTGACCCAGCACGGTGTCGGGGATGTCCAGCGGGTTCTGCGTGACGAAGTACACACCCACGCCCTTGGAGCGGATCAGGCGCACCACCTGCTCGATCTTCTGCAAGAGCGGCTTGGGCGCCTCGTCGAACAGCAGGTGGGCCTCGTCGAAGAAGAAGGCCATCTTGGGCTTGTCGAGGTCGCCCACTTCGGGCAGGTGCTCGAACAGTTCGGACAGCATCCACAGCAGGAAGGTGGAATACAGGCGCGGCGCGTTGAGCAGCTTGTCGGCCGACAGGATGTTGATGATGCCTTTCCCCGTGGCGTCGGTCTGCATCCAGTCCTCGATGTTGAGCATGGGCTCGCCGAAGAATTTATCGCCGCCCTGCTCATCGATGGCGATCAGTCCGCGCTGGATGGCCCCGATGCTGGCCGCGGAGATGTTGCCATATTCGGTCTTGAACTCGGCCGCATGATCGCCCACGTGCTGCAGCATGGCGCGCAGGTCCTTGGTGTCGAGCAGCAGCAGGCCATTGTCGTCGGCGATCTTGAACACGAGCTGGAGCACACCTTGCTGGGTATCGTTCAGGTTCAGCATGCGCGCCAGCATCAACGGCCCCATATCCGAGATCGTGGCGCGCACCGGATGCCCCTTTTCGCCATAAACATCCCAGAACGCCACCGGAGCGGCAGCCCAGGCCGGCTCGGGCAGAGCCAGTTGCGCCAGGCGCTCCTTGAGCTTGGGCGAGGCGCTGCCGGCCTTGCCCAGGCCTGACAAGTCGCCCTTGACGTCGGCCATGAACACCGGCACGCCGATATCCGACAACGCCTGGGCCAGCACCTGCAGCGTCACCGTCTTGCCGGTGCCGGTGGCGCCGGTGATGCAACCGTGGCGGTTGGCCAACTGCGGCAACAGGCTCAGTTGCTGCGCGGCGTTCTGTGCGATGGGAAGCGGATTGGTCATGGTCTGGAGGCTCTCCGGGCAAAAAATCGGGGGATGGCGATATGGTAAAATTCTGGCCCGATTATAGTCAGATCCCACCCCGGAAATGTTCCCAATGTTCCCGGCATGTGCACTGATGCGTTCTGGCATTACTTATCTCGCAAGAAAGATCCAACATGGCTGGACACAGCAAATGGGCCAATATCCAACACCGTAAAGGCCGTCAGGACGAAAGGCGCGGCCGTATCTGGACCCGCCTGATCAAGGAAATCACCGTGGCTGCCCGCATGGGCGGCGGCGACCCGGACGCCAATCCGCGCCTGCGCCTGGCAGTGGACCGCGCCTCCGACGCCAACATGCCCAAGGACAACGTGACCCGCGCCATCCAGCGCGGCACCGGCGCCCTGGACGGCGTGAACTACGAGGAAGTGCGCTACGAAGGCTACGGCATCAACGGTGCCGCCATCATCGTCGATTGCATGACCGACAACCGCGTGCGTACCGTGGCAGAAGTGCGCCACGCCTTTTCCAAGTTCGGCGGCAACATGGGCACCGAAGGCTCGGTGGCCTTCCTGTTCAAGCACTGCGGCCAATTGATGTACGCGCCCGGCACTGACGAGAACGCCGTGATGGAAGCCGCGCTGGAAGCCGGCGCCGAAGACGTGATCACCGACGATGAAGGCGGTATCGAGGTGCTGACCGGCCCCAACGACTTCTCCGCCGTCAAGGCTGCGATGGAAGCCGCCGGCTTCAAGGCCGAAGTGGCGGAAATCACCATGAAGCCTTCGACCGAGACCGTATTTTCCGGCGAAGACGGTGTAAAAATGCAGAAACTGCTGGACGCGCTGGAGAACCTGGACGATACCCAGGAACTCTATACCAACGCCGTCATTGAAGAATAATCCGCCACTCCTGCTCCGCTTTTCAGCGCATTTTTCAGCTCATTTTTTAAGCGAATCCACATGAAAATCCTAGTTGTCGGCTCCGGTGGCCGTGAACATGCCTTGGCCTGGTCCATTGCCAAGTCGCCGCGCATCCAGACTGTCTACGTCGCGCCCGGCAATGGCGGCACCGCGCTGGACGAACGCTTGCAAAACATCGCCATCACCGACCCGGCCGCGCTGGCCGACTTTGTCGAACAGGAGCATGTCGCGCTGACCGTGGTCGGCCCGGAAGCGCCGCTGGCAGCCGGTATCGTCAACGTGTTCCGCGCCCGCGGCCTGAAAGTCTTCGGCCCCACCAAGGAAGCGGCCCAGCTGGAAAGCTCCAAGGACTTCGCCAAGGCCTTCATGAAGCGCCACGCGATCCCGACCGCCGAATACCAGACCTTTTCGGACGTGAAAGCGGCGCATGACTACATCGCGCAAAAGGGCGCGCCCATCGTGATCAAGGCCGACGGCCTGGCCGCCGGCAAGGGCGTGGTGGTTGCCATGACGCTGGAAGAAGCGCACTCGGCCATCGACATGATGCTGTCGGACAACAAGCTGGGCGACGCCAGCGCACGCGTGGTGATTGAGGAATTCCTGAGCGGCGAGGAAGCCAGCTTCATCGTCATGGTGGACGGCAAGAATATCCTGCCGCTGGCCACCAGCCAGGATCACAAGCGCCTGCAGGACAACGACCAGGGCCCCAACACCGGCGGCATGGGCGCCTACTCGCCCGCCCCCATCGTCACCCCGGCGCTGCATGCGCGCGTGATGCGCGAGATCATCGTCCCGACCGTGCAGGGCATGGCCAAGGACGGCATCCCGTTCTCCGGCTTCCTGTACGCCGGCCTGATGATCGACGACGAAGGCACCCCGAAGACGCTGGAATTCAACTGCCGCATGGGCGACCCGGAAACCCAGCCGATCATGGCGCGCCTGAAGACCGACCTGCTGACGGTGTTCGAGCATGCGGTGTCCGGCACGCTGGACAAGGTCGAACTGGAATGGGACCGCCGCACCGCGCTGGGCGTGGTGATGGCGGCATACAACTATCCCGACACTCCGCGCAACGGCGACCTGATCACCGACATCCCGGCCGAGACGCCCGATTGCGTGACCTTCCACGCCGGCACCACCCTGACCGGCGACAAGCTGACCACCTCGGGCGGCCGCGTGCTGTGCGTGGTGGGCCTGGGCGACAGCGTCAAGGTTGCCCAGAAGCATGCCTATGCTGCCGCCGACCTGATCCATTTCGAAGGTTCGCAGATGCGCCGCGACATCGGCTGGCGCGCGCTGAAGCGCTGAGAGCACTGAACTCGCCGGCCGGCGCTGTTCAAGCACCGGCCAGACGAAGAAAATGACCACTCCCCCGCAAAGCAGGCCGTTTGCGGGGGAGCGTTCTTTTTGGGCGGCTCCATCGCATAAAATCTCTGTCGTATTGCAACAAATGTGCGCCACGGCGAACTAATCAACTTGCGCAAGCCCTCTTGCCCTTGTCATTTTGATAAATTCGAGACGGCCTGCCGCATCCCAAGACGAAAAGCACAAAAGCAGAAAAGGAACCTCGCATGCAACAACATCTCCTCAACCTCGACACGCTGATCAACCTCTACCTGGTGCCTTTCGGCCTGAAGGTGATCGCCGCCATCGCCATCTGGATCATCGGCGGGATCCTCATCAATACCTTGGCCAAGGTGGTGCGGCGCGTGCTCACCGCCCGCCAGCTTGAGGCGACGCTGATCAACTATGCGATCTCCGTCACCCACGTGGTCCTGCGCATCCTGCTGGTGATGGGCATCCTGGAAGTGTGCGGCATCCCCACCACCTCGTTCGCCGCCATGATCGGTGCGGTCGGCGTGGCGCTGGGCGTGGCCTGGTCGGGCCTCCTGGCCAACTTCGCTGCCGGCATCTTCCTGGTGGTGCTGCGCCCGTTCAAGGTCGGCGACTACATCACCGCCGCCGGCCAGACCGGTACCGTCTCCGACATCGGTCTGGTCACCACCACCATGACCACCGACAACAACCTGCGCGTCATCATCGGCAACAACAAGCTGTTTTCGGACAACATCATCAATTTCAACGTCAACGCCACCCGCCGCACCGACCTGCGTTGCCAGATTGCCTACGGCGTCAACCCGCAGGAGGCCATCGCGCGCCTGATGGAGCGCGTCAAGGCCATTCCCAATGTGCTGGAAAACCCGGCGCCGTCGATCGTCATCTTGGAGTTCAACGCCACCGGCACGCTGCTGGCGCTGCGTATCTATGCCTCTACGCCTAATTTCGGGCAGGTCTCCAACGATGTCCAGAACGCCATCGCCGAGGTGTGCCTGAAGCAAGGCTGGCCGGCGCCGGCTACCTACCAGGTGGCAGTACCTGTGGCGCAACCGCCTCAGACCTGACCGAAAGTTGTGGCAAACCGGCCCGGCACCCGCCGGGCTTTTCTTTTGCCCGCCCCGGCAGGGGCTCGGCAAGGTACAATCGCGTGGTATTTGTAACCGTGCCCCTGAGCGACACGCCGTGACCACCTCCCCGAACGCCACCTCTTCCGTCAAAGCTTACCTGCAGGATTTGCAACACCGCATCGTCGCCGCCCTTGAACAGGCCGACGGCAAGTCCTTCCTGTCCGATTCGTGGGTTCGCCCCGAAGGCGGTGGCGGGACTTCGCGGCTGCTGGAAGAAGGCAATGTGCTGGAGCGCGGCGGCGTGGGCTTTTCGCACGTGATGGGCAAGAATCTGCCGCCTTCGGCCGCCGCCAACCGCCCGCACATCGCCGGGCGCGAATGGGAGGCGATGGGGGTGTCGCTGGTGCTGCATCCGCGTAATCCGTACATCCCGACGGTGCACATGAACGTGCGCTTCTTCACCACCCATGCAGAAGGTGAAGAGCCGGTGTGGTGGTTCGGCGGCGGCATGGACCTGACGCCCTATTACGGCTTTGCCGAAGACGCGCAGCATTTCCATCGCACCTGCCGCGACGCGCTGGCGCCCTATGGTGAAGATCTCTATCCGCGCTTCAAGAAGTGGTGCGACGAATATTTCTACCTGAAGCACCGCCAGGAACCCCGCGGCGTAGGCGGAATCTTCTTCGACGATTTCAATGCGTTGCCCTTCGACCAGGCCTTCGCCATGCAGCGCAGCGTGGGCGATGCCTTCCTGGACGCCTACCTGCCGATCCTGCAAGCGCGCCGCGACATGCCCTACGGCGAACGCGAACGCGACTTCCAGGCCTACCGCCGCGGCCGCTATGTCGAATTCAACCTGGTGTTCGACCGCGGCACGCTGTTCGGCCTGCAGTCGGGCGGACGGACGGAATCGATCCTGATGTCGATGCCGCCGCTGGTGAAATGGCGCTACAACTGGCAGCCCGAGCCCGGCAGCGCCGAAGCGCGGCTGTACTCGGACTTCCTGGTGCACAAGGAATGGCTGTAATGGCGCCGCCTGCGCAGGCGGCGCAGCGCTGCGTTGCCGTTCTGGGAGGCAGCTTCGATCCGGTGCACAATGGCCATGTGCTGCTGGCCGAGCATTTCGTCCGCTTGCTGCAGCCCGACGAGCTGCGCGTGATTCCCACCGGCAACCCCTGGCAAAAACACGGGCTGCAGGCCTCCCCGTCCGACCGGGTGGAGATGGTGCGGCGCGCTTTCGATACGCAGCAAGTGCCGGTCGTGATCGACGAGCAGGAAATTCGCCGCTCCACCGCCACCTATACCATCGACACCCTGCGCGCCCTGCGCGCGGAACTCGGCCCTTCCGTCTCCATCGTATTTTTGATGGGGGCCGACCAGTTGCTGCACCTGGATACCTGGCAGCACTGGCAAGCCTTATTTGATTACGCGCACCTGTGCGCCGCTTCGCGCCCGGGCTTCAACCTGGCCGAAGCACATGTGCCGCCGGCGGTGATGGACGAGTTCCAGCGCCGTGGCGGCAGCCCGCAAGACATACGCAGCACCACGCACGGATACGGCTACCTGGCCTCCGGGCTGGCGGTCGACATTTCATCGACCGAAATCCGTGCACAGCTGCAACGCGGCACCCGTCCTGATTCGCTGATTCCGGCCAGGGTGCTAGACTATATCGAACAACAACATCTGTACCGAAACTAATGGATATCAAAAAACTGCAAACCCTGGTCGTGGACGCGCTGGAAGACGTCAAAGCGCAAGAAATCCGCATCTTCGACACCACCCACCTGACCAGCCTGTTCGACCGCGTGGCAATCGCCTCCGGCACCTCGAACCGCCAGACCAAGGCGCTTGCCTCCTCGGTGCGCGACAAGGTCAAGGCCAAGGGCGGCCATGTCATCAGCATCGAAGGCGAAGACACCGGCGAATGGGTGCTGGTCGACCTGGGCGACATGATCGTCCACATCATGCAGCCTGCGATCCGCACGTATTACCGCCTGGAAGAGATCTGGGGCGACAAGGAAGTCAAGCTGGGCGCCGCCAAGCGCACCGGCACGTCGGCCGCTGCCAAGCGCGTTGCCGACCAGGCTGCCGATGCGCCGGCGCCCAAGATCCGCCGCACCAGGGCCCAGGCAGAAGCCGTCGAAGCCAGCCAGGCGCTGGACGATGACGACGACGCGCCGAAGAAGCCGGCCCGCAAGCCGCGCACGACTACTGCCGCCGGCGCTACTGCCACGGCGTCCAGGCGTACCACGGGCACGGCCACGCGTACGACACGCACCACCGGCACCAAGGCGACCGCACCCAAGACCACCACCACCCGCGCCACCACGACGCGCAGTACCACGGCCAAGGCCGGCAGCAAGACCGCCGCGTCCAAGACCCCGGTCGGCAAGACCGTGCGCGTGGCTGCCGCCAAGAGCGAGACTGCCAAGAAACCGGCCGCCAAGCGCACCACCAAAGCCTGACGCCTGATGCGATGCAGTTGATCATCGCGGCCGTCGGCCACAAGATGCCGGCCTGGATCGAAACCGGCTTTCAGGAATATGCCAAGCGCATGCCTCCTGAATGCCGGATCCTCCTGAAGGAAATCAAACCCATCGAGCGTTCCGGCAGCCGTACGGCCGAAACCGTGATGGCGCAAGAGCGCACCAAGATCGAGGCGGCCCTGCCCAAGGGTGCGCGCATCGTGGCCCTGGATGAACGCGGCCGCGACTGGACCACCATGCAGCTCTCGCAGCAACTGGTCCAATGGCAGCAGGACGGGCGTGACGTCGCTTTCGTCATCGGCGGCGCCGACGGGCTCGATCCCGGCTTCAAGGCTGGCGCCGACACGCTGATACGCATTTCCAGCATGACCCTGCCGCATGGCATGGTGCGGGTGATACTGGCGGAACAACTGTACCGGGCGTGGTCGATTACCCAGAATCACCCATATCACCGCGCCTGATGTCTATCACCATTGCCATCTGCAGCACATGCTGCGGGTAGCGACTTCTGACATGTATGGCTGAATGAAACCTGCGGACCAAAAAATCTACCTCGCCTCCAAGAGCCCGCGCCGCCGCGAGCTGCTGCGCCATATCGGCATCGATTTCGAACTGCTGCTCTCGGAGAAGGAAGTCGATGAAAGCGTGCTGCCCGGCGAGAGCCCGCTGGATTATGTCGCCCGCGTCACGCGCGACAAACTCAACAGCGCACAGCACACCATGATCCTGCGCCAGCTGCCGCACCGCCCCATCCTCTCGGCCGACACCACGGTGGTGATCGACCAGCTGATCCTGGGCAAGCCGGCTGACAATGACGAGGCTGTGCAGATGATCACCCGCCTGTCCGGCCGGACCCACCAGGTGCTGACCAGCATCGCAGTGGGACTGACCATGGGCGTGGAAACCGAGGTCTGGCAAGTCACCCAGCAATCCGACGTCAGCTTCGCCGAACTCGGCACCGAAACCATCCAGGCCTACTGCAACACGCTCGAACCCTACGACAAGGCCGGCGCCTACGGCATCCAGGGGTTGGCGTCGATGTTCGTCTCCAATATTGTCGGCAGCCATTCCGGTATCATGGGCTTGCCGCTATTCGAGACGGCTCAACTATTACAAAAAGCGGGCGTTCGAATCCTATGAGCGAAGATATTCTGATCAACATCACCCCGCAGGAGACGCGCGTGGCGCTGATCCTGCAGGGCGCCGTGCAAGAGCTGCACATCGAGCGCACGCTCTCGCGCGGCCTGGCGGGCAATATTTATCTGGGCAAAGTCGTGCGCGTGCTGCCCGGCATGCAGTCGGCCTTCATCGACATCGGCCTGGAACGCGCCGCCTTCCTGCACGTGGCCGACATCTGGGAAGCGCGGCCGCACGACGGCCAGAACGCCCCTGCCGTCGCCATCGAGAAACTGCTGCACGACGGCCAGACCGTGACGGTGCAAGTCATCAAGGATCCGATCGGCACCAAGGGTGCGCGCCTGTCCACGCAGATATCGATCGCCGGCCGCATGCTGGTCTACCTGCCGCAGGACAAGCACATCGGCATCTCCCAGCGTATCGAGAACGAAGCGGAACGCGAGCTGTTGCGCAGCAAAGTCCAGGCACTGCTGCCGCCGGAAGAAAAAGGCGGCTTCATTATCCGAACCATGGCTGAAGACGCCTCGGACCCGGACCTGCAAATGGACGTCGAGTACCTGCGCAAGACCTGGGCCTCCATCGTCAGCCAAAGCAAAACCAATCCGGCGCCCACGCTGCTGCACCAGGATCTCTCGCTGGCCCAGCGCGTACTGCGCGACTTCGTCAACGACGACACTGCGACCATCCAGGTCGACTCGCGCGAGAACTTCCACATGCTGCAGGAGTTCGGCACGCTCTATACGCCATCGGTACTGACCAAGCTCGCACACTACCGCGGCGAACGCCCGTTGTTCGATCTGTATGGCGTGGAAGAGGAAATCGAACGCGCACTGGGGAGGCGCGTAGACCTGAAATCGGGCGGCTACCTGATCGTCGACCAGACCGAGGCGATGACCACCATCGACGTCAACACCGGCAGCTTCGTCAACGGCCGCAACTTCGACGACACCATTTTCAAGACCAACCTGGAAGCGGCACACGCCATTGCGCGCCAGCTGCGCCTGCGCAACCTGGGCGGCATCATCATCCTCGATTTCATCGACATGGAAAGCACCGAGCACCGCGCCGCAGTGCTGGCCGAACTGGGGAAGGCCTTGCAGCGCGACCGCACCAAGATCTCGGTATCCGGATTCTCGACGCTGGGCCTGGTGGAAATGACCCGCAAGCGCACCCGCGAATCGCTGGCCCACATCCTGTGCGAGACCTGCCCCGCCTGCAAGGGCCGCGGCCAGGTCAAGACCTCACGCACGGTATGCTACGAGATCCTGCGCGAGGTGATGCGCGAAGCCAAACAATTCAACCCGCGTGAATTCCGCATCCTGGCGTCGCAAGTGGTGGTGGATATGTTCCTGGAGGAGGAGTCGCAGCACCTGGCGATGCTGGGGGATTTCATCGGAAAGCCGATTTCGTTGCAGGTGCAGAGTGATTATCAGCAGGAGCAGTACGATATTATTCTGATGTGACCCGCCCAGCGAAATGTAAGCGATGCTAGCCTCCCTCCGCTCTTGTTACTGTTTGACGCGAATAATAACCAGAATCAGCCGGGACAGGCGCACTCGCAGCCTATGTCGATCTCAGCAAGCTCCGTTTCGGGGGACCGTAGAACGCTCTCCGGTACAGGCGACCGAAAAAAGGCTGTGAAGTGATTCTGCTGAATCCGGACCGGGTAAGTTCGGCGACAACTACCAGGACATGATGGCTCAAGTGTTGGCTGCCAATACTCACGGCTTATCGATGGTAAGCGGCGCCAGGTTCGCGAAAGTGTTTAACTGCAGCCATCAGCAATGCGGCCATGATGGTGTAAAACAAGGCGCATTCACGCCATACGAACATCACATCCACAAGGCCATCAGCAATGTAGGACAGGCACAAGGATGCCCCCATGAGCACTGCGGCGTCGGCCTTCGGATTATTTAATCCAAATCCCCGCAAAAAATACCAGAGCGGCACAAAATAGAGCGCTAGTAAGCTCACAATGCCAACAGAACCAAACAGAACCGCAATAAACAAAAACTCGTTGTGGGAATGCGGCAGTTTAGCGCTCTCGGCAGTGATCAGCCCTCTGTCGGCCACATCTTCCAATGCTTTTGAATAACCGTTCACACCGACCCCCACCAGCGGGTGTTCCTTAAAGATCGTAAGCGATGCCTTCCAAAGCTGGTAACGAGTCCCCAGAGACGAATCCATATTGCCATTCTGCCTGATACCATTGATATCGATTCCTGCCTGCATAAACCGTTCGCGCACTGCGCTAGTCGATCCATAAATACCGCCAATCACCAGCAGAATCGCCAATGCCACCGCCATCTTCCGGAGCAAGCCACTTCGCGACATGAAGGTAAGACAGCCAGTCACGACAAAAATGGGAATAGCCAGCCATGCGCCGCGCGATTGGTACAAGTAGACCGAATACAACCCACCTCCCCCGGCAGTCAATTTAAAGATCATCGACAGCAAGCGAAGTCGACTAGATAATATCTCATCATCCCATTTGATAGACAATACGGCCAATGCTCCCAGCATCATTGCCAATTCCGTATACGCAATGATAGGCATAAAATTGGAATAGCTACGGACGGCTCCGCCACTAGTCATAAAGTACGTCTTAGCGGTAGCTACCAATGCGCCGACCCCGAACATGAAGCCCAGTAGGCGAAAATGCCTGCGCTCCAACTGCTGGAAGGCCCAAAACATGGTGATGAACGCCATGAATCTGAATCCGATATTCAGGTCCTTCAAAGTTCCATTGCCAACGACTATCTGGTTCAGCAGTATGCACAACGTAAAAGCGGACATCGCCAGATAGAAAATCCAAAAGCGTCGCCATGAATGTACATACGCAACGATGCTCTCTCGCCCCCGGATAAAAATGGCAACCAGGCTCAACAGTACCAATAAATAAAAACAGACACCTGCCAAGCGATCAACTGACAATCCAAGCGTGACGAAAACTACGATCACTACGAACAAGAGTTGCTTGACGAATGCCGGCATCGATGACTGTTTGGTCATGTTTTCCCCTCACATACGAAATTTATCCCTACGTATGCACTCCTTAAGCCATCATTGCCGGCATTAACTGCGATACCACTTCGAATCTTTATTTTTCTCATTTGAGCATCACACCAACTATTCAACACCAATAAGTACATCATCCACGGATATCTCCGTAACCCATCCTTTACGCGTCCTAACCCTGAGCACTTTGCTGGAGGCGGCATCGATCGGCTCCCATTCCGGACTCGTCTGGCGCATCAGCGCGACGACCGGTACATGCACAGCATTGGCCAAATGCATGATCGCCGTTTCGACCGACACAATCAAGGAACACAACGCGAGCGTGGCTGGTAGTTGAAAAAAATTCTCATCCGCGCTGAACAAGTGCAGCCCGTATGCACCATCTGTAAACAGATGGCGCGCTTGCGCCATCTTTTCCGGTACGCAGTTAATGATGAAATGCGCATCCTTCCAAGCGCTCCGTTCACGCATCCGTTGCGCCAGTTCAATCATTCGTTCCAGTGGCCAGCTACGCTCTTCCGATTTAGAAAAAGCATTCAGGAAAACCAATTTACTGCCCTCTGGAATCCCGGCCCGGCGCAAATCCTCGTGAGCCCGCCGTTGCCATTCTTGCGGAATATCAATATAGGGAAAACGGTGCGCTTCAGGAATCGCCATACCGAATAGTTGCTCGAACCATCCGGCATAGATAGCGCTGATATGGCGGCCATTCAGATCGGAAGTACTGTAAGCAGGTATATGCGCATCCAGCTTGCGATAAGCCAGATGCTTACGAATATCCAGCAACCGTACGCGCTTTTTCTGTCCGACGACAAAACCATTGTGACCAAGCTTGCGCGCCAGCTCCGCATACAGGTGCCGCCGTAGAACGGCAAACGACACCACGATCGGATACTGTTCCTGCTGCGCTTGCGAAATCGACTGCTTGTAAAGCGCTGGACTATAAGTCTTATCGTAGATCTTGTCGAACAGGCCGCATGCTTTGACCCAATCATAGAGCGAATATTTGCTTAAATACTCCCATTGGGAAGCATCTGAAGTACGCCGGACCTCATCTACCCATAAATGCATGCGGATATGCGGATATGCTTCGGCAAATGCGCGAAAGCAGTTCTGCATATAGGTGAAGTCGCCCAGCGCAAGATGGGCGACGAAAAGGATCTTATCCGCCTTCTCGAGCAGCTCGGCGGGAACCAGTTGGTCAGCCATGTATGTTCTTTCTGATCGCAGGAATTGTAGTTTGCTGGTGCAGAAGACCCGTACTCTCACTTACGCGCGCGGCGCACCAGAAGGTAGCGCCAGTACCAGCGCAGACTGTCCAGCCGGTTGCCGCGCGCCCATTGGAAGCGCGAATGCATGCGCAGTTCCTTGTAGTTGGTCGGCTCCAGGTCGAGCGGCTGATCCGACCACGCCGAAAGCGCATGGTACTTCTGGAACAGGCGCACGGAATCATGCCCGCTCCAGACGCCCCATGGCTTGACCGAACCTGCGAAGTGGATGAAGGTTGCCGCTCCCGCGGGAATGGCCAGCGCGGGGCGGTTGTTCTCCAGGTCGCCAACCAATCCATAGAGGTAATTCCAGCGCACGCCGACAAAGCGCGCACGCCCATCCAGCACTACATTAAGGGCATCCTGATCGGGGAAACGAAAGTTCTCGCCGTCTTTCAAAATGGCATCGATAGTTTGCTGGGTGATCCCGGCTTCGATCCACTTCGGGATGTTGATGTACAGCATGCCCGAATTGAAGTAGCTTGGATGCTTCAGTTTGAGCGCCTCCACGCGGCGCCGCGTGGTCGCCTCGGCGTCAGGCACTACGATGGCGATGTCATCTGCCAGATCGAGTCGTGCCAGCTCGTCGATGCTACCTACGCAAAGGATGTCGGCATCCAGATAAAGCACACGGTCGGTATAAGACTTAAGAATGTCCGGAATCACCAGCCGCGCGAAGATGGCAGAAGAATAATAGGACGACTTGGTGTACTGATCGAAGCGTGAGAACAGCGCAGCGTCGAGCAAGTGCAGATACACCGTGATGCCGGGCCGCTGGGCCAGGCTCTCGAAGCGGCGGCGGTTATCCTCTGATACCTTGGTCGCCAGCACATGGAAGACAAAATTCCGCTCCGCATTATTGGCGATGATGGAAGCGATGGTCGCTCCCATGCAGCGAAAATAGCGGTCATCCACGCAAAACACCACGTGGAAGGTATCCGTATTCCCGGATGGCGCAGTTATCTGCGCCATGGCGCTCATCGCAACACCTCCAGCACTTCCTGCACGTCGATGGCGTCAACCCAGTCGCTGCGTTTGGCCGCCATGATGACGGTGCTACGCTCACGATCGATCGGCGCCCACTCGGGATTCTTCCTGCGCATGAGCGCCACTACCGGAACATGCACGGCGTTGGCCAGATGCATGACGGCGGTCTCGACCGAAATGATCAGGCCACTGCGCTGCAGGAGGGCAGGCAGCTGAAAGAAGTTCTGTTGCGCACTGAACCAGTGGGTGTTGGGCGGCAAACGATCTGCGACCTGTGCCTTGGCCTGCTCGATCTCCTGCGGCGTGGCATTGATTACGAACGTTGTGGCGCGCCATTCATCCATCTGCTGCAAGGCGCCGATCAAGTCCACAACCTTGGGTACCGGCCAGCAACGTTTCCTGGTTTTGGCGAATGGATTGATGAAAACCAGGCGCGGCTTGCCTGTCGCCAAGCCCGGAACATCGGGCGTCACGCCCCATTTCGCCAATTGTCCAGCCACGGCGTCACGCCATTGCTGCGGAATGTCGACGAAGGGATAGCGTGCCGCTCCGTCGACCGCAAGTCCCGACAACTGGCGGAACCAGTCGGCGTAGACATCGGTAATGTGGTATCCCGCAAATCCTGCAAACGGAGCGAACGATGCATCCAGCTTACCGTAGGCAAAAAAATCAGAAGGGGCATACCAGCGCGGCTTGCGCTTCATGCCAACCACCCAGGCATCGGGCCCGCCGGCGGCGCGTGCCAGCCCGGCATACTGCGCCGGGCGCAATGTGGCCAGCGATACCACCAGCGGGTAATGTTCCGCGCGCGCCTCGGCGATCGATGCGGCCAGCAATTGCGGACTGTAGGTGCGCCGATAGACCTTGTCAAAGAAAGGACAGTTCTCCGCCCAATCGTACAGGGCGTAGTTCTTCAGGTAGCCCCATTTGGCCTGGTCGCCCGTACGCCGTACCTCGTCGATCCAGATGTGCACCTTGAGATGTGGATTGGCTTCGGCGAAAGCCTTGAAGAAGTTCTGCAGGTACGTGAAATCACCGATCGCCAGGTGAGCGATGAACAGGATCTTGTCAGCTGCAGCCAGGCGCTGTGCAGGAATGAGCGGCATTTCAGCGGGCCATCCGTTGCAGCTGCGTGGGCGTGAAGCGCGGCGCACTGCCCATCGGCATGTGCAGGAACTCCATCACCGTATCAACGCTGATCTTGTTAATCCAGTCTTCATGCTCGGGGGTGTACACGATATTGGTGTTGGCGGCATCGATCGGCGCCCACTCAGGATTGATCTGGCGCATCAGCGCAACCACCGGCACGCGCACTGCGTTGGCCAGATGCATGATGGAAGTCTCCACGGTGACAATCAGGTCGCTCTGTTCCAGCATGGCGGGTAACTGGAAGAAGTGGTCGTGCGCGCTGAACAGGCGAACACGCGGGACACCGGCGGCCAGCACTTCTCTCTGAGTACTATCCCATTGTTCTGGAATGGTATTGATGACGAAATCCGCCTCGGCCCACTTGGGATCGGCCTGCATGCGACGTACCAGCTCAGTCACCTTGGCCAGCGGCCAGGATCGCTCGGGCGGTTTGGCGAAAGCGTTAAGGAATACCAAAGGATGCTTGCGCCGATCCTTGGCGGCAACACTCCACTCCTCCAGCTGGCGCAAGGCATCGTCTTTCCACTGCTGCGGCACGTCCATTACCGGCACGCGCTTTTCATGCGGAACCTGGATGCCGAACAGGCCGGTGAACCAGTTTGCATAGACATCGCTCACATGCAGCGTCCTGTCATGCGAATACACCGGAATGGCACCATCGAGCGCCCCATAAATCATGTGCTTGCGGAAATCATAGAAGCGCACCCGCTTCGTCATTGCCACAACAAAGCCCTTTTTGCTGATCTTGCGTACCATCTTGGCATACATCGGGCGACGCGCCAGTCCAAAGGAAACGACGACAGGGTAGTCCTCGGCCTGGGCTTCCCGGATCGAATCGCGCAGCACAAAAGGACTGTAGGTCTTGGTGTAGAGTTTCTCGAACATCGGGCAAGTCTGCAACCAGTCGAACACGACGTATTTCTGCAGGTGCCTCCATTGGCGGAAGTCATAGGTGCGCCGTACTTCGTCCACCCACAAGTGGATCTTGATATGCGGATAGGCTTCAGCAAAAGCCTTGAAGCAAGCCTGCATATAGGTAAAGTCACCCAAAGCGAGGTGCGCCACGAACAGGATCTTGTTCGACTTCTGCAACACCTCGGGCGGGACGATCTGGCTCAACATGGGAAGCGATCCTGCGTCAACTTGTTTGGTCATACGTTTTTCTTTGAATATTCGCCCGTGTTTCAGAGCAGTTTCTTCAATTGCTGCAACTTGACTTCATCCTGTTCGGTGCCTTCACCCGAGAATTGCAGGTGATATAGCTTGGCATAGGCGCCGTTCTTTTCCAGCAACTCCTGATGCGAACCGATTTCGACCACCTGGCCGGCCGATAGCACCACAATGCGGTCAGCACGTTCCACCGTCGACAGGCGGTGGGCGATCACGAAGGTCGTACGGCCTTCCATCAGCCAATCCAGGGCCGCCTGCACTGCACGCTCGGATTCGGTATCGAGTGCAGAAGTGGCCTCATCGAGAATCAGTATGGGTGCATTCTTGTAGATCGCACGGGCGATCGCCAGGCGCTGGCGCTGTCCGCCGGACAGGCGCGAACCGTTGTCGCCGATCACGGTATGAATGCCATCGTGCAGTTCCTTCATCAGATCACCCAGATGGGCGGCCTCCAATGCTGCCTCGACCTTGGCCAAATCGGGATGGGGGTCGCCGTAAGCCACGTTGTCGATGATGGTGCCGTTGAACAGCACCACGTTCTGGCTGACCATCGCGATCTGTTGGCGCAGGCTGCGTAGCGAAATGTCTTCGATAGGCTCGCCGTCCAACAAGATCTGACCGGATGTGGCCGAATAGAAGCCGGGAATCATGTTAACCAGCGTCGATTTTCCGCCGCCGGACATGCCGACGAACGCCACGGTCTCGCCCGCATTCACGCTCAAATTCACATGATCCAGCGCCAACTGGTCACGCTCGGGGTAGCTGAAACACAGGTCGACCAGGTCGATCTTGCCGGCGGCGCGCTTTTCCAGCGTACGGCCGCCGGTGCGCTCGGTCGGCATGTCAATCAGATTGAACACTGCTTCAGCTGCGGCCATGCCGCGCTGCAGGGGACCGTTGACTTCTGCCAATTGCTTCAGCGGAGTCAGCAACATCAGCATGGCGGTAATGAAGGAAACGAAACCGCCCACGGTAATCTGGCCGTTGCCCGACTGGATCAGCGCCATGACGATCACGATCGCCACCGCCGATGCGGTCATGAATTGCGTGATCGGCACGGTGGAAGAGAATGTCTTGGTCATGCGCATGGTGTAGCGGCGCAGGTTTTCCGAGTTCTCATGGAAACGCTGTTTTTCGAAATCCTGTCCACCGAAGATCTTGATGACTTGCTGGGCGCGCGTCGACTCTTCGATCACCTGGGTCAGCTCGGCATTCACGCGCAGCGAATCCTGATTCAGTTTCTTGAGGTTACGGCTGGTAAAGCGCACCACAATCGCCAACAGCGGCAGCAAGACCAGTGTGACAGTGGTCAGCACCCAGTTCAGATACAGCAGCCAGGCCAAAAGGCCCAGCACCGTTAGCGCCGACCGGATGATAGAAGTGAAGATGCGGGTCACCATGTCAGTGATGCCCTGCACTTCAAACATGATGGAATTGATTACCTTGCCAACGCTGTTGGTGGCATAGAAGGCCAGCGGAAAATCTAGCATGCGCGCAAACATCTGCCCGCGCACTTCGTTCAGTATCCGCGTGGTCACCCATGTCATCAGGTAGCTGCTGGCGAAGGTAGAGGCGCCACGGATGACGAAAATACCGATCACCGCCACCGGCACCAGCCATAGCGAAAACGCCGGCTTACCGACGAACCCCTTGTCGAGCAGCACCTGGAAGATATACGGGACCACCGGCTCGGTGCCCGCTGTCACCGCCATGGCGACGAAAGCCAGTGTCAAGCGCCAGCGATAAGGCTTGTGCATGTGCAACAGGCGGGTGAAGTACGGCGAAATGTTCAGTTTCATTCTTTGATTCCAAAAGCGAGCGCCTGGAGTGGCGCCCGCGACATTGCATGATCGCCTGCCGAAGCTGCGGCAGGCTGTCCCGATCAGCCAAAACCTGCAATTCTACCGTTGCGGCAGCGCAAGCTTGTGGCCATCTCCCGAATTCTCAATACTCAACAATCACGGCCTCCTTGCCGAAAGAAGCCACCAGCGCACTCTGCAAACTATCACTAGGATTGATCCGCCACGCATCCCCCAGCACCACCTCGCAGCCGGCATCCGCCTGCAGGTAGCGCATCACGAACGGCAAGCCCTGCTCCTGGCGGTGCGCCGACAGCGCGTCGCGCAACAGGTTGGCGTCGATCGCCTTGTTGATCGACACCACCATGCGCACACCGTACTGGATACGCGCCGCGCCCAGGTCCATGACCTTCTCGGCCGATACCCGCAAGCCGCCATTGAAGCGGTCTTCGGAAACACGGCCCTGCACCACCAGCAGCTCGTCTTCCTTGATCAGGTGCTTGAACGGCTCGAACACTTCGTTATAGATCGTGGCTTCGATCACGCCGGTGCCGTCGTCCAGCGTGCAGATCACCAGTTTGCCGCGCTGGGTCATCTGCACCCGCACGCCGGTGATGATGCCGGCCATGCTGCGCGGCTCGCGCGAAGGCTCAAGGCTCGATATCTTGGTACGCACGAAACGGCGCACTTCCTTTTCGTAAGCCGAGAACAGGTGGCCCGACAGGTAGAAGCCCAGCGCGCCCTTCTCTTCGGTCAGGCGCTGCTTGTCGCTCCACGGCGTGACTTGCACGTATTCCAGCGGCGCTTCGAGATCGCTGTCGTCGCCGCCAAAAAGGCTGACCTGATTGGCCGACTTCTCGGCTTGCTCGGCGCTTTCCCAGGCCAGGTTGACCGAGGCTTGCAGGATGGCGCGGTCGACCTTGAAGCAGTCGAAGGCGCCGGCGCGGATCAGCGAGTCGATGGTGCGGCGGTTGATCTGTTTCTTGTCGACCCGCTTGGCGAAGTCGAACAGGTCCTTGAACGGGCCTTCCTTGCGCGCTTCGAGGATGGATTCGATGGCGTTCTGGCCGGCGCCCTTGACTGCGCCCAGGCCGTAACGGACCTGCGTGGCCTTCTTGCCTGGTTCGCCCACCGGCATGAAGCGATAGTCGGACTGGTTGATATCGGGCGGCAGGATAGACAGCTTGCAGATGTCGATCGCGTCTTCGATCAGGATCTTGACCTTGTCGGTGTCTTCCATCGCCAGCGACAAGTTGGCTGCCATGAACGCGGCCGGATGGTGCGCCTTCAGGTAGGCGGTGTAATACGACAGCAGCGCATAGGCGGCGGCGTGCGACTTGTTGAAGCCGTAGCCGGCGAACTTTTCCATCAAGTCGAAAATCTCGTCGGCCTTCTCGGTCGACAGGCCGTTCTTGGCCGCGCCCTCGCGGAACAGCTCGCGGTGCTTGGCCATTTCCTCGGCCTTCTTCTTGCCCATCGCACGGCGCAGCAAGTCGGCGCCGCCCAGCGAGTAGCCGCCGATCACCTGCGCCATCTGCATCACCTGCTCCTGGTAGACCATGATGCCGTAGGTCTCGGAGAGGATGCCCTCGGTACGCGGGTCCGGGTAGTCGAAGGCTTCGCCGTGCTTGCGCTTGCAGAAGTCGGGGATCAGGTCCATCGGGCCCGGGCGGTACAGCGCCACCAGCGCGATGATGTCCTCGAAGCGGTCGGGGCGCGCGTCCTTGAGCATGCCTTGCATGCCGCGGCTTTCAAGCTGGAACACGGCGACCGTCTTGGCCTTGGTCAGCAGATCGTAGGAGGCGCGGTCGTTCAACGGCAGCTTGGCCAAATCGAAGTCGGCCATGGCCGGATCGAGCATGCGGATGTAGCGCTCGGCACGGTCGAGGATGGTCAGCGTGGTCAAGCCCAAAAAGTCGAACTTCACCAGGCCGACGGCTTCCACGTCGTCCTTGTCGTATTGCGAGACCACGCCGGCGTCGCCGCCCTGCGTGTAAAGCGGGCAGAAGTCGGTCAGCTTGCCGGGAGCGATCAGCACGCCGCCGGCGTGCATGCCGATATTGCGGGCGATGCCTTCGACCTGCTGGGCCAGGCCCATCAACTGCTTCACTTCTTCTTCGTTCTCGAGGCGCTCCTTGAGCAGCGGCTCTTCTTCGATGGCGTCGGCCAGCGTCACCAGCTTGCCCGGCTTGAACGGAATCAGCTTGGAGATGCCGTCGCAGAAGTTGTAGCCGAGATCGAGCACGCGCCCCACATCGCGCACCGCACCCTTGGCGGCCATGGTGCCGAAAGTGGCGATCTGCGAGACCGCCTCCTTGCCGTAGCGGTCCTTCACGTACTGGATGACGCGGTCGCGGCCTTCCTGGCAAAAGTCGATGTCGAAGTCGGGCATCGAGACCCGTTCCGGGTTCAGGAAACGTTCGAACAGCAGGTTGTAGCGCAGCGGATCGAGGTCGGTGATCAGCAGGCAGTAAGCCACCAGCGAACCGGCGCCGGAACCCCGGCCGGGGCCGACCGGCACGCCGTTGTTCTTGGCCCACTGGATGAAGTCGGCCACGATCAGGAAGTAGCCCGGGAACTTCATCTTGATGATCGTATCGTTCTCGAACTGCAGCCGTGCCTCATAGCGCGGGCGTTCCTTCTCGCGCTGGACCTCGTCCGGATACAGGTGCTTCAGGCGTTCTACCAGGCCGGCCTTGGTCTGGGCCACCAGGAAGTCGTCGATGGTCATGCCGTCCGGCGTAGGGAAGTCGGGCAGTTGCGGCTTGCCCAACTGCAGCACCAGGTTGCAGCGCTTGGCGATCTCGATGGTGTTGGCGATGGCGCCGGGCAGGTCGGCGAACAGCTCGGCCATCTCGGCCTGCGACTTGAAGTATTGCTGATCGTTGAAGCGGCGTACACGGCGCGCATTGGCCAGGATCTCGCCTTCAGCAATGCAGGTGCGCGCCTCGTGGGCGATGAATTCCTCGGTGGACTGGAACTGGATCGGGTGCGTAGCCACTGTCGGCAAGCCCAGCCTGGCGCCCAGTGCCACGGTCTGGCGCACCTGGATATCCATGTTGGGATGGCCCGCGCGCTGGATCTCGAGGTAATAGGCCCCCGGGAAAATGTCTGCCCAACGTTTGGCACATTCTTCCGCCAACGCGATATTGCTATTGTCGATGGCCTGGCCGACGTCGCCGCCCTGGGCGCCGGACAAGGCGATCAGGCCATTGCCGCCTTCCTGGCGGCGCAACGCGTCCAGCCACTCCATGCGCACTTCGGCACGGCCCTTGTAAATATTTTCCAGCCAGGCCCGGGACAGCAATTCGCATAACTGCAGGTAGCCGTGGTGGTTTTTCACCAGCAGCAGCAGGCGTGCGGGCTTTTCGCGGTCGGCGTCATTGGTGATCCAGATGTCGCAGCCGGCGATCGGCTTGATGCCCTTGCCGCGCGCGGCTTTGTAGAACTTGACCATGCCGAACAGGTTGGTCAGATCGGTGACGGCCATCGCCGCCTGGCCATCCTTGGCGGCAGCCTGGACGACATCATCGATGCGCACCAGGCCGTCGACGATGGAGTACTCCGAATGCAGTCGGAGGTGAACGAATTGCGGTGTAGTCATGGGGCCACATTTTACCGGAGGTTGGGAGCTCCCCTCTCTGGAATTAGCCGGTTTTTGCGCATGCAAATCCTGCTTGACAAGGCATCACGCAAGCCTGCCGGCTGCGGTCGAAGGACGCGCTTGATCTGTATCAGAGAAGCGCCAAATAGCTGCGAAGACCATGCTGGCGCGTATATAATGCTGACAATTCAAAGACTTAGAGCAAAGAACCATGCAGTCCCCGGATACACCCTACGTCAACATCGCCGCCTACAAATTCATCACCTTCGACGACACGGCCGAGAAGCGTCCGCAATTCCTGGAATTTTGCCAAAAGCACAACCTGCGCGGCACCATATTGCTGACCCCGGAAGGCATCAACCTGTTCCTGGCCGGCCTGCGCCATGAGATCGACGCCTTCCTGGCCTGGCTGCGCGCCGATGAGCGCTTCGCCGACATCGTGGTCAAGGAGAGCTTTTCCGAAAAGCAACCCTTCACCCGCATGCTGGTCAAGCTCAAGGCTGAAATCATCACGATGAAGCACCCGCTGATCAAGCCGGAAGAAGGCCGCGCCCCGTCGGTGGAGCCGCAAGACCTGAAGCGCTGGCTGGACCAGGGCCACGATGACGCTGGCCGCCCCGTGGTGATGGTCGATACCCGCAACGCCTTCGAGGTTGATGTGGGCACTTTCGACAACACGGTCGACTACCGTATCGCCAAGTTCACCGAATTCCCGCAGGTCATCGCCGACCACAAGCCCGACTTCGACGGCAAGACCGTGGTCACCTTCTGCACCGGCGGCATCCGCTGCGAAAAAGCGGCGATCCACATGCAGAACATCGGCTACGACAGCGTCTACCAGCTCGAAGGCGGCATCCTGCGCTACTTCGAGGAAGTCGGCGGCGCCCACTACCAAGGCGACTGCTTCGTCTTCGACTACCGCACCGCGCTGAGTCCCGACCTGAAGGAAAGCCAGACCGCGCAATGCTTCGCCTGTCGCGCCGTGGTCACGCCACGCGAGCAGTTGTCGCCGGATTACGTGCCGGGCAAGTCCTGCCCGCATTGCGCGTCCAAGCAACGCGCCGTGGCCGATGCCGGCACAGCGGCTGCCGCGCAAGCCTGATCGCCCAGCGCTCCGCGCCAATGAAAAAGCCCACCGCAAGGTGGGCTTTTTACTGCGCGAACGCCTGATTACTTCTTGAACTTGGCGGCAGTTTCAGCCACGCGTGCACCGAACAGCTTGGCAGTTGCCAGGTCGCCCGGGAGCGGGCCTTCTTCCGGCGAGGAGTCCGACGGGCTTTGCGCCATCAGGCCCGAGAAGGAGCCGACGAAGTTGATGTCGTTGCGCTGTGCGGCCTTGCTGTTGGAAGGCATCAGGCCGGTGCCGACCCAGATCATGCTGTGCTGCATGCCCAGCGTGAACAGGTAGTGCAGGGTCGACAGCTTGTCGCCGTTCATGGTCGCCGAGTTGGTGAAGGCGGCGCCGACCTTGTCTTTCCAGTTCTGGCTGAACCAGGGCTTGGAAGAAGCGTCGGCAAATTTCTTGAACTGCCACGAAACGCTGCCCATGTAGGTCGGCGAACCGAAGATGATGGCGTCGGCCGCATCCAGCGTCGCCCAGTCGGCGTCGGTGATGTTGCCTTCGGCATTGATGGCGATCAGGTCGACGCTGGCGCCGGCAACCGATGCAGCCCCGGCCTGTACGGCTTCGGCCTGCTTCTTGGTGTGGCCGTAGCCGGAATGGTAGACGATGGCGACTTTGCTCATGATGTTTCCTTCTCGAGTGGGAGTTTGACTGTGTGAAAAAACCGCCGGGTGATCGGCTCCGGCGGGTACTGCAAAAACAGGTTTAACGCGGCAGGTCGAACAGCAGCACTTCAGCCTTGTCGCCGCCATTGATCTCCAGCTTGTCGATGGCAGCCAGCTTGAGCGCATCGCCGGCTTCCAGCGCCTGCCCGTTGACGCTCACCTTGCCGCGCGCCACGTGTACATAGCCGAGGCGCCCTTCCGGCAGCGTGTAGCTGGCATGCTGGTCGCCGTCGAACAGGCCGGCGTACAGCAGCGCATCCTGATTCAGGCTGACCGAACCGTCACGGCCATCCTTGGAGGCCACCAGGCGCAGCTTGCCGTCCTTGTCGGTGGCCGAGAAATGCGCTTCCTGATAACCGGGCTCGGCGCCGGCCTGGTCGGGCATGATCCAGATCTGCAGGAAATGCGCGCCGCTATCCTTCGAATGGTTGTACTCGGAGTGGCGCACGCCGGTGCCGGCGCTCATGCGCTGCACATCCCCGGGGCGGATCACGCTGCCATTGCCCATGCTGTCCTTGTGGGCCAGTTCGCCTTCCAGCACATACGAGATGATCTCCATGTCGCGGTGGCCGTGGGTGCCGAAGCCTTGGCCGGCGGCCACGCGGTCTTCGTTGATCACCCGCAGCGGGCCGAAGCCCATGTGTTGCGGATCGTGGTAGTCGGCGAAGGAAAAGCTGTGATATGAATCCAGCCAACCGTGGTTGGCGTGTCCACGATCGTTTGCTTTGCGCAGTTGCATCATGACAACACCCCTTTCAGTGAATTCTGTATGCCTCGGAATTGATTCATACAAATTGTTTGTCGATGTAGCCACTATAGACACTATATTTTTCTGGTATAAGGCCTAAAATTCATACAGCTCATTCAAATAATTTAAACAAGATAAAAACCGACGAGGCGCCCTCTTGAACCTGACCCTGGAATCCCTGCTGATCCTCGACATGATCGACCGCAAAGGCAGCTTCGCCGCCGCCGCGCTGGCCCTGGATCGCGTGCCCTCTGCGCTCACCTACAGCGTGCGCAAGCTGGAAGACGACCTTGACGTCCTGCTGTTCGACCGTCGCGGCCACCGCGCCCAGCTGACCCCGGCCGGCCAGCAGTTGTTGCAGGAAGGCCGCCATCTGCTGCTGGCCGCCAACGACCTTGAGCAGCGCGTCAAGCGCACCGCCACCGGACGCGAGACCGAGTTGCACATCGTGCTCAACAGCCTGATCCCGTTCGGCAAGATGCTGCCCATCATCGAGGCCTTCGACCGCGAACAGTCCGGCACCCGGCTGCGCTTCACGCCGGGTGTGCTGACCGGCGCCTGGGAAAAGCTGATCGAAGGCCGCGCCAACCTGGTCATCGGCGTGACGCTGGACGGGCCGGAAATCGTGCGCACCAGCGGACGCTTCCAGATGCATGACCTGGGCACGGTGGATTGGGTCTTTGCTGTCGCGCCCCAGCATCCGCTGGCGAATGCCGCGGAACCGCTGCCGGCCGAGCAGGTGCGCAGCCACCGCGCCGTGGCCGTGGGCGACAACAGCCAGTCGCTGCCGACATTGACCATGGGGCTGCTGTCCGGCCAGGAGACGCTGACAGTGGCCACGGTGGCCGACAAGCTGGAAGCGCAATTGGCCGGCCTGGGCTGCGGCCACCTGCCGCGCATCTGGGCCGAGCCTTACCTGGCCAGCGGCGCGCTGGTCGAGAAACAGACGCTGGCCGCCAAACCCAACGACAATTTCATGATCGCCTGGCCCAAGGGGGAACAGGGCAAGTCGCTGAAGTGGTTCATCCAATACCTGTCCCGGCCGGAAGTGCAACGCATGCTGCTGGGGCCGGTCGCGCCCGGAAAGAACGCATGAGCAGAAGCGCTTATACGGGCCGCTTCGCCCCCTCGCCTTCCGGTCCGCTGCACGCAGGTTCGCTGGTTGCGGCACTGGCCAGTTTCCTGGATGCGCGCGTACATGGCGGCAGCTGGCTGGTGCGCATTGAAGATATCGATGAAACCCGCACCGTTCCCGGCGCCGCCGACGGCATCCTGGCAACGCTGGCGGCACTGGACATGCAGCCGGACGGCCCGGTATGGGTGCAAAGCCAGCGCAAGCCCCGTTACCAGGCGGCGCGCAAGCAATTGGGCGCGCACGCCTACCCTTGCGGCTGCAGCCGCAAGGAAATCGCCGACTCGCGCGTTGGCGTCGCCAGCGACGGCGCGGCCATCTATCCCGGCACCTGCCGCCACGGGCTGGCGCCCGGCAAGGTGGCGCGAACGCTGCGCTTGCGTGTCCCCGACGCCGGCATGCCGGATGAACTGGTGCGCTTCAACGACCGCTGGCTGGGCCCGCAACAGCAGCATTTGGCTACGGAAGCAGGTGACTTTATCCTGCAGCGCGCCGATGGTTTTTGGGCGTATCAGCTGGCGGTGGTAGTGGACGATGCCGACCAGGGCGTCACCGACATCGTGCGCGGCGCCGACCTGCTGGATTCGACGGCACGCCAGATCTACCTGCAGGGCCTGCTGGGCTATCCGACACCACGCTACCTGCATGTGCCGCTGCTGATGAATGACGTGGGCGAGAAATTTTCCAAGCAGAACGGCGCGCAGGCGATCGATCTCGGCCAGCCGTTGAAGGAGTTGCAACGGGCGGCGGCATTTCTTGGATTGGATACAGCCCCGGGACATGACCGTGAAAGCTTCTGGCGCCTGGCGCTGTCGGCGTGGGATGCGCGCTTCGGCGCAAGATGACTCGGCTTAGCCCTCCCGTCGCCGCACCACATAAAAAAAGCCCGCATCTGCGGGCTTTCATCTTGAACCGGAGCGGCTCAACGCTTGGGCATCCCGCCCAGCAACGCCGCCACCTTGGGCTTGGGGCGATTCGACTTGGGCAGGATCTCCGGCTTGGTGGACTCCTCTTCAATGCCGGTCGGCTCATAAGGCTTGAGGAACCACGGGTCCACCTTTTCGCGGCGCGAAACGGGAGCACCGCCATCACGGCTGCGCTCGCTCCGCTCGGGACGGCCGCCGCGTTCACTGCGCTCACCGCGGTCGCTACGTTCGCCGCGCTCCGCGCGCTCATGGCGTTCGCGCGTACGCGGGGTAAAGCCGGCCAGTTCTGCGCGCTCGAATTTCTTCTTGATCAGCTTTTCGATATCGACCAGCAAGCGCTCGTCCTTATCGCAAAACAGCGAAATGGCGTCGCCCGATGCGCCGGCGCGGCCGGTACGGCCGATGCGGTGGACATAGTCCTCGGCGTTGTAAGGCAGGTCGTAGTTGATCACGCAAGGCAGTTCGGCGATATCAAGGCCACGGGCGGCCACGTCGGTCGCCACCAGTACTTCGATCTGGCCTTGCTTGAAGGCTTCCAGCGCAGCCATGCGCTCGGACTGGCTCTTGTCGCCGTGGATGGCGGAGGCATTGACACCGTCCTTCTCCAACTGGCGCGCCAGGCGCGAGGCGCCGATCTTGGTGTTGGAGAACACGATCACCTGCTTCAAACCGCGCTCGCGGATGATGTAGCCGACGGCATCGAGCTTGGCACTCTCATCGACCTTGTAAATGGTTTGCGTGACGGTCTCGGCGGTGGCATTGCTGCGCGCGACTTCAATGGTGACCGGGTTGTTCTGGAAGCTGGCGGCCAGCTTCTTGATCTCGGGCGAAAAGGTCGCCGAGAACATCAGGTTCTGGCGCTGCTTGGGCAGCAGGTTGATGATGCGCTGCAGGTCGGGCAAAAAGCCCATGTCGAGCATGCGGTCGGCTTCGTCCATCACCAGGATCTGGGTCTGCGACAGGTTCACCGTCTTTTGCTGCACGTGGTCGAGCAGGCGGCCCGGGGTGGCGATCACGATCTCGACGCCGGCGCGCAGCGCGGCGGTCTGCGGCGCCATGTCGATGCCGCCGAACACCACGGTCGAGCGCAGCGGCGTGAAGCGCGAATAGGCCTTGACGTTGTCGGCCACCTGGTCGGCCAGCTCGCGGGTCGGCGTCAGGATCAGCGCGCGCACCGGGTGGCGCGCGGGCGATACGCTGGTGCTGGCGTAGGCCAGCAGGCGCTGGATGATGGGCAGCGAGAAGCCGGCGGTCTTGCCGGTGCCGGTCTGCGCCGCCCCCATCACATCGCGCCCCTGCAGCACGACGGGAATCGCCTGCGCCTGGATCGGGGTGGGATGGACATAGCCTTGTTCGGCCAAGGCCTTCAGGATATCTGGCGAGAGGCCGAAATCTTCAAAGCGGACGGCGGGTGCAGCCGGTGCTGCGGACGCGGGCGTGGTGTCGGACATGGTTTATTGCGAACGGTGCGACAGCGCCGCGGCAGCCTGTACAACGGCTCCGATGCATGGGGTGCATGCGCACGGGTTCAATTGCTTTCAGTGTTGAAGAGTATTACGCGAGGCCGGGCCAAATCAACGCGGCGGCTCGCTTCGGATGATGCATATGCTGACCGGGCCCAGGACCTGTTCACATTTAATCTGCAAGTGCGAACGCGCAGAAGGCGCGCTGGCCGTATTACCCGGAAGACCGCTATTATACGCCGCATCGCAACAGGCTTCATGACAGTTTGGTGTCCGCCTCCGTGAAGGCGGGCAAATCGGCACAAAATGTTGTTATTTTAACATTTCTCATGACCATCCCGAAAGACCAAGCGCCGCTCCCGTCAAGGCCGCGGCGCTTGCTTCATTCAGCCGGGAAGAAAAACCCGGCCGGGTCAGCCGATGGTGACGTTGATATCGAGCAGACCGTCGACATGGCCTTCCAGCTTGTCGCCCTTGACCACGGCGCCCACGCCTTCCGGCGTGCCGGTGTAAATCAGGTCGCCCGGGAACAGCTCGACCAGGCCCGACAGGTAGGAAATGGTTTCAGCCACGCTCCAGATCAGGTCGGACAGGTCGCCCTGCTGGCGCACTTCGCCATTGACCTTGAGCCAGACCGCGCCCTTGTCGGGATGGCCGACCTTGGACACCGGCAGCAGCGGTGCGCATGGCGCCGACTGGTCGAAGCCCTTGGCCATGTCCCAGGGGCGGCCCATTTTCTTGGCGGCGGCCTGGATGTCGCGGCGGGTCATGTCGAGCCCGACGGCGTAGCCGAACACCAGTTCCAGCGCCTTTTCCACCGGCACGTCGCGCCCGCCCTGGCCTAATGCCACCACCATTTCGATCTCGTGGTGGTAGTCGCTGGTGGCCGCCGGATAGGGCACCACCGAGTCGGTCGGCACGATGGCATCGGCCGGCTTCATGAAGAAGAATGGCGGTTCGCGGTCTGGATCATGGCCCATCTCGCGGGCGTGGGCAGCGTAGTTGCGGCCGACGCAATAGATGCGGCGCACCGGGAAAGGATCGCCGCCAACCACCGGAATAGTGGGCTGGACAGGCGCGGGAATGGCGAAACTCATCTGGGAAACTCCGTAGTGGATGGCGGCTGGTCGACCGGCCATTTCTGCATTTCTATGTCTTGGAACAGGCTCTTACGGCGTGGCGCACTGGCGTCGCCTTGCCAGCGGCCAGTGTAAAAGAAAAGGCGCAGGGCTGCTTGGCACTACCCGCAGGCCTGCCGCCAATACCGCTGGCCAAGAACCTGTTCCCGATCTCGCTCGGGGCCGTTCAAATGTCATTTC
>NZ_LFLT01000119.1 GCF_001189955.1 Herbaspirillum chlorophenolicum | reverse complement strand
ATGGCTACGATGAGATTCTTCGGCTTAATTACTTGCAAGATAAAACGAAGCTGTACTTCAAAGTAAACACAGATTCATTTACTGAGATTTCGTAATGCTCGGATACAAGCGATAGCAAGCTGCAACAGCATACTTATGCGCGGTCGAAATGGCGCATTGTTCTGCACTTTTATAACCAAAGAACTTTGAGTATAACCATGGGCTAACAAAGAAACCAAGCAACAATGCCAAGAGAATAATGAATATTGACCAGCCTGAGAAGATTCTTTTGAGCTTAGAAATAACACCTTCATCTTCTTGGGACTGAAGCTTTATTTTTTGAAGCAGTAGCTTTTCCAAGCGTTGGCTATATTCGGAGGTTGTAATGTCCCCCTCTTCAAGACTTGCTAATAATTCAGATTTGGCTTCTTCGATATTCATTGAAGATTTTTAAGAATCCCCTGGAAAACCAAAGGATTGACGAGTTTATTTAAATCTTGAGAAAACAATAGATCGGAGACTTACCACTATCACGGCACCCCTCTCCCTTGTCCCAATGGGGCTGGATGAAACAGCCAACAACAAAACCAAACAACGCCGTTACAAGAATAAAGAATCCGATGCGATCTGTGGGGCCAGGTTGCCGTTTTGACCACGCCCCGATCCGACGAACTTGAAAACCAAGCAAATACACAATCGGCATCAATATGGCCAAAGCGAAAGACACTACTCCAATTGAGAAATTAGTCATACGGACTCTTTCATTAAAATTATTCCTCCAATAAATATTGCATACCGAAAGTATGGCGTCAAATTCCAACGTTGGAAATTTGCTGCTAAGCTAATTGATCCAGTCTCCATATTTTCTAATCTGGGAGGGGAATTAATGGATTCCAGCAGTAAAAAATACTTAACTATTTTTATCGATACTAATATTACATTGCACTACCAGCGTCTTGATCAAGTCAGCTGGGAGGAATTCGCTCAAGGTAGGAATGTGGAAATTGTAGTGTGCGCTGTTGTGCTCATGGAAATTGAAAAGAATAAAGTAGAAAATCAATCTAAAAAGATTAGAAAAAGAGCTGGTGAATATGGTGCATGGCTCTTAAATAAATATGACTCTCCTGAGCTAACTCAAAATGTGAAAATCCGTTTTCATGCTAACGAACCAATGATTGATTTCCATAGCAATGGATTGGATAAACAGAATTTCGATGATCGTCTTGTGGCGGCTGTGTTAGAGCATAGAGAGAACAATCCAAGCAAAGATGTTCTTGTTTTGACCGCTGATCTGGGAGTTACCTTCAAGTTTAAGATGCGTGGTATTGAGGTTACGAATCTGTCGGAGAAATATAAGTTACCAGAAGAGTTAGATGAGCAAGAAACTGAGAACCGTGAATTACGGAGCCAATTAGAGAAATTTAAAAATCGACATCCGAAGGTAAGATTACTGTTCGATCAGAACGAGCCATTTATTGAAGTAGAAAAGGAGGCCATTCCTCAACGAGACCAGTTCCTGACAAGAGAAATGACTCGGATGATGGAAAAGCATCCAAAGAAAAAAAATCATCCTGGCTATGAAATAGGTTCAAATTTAGCCTCACATGCCGTGATGCTGCAATTGGGTAAGATCTTCAATGAAATGTCGGAATCTCAGCAAGCCTCATATGATCAGCGGTTAGATGAGTTTTATATTGAATACCATACCTATCTTGAAAATATATACGATTTTCATCTCCGTTCCCTGGCAAGAGTAGAGCTGAATCTGCTAATGTCAAATCTTGATGGATCTGCACCGGCCAATAATATCGATGTTTTCGTGCGATGCAGTAAGCCATTTTCATTTCTAAAAGAAGATCTACTGCCAAATAGACCGAAAGCACCGACGCCTCCGAGAAAACCTAACTCCTTATTTGATTCTGGAATAAATCACTTCAGCACACATTTACCTCATATTCCAAGTATGAAAGACATACTTCTCGAAACAGCTTCTGAAACACCAAAGTTGGAAATAGTGGGAGGTGATGCGAAATTCTATGTGCGTCAGTTGAAGCACAAACAATCATTTAAATTATTTCCGATTTGGCTCGATTTGCAGAGTGTTCAGAATATGAATAATTTGGCGGTTACCTATGAAATTCATGCAGAGGAAATTTTATCCCCAGTTACCGGATCTCTTCATGTGCGTTTTACCTGATCTTCGGATGCGAGGTATCTCACTTTGATGCAACGAC
>NZ_LFLT01000118.1 GCF_001189955.1 Herbaspirillum chlorophenolicum | reverse complement strand
GGTCCAGTTGGGTATGTTCCGTATCTTCAGTATCGTCGGAAAAATCGTTGTAACGCATGATTGGTGATTGTTGAAATTTATTATGGGATTATCATAGGCTAGCAATATTAGCCCAGACTTAGCCTTCTCACGCGCCCGCGTTGAGCATCCTGCATTTAATGCTTCAATACTGCCGACTTACAGTTATGATCGCATTTACTTCTGCGACCTCTTTGCGGCTAGTTACCTCCGGCTGATGTAAATATATTCGTGGACACCTTGTCTTGTCCCAAGCGGCGAGCGCGTGGGCATCAATTCCACTGAAGCAGCTAGTTGCAAGGTGGGAAGCCCTACTTCTTGAAGGCACTCCCTCCGATTTCATGAGGTTTAATCATGGCGCGTGCCCTCATGGGCAATGGACACGGGGCTGGATAAGCCCCAACAGCTTCGTGCTGACCGCCCAGAGGCCTCGTGATGCCACGGTGTTACTCCCCTAGTGAAGGCGCGACAGCGTATCAGGTCCAGACCGAGGGGGCCTCACCATTTTGGCTCTAATGTAAGAGTATGAGCTTCATATGTGCCGTCGCTTTTCGGCGAAATACGTAGGTGAATCTTAGTTAGAAAATTAGATGATGTAGCTATCCATTTCAGTACGTCCACTTTCCCATCCTCGCCAAGAGGATCTTCGCCAGTATCGTCGAAAGTCGCCAGGTCATGAAGAATTCCCGCAGCCAGATCAGGTACGCTCAACAAATCGTCCAGAAAACTCTTATCAGCTAACGACTTCGCAAAACCAAGAATTTCAAAGCCATGCGTCATGTACATAGCGCCGACACTTCCGAACAAACTTTGAGTGTGAGCAAAAGACCTCTCATGACCATCGGCATTGATATTGTCGTTATCGGAATACCAGAGCAACCTCTGTTGATCATGAGTTAGAGCGGCGGTGAAAGCAGAAAGAATGTGAAGAATCCGAAGTAATTTTTCGCCAGTCTGAAAGTTCCATGTGCCAAATCCGCCATCTTGGAGTTGCTTCGTAATCTCTTTTTTTGCAGCAGCTTTCGACATCGCGAAAACTGACTCGATCTTTCGATCTATTGCCACGGTTACGAGCGCACCATGGATCAAGGTATCAACTAACCTCAGATACTCCGGTAGCGCACGCTTTCTTGGAGCGTACCTTAGATCTTTAAATTTAAACTCACTGTACGGATGGTGAATCTTATGTTTTTGCCGCAACTCCTGCATGCGCGCTTGGAATGGTCCTGTTTTATCCATAGCAACGAACAAGAAGGAATATGTTTGATATAGCGCGTCACTGTGCTCGCCACCGTAATCTGACATCACCGCAATCTTCTTATCTCCGGAAAAATCGGGAAGCTCTGGTAGATTCTTCAAGACCTCACCAAGCAAATGACAGAAATGGTTGTATTCAGGTTTGATAGCGGGCAGTTCGAATGGACCTTGCTTGCGAATTTTCGGCGTTAGTATTCCCGCTGCGACCAACTTGGCTACAGCGCTAACGGAGAATGCCTGGTCGATTTGAGTTGTCAGAGTTTTTTTATTAAACGGAACATACATAGTATCTACCTGATCATCTTTTCTTTTCAGATTCACTTATCAGCGCTGGCATTTAGGGTTCGCGCCCTGCGGTTAATTGCGGTGCTGTTCGATTTTATCCTTGGGCGAGCGTTGTGCTTCAGCTCCATACAGGGTCCCGAGTCGGCCTAACAATGCCTGCCAACGCTCAAGCAGCGCCAATGCTTCAGGATCATTCTGCAGTGCCTGATTAACAGGTGAAAACAGGCGTGCATAGTTATCGATAATTTGCCCCATCAGCAATGCGCAAAAGGAAATCGCGACGCTAGCGAGTTGTTTATAGTCCCCAGCCTGAGCGGCGTCACGAATCTGCAGCACGCTCACAAAACCGGAGTGCGCATAGTTGCAAAAATGACTATACATGTCATGAGCGTACTTACGAGGGAAGCCGGATTCCTCAGCTAAATCCATCCATCGGCACCCCATTTTCACATCATTCTTATTTAATACCTTGTCTTTGATGTCCTTGGTGTATTGCGCGAACAGGCCGTCAGCACGGATCTCTTTGTCGAGTGCCTGGATACGTCGATTGTCAGCTGAAACCACATGCTGCCACTGCGCTTTCGCGAGAACCGCGCCATGTAGTGCTTGCCGTTCACGGAGACCGACGTATTCCCACACCTTGTAGCGGCAGTGACGTA
>NZ_LFLT01000117.1 GCF_001189955.1 Herbaspirillum chlorophenolicum | reverse complement strand
GGCCTTGAGAGGCATCTAAGCCAAGTCGTGTCGCCATCAACTGCGCCTTGTCAGCATTGCGGCCTGCAACAAGAAGATGAATGTTATTTTCTTTGGACAATGTATGACAGATACGACTTCCAAAAAAACCGTAGCCACCAAGAACAAGAATAGTATGCATATTGAATTATTTTTTTGCATCCGAAAATGAGCTTGCCTATCTCACGGAGTACCAGTCCCTTGGCACAATCATGGCTTAGAACAACTTATCATTCGTATCTGTGTACGCTCCAGGATTTGGGGGCAGACATTTTAATAAATGGATCAACGGCAGCTTCTGGCCGATAGCGGCCATTCTTATTCACGAAAAATCAGCGGAAATATTGCGTACGCCTTGGATGTGATCGACCAGAAAGATCGCAATCCAAAGACATAGCATCGTAGTCCAAATAAATACAGCGATCCTTTTTTCATTGGAGCGACGGACGATCCGATACAGCTCCGCCACATTGATAGCTGCAAAAAACAGCAGGATCGGAAGGAGAATAAAGATGTAATAAAAGGCATCCCCTGGGCCGCCGGGGGTATTTTCTTCTCCCTTGACAGACCAGAGCCGTGAGGCAAGAAGTAAATAAAGCCCCATTCCAGTTACGTTGGCAACAGTCCAGGCGATTAGTCGAGATGGCGATTTTAGTAAGCGCAGCATAGCGAGTAATTTCTCTCGATTAGTCCGAGTGGGTCATTTTGGGGCGTGTTTAATGTTCAAGTTGAATAGGTCCGCTTCTGGCCGACAGCGGATCTATTGTAGTTTCCGCTAACGACCCAAACCAGACGCTCCGGCCTTTTTTTGCACTTCAAGCGCGTGCTCGACTGCGACAGCTTCCTGTTCTCGACCAAGCAAACGCAAGGCATTGGCTTTGGAGCGGGTTGGAAAACAACCAACTCCAGGAAAGTATCCGCTCAGTTCAGAAATGCCTTGAAGAGTGACGGCCTTTTCGAGATACGGAATAGCATATTTCTCGACAGCCGAGCGAACCTCATCAGCTATTTGTGGCACTTCGGACGGATCGCTAATCTGCCACCAATAATCCTCTTGCTGCGGAAGCAAGTGTCCGATCCGAGTTCCACAGTGTGCGAATATCTGTTTTGCAGGCTCGACAATAATGACTTCGCCGTTCGCAATTGCAAGCGCGGGCAAGTATGTCCAAAGATTCAGGGTAAAGCTACTTCGGTCCGGTGAATTCCACTGGCTTGATTGAAATCTGACGTGGCAAGTTGCATCCTTGGACGCACGGAAGAAGTGATGACCTTTCTTACGAAAGCCCAAGGATTTCAATAGAGGAGCAGGGCCAAGCGTGATTACGTCTCCAATGAGCTGGCTTGAGCGAGTCGGTAAGGATGGCATTTTCAGACCTCGATTTGGCGAATCAAATGTCCGCTTTTGGCCGAAAGTGGACATCTATTAATTCTTGGAAAACAAAACGTGCTTTAACTTGGTCGCCTCAATACCATCCGGCATCGCTTCAATATTCGCGGGGCCGTACGTAACATCAAAGCGAGACAAATAACCATCTGAATCAGCAAACAAGAGAATCGCAATTTCACCTTCAAAATTGGACTCGAAACCCAATTCGCAGAACGGCGTTGACTTCGATTCCAGGGGGCGTACTGGCTCATTTCGCGGGACATGGAAGTCAAAGCCATGGCAACCGCAAACGCATAGAGCGGTGACGCTCCCGGCGTTAATTTGCTCGGAAACGATCTCTCGCTCGGGTATTTGCTGCTTCTTCACGAGATCAAGCCATTCTCTTGCTGCACTCAAGCTGTTGGGCATTCCTTATCACCTTCTTCCCAGTTTGATTTGGTCCGTTTTTGGCCGAAATCTGAGCTCCTGCCCCTAGCCGCCACTCTTTAGCACTACTCGAGTCACGCCTTGGCCAGCTATTAACTCGATGATTTCCATTAATGCATCGGTGGGAGCAGAGCCAAAATCGCCCGTAAGGAACCACCATCCATTTAGATTTTCTACTTGAGAAAAGGAATGGATTGCTTGGCTCGTGTTGGAGGGGCCGGGATCATTCTTGTCTTCCACATCTAGCCATCGTTCTATCCATTCTTCCAGCTGGCTAATATTGGGTATCGGCTGGTCGACTACTATCTGAATAGAGTCCCAGGTGAAGGGATATATCTCAACAGTAATTTCTTCAAACTTAAATCCACGTGCCTCGAAAGCCGGGTCTATGGGAAGTGTTACCTGGCATGGTTGCGGAGATCCGTCCTTGCTCCGGCACATGACATCGACCCGGACGTAACGATATGGGTAAGGAATATTTTCGTTATTTATACTGAGCAAGAGTTCGCCTACTACCGGCCCAGACTCTGGTTCAAGTTTCGTCTTGGCTTCAATCAAATGGTCTACATAACGCTCGCGCTCTCTTGCAAATAT
>NZ_LFLT01000116.1 GCF_001189955.1 Herbaspirillum chlorophenolicum | reverse complement strand
CCGGTATCCGTATAGAGAAAAGTTCTGGGCGCGCGCGGACTCGCCAATGATGAGAACAACGACCTTTCTGTTCGAGCTGGCGAATGTCCCCGCAGGAAGAACTGCGCGAGGCGAAGGCGCCATGTTCGAGGAAAGATACCGTGCGCCGTTAATGACAGGAGACCAAGGCAACACCATGGCACCCACCTGCTTGGCATACTTGTCTATCCAGAGCCAGGTCCAAGAGGCTCCAACCAACCAGCACAAGGTCAATCCCGTCGCCACCGCAGGTGTGGCGATTCGCTTGATCAAAGACACTGGCCGAACCGAGGTCCGCGCAAGTAACCATATCGGCAGTAGACCGAACGCCGCCACGTACACGAGAAGCATTGGATGAAACAGTGCGGATGCTTCCGCGAAATCAGTATTGAAGACATTGCCCATCATGGTCTTGTCCAGTACGACCCCATACACCACGATGAAATACACAGCTATCGCATTAATGGCTGCCATCAGCATCGCCGCCGGCTTCAGTAGCCACTGAGAAAAAACGGATACAACACTCAGGACCAACACGTTCGTAAAGAAGACAAGTACGAACAGGGTGAGTAAAGTCCAAATCCCCCTGGGGAAGACATATCCAGATTAGTGACTGCGAATCTGTAGAGGGGGAAGTGATAAAGGGCCGCGCTACCTAGCGCCACAAGCAGAATGAAGGTTGGCGTCGACACTTGCCAGAACCCGGCCTCTGCCGGCGCTTCTTGAACCGCGCCTTTCTTGCGAAACTTCGTCAGCACAAATGGCCCTTTAAGCTCAAGCGCAGTAGTCCGCCACGCTGTTAGCAGCGAGGGAAACCATTTACGATGGAAATCGAATGCATCTCTGAATGAGCCATCTCACACTGGCTCGAACTCGCGTCTATTAGCCGCTGGTTAGCAGTCTTGTGTGAGATGGCTGGAATTGATAGCTCAGCGCCCAGTTCGACGAGACCGTGGACGCTTTTGCTTGGCCTTCGATGTTGCGATTTTGGTCTGCAGATTCTTCTTGGTGGATTTACGATCGTTGAACTTAAGCCAAAGATAAAACGCCAGCACAAGCAACAGCATGATCACCGAGCCGACATTCATTACGCCTACGATGGCATCGTGCGTCTGTTGGGATTGCGTCATCTGAAAGGAACTCGGTCGTCAGCGGCGGGAGCAGTCGCCACACCATTGTGACGTTCGCACTACCCCACCATGTTTTTGTACAAATCGCCGATCTCCTTGTACTCACCTACTGCCTTGTCCAAGAAGAACTGGTAACGAATCGCTTCATGAGAGAACGCCGCGCTTTCCTGGTCGACATCTACGGTATTACCATCCGCGCTCGGTTGCGTCGGAGAACGGTAGAGTACTAAGGCCTCGACGGGTAGATCCCTAGGGACCGTGGCGTACCCTTTTGACAGGACAGGCAACTTTGAATTCGTCATCGCCTGTTTCAAAGCCGATGAGAAATCGATGTCCCGGGCTTTGTAGTTCGGTGTATCGGCATTGGCGATATTCGATGCAAGCAGCCCAAGCCTTTGCTCCACTAAACGAACCGCGTTATTCCAAAACTTCTCGTCCTTCTCTCCACCATCACTCGACAGCGCATTCATTCCGTTGATGTTCATCACCCGCCTCCTAACGAAGAAAATGCCAATTCAACCCGGACATACCTTCGAATTTCTGCTCAATCAATACGCTGAAGTCTGATCTGCAACAAAAGCCCGCTAACGGCTACAGAGGCGCGACGTTGGACAGCTACTCTTAGGATTGCTGGGCGAAACGGCGAGAGACAGATCCTGGCAAGACCTTGCATTTTTTCTCTCCAGCTGAGGTGCGCCCTTCGCCAAGGTTGGCGCAGAGCATAAGACTGACGAGACAAGAAATAGGGCGAGCAATGCGTCCACGAGACCTCCAAGAAGAGTACCTATGGTCAGATCCACCGAATCATTGATGCGGCACACCGACAAGAAGACATTCTAAGAAGGCATTTCGAACAAAATCATTACGCGTCTATTACGATCGCGTAATGATTTCAAAGGCTGGAGAACTGGGGAATGGCGGTGAGCCCAGAGCAGGCCCATCGAGGGGAAGAATTTTAGAATAACGAAGAGGAGCCGTCATTCCATCTGCGCACGATACGCTGGAAAAATAGACTATTTGGCAGCTGCAGTGTAGTCCCGGCCCCTTCCGTCTCCTCGGATAGCGTCGTGTACACCAGATTGATGTCCAGCACACGCCCCCTAACGCCTGGTTTGTCACCGCCCTCCAGCACTTCGATAACGTCGCCGACCCGGAATGGCTGCGTCGTGTAGATCAAGATGGCACAAAATAGGTTGGATAGAACACTCCAAGCGGCGAAAAAGGCCACCGCGCCTACTGCAGCAAATCCAGTGAATGCGGACCAAAGTACCGCACCAGAGACCCCCAGGCGCTCCAATGC
>NZ_LFLT01000115.1 GCF_001189955.1 Herbaspirillum chlorophenolicum | reverse complement strand
GTGCACGGGGAGCGATACAGACAACATCGCATAGCTCACCGGCCATAGAGGGCCCCGCCGCTCCTCATTCTGACGAACGAACATTCCGCTGATTAGACGGTTAATTCTTAATTGGGCTATTAGCTGAGCTAATCAATCATTAGCTCATTTAGGTGGCACTATTCGCATTAGGTGAGCTCATTGCGAGCTCTCTATTGATATACGCCGAGGGCAGTGAATAGCGAATACTGAATGCTGGAATATACCGATTTAAAAGTGCTAAGGGAACTCCGCGATTGGCGTCTTCAGGGAAGAAAAGCCATGTTGGCGACAGTCGTCAGCACTTGGGGCTCCTCCCCACGCCCCGTTGGTTCTCAGCTTGCTCTGCGTGATGACGGACGCATGGTGGGTTCGGTCTCAGGTGGCTGCATTGAGGATGACCTGCTCTTCAACTACGTAGGCGCAAAATCGTCGACCTGGGCTCAGCAAACGACTCCATTAAAGGTCCGGTACGGTATTGACGCAGAGGAGGCCCATCGATTTGGCCTTCCATGCGGTGGAACTTTGGAATTGCTTCTGGAGTTCGACCCAGCCTCGGCTGACTTGCAGATGCTTGTTTCGACCCTCGAGGCTGGTTACCTGGTTTGCCGAACAGTGTCGATTTCCGATGGCAAGGCGTCGTCAGCGCTCTCCAGTAAGCCTGACGAACTCCATTTCGACGGGAAGACATTACGTCATACCTTGGGCCCCGACTATCGAATGCTGATTATCGGCGCTGGAATGCTTGCCGAGTATCTTGCCACCATGGCGCTGTTCAACGGTTTCAGGGTAACGGTCTGTGACCCTCGTGCGGAACATATCGGTTCGTGGTCAGTAAATGGCGTACGCATTGTTACCGAGATGCCGGACGACGCCGTCATTGAGTTCCGCCCAGACAGGCGTACATGCATTGTCGCGTTGTCTCACGACCCCAAGCTCGATGACTTGGCCCTGCTCGAAGCGCTACACAGCGAGGCATTTTATGTAGGCGCAATTGGGTCCCGAAGCAATACAGCGAATAGGCGAGACCGTCTCATTACGTATTTCGGTGAGAGCGAAGAATCGCTTACACGGCTGCGTGGCCCTATTGGCATCTATATCGGCAGCAAAACTCCTTCAGAGATTGCCGTCAGCGTCATGGCAGAAATCTTGGCCGTCAAGAATGGCGTGACTCTGCCCGAAGCCCTATCCGTTGCAGCCATGAAGGCTCAATAAGTCTCGTACATCGAGCCACCCACCTGCATTTTTTATTTTCATCCATGTCGGCACCCATCCACCGAGTGGATTCATTTATGAGGTCTTTATGGTCACTCTCACTGTAAATGGAGAAAGCCGCTCGTTCGACGGAGACTCTGCAATGCCGTTGCTCTGGTATCTGCGTGACGAAATTGGTCTGACAGGAACCAAGTTTGGATGTGGCATGGCGCTCTGTGGCGCTTGTACCGTTCATGTTGACGGCGAGCCTGTTCGGGCTTGCCTTACTCCGGTCGGCGGCCTGGCTGGGAAAAAGGTCACAACTATCGAAGCTGTCGATAAGCAAAAAATTGGTCAGGTCGTTCAGGCCGCATGGGTCGAACAACAAGTCCCGCAGTGCGGATATTGCCAATCGGGTCAAGTGATGTCGGCCATCGCACTGCTTTCGACAAAGCCAACACCGACCGACGAAGAAATCGACCTCGCCATGAGCGGAAACATCTGCAGATGTGGAACCTATCCACGCATCCGCGCAGCTATTCATAAGGCGGCCAAAGACTTGGCCAAGTAATCAAATCGTCGACACAGAGCCCACATTACCGGCTTTGCGGCACACAAGGAGAATCAGATGAGTACCCACCCGGCGCTTAACACCGCTGCGGTATCGAACGATACTGGCAGGGACTTCAAGATAAACCGCCGCCAGTTTCTGGGGAGCATGGCTTCGTTCACTCTGGCAATTGGCTTTGGTGGCGGCATCGCACATGCGGCCCCCTCCGCGAACTCTAGCCTTGAGTTCTCCCCGAATGCATTCATTCGCGTAGGTGCCGACGGCAATGTCACTGTTGTATCTAGCTATTTGGAGATGGGGCAAGGAACATTCACGGGCATTGCAACCCTGGCTGCCGAAGAGTTGGACCTCAACCTCGGCAAGGTTCAAGTGGTTGCAGCACCAGCTGACGTCAAAAAATACGCTAATCCGGTCTTTGCTAAGAATGGCTTCATTGCACAAGCTACCGGCGGAAGTACGGCCATGGCGGGCGCTTGGTTCCAAATCCGAAAGGCCGCCGCCACTGCACGTGTAATGCTCCTTTCCGCTGCAGCCAAGCAGTGGAAAGTTCCAGTTTCTGAACTCTCTGTACAGGATGGGGTAGTCATCCATGCCGCAACAGGGAAAAAAGCTCACTACGGTGCCTTCATCGCCGGGGCGTCGAAAGAACCTGTCCCATCCGAGGTGGCGGTTAAAGAT
>NZ_LFLT01000114.1 GCF_001189955.1 Herbaspirillum chlorophenolicum | reverse complement strand
ACCCGCTGGAGTTGCCGAAAAAATGGGAAAGACAGAGTCGCTTCGCTCCGACTGTCTTTCTGATCCATTTTTTCGGCAACTCCAGCGGCTGGTCAGAAGCGGACTTCGTAACCGGCTCGCCTTCGGCCTTGCTTTGCTTGCTTCTCGCCTGCGGCTTCAGTGTTTTTGACCGCTATCGCTTCTACGCGTCGTCCTGACGAAAGTCGGGAACCAGCGTCGATCAGCACTTCACGTGATCGTCAATTCCCCACCGGCCTCAACTTCCTCCACACCTCCACTGCCGTATCCGCAAACGTCCGGATACACGGATTGGAATTCTCCTTGTTCCAGATCACTGCCACCTCCACCATCGGCGCATTGAGCAGCGGCTTGAACACGGTCGTCTCCAGGTGCATGGCCTGCATCGAGGTCGGTACCAGCGCTACGCCCAGGCCTTCGCCGACCAGGTTGACGATGGTTTGCTGCAGGTTGGCTTCGAGCACGATGCGTGGGCGGAAACCGTTGGATTGGCAGTGGTTGACGATGATGTCGAATACCACCGGCGCGATGCTGCGAGGAATGTTGACGAACGGGTCCTGGGCCAGTTCGGCTACCGAGATGGCGGCTTTGTCGGCCAGGCGGTGGTCCTTGGGCAAAACCGCCAGGAGCGGTTCGGCATAGATCGTGTGGCTGACCAGGCGGCTGCAGTCTTCAGGGCGGTACATGATGCCCACGTCGACCCGCTCGTCTTCGATGTCGGTGGCCAGCAGGTTGGGCACGTATTCGGTCAGGCGCATGTCGACCTCGGGGAAGGCTGCCGAGTAATGGCGCGTGACCGAGGGCAGGATGTTATAGGCCGAAGACATCATGAAACCGACCTTCAGCGAACCGCTCTTGCCGGTGCTGGATGACGATACGTTGCGTTTCGCACGTTCCAGCACCTTGAAAATTTCTGTTGTATCGCGATAAAAATATTTGCCGGCGGGGGTCAGCTGGATGGCGCGTTTGCTGCGGTCGAACAATTGCGCGCCGAGTTCCTTCTCCAAGGCCGCAATCTGCCGTGTAAGCGGGGGTTGCGAGATATGCAACAGCGCTGCCGCGCGTCCAAAATGAAGGGTTTCTGCTACGGTGCGGAAATATGTCAGGTGTCTCAGTTCGATCATTTAATACCTTCAAGGTATTGATTGTGTCTGTACATTGTATTGGAAGTCATCGGATTGTCTCGTTATTCTTCGATCCAGAGGTGGCAAACTTGCGACCGCCTCAAAGGTGAAGCGGCGCCAAAAGCCTGCCTTGCCGCGAATAAGAAAAAAAGCAGTTCAAGACAGGAGACAATCATGCCGACACAAACGGTAGCTTTACCTTTGGCAAAAAACGACGTCAGAACAGCTCGTTCGAATTTCCCCCGCTATCGCGCAATCGACCAGCTCTCCGGTGGAGATCCGGCCATGCTCGACCTGATTGAGCGCGGCAAGCGCCTGATCGACCGCGGTATCCCCGTTCTTATTCTCGGCGAGACCGGCACTGGCAAGGAGTACCTGTCGCGTGCCCTGCATGAATACAGCGAGCGCCGCCAGGCTGCCTGGGTGGCGGTCAACTGCGCTTCCATTCCCGAGAGCCTGGCCGAGAGCGAATTGTTCGGCTATTGCAAGGGCGCTTTTTCCGGCGCGCTGCCGGGCGGCATGAAGGGCCGTGTGCAGCAGGCCGACGGCGGCACGCTGTTCCTGGATGAAATCGGCGACATGCCTTTCGCGCTGCAGACGCGCCTGTTGCGCGTGCTCTCCGAGCGGGAAGTGATCCCGCTGGGCGCGCCGCATCCGGTGCCGGTGGATGTGCAGCTGATCTGCGCCACGCACCAGGACCTGAAGACGCTGATCGCCGAAGGGCGTTTCCGCGAAGACCTTTACTACCGCATTGCCGGTGGCGTGCTGCGTTTGCCCGCACTGCGCGAGCGCGCCGACCGCCGCCGCCTGATCATGCAGATGATTGCCGACGAACTGGGCGGCCAGCCGGATGAGCACGTGATTGCGCCGGCTGCCTTGCAGCGCATGCTGGCCTATCCGTGGCCAGGCAACCTGCGCCAGATGCATGCGGTGATCCGCTATAGCTGTGCGGTCATGAATGACGGGCGCATCGAAGTGCGCGATCTGCCCGAAGAACTGATGCAATTCACGGCGGCCAACCTGGGCCATACCGGCCAGGCCGCCAATGTCCGTCCCATCGTGCCACAAGCCGATGCGATGGCGTTTCCCTCCCGCCAATCAGGCGACCCGCTCCGGGATGAGCGCACGCGCGTTATCGATGCGCTGGTCGGCAGCCGCTGGAACATCTCCGCCGCCTCGCGGCAACTGGGGATGTGCCGCGCCTCGCTGTATCGCAAGTTGCGCCAGTTGGATATTCCACATGTGCGCGACCAGGCGATGCCGGCGTATGCCGTCGCCTGAACCGGCACGGCGCGCGCAAGCCGGGGAGCTTGCGCACGCTGCCGGATACGTTTGAACCCAGAGGGAAACCCGCCGCATCCGCTGGCGCGGCAGACCACCACAATCAACAAAGCCAGGGCAGGAGCCCGGCTTATCCATTTCGCTTAGGAAGA
>NZ_LFLT01000113.1 GCF_001189955.1 Herbaspirillum chlorophenolicum | reverse complement strand
CGAATATGTTATCGCGCATACAGCACGAGCAATCAGTAGTGCAAATATCGCAGCTTATGATGAGTATGGAAATTTTCTTATTACTCAGGTCCCGGGAACTTCTATTGAACCAGCTCGGATGCAGGCATGGAATGTCAGCGCCTGGGAAATCGATGATGTAATTAGAATCGATTTTACCGATGGAGGCCCTTGCAGTATGAGTTTCGACATTAAAAATCTTGCGGCAGTCTGGAAAGTTGTTGCCACGGGCGTTGCTTGCGATTGAATATCGATACAGTCTCTCAGCCATATTTCCGCAATCGGCCAAGAGCAGACGTGCCGCCTAAGGCTAAAGTCACGTACGAAAATATTTCCAATTCTCAATAGGTAGCAATTGAACATCATCCGAAATATTAGAAATGCTCTTGAACCGTTAACGACAAGTTACCGATTTCCCGACGGTACCTATATATATCGGGCGCATAAAATGGCCCTGAAGATTGATATCGCAGGTAGATCTTTTCTAATCGGCTTCGAACCAGCATTTGAGCAAGGAATCGATCGCTTAGTACATGAGGATAATATTTTTCAACAAATATCCTCGGGCGAAAGAAAAGAATTGGATCCCATTGTCAGAGCAGAAATCATGGAAAAAGTGAAAGACTATTGTTCGGTCAAAAAATTAACCTTCCGCATAGTCGATTGATCCTTTTAGAACCCGATTCTTATTTGGCTCGGGGTTAGCGAGCATGCCAAAAATAGTCAAGTCCGAAATCGGCCAGAAGCGGTAGTTCAAGCGTCGAAACTCAGGCTTATCAAAACAATTCAGCTATCAATCAAAAATCACTATGACACTTGAAGATTTCGAATCCCAAATCAACTCATCTAGTTGTTTTCTCGAAGGGAGATACAGTGACCTTTTTGAATGGGTGTTTTCTCAATATGAGCAATCCCGAATTGAAGCGACAGCTGAGACCGGCGGCGACATGCTGTTGTTTCAATGGGGAACATATGATTGGGGGATGGGAAAAGCCTTTGAAATCGATTTGACTAGGCAGACGATCGACGATCTGGATGATGTGGACGAACAGACCGATAGCATGCGGCAGCTGCATATCACGTTGAGATTTCAGGACAATCAAGCTACTAGCGAACTAGCCGAAGGCAATAAGTGGTGCTCACATGCATCGGAGATCGCCCCATTTCGGAAGTCGGTCAGCCAAAGTGAGGTTTTTTATTGGCTAAAAAGTCACGATCCGATCAGTGTGAAAGTGGTTTTGGAGCGGGTTTAAGGAGCGGGAAATTAAGTCGTCGAAGTCCGCAATCGGCCAAATGCAGACATCGACAATTAATCGATCTCGATTGCAAACAGCAGTTTTTCGTAACGTGCGAGTTCAACGTTTGCCACCTAGAACTTCGTTATCAGTAGGAAAAACAATACACATAGGTTCGTATATGGCAACAGACTTTCTCGTCTTCTGGATGACACGCCCATCTGGCATAGCGATTTTCTTAATCATTATTGCCACACCCTTAATCTTTTGGCGTTTTATTCGAGGTGGAAAGCGTTTGTCGTGGGGACTCAGACCGTATGTTTTGGCCTATACATCGAGCATCGCCGGATTAATCATCCTTTGTTTTCTTACTTCGTTAATGGACTTCGGTAGTCGTGCTACTGGACCCGTGAACGAACTTAGCCGTTGGGCGACGATACTAGGTTGGGCGCTTTATCTCAGCGTCTTGCTTAGTGTGTTCGTGTTGCCGCTGATCGGTTTCATTGCAGTACCTGTTGCGGCACTACTTCTGCGGTTTCAGTGCTTTGAGATTAGAAACATCGTTGGCGTACTAGTGTTTTTCTGGGCGATCCTGACTTTCGCAGTTTGGTTATTCCCAGGCAATAGCTGGGCAGAATCGCATCGCTTCGGCTCATTCGTCTCTCATGGTCAGACGATTGCATATGGAATGGTATTTATCGCCGTGCCGTTCTTCTTCACACTCTATTTCATGAAGAGCAGAAGCTCCTTGGCTACAGATAATTCATTAGGAAATAAATAGTCTGCTATCGGCCAGGAGCGGACATCGAAATCAGGCGCTGCAGCGTAACTAATCCTGTTCAATATAATGACTTCCCCCTCTCATCGCATTGGCAAGAACAAGAAATGAAAACGGCTCTCGCTACCCTGATCCTTGTCTTCGCAGTGCCTACTACCTATGCTGATTTCTCGATTCAACATCCTATACATGGGCAGTGGACCTGGACATTCGAGCGCAATAGCTGCACAGAGGTATATCACTACAAGTCCGACAACACCGCGCGGGTGACGAGCGGCGCTGAAATTGCGGAGAGCCGCTTTACCCTTAGCGAAAAGCCAGACCAGAATGGTTTTTATCGCATGACCGATGTTGTGACAAAAAGCAATGGCCAGACTGGTTGCGATGGTACCGCCGGCGGAACACCTGTAGGACATGAAGTGACAAATTATTTGATCCTCAATGCGACACGAGAAAAATTGCTTATCTGCTGGGATGCATCGTTGAACCAATGCTTCGGTCCACTTCAACGAATCGGAAAATGAAGTTTACGCGCCGTGCCGGCGCATCTTTCCGACACATTCGCGCACCTCAATGAGACAGATATAGTTCGCAATCGGCCAGGAACGGACATTCGAGAAATTAATCCA
>NZ_LFLT01000112.1 GCF_001189955.1 Herbaspirillum chlorophenolicum | reverse complement strand
CCGTACAGGATGGCAAACAGTCCGTAGAGCACCAGCCAGTCAGCTGGGGCATAGAGCAGAAGCAAAGCGACTGGCAGCAAGGAAATGGCAAACTGGCCCGTCTGCCTGGTGCTGGCCTTCTTCCCGATCGTGGTCTCCAGGATTCGGCCCAACACCTGCATGGGGCCAATCATCGCTCCGATTGCGGCAGCATAGTACGGTGTCATTCCGCGATCATGCAAAATCGACATCAAGTGCAACGACATTGCCGAGAACACCAGGGCGTTCAAGGTCACGGCCGTCGTCACTGCATAAAAACTCGGTTGCCGTAGCACCGCCTTCAGGTCCCAATCCTTATTGGCGGCGGCCTTAGTCTTCTGAATAGACCTGGCTGCTGGAAGCAGCATATGAACCGGCAGGCAGATCACCAGGTTGGCCACCGCGTAAATCTGCCACGTCGTCCGCCAGCCGTACTGCTCCAGCAACCATTGGGTCAGCGGCCAGGCGACGGTACTGGCAAAGCCGCCGAACAGCGTCAACATCGTGATGGCGCGGCGGAAATCTGCCTGGAAGACCTGGGTCAACACGGCGAACGCCGGCTGGTATAGCGTCGCGCTCATGGCCAGTCCGATTACCGCCCAGATGAGGTAAAGCCCCAGCGCATCGTGAACGAACGACATGGCCGCCAGCATCAAGGCGGCCAATACGGTTCCGGCGCCCATCAGCAATCGGCCACCGATGCGGTCAATGATGCTGCCGGCCAGCGTCGACATCAGCCCCGAAATGAGCAGCGCAAGGGAATAAGCTCCGACCACGACCGGCTTGGAGAGCTGCAGCTCCGTCTGCATCGGCTGCATCAAGATCCCGTAGGCATAGAACATCGAGCCCCAGCCGACAATCTGGGTCAGCCCAAGCGAAGGGATCAGCCAGGTCGATTTGCGGGCCTCCACTTCAGCTCCCCAACCTCAGTGCCAAGGCGGACAGCGTCACCAGCAGGACGGGCAGCGTCAGCATCGCGCCCACCCGGAAGTAATAGCCCCATGAGATGTGGATGCTCTTCTTGTCCAGCACATGCAGCCAGAGCAAGGTCGCCAGGCTACCGATGGGGGTGATCTTGGGGCCAAGGTCGCTGCCAATGACATTGGCGTAGACCATTGCTTCCTTCACCACGCCTTGGGCTGTGGTGGCGTCAATCGACAGTGCGCCCACCAGTACCGTCGGCATGTTGTTCATGATCGACGACAGGAAAGCCGTCAAGAAGCCGGTACCGAGGGCAGCGCCCCAGACGCCGTGCTCTGCAAAGCCGTTCAGCACGCTTGTCAGGTAGTCCGTCAGGCCCGCATTGCGCAGCCCATACACCACCAGGTACATCCCCAGCGAGAAGAACACGACCTGCCAGGGCGCGCCCTTGATGACCTCGCGTGTGGAAATGACACGGCCTTTGCCTGCAACTGCCAGAAGGATCAGTGCGCCGACCGCCGCCACGGCGCTGATGGGCACACCGAGGCCTTCCAGCCAGAAGAAGCCCACCAGCAGCAGCGCAAGCACCCACCAGCCGGCAACGAACGTTGCTCGATCATGGACGGCAGAGACGGGATCCGGAAGCTGGGTCAGGTCATAGTTTGCGGGGATATCGCGACGGAAGTATAGGAGGAGCACAATGAGCGTCGCCACGACTGACACGATGTCGACGGGGATCATGACCGAGGCATATTCCGCAAAGCCGATCTTGAAGAAGTCCGCCGAGACAATATTCACCAGGTTGGACACCACCAGCGGCAGGCTGGCTGTGTCGGCGATGAAGCCGGCTGCCATGACAAAGGCCAGCGTCGCCTGGGGCGAGAATCGCAGCGCCAGCAGCATGGCGATGACGATCGGCGTCAGGATCAGCGCGGCGCCATCGTTGGCGAACAGGGCGGATACGGCTGCGCCCAACAGGATCAGCAGTACGAACAGCATGCGGCCGCGACCACCACCCCACCGGGCTACGTGCAAAGCTGCCCACTCGAAGAAGCCTGCCTTGTCCAGTAGCAGGCTGATGATAATGATGGCGATGAAGGTACCCGTGGCGTTCCAGACGATGTGCCAGACAACCGGGATGTCCGAAAGATGAATGACGCCGGCAGCCAAAGCCACGGCCGCGCCAGCGCACGCGCTCCAGCCAATGCCGAGCCCCTTGGGCTGCCAAATGACAAAAATCAGGGTGAGCAGGAAGATGACAAAAGCGGCCAGCACTTTCTTTCCTTGGTCAGAGAAGAGGAGTCAGGGAGGCAGGAGCCCAATGGCTCCTGCCGTAAGGTTTAAACCGGGGTGGCGCCGATAGCGTCCATCTCGCGCTTGATCGAGGTCTTCTCAAGCGTGTGGAACGGCAGGCTGGCAAAGATGTTCACGCGGGTCATGATCTGACGCGCAACCTTCGAGAATACGGCGCGCTTTTGCTCGTCGGTGCCGGTAGCAGCAGCAGGATCTTCGAATCCCCAGTGGGCCGAGATCGGTTGTCCAGGCCAGATCGGACATACTTCGCCGGCAGCGTTGTCGCAAACCGTGATGATGAAATCCATCTTGGGGGCATCCGGTGCCGCAAACTCGTCCCAGCTCTTGCTGCGCAGGTCATTCAGCGGATAACCAGTGGCGTGGATCTGCTCCAGCGCCAGTGGGTTGACGGCGCCGGCCGGATGGCTGCCTGCACTGTAGGCATTGAAGCGACCTTTCCCCATGG
>NZ_LFLT01000111.1 GCF_001189955.1 Herbaspirillum chlorophenolicum | reverse complement strand
GTACTGTTCAAGACATCGACACGATATCAGACCTAGTGTTCGTGGAGTCACTTCTACTCAATCCTTCGCCACGCGAGCGATAAACGTCAATCAATCCTTATTACGACCGACCGCATGACCGAAAATAATGCCTTAGAACAGGCCATTAATAGACATTTCGAAGGTGACTTGGACGCTGCTGCGCAGGTGTATCTCTCCGTACTGGAAGATGACCCGATAAATGCGGTTGCACTTCATTACTACGGCATTTATCTGCATCAAATTGGCAAGCACAACGAAGCTATCGACAAGCTGCAGCTTTCCTGCGCCTTAGCGCCAGAGAACGCCTCTTGGCACAATGACCTCGGAAATGTCTTGTTCAACCTGTCCCAGTACGAGATGGCGGTGTCTGCATACAGTGACGCACTAGAGGCCAATGCTGCTGACCATATGGTTTGGAACAACATGGGCGCAGCATTACTGAGGTTGGGTAAATCGGAAGAAGCGGCGGAAGCGTTTTCTCGTGCCGTTGATATCTCACCGGAGTTCGTATCAGCACTGCAGAATCTTGGGGTAATTTACGAGCAAGCCGGCGACAAGATGAAGGCCTCTCACTACCAGTGCCGAGCCTATGTAGTTCCGCCCATGGAGGGGAAATCGCGAGACTTGGTTGGTATCTCCTTCTATTTTTTAGGGCGCCTGGACGAAGCAGCTCAGTTATATCGCGAATGGCTGCAAGATGAGCCTGAAAATGCCGTGGCTGAACACATGCTGGCTGCGTGTTCTCAGAAGGAAGTGCCTGCCAGAGCGTCTGACCGCTACATAGAGCAGCACTTTGATAAGTACGCAGAGACCTTTGAAGCCAATTTACTGGAGAGCTTGGCATACAAAGGCGCAGCCATGATTTCGACAGGCCTTTCTGCCATCTCCGCTCCATCGAATCAATTTTCTGTCGTAGATATCGGTTGTGGCACCGGCATATGTGGCCCAGTTCTTGAACCCTATAGTAGTAGCTTGGTCGGTGTCGATTTGTCAGGAAAGATGCTTGAAAAAGCGGCTTTACGAGGTTGTTATGACCTCCTAGTACGAGGTGAAGTCGGCGGCTATCTAATGGCTAACCCGCAGGCATATGACCTCGTTGCAGCTGCTGATACGTTGATTTATTTTGGCGATTTGGCCCCTCTTTTCGAGAAAGTCTCGGCAGCTCTTCGTTCCGGCGGTTACTTCATTTTCACGGTCGAATCACTAGAGGCCGCTCAGGTGCGAGAAAAGGGCTATCTACTCCATGCCAGCGGCCGGTACAAACACGGCTGCAACTACGTCATTCGCCGCCTTGCGCCTGCTAGTTTGGAACTTGTGCATCATAGCTTCCACACCATACGCACAGAAGTCGGGGTTGATGTTCCCGGAATTGTATTTGTCGCGCGAAAGATTACCGACCATAGCGAAAGAAAATTTCCGAAGACTACTCAGGAGGCTGGAGATGGATATTGAAATTGATACCGGAAAGCAGATAGTTTTTGCTGAAATCGATGACTCCGCTGCTGCTCGAGATTTCGCCGACCTTTTGCCTCTCACGTTGGCACTTGAGGACTATGCATCGACCGAGAAAATTGGCTTTCTTCCTCGAAAACTCAATCTGGACGGCGCGCCACCCGGCACCAAACCAGAGGTCGGTTCGATTGCGTACTATGCTCCTTGGGGGAACTTGGCTATTTTCTATCGTGACTTCAAATATTCAACGGGCTTGGTCCCTTTGGGTAGGATTACCTCTGAGATATCCGAACTTCAAACTAATGGTGAATTGAAGGTCACAATTCGCTTGGCCAAGTGAACTGGCGCCCCCAACTCGCTCTGTCAGCCAGGCCGGTTTCCGGGAATTTTTTTAAAAACGGCGAAGAAGGGCTTATTTCTAGCTCACACGGCGCCGCGCAAGGTCCTATCCGAAGGGGTAGTCATGGCCAGCTGCTCATAGCCTCTCGCACGTTGTAGTAAGGTGCTCCTCGGGCTGCCGCCAGGCGCCCTGGCGGCAAAGCGCGAAGCGTAATACGCCGACCTAAAAAGCGCTTTCTAAATTCGGGGAGGTATTGGGAGGGGCTCTGAGCTCCGTATCAAAGAGCGAAGTGCCTTTCTACCCTGATGACTACGAAGTAATAAATATAGGAGGGGGATTCCATAGTTAAAGAGAACCTTTAATATGGATATACATGTTTTTAGTGTTTTATTGGATATTCCTTGGACCCTATGGGGCCGTCGGTCTTCCATTAAACGAAGATTCCGCCAGACTTTTCGAATAACGCCTCTAGCTTTGCCAGCGCACCGGTGTTCTCAACTCTACCCCACAGTAACCGGTTATCCCCTCGTCGCTGCCGTTCCTAGCCGACCAACGAGGCGGTCACGGCCAAGGTTCTCAGTCCGAGAAGTCGGCACAATCAACGTGTGGCATGCAGCGCAAACGTCTAGTGACGGCGTGATTTTATCGCCATGAAAGCCGCTGTGGAAGAGGTTTTTCGGCAGTTTCTGCCCCTGCCATCTTGCCCTGAAATAAGGTGCCTGCGAATAGCGCGACATTTTGAAACGCCGGCGCTGAAAATATTTTTCGGACCGCTGGCGGCACGCTCCCTGGCATCAACCTTCTGCAGTCGCCGCGACATCACTCATTGAGGCAACAACAGCTTTCGGCATCATCTTGGAAAGCCGTTGTCCATCGCGTGCGAAGCCAACTGCCTCGTAGAAGCGGTGCGCCCCATCTTGCAG
>NZ_LFLT01000110.1 GCF_001189955.1 Herbaspirillum chlorophenolicum | reverse complement strand
CATCCAGACAGTATCGGTCGACACCACGTCGTTGACGAAGGCCCGAAGCGCCTGCGCGGCAACAGGAAACAGTGGCGCCTGATCCACTTCTTCTTGCGTGATGCCGATCAACTGCTTGCAAAATGGTGTGAGTATCGGTTGCGCCAGCGGCCTGACCAAGTGCTGAAACCGCTCAAGCACCAAGCCACCTTCGGTGGCCCAGCAGGCACCGATTTCAATGATTTCCATCTCTTCCGGCGGGATGCTGCCGTCGTCCGAACAGGTCGCTTCCAGGTCGACTACGAGAATTCTTGCCACGTTATCCTCTGATGATGGCTATGGTCCGGCGTGGAGAACAATTTCGCATGCGAAATTTCCCGCCTTTAGTGACTAAAGGGGTAGTTGCTTTCGCAACTTGAGCCGGCTCAATTTTGAACTAGCTGGTAGCTATCAGCTAGCTGAGAAATGTTTGCTGCTGTATTTGCGGCTGACGCGAGTGGAAAATATTCGGCCGTCCATTGAGCGCGTCGGCCGGGTAGTCACTGCAATGGCACCGTCCTTAATGGATAGGAAAACACGTTGACCTATCTTCCAGTCCGTCAATGCCTTCGGCCACGAGACTTTGCCGCCGCGTTCGAGGATGGTCGAGTAGGTTTGACGTTTTTTCATACAAGCTCGATTGTGCAGTTTTGATCAGAAACGATCATGTTTTGGGGCATTTCGTCCCACAGTTTATAGCATCTCGTGGTCACAATTTATTCATGTCGTGACTTGAGTCTGCTCAACCAGCAAAGGATATCTGAGAGTGTGAAAACTTGCCATTGACAACGAAGCTGCGGCTGATGCAATGTCCGGGAAGCCAGTTGATGTCACCTCGAATTATCAACGATTTCGCCTTTGAACGACCCTGCCAAGGATCCCCCTTACCATGGCCAGTATCGAACGGACTGCGTATCCTAGATTTCCACGTACGCTGACACTTAAAGATCTTCATGCAACCTTCACACCGCGGCCTGAAGAAATGGAATGGGCAGCCGGTTTCGCCCGCTCCGCGCCTCGGCGCCTGGCATTACTGGTGAATCTGAAATGCTTCCAGTTTTTGCGCTACTTTCCTGCCATTGATGCTATTCCCCAGGAAGTCGTGGAGCATATTTCTGCGAGTCTCGGTATGCAGCCTGTCCACGCAATTTCATACCCCGACTCGAACATATCCCCTTATCGCCATCACAAGGCAATTCGCACGCTACTTGGGGTAACGCCATATGAGCATGTTAAGACCAGGCCCATCACTGTCGAGATCTCGCAACGCGCCGCCGCCATCGTTGATACTCGCGTAGACATCATCAATATCACGGTAGAGGAATTGGTACGGTTAGGGTACGAACTTCCTGCGTTCAGCACCCTGGACACTATTGCCGAAAAGGCTCACGCAGCAGTGGAATCTGCTCTCTACAAAAAGATCTCCCAACGATTGTCCTCTGCCCAAAGGCAATGGCTTGATGGTCTTCTAGATACGGAACTACCACAGCGCCGATCCCTTTATCACCAGATCAAACGCTCTGCTAAGAAGGCTTCTCGAAAGCATCTCGATTTAGTGTTGGACCAGCTAAATTGGCTGGAGTCATTGCCTGATCCCGGAACGCTGTTGGAAGATGTTCCGGCCAACAAATTGCGACATCTCTCCGACCGTGCAGCCGTCCTCGATGCGGCCGAAATGAAAGATTACAACCCAGGGAAAAGACAAACGCTTATTCTTGCCCTCATTCATCACATGCGGATCGGTGCCCGAGATGACATTGCCGAGATGTTCATTCGACGCATCAGCGCCATTCATAAAAGCGCGCGAGAAGAATTGCAGATTCTGCAGGCGCGGCAGCGGGAGCTCAGTGAAGAGCTTGTCGCAACCTTAGAACAGGTTGTGGAGATTCTCGCCGAAGGTATGGAAGATGCTCCGACAGGAAGGCGTATCCGCGACCTCTTGGCCCCACATGGCAGCTTGGAACGGCTACAGGGCGATTGTGAGGCAATCCGAGTCTGGAGCGGAGGAAATCATCTTCCGTTGCTATGGAAGCCTTTCAAATCTTGGCGCGCTGCCATGTTCCAGATGGCGAAGGTGCTGGCTTTTCATCCCGCAACGCAGGACAAGGCTCTTCTCAAAGCTTTGGATATCGTAATGGAGAACGAACACCGGAAAGCAGAATGGATCGCCGATGAGGTGGATCTATCGTTTGCTTCAGAACGATGGCATAAACTTGTCCGCCGTTCTCACGGCCTTGGAAACCCAACTAATCGCCGTTACTTAGAAGTCTGCGTCTTCTCCCATCTGGCCAGTGATCTGCGTAGTGGCGATGTGTGTATCGAAGGTGCTGGTACATTTGCAGATTACCGTGGCCAGCTTCTTTCCTGGAAGGAGTGCGAGGCACTACTCCCAGATTATTGCGACCGGATTGGTATCTCGGCCAATCCTCAAGCCTTCGTCGAAAACCTCAAAAGCATGTTGGCGGACACGGCTGCGCAGGTGGATAGCGAATTTCCTCAGCACGCCGGCGACGTATCGATCGGTGCCAATGGGGAACCGACTTTGAGGCGCGTCACCGCCCGCGAGATTCCTGCCTCAGCCATTGCGCTGCAAGCTGCGATAGACAGCCGACTCGTGCCTCGCAATCTGCTCGACATCCTCGCCAACATTGAGCATTGGACAGGGTTCACGCGTAATTTCGGGCCGCAGTCCGGTGACGATCCCAAATTACGCAATGCTCGCGAGCGTTACCTGCTGACCGTGTTCGCAATGGGATGTAACCTTGGGCCACATCAAGCCGCTCGACATCTGTCCAATGGCGTCACTCCTCATCAGCTTTCCT